>PAZI01000016.1 GCA_002715545.1 Methanobacteriota archaeon
GCTGTCATTGCTGGAGATCTACCATACCCAATTTCAAATGAAGATTTTAAATACCTGGGACAACAGTATGGCAATTCATCAAAGCCACCTTCGGATAATGTTATTTTTTCTTCATGGTCCACATAAATGGACGCAAAAGGCTTATTAATGTTGGTAACTTTTGTTATATCTCTTTCATCATTTGGAAAAACTGCATGAAGTAAAGTAGTAGTGTCATAAGGTTTATCTTTAATTTCTGCTAATCTTTTTGTGGANAANNCCTTNTCACCAAATCTTTGNAGCACTGCACGATTNGGCATTTTAAATTTACGAAATACTGTATCAACTCTGCCCTTCTCATCTTCTGATAAGTAACATTCTGATATATGCCTGGTTGAAAATTGCAGCTGATACTTAGGATCGCTGTCAATAAACATCACAGCTGTACCAAAAGTAATAAGATCGTGATACAGTTCGTGGACTTGTTCATGGAAGTTTGACCTNGAGAAAGCCAGGTACATAACATCTTCTACCGATTGCAGCCATTCTTTTGCTTCATCATTTCCATCAAGCTCTGCATTACGAAAGCGTAAAGAGAACCAGGCTGTACTGGAATTGGTCAGCATANNNTGNAAACTNGCTGATAATAGTTCAGCTGCATGAAGAGCTGTACCATCAAAAANNAGNTCNGTTCNTTTATCNCCACNNNTTCTNGCTTTAGTAANATCAGCTTTCCTGGGNATAATATAATCNCCAACTTCTTGCCAATGACTTTCCCAGTTNGNTCTNTGCTGTTTTAAACTACCAAACTGTTTTACAATTTGTTCTGCTTTTTTATCTGACATTTACATACCTAATAAAGTTTTCTTTTTAATTGGAGCTTGACCAAGAACACCACTTGGACCTGTCATCAATGTATCTGTCGTAGTTTTCTTTTTTGCTGGCGTATATACACCAGATACAGAAATATCCTCTGTCATACCTGGTTCATTTTGCCTAATAACTGGATTAGGATTTACTGGCTCTGGTGCAGTATTTGAAACTGGCAAAGGTTCTTTTTTTGATCTTAGAAATCCCATGTTTAACTCCCTAATAAACTTTTATATTCAATAGGAGCTTGTGTTGTATCTCCCATTGGTCCAGAAAGAATTGTTGATTTCTTTCCTTTTTTTCTTGTCAGATTATTTTTAACAATCTGCTCCTCTGAAGTAACAGCATTTTTTGGTCTAACTACTGGTGCTGGAGGAGGNGGTGGTGGTGGAGGTGGTGTTTTTGGTTTTAAAAATCCCATTATATTGCAACTCCTAAAGGGTTATATTTATTATCGGCAAAAGCCTGGGGAGGTCTGTCAAACTCCCTACTTTCTCTAATACCAACAGCACAATAACGCCAGGCGTCTGCTGCGTGGCTGGACCAATCATGCACTGGCGTTGCACGAAATGATCTTGTCTTTTCATTGTATGCCCTATGGTATTGACGTAAGGCTTCTAAAAAGTGTTTGCATTTGTCTTTATCAAACCAGGTCCTGGCTAAAAGCAGCTGTGCTGCGTGNATGCCATCTTCCAGGGGAAGTTTNGGAACAACNCGAAAATTNAATCCCAGGTCCCAGGCAATCTCTCTCCTGGATTTTCCAGATCCTAATTCTCTAACATCAATATCATGTGGTGCATTGTGAGTCCCATAAAGATAATTCTTCCTGGACAATACATCTACATAGTGGGGTAAGCCTTCTCCCCTATTCTCATAAAAATCTATAACATGAACAGCTCTTCCTACGCTCTGCGTAAAAATGATAGCTGTACTATCACCAATACCAAGGTCCCACCAGGTATCAACTTTTGCTGTCATATCATAAGGAACTTTTGTTATTCTCTTATCTTCCAACGCTGCCTGGCACTCTTTGCCATAAATGGACCCAGGTACATTCGCNACCCAGGAACACTCAAATTCTTGAGCATACTGATCTGGTGTCATCATAGCCTGGGCAGCTGCAAGCTCTTCTTCGTCAACAATGCCAGTATCNCTTGCTTTATAAATAACACTAAACCAATCTTCCTGGTCTTGTGCTGCCTCAAATAAATCATAAAAAGCATTAGTGCCTTTAGGTGTGCCAATAAATAACGCCCAGGTCGGTTTCTCTTTTGTATTCCTATCAGATAACGCTGGACGTATAACTTCTGGAAACAAGCTCTCTGGCATATCAGCNACCTCGTCCAGGACACAACCATCTAAATATATTCCTCTTAAACTGTCTGGGTTTTCAGCACCTAGCANCTGGATCCTCGCACCATTAGGCAAGTCTGCTCTTAACTCAGTTTCGTGAAACCTGGTCATAGGTATTGCACCAGCAAANTGTTTTAAATAGTCCCAGGCTACATTCTTAGCTTGCCTATACGTTGGAGCAATGTATGCAAATCGAGGACTAGGCAACGAGGTAAGGATAGCATCTCGTAGCAANTGNTTGATAGCTGCAACTGTTTTACCAAAGCGTCTATGACATACCACGACAGACCATCTATGCTTTGATATTTCCTGGTGCAGTTCCTTCTGCAATGGTCTTGGTTTATATGGTATGCTTATGTGTGCCACAAGCTGTACCTCCTCTATCTGGTATCATAATGATATAGCACGCACGCCCANAAGTTTGGGGGGTGTGGGGGGTCAAAAATCCAAGAAAACCCTGGCAGAATGGGGGGTCCATAGCTGTAAACTGGTGACCCTTTGCAGCTCCAGCAACGACTACAGCCAGTTTGTAGACCAATCGTTGACCAAAGCCTGGTTAANTTTTTCCTCGTGCGTGCGACCCAGGACAAAATGCGTAGAAAAAAACGAACTTACTCCCAGGATAATGTCAGCGTTCCAGATACCTGGTCNTTCTTATCTTCTGCCTTGTCCCTAATTCCTAGTGGTTGCAGCTGTCTTATATACTTGTCCTTCTGCTCTGCCTCGAGGCGTCTGCGTCCTACTTCAGCTTGAGCTAGTTTAGGATCTTCTGGCAAAGGACGCTCAACAAGCTCTATGATTGTATCACGCAGCAGCTCGCCCTGGATAGCTCGTGCCTTCCTATACTGTAAATAGCTTTCCTCGCTGTCCTGGAGATGCCTGGTTACTGTCCTGGAGCTTGGAAGGTCCTGGTTNCTTTCGCAGATCTTCGCCAGGCTCTTGCCGTCCATGAGCTGCTCACAGATAAAGTTCATTTGTTGTTTTGTAACTCGTAATTTTCCCATAAAAAAGCCAGGACAGTTTGAGCTGCCCTGGTCCTAGTAAGTGCTTAACAATGTTTTTAAAATAAAGTCAAAGTGAAAAATATATCATCTTGGGAGGAAATATATAAGAANTAACCTTATTTTATAGAAATTTGTAAACTTTCCAGGTCATTCCGTCAAACAATATTTTGATGTTTTATAACTTTTTTTAAATTAATTTCATCAAGGGTATTGACATTAAACGTCATAGTGTCCATATAAAAGGTGTAATGATTTTCACCGAAACAATTTTAAAACACCAGGAAGAGTTCCAGAAGATGGTAGACGCTGGAGCTTTGGTTGTTGTCAATCATAGTGGTGGCAAGGATAGCCAGGCAATGTACCAGGTAATTAAAAGCCTTGTTCCAGCTGACCAGATCGAAGTTGTCCATGCTGATCTCGGTGAGTTTGTAGAATGGGGTGGTGTCCAGGACCACATAAGAAACAACATTGATACAGAGCTTCACATTGCGAAAGCCATTTACAAAGATGGCAGCAAGAAGGAGCTGCTTGATATGATTGAGAAACGCCAGATGTTTCCAAGTGCTGCTCAAAGATATTGCACAAGTGATCTTAAAAGAGGTCCTTGTGAAAAAGTTATTCGCAGACTTGCCAACGAAAGAGATACAAAGCTAATCATCAGCTGCATGGGTTTCAGAGCTGAAGAAAGTCCAGCAAGGGCAAAAGTTGATACCTGGAAATTGGATCCAAGAAACCAGACAGCTGGCAGAACCTGGGTAACTTTCCAGCCAATCCATGACCTTACTACTGAAGAAGTTTTCAAGATTATAGAAAACGCTGGTCAGAAAAGACATTGGGCGTATGACCAGGGAATGAAAAGATTGAGCTGTTGTTTTTGTGTTCTTGCTGGAGAGCAAGACCTTAAGATTGCAGCAAAGTTAAATCCAACACTTTTAGACAAGTATTTAGACCTGGAGAAAAAGATTGGTCACACTTTCAGACATGGCAAAAGCCTGGCTGATATTGTTGGTGTCCAGGTCAAACCAGTTCAACAAGATCTATTCCAGGAGGCAACAATATGAAAAGATTAGTTCATGGAACACCGATAACACCTAAGAGATTACTTCCCCAGCTNAAAGGTGGGAGCTTTTGCGTTTCTTATATGAACCCAGAGCAGCTTGANGAATGTATTGAGNTGGTTGGTAAGGACCAGATCCTTATTTTAGACAACGGAGCTTTTACTGCCTGGAAAAAAGGAATTACCCTGGACGCTGCCTGGTGGGACGGATTTTATACCTGGGCAAACGCTGCAATGGATAGATGTCCCCAGGCTGTAGCTGTTATTCCAGATGTAATTGAAGGCAACGAGGAAGATAACTTACAGCTTATCAAAGATGCACTTCACCAGGAAAAACTTAAATACCCAGAGAGAGCTATGGCGATCTGGCACTTGAACGAAAGCCTGGACCAGTTACAAAAATTATACAGAATATTTAATTTTGTTGGTTTCGGCAGCTGCCAGGAATACGACATAGCCAGGAACAAACCAGGTAGCGAATACCTGGAGAGAATAAAAGAAGTTTTTGCCCATATGAATTACTGGGATATAAAATTCAATATCACCAGACCCTGGATCCACATGATGCGTGGTCTAGGTGTTTTAGATAAGATTGGTTTTGATAGTGCTGACAGCTGCAACGTAGCGATTAACCATTGCAGAACTAAAAAGAAATTTATTAACCACGTTAGAGAGATGGCAGACAGAATAGCAGCCAAGGTCAAAGGCATTGAGCTTGCTGAAATGCCATTGTTCCAGGTAGCTCATTGACATTTTTTTCTGTAAATAACATTTTTTTACGTCAATGCTATTGACATTAAACGTCAATGACCCCATATTAAAGTTGTAGGAAGGAGTTAGAATGAAAAAAGAAATTAAATTAACTCAAAGACAACNAAAGNTTAAAGCTGAAATGGATAACTATTTTGANTATATGAACGAACCCAAAAAGCCATTTGATGAAATTAAAGATCAAGATGTTGCTGGTTTTCAAATGTATAAAGAATATTTGAAACGAGCCAAAGCAATGACAGAGCTTACTGGAAAAGAATATTACGTTGGTAAAAAAGGCACTATGTTTAACGTTTTAAAAAAGGAGGACCAATAATTATGTTNATGCAAACTAAACAAGTTTTTCCCCAGGCTAAAGACTTNGAAACTGGTGTCCAGGTAGANAACTATCCCTGGGGNTACAAGTTCAAGACTCAAAGACGTTACTGGGTCGAAACTAAAAAAGGTTTCGGTGATAGGTTTTGCTACGCTACAAAGAACCCTAAAACTGGTCAATGGTGTAAGCCTAAAAAAGGAACTTACTTGACAGCTGCTTTAGTTGTCCAAGAGGCAAATGGTTACGTCAAATATGTAGCTTGCAACAGAGATCCAGATGGTATTGCTGCTTTTGCTGACAAATACTGGGAGATGCTTACAGATACCCAGAAGGCTGAAATCTGCAAGGTCAATGCTTTTAACGAGGTCATGGACAAAGTGACCTGGAAGATAAGACCAGCTGGAGCTGATCCAGAAGTAGAAAACGCTAAACAAGAAAAAGCTCTTAAAACTATTAACCAGGCGATAAACTACAAAGCAGCTGCTTGTATTGCTAAAAACGGATTGGAGGTTAAATAAGTATGTTTTTGGATAAAAAAGAAATTGCAGAAATAAATGAAAGGAGAAAAAAATACATGGACTTAATTGAAATAAATGGAATTAAGTACGTTAAGATTACAAAAGAAGAATGGAATAAAAAAGGTCATGTTGGTCAAGATGGTAAAAAGTATATCATGCGATATACAAACCAGGACGGAACACATTTAAGACCATGTATTGTTGAAGGTTACGCCTGGGACAAGGCTTACAAGGACCAGGACGGAGCTACTCACTTTAAATACAGCTAACTTCTAGCTTTCAAAACGTAATAAAGGCGTACCAGGATATCCAGGTAACGCCTTTTTACTATGCGAGGATCTTTCATACCNAGCAGCCTGGTTATTTTCGTCCAGGCTGGNCCTCGATCTCGAAAGGCTGCCGAATGTGCAACTGCCCAGACCAGCCGTCTATCTTCCGTTGTCATTAATAAACCCAGGTCCAGGGCGTGGTCTAACCTGGTGATCTGTTCAGCTGTTGCCTTGAGCTTGGTTGGTTCTAACTTTGTGTATCCATAAGCTGACCAGCCTGGGTCATATTCGATCCAGCTCGATAACATTGCCTTTCTTGTAGCTGGTGGTAGCTTGCGTTCTGTTTCTGCTGCCTCCTGGAACAGCTCGTCAAGCTCAAGTGTATTAAGTTTGCTAACGTCCAAGCCGTTTCTCCAGGTCTTTTAAAACTGCAAAGCGTTTAAATGCTGTTTGTGTGTAAAATGCCTGGTAAAAATTTTTGTAATCTGAAATAGAAAGTTTGGTTCTTAATTTTTTTAAGACTCGTCTTTCTTGTTCCTGGAATGGCTGCGACTTATTAGCCTGGACAGCTCTTTGATAGTTATAACTAGTTTTCTTGTTTAAGCTTTGTAATAAATAAGAAGTATTAAAGGGAGCATTACTTCGAGGTCTTGCTGCTTGCCTTGCTCCGTTGCTGGTAAAACCAAATAAACTATTTTTTTTCATTTGGCAATNCNCNTTCTGAAATAATTAATTCNCAGATAAAACATTTTAANATTTTTTCCTGGTCTTTTGTTTTGTCCAGGACTTNATGCANCNNACCTAAACACCTGGGACAACGACCATTTTTAATTCTNANTTCTATTTCCANATCTTNGGGAACANCCACGCCCANAANCCTATTNTNTTNTTTGNTTTNAATTCCTGGGGAATNTCTTTTAANNTTTTNATTGGTTTTTTTAACANNTCTTNCTCNGTTTTAGTTTTCCCTTTTAAATAATTAACTTCTGTTTTTTTGGGTCTGCCTTTTTTCTTTTGCATTTACTTAACTCCTATCCAGTTCGATAAAGTTTGAACCACTAACGGCTCCTGGCGATCTCGCCATAAAACCAGGAGATCATTTTCTCCCAGCCATCTCTCTAATTGTACAAAGCCAGATCCGTTTGCCCTGGCTTTTAATTCTGCAACAAGTGGCTGTTCACTTTTGCCATTAATATAAATATCAACATCACCAGAAAAACGTCCTCCAGCTGCACCAGATAGGGGAACACGCTCTGCATGAATGTTATTATCCTTGAAGATATTAACCAGCTCACGTTCCCTTCTAGCTCCTTTGTCCCTGGACATTTTACCCACTGGCATCTCTCATATAAAAATCATTAGGCATAACAGCTCCTCCAGTTACTTCCATGATTCGGTCCATGTTTGGACCTTTTCGTGGAATGAGCTGGTCCTGGTGACCAGGTGGCAAGCACCAACGCCTGGCAATTGTTGCCTCCTTCTGTCCCAGTTTTTTGGCTAAGGCTCTATAACTCAAGCCGTTTTCTTTTCTCCAGGTGTCAAGTTTCATAACTTTATATATAAATTAGCTTGACGTATTTAGTCAATATCATTAATACTTTTTTTTATATATTGTCATTAATCGACACTGTATAAAAAAATGAGAAGGGCAACTTTAATGTTAAAAGCATTTAATCAACTTATATCACCAAATGGAGAATTTTTTCCTTTGTATAGAAACTTTACTCTGCACAAATTTAAAAGCTATTCATGCAATGCTAAATGGTTGTTTAAAACTAGAGAGAGTTTAGACATGAAGTGGTCTTTAAGACCCAGAACAATATGGGGTTGGGGTTTAAAAATTAGACTTAATTCACCACCCACAAATGTAACAAGGAGTAAATTTAATGAAGAGCTTAGGAACATTAAATAACCAGTTAAGTTACTGGAAAGGACAGAAGAAAACGATTATCAACCTGGAACAATACGAGAGGTTTCAAGGTTGTAAAAATAAATTAGAAGAGAAAGTAAGGAACAATGTTATGAACAAATTAGTTAAAACTGCTATGGATAGGCATGGTTACACGCAAGCGAGTTTAGCTAAAGATTTAAATAAACCACCAGAAACTTTAAATAGGTGGCTTAAAAATAAACAACAAGCAAGTCGTGAAGATATTTTGAAATTAGCTGAATTATTAAAGCTACCCCCTGGAGTGGTCCAGTTTGAACCAGAGCCACTAGTGATTAAAACAACTAGAAAATATTTAACCAGGGAAACAATTACTTTAGAAGAGCCAGGCGAATTGCATCTTCCAACAAACTTTCCCTCTCATTTTGAGGGACAACGAATAGATACAACCAACCCCAATTCATTAAAATATGGAGCTGTTGATATTTTTGATATGCAAAATAAAGATAAGTGCATAGATGAAAGGTGCATAAACGCCTGGTCAATATGTGGAGCTGTCATAAATAATAAAGAAGTAGTATTAACTGGACGTTTAATGCCAAGATCAGATGGTGATACATTTGATATAACTGGAATGTGGGAAGTTTCTAAAAGTCAAGAATCGCCAAACTATAAAGGAATCGTTGTTAAATGGGCGTGTCCAGTAGTGATTCAGCTGCAAAAACAATTCATTGACGCTTACACTGATGGAGAAAAAAATAACTATTCTAATCAAGGGTACAGCTAAATCAGCGTCAATGTAATAAAAAAAATATATCAAGTGTATTGACGTATAACGTCATCTAAATTAAGTTCTTCTAGTATTACTGGAGGAACTTTTTTTATGAAACCTTTAAAATTAGATTGGGCAACACGCCATAATTACCTACATCATAGTAACCCTATGAGTAAAACAAGGTGTAAAGCCTTCTTTGATAAGGTTCATATTCGACCAATAATTTCAAACGCCTGGGAAATTGTTAAGGACGAAAGTTCTGACAGTAATAAAAAGAAAGATGCCTGGGCAATTCTTGATAAGTTAGATCCTAAACGTAACCAATCAGACAATGCTAATATGTTAGCTGGACGAGCTGTCCAGGCAATATGTGACCTGGTTATTATTAACGAGGTTAATTTTGAGGATGCATTGAAATCTGTAAAGGAAGAAATGCTACTTAAATATCAGCATAGAGAATGGGACGAAGGGACAGACTTTAAAAAGTATGAACGCTACTACGAAGAAGTCCCCTTAGTAGCTAAAAATGCTATCGTAGGATTGACCCAGGCATTGCAAAAAGAAAATAAAATTGTTGGTGAAACTGATTACTTGGGATTACTTCCAGGGAATGAGCTGCCATATAATACCAAGCCAGATTATGCCAGGCGTGGAGATTTAAAAACTAAATGGTCAACTATAGCAGATACAAAAACTGGCTGGAGAGCTGCGTCCCTTCCCTCAACTTTATCTGGACCTTTCGAGAAATCGCATCTTTACCAGGTGGCTGGTTTCTGGGCAGTAAATGGAGGACTTCCTCCTTTCCTGGTGTACGCTAACGCAAAAGACTACAGATTATTTACCCAGGAAAACTCACCAGAGCTGTCTAATGAAAACCTGGCACGAATTGTTAAAAACATTATTAAAGAAAATCTAGTAACAGAAAGATTTTTAAAAGTTTGCAGCACTAAAGAACAGTTATTTGAGATGGTGACAACTGACTATTCTGAGCTTTGCTGGAGAGAACCACCAGGCATAATTAAAGAGGCAAGGAAATTTTGGGAATGAAGAAAACAATACCAGCTGAAAGTTTAAGTGGAACAACTATACAGATTATTTCTGCAATGGAAAAAGCTAACGCTAGGGTCCAAGAAGAAGGCGTTAGAGTAAAAGGTGGTAAAAATTATCTCCAGGTATCTAAACGCATGGAAATATTTAGAGAAACTTTTGGTATGGATTACGGAATAGATACTAATATCCTGGTCAATGATGGTGAAAAAGTTGTAGTAAAAGCACTTATAACTTTAAATGAAAAAGTTATTGGATCTGGACTAGCTGAAGAAGTAAGAGGTAGAGTTTTTGCAAATTCACCTCATGTAAATGAAACTTCTGCTGTAGAAAATTGTGAAACTTCAGCTATAGGCAGAGCTTTGGCAAGCCTGGGCATACATGGTGGCGAGTATGCCAGTATAAATGAAATAGAAAAAGCTGAAGGAATAAGAAAGCACCAGGAAGAAAACGAAGAGCTGCCAGATGTAACAATACAAGATATACCAGATGATCCAGATGTGAGTAGAGATGAAAATATCTGGCATAAAAAGTCTATGCAATGGATAGCTGAAATCAATGCTTGCAAACACCAGGCACAACTTCACGCCTGGATAAATAAAAATTATTCAAGTATTGAGCAGCTGCGTGCATGGGACAAAACAAATAATAAATCTTTAGCAGATGATATTGAACACACTTTTAACATGAGAAAGGAACAGCTTGAAAATGGCGAACAGTAATTTTAGTAATGCAAGTATAAGGGCAATAGGTAATATAACAGTAGGACCAGACTACCAGGTGAGTTGTTGGATCCAGCCAAAAAATAACTGGGACAATGAAACAAATCAACCAATTCCTATTACTACAGAACAGTACAATCAAATAAATGAGATAGTTGATTTAATGATTAAAAATAATTTTCAAATGTCAGTAAATATTCGTGAACGCAATGAAGGTCCAGCTCGAGGTTGGATAGATAAAATGAAATTTAAAATGTTTAATAACTCAGATGACTTAACACCTGGTCAATCTTCAGCTGCACCTAAAACACAAGGAGAAAAAGTTGGTTTCCCTGGTAAGCGATAAAAAATCTATGTTCACTCTTGAGGAGGCAGCTCCATATTTTTATGGGGAAGAGTGCCTGGATAAAGATGGGAAGGTAATAGATAAATACAAACAGCGTTTACGTCATGCTTGCAAATTACACAGAGAAGGAAAAGATGGGATCTTCAATTTTAAAATGGGTTCAAAAGTTTATATACCCAAGGTCGTTATCGAAAGACTCCAATCAGAATTTACCAGACATGATATTAATTTATCCTAGACCTGGTGAAATGTGCGTAGTTGTTAATGGTAAATTTTATTCAATTCCATACGACCAGGTACAGTTTCAAAAATTAGCTTATAATATTTTAGCTGCGTCCCTCGAAGGAGCTATGCACAATAAAAAACCCTCTGAATAGAGGGTAATTTCTTGGGTCCTTATATACCAGGAAGGTTAATTACACCCCCCTGGTGACTCTTAAAACGAGATTATTTAGAGAACTGACCCTACTCTTTGTAGTTTTGCCCTGGTTGAGTTCTCTTTTAATGGGTCATCAATCCAATGTCCGTAAACCTCTTCAGTAATCCTGGTACTACCATGACCGAGCTGTTCACTAATGGTTTTTATATCTTCTGGGATCCTGGCAATTAAGATACTTGCGTAGAAATGTCGGAGGTCATGCCAGGTGATTTGATCGTAGCCAGCTTTCTTACAAGCTGCTTGAAGTTTTTCTCTTTTCCTTCTTCTTTTCTGATAGCTGCCATCTCTAGTTGGAAAAACATATTTATCTGGAGCTGGTCTACCTTGTTTAATAAACAGCTCTTTTAATTCTGTTACTAATTCTGGAGCATGGTCCAGGTAAACTCTTCTTCTACTGTTATAAGTTTTTGGATCTCCAATTTTAGTATATTGTTTTGATTTACCTTTAAGAGCTTTAGTAACATGAACAGTTAAATTATCCAGGTCAACATCACCCCAGGTTAATATAACTTGTTCACCAGATCTTAAACCAGTAAGGGCTGCAAACTTTGTCATAAGCTGCCAAGGCTCTGACAGCTCATTCAATGCAGCTGTTATAATATGTGGGTCAATCTTTTTAATTTTCTTAACTGAAAGATTGCTTTCCCTGGTGAGCTTGGGTTTTATTTCATTAAATGGATTAGATGTCCTACAGCCTTTTTGAACTGCAAAACTAAACATACCTCTTAAATATGCTAGGTGTTCCTGGACAGTTCTTTTAGCTCTGCCTTTAACCAGCTGCTGCATTATTTCAAACTGGACCATTGATGCTGTTATGTAATGAACTTTAAGATCTGCAACTAGCATACTGTCAACAGTATAATTTAAAAAGCTATTACAAACAAAATGAACTCTTGTGTAAACGCTATCACCAACCTCGCCTATATCAAACCTAGATTTTTCTTCTTTGATATATTCCTGGACTAATGTTTTCATTGTCCATTGAAAGCTGCCACTAGAGTTATTAGGTTTTTCGTTTTCTAATAATTTTAAATATCTACCAGCTTCTTCTTTAGTATTAAAATAAGATCTAGGTCCTTGACGTTTACCCTGGACCATAACCCTTTCATCTACACACCATTGCTTTAAATATGGAACATAATTTAATTTAACATTGTCTAACATACTGTAACCTCCTTGATGTTATATACTTAATATAATGACGTTTAACGTCAATTACAAGGCTGTTACTGGTGACCCCCCTATTTCATAAAATAGTTTGGTCTACGATTGGTCTATAAAAAAAATAATACTTAACAAAATCAATATGTTAAGTGGTCGGGGTGACCAGATTTGAAATGGTGTCCCCCATCATTTTTTATGACTGCCTATGATCGTACATCAACGTCATTTGTTGATATTCCTACCATTACGTTGATCTTCGGTCAAGAGCGTTGATGTTCGGTCACGAAAATTTGGTCAATGATTGGTCTATGATTAAAAAATGCTATAGACCAAATGCTGGTGAGAGCTACCTGGTATCGAGGAAATATTACATTTTGCTACATAAAATCAAGGAGGACCTTTCGTAGTGTTGTAAGTTCACCAGGCAACTCTCATAACTATGGTGAGGAATACTCGACACCCCAAGCACTCCTCATAACTATTCAGATTTTATATCTGATATTAAACCAGTTCTGTAACCATTAGTTCTATCAAAAGTTAATACTTCTTTCCTGGGTTCATGTATGTAGCTGCAATGTACCCAGCCAGTATTACCACCTTTGTAGCATTCCAGAATTAATTGATCGAACTCCAGATTATCTTTTATATATTCAGCTAGTACCATGTTACTTATGCCTGGCACTTCAAAGTCTGCTGCTTGTCCTTTAGCGTGTTGAGATTTAATAGAGCTGCCAATAGCCAGGCATAACTCTGGACATCTATAGCCAGAAGAAACAATAAAAGGTCTGCCATAGTGATCTCTTATAGGCTGCAAAATATTTTCACAAAGTTTTTTCATAGCCTCAATGTGATCTCTGTCTGGAAAATTATCTATCCCTTTTCGCTCTGCTGTTTGAGATTTTATCATTTCATCCAGGCTAAAATTTTCTGAAAGCTGCATTACTTTTTCTTAGTTGTTTTCTTTACAGCTTTAGTCTGTTGAGGTTTAGCTTTTTCTTTTGCTAATCTACCTTGTCCTTTTCTTGGCATAATTTACCCTTTCTTTTTCTTTTTAGGAAACCCAGCTTTCATATTTGCATAGGCTTTCTTAGTTATAGTTGATTTAGATTTAGGTCTGCTTATCCCCTTCTTCTTTCGTGCATTTATATTTGCGTATAATCCAGGTTTTTTAGCCATGTATTATCTCCTATTCTTTTAATGATTTGCGAGCTATGCCCTTTGACTTTTCCCAGGACCTCATTCCACCTAATCCTAATAATGAAAGTGTAAGTGCCATAAGTTGATCTGTATCTAAAGTTGGAAGAAACATATTTGGATACCAAATTGCAATGACCCACTCACCCAGGGGAAAGATTATAAAGTGGAAGAATAGACCTATAGCTGCTATCCACATGATAGCTGGTCTAGCTCCAGCAACAAATATTGAGCTGTGCTTTGCTTGCTCTATATTGGCTTGTGCCTGGGCAAGATTTAAAGATATTAAACTTTGTTCCAGCTCTGCTTTTAATTTATTCTTCTGGTCTTTATCTTCAACAAACTTATCAACAATGGGAGCAACAGCTCCAAGTATAGTTCCTATCATTTCATTCTCTCCAATATTCTATCAACCTTCTCTTCAAGTCTGTTAATAGCTACAGTTACATCATCACGCTTTGCGTAATCTTCCCTGGTTTTATTAAGGAGTATGGCTAGTCTTGAAACTTCTTTAGCTTGGGTACTTAAAAACCAACCACCCCCCAAAACTATTAAAGCAATTAAACCATCTATAATATGTACTAGATCCATTTACTGACTTTCTGATTTAGATTGTGGCAAGCACCAGAATTGTGGAGAGTTATCCCCAGCTCGTTCCATGTGCATTGCCTGGTTTCGTAATTTCGCCTGGATCTCTAAACAGCTATTCAATGATGAAAAGCTGATCTCTGAATATGGAGCTGGCTGTCCGTTTATAAAAACAACCAGGACCCAAAACATTAACGCCTGGTCATATAAGCTGTAGCTCCAAAATAAAAGCCAATGACACTAGCCTGGGCAAGATAGAACAATCCAAAGATTTCTCCCAGGGCATCAACTTTTGCTACACTTATAACTGGACTAAATAAAAATCCAGTAAATACAATCATTGCTATAAGACTTACCCAGGTCATTCGTTTATGAGCCTCTGCTTTTTCCTCTTTAAGTTCCAGCTCCATTATTTCTTTGCTTTGCTGGATCTCTTCTGTAGTTAATGTACCATCTTTGTTAAGATCAAAGGCAGCTTTGTATTGTTCTATTCTACCAGGAGTCATAGCACTCCTTGCTTTTGCATAATCATTACACCAGCTACAATTAAACCAGCTGCTAATGCTACGCCTAAACATATAAGTATAATTTTTCCTATCATTTCTAGTCTTTCTTTTCGTGCAAGTTTCCTGGCAATTTCTGCTTTTCGTTTTCGTTCTTTAATGTCTGCTCTAATTTTAATTAGCTCTTGCCATGCACCAAATCCCCTGGTTGCCAGGACTATTTCTCTAAGCTGATCCTCAAAGTCTTTTGCTTTTTGCAAAGCTACAAAAGTTTCCATAGCCTCTTCTTCAGTAGAGCCACGAAAAGGACTATTCCTGGCAGAGCTGTGGTTAGATCTTGCCTGGTCTATTGCACCCCATAGAGTGCCGATTTGTTTTGAAAGCTCATGCAGTTCTCGTCCAGCCGTAACTCCAGCCTTAATTGCTGCAAAGCTCGCAGCTGCCACTGATAAAGGATCCATTCATGTACGCCTGGGAAAAAAATTATTTAGGATATTTGTCTTTTACTGCTTTAATAGTAGTTTTCCAGCCATCAATTCCATTGTGATAAATGTCATCTAACTGGTCTTTAATTGACGGATAAGCTACTGCTCTATCCCTTTGATACTTATTATTATCGTAAGCAGTTTGAAGTTCTGCTTGTTTATCTGTAATTTGTTTTATCGTTATATTAGTTGGGTTGCCATCATGCCAAATAATTTTATTTATATCTTCATTAGCTGTACTAACTTGTGCATCTGATTTTAATGCTAATATTGCTTCAACTATACTAATCATCCAGCTATCTCCATACAAGTAATTGTACTTGCTCCATTCCCTAACCAAGCATTGTTTGCCTGGTCTTGACTTCTATTAACAGTTATAGTTGAAGAACCAGATTGAACTGCATATTGAACTTTATATGTTACTTCATCAGTAGATCCTGGTGAATCTAAATACATTATAGCATTAGCATCTCCTCCAGTTTGTGCCTCTTCTCTTAAAAAAAGAGTGCAATCTGTTCTACTATTGCTTGTAGTATCTCCTCTTAAAATAGATTCAGAAGAACCCCCTATAACTCTTACTAAATCAAAAAACTTAACATATCCATTGGTAGCATTGTTAGAGATATTTGCTTGAACAAAAACTTTATTTGATGTTGATGAAGGCGTTATGTTACATTCCCAAACAGAGCCATTACCAAGTTCATCTGTACCACTAATATCTACAAATGAATTTGATGTTGAATTGGCATAAGCTGTATTAACGGAACTGACAATTTGAAGTATTGAACCAGTGCTATTTAAAATAGGTTTATCACCAGTTGTCTTAATTGAATTAACTCTTAATATACTTGTCATTATGCTAAATCTCCAGTGATTAATGTTGCTGTAATAAAAGTATCTACATAAGAACTATTGTAATAACCTATCTTTGCATTGCTTGTAGTTTTATCTCTGTCGATTGCTCCACCACTATATGCACCAGCAATATATCTTTGATAATTGGCAGTTGTTGAATCATAACATTGACTTGTAACTTGATGATAATTTGCATGGCTCATATAGTTTGTTAAATTAATTCCATATTTACCAGCACCAGCATCTTCAGTAGTGCTTTCATTAAAGCTATCTAAAGATATTGCTGTTGTTGCATCAGCATCTATAACTGACCAGGCTTTTGCTGTTTGTTGTTTTGCAAGTGCAGCTGGTTTTGAACCATCTGATCCAAATATTGTATCTACATTTAATTGGCTAGTCATGCTAAATGCCCATGAATTACTATAGCGTGGTCTGTATTATCATCACTTAAACCACCACCTGATTGATGCATTCTAACTATAAAACTTGATGCAGATGCATCATCAACAGCACCACCTCTTGCATAAAGTCCGTCATGGTTAGTCATTTGAGGAACAGCAGCTTTTGTTGCAGAAAAAGGATTTGTTACTGTTATAGTATTTAATCCAGTAGAACCATCTACTACAGAAGTTATATTAAGTGATGCATCAGCATTTGCATTTGCACCAGCTAAAGTACAACTTACAATAGCCTTTGCTATCGCAGCTTGTAGTATCTGGCTTTTATCATTTTCAAGTGAAAGAGTAATACTACCAGGAGTTTGTCTACCACTAAATTGATCTACAGATAATTTACTCATACAATTGTCCACTCACCTTTTACAGTTACTTTGGCAGTATCTGCTATTGTTATTGATCCAGCAGAAACTGCTCTGTCATTTGTATCAACTAAAACATTATTAAAAATTTTATGAGGATTAATTCTTATAGCTGGCTCATAAGATTTTGAATCATGGTTTTTTCCCTTATATCTTTGGTCCATTTTATTATCTCCTATGTGTATGGATTAGTGCCAAGCACTGAAGTATCCCATGCAGCTTTGAGCTTAGTAATTGTATCTGCATTTGTTATTGCACTATTAGCTGGTGCATCTCTTAACGCTTTCTTTTTATTAATACTTGCAGTTTGTGCAGAGCTGTCAGAAGTTTCTAATGCTTTCATGTAGGCTACATCTTCAGCTTCCAGTAAAGGTTTTCTTACTTCTCTAATTTTATCTTTAAAAATTTCTTTTGCTTTGGTTATATCTTCTGAAATAACAGAACCAGAAATTGCCCAGGCATTTCTAAAATGTCTGTCTGACGGCTTTGATGATACATTTACTGCATTAATTTGATTGCCGTCTTTATCTAAAATAAAATTTCCCATATTTACTCCTACGCTACTAATTTAATATCATCTTTAATTTGCCAGGCATTACGCCATTTCCTATGTTTGGGAAGTTGATGCAATCTGCATATAACCATTTTTGGTTTGTTTCCTTCGTCCCATGTTCTCCAAATTCTCTGAGGAACATCTTTCATTATTAAATAATCTATTGCTGCCTTTATTGTCATAGCCTCAATAGGTTTTGTGTCATGTAATAAATATCCCCTGGTATGTTTAACAAAATCTGGTTGAGATTCATCTTTTTCTAATTCCCAATAAACTTCTACTGGTGGTAATATTCCACCTTGAATTGCACAAGCTAACCAATTAGGGTCTGGACTTAATATTTTAGCTGGACTTTCCATATCATTAGGATCTTCATATACAATTCTAATATCACTTTTAACTGGCTCTAGGTTTTCTTTTGCCCAGCATAGTCTTTCCCATAAGTGAGTGCCTTGAAAGTTTGGAGTTTCTATCATGTGATTTCCATAATTGACAAAGATGCGTCCAGCATACCAGCAACAGAACTTGAAACTTTTAAAACATCTGTTGCTTGTAAAACGTATTTATTTCCTGTCATCATCTCAACACTACCACCACCACCAACAACTATATCTTTCTGAATATTTACATCTGAATTTGTTTCAGTATCTGAAGTATTACTTTCAATATTAACTGTTGCCTTTACTGCCTCACTATGATTGTTGCAAAGGTTAAGTGATAAGATAATTGTCGTAGTTGACCCTGGAACTGTGTAAAGAGTTTGCAAAGTAAATGCTTGTGTACTTACACCAGACTTTGTTTTTAATTTAAATGTATTTGCCATATTTAAGCAACATCATCTAATAAAGCAGCAACTACACAATCAACTGTTCCAGTTGATGTAATCGCATGAATATCTGCTACTGTTGTATTTGGTAAATTTCCAAACCATGAATGACCAGCAGCTATTTTAATTCCATCACCAACTGATGTTGATGCTGTCCCAGCGTCCAGGACAATATAAACATCTGCACTTGCATGAGTGTTTTTAATAAATAAAAAATTTACTTTATCAGCACTTGCTACAGCCGTTGGTGCAGTATCATCATCTATTCCAGTATAATCTAAAAAATATCCAGCTATTAAATCTGTTGATGAATTAGATACATTGGTAAATTTATAATACCATTTGTCATTTGCATCTGCTGGACTAATTGTGCAACTACCCTCAATTACTTTAGATATAGTATCTGGCAGCAATGTCGCAGTTACATTAATTGTTGCAGAGTTCGCCATTTTATTTTTCTCCTATTAAAATTAAAATTAAAAATATTAGCCAAGAGCAATGCTTAAAGCAGTACTATCTGCTAATGTTGCAGCACCAATATCAGATGCTAATTCAGTTTTACTAAGTCCCTCTAAACCATTTGCTGTAAATCTGGCATAGTCATTATCTGCAACACTTGCATGGTCTATTTTCACTGCATTAGTATTTGAGATGCCAAAGGTCAAACTTGCTTGTCCACCTATCTGACTTAACACTTCAGATGCACTAAGACCTTCAATAGAAGTTCCATCTACTCGTAAAAAATCATTATCTACTACACCACTTGTAAAAACAGCTATGTTCCCACTTGATATTCCAGTTGTAAATGTTGCTACTGTTTGCCAGGCAGAACCATTATAAACTTTCAAAACATTTGAGCTGGTATTAAAATATAAATCTCCAGCTGTTAAAGCATCTCCATCATTATCAACAGTTGGATCACTTGACTTTGCTCCTAAGAAAATATCATCAAAACTATCTAAAGATGCTGCTGCACTTGTTGCACTAGATGCTGCTGCTGTGGCACTGCTAGCAGCTGCTGTGGCACTTGCTGCTGCTTCATTAGCTTTTGTAGTTGCAGTATCTTTATGACCACTCGCAGTTGATGCACTACTAGCTGCTCCAGTAGCTGATGATGCTGCTGCCGTTGCAGATGACGCTGCTGCCGTTGCTGAAGTTGCAGCTGCTACAGCATCAACCAACAATTCAAAATGGTCTGTATCTGTTAAAGTATCTCCAATAACTGAATCTGCTACACAAATATAAATGTTGTTAAGTTGTGCAGCTGTGGAACCCTTTACTATATCTCTTTGAACAAAAGCTGCTGTAGTTGTTGTAGCACTTGTGCCTTTATATGTACCTAATTCTTGAGTTACAGATAATTCCCCAGAACTATCAAAAGCCAGGATTTTACTTGCTCTGTCAGTTGCTGAAGTTGTAAATTCTGTACTTGTCATAGTATTTGTTACAGACAATTTAAGAGATCTATCAACTTCCTCCTGGATTTGTTGAGCAATAAATGTCAGTTTGTCCAGGGCATCTTCATGTGTTGCAGCTGGAAACGGATCATTTTCTACATAATCGGTAGCCTGGGTTAAAGGAACTACTCTTTTAATAACAACTGTTTCTCCACTTGCTGGTGTGTAATCAGTTGGACTTGTACTAAAAACAACATTACCTCCACTAGCTACACCAACATTTGTAACTGTATAATGAGTGTCTAATGTTTTTTTTGTTTCAGCTCCAGTTGAACTTCTAATGTAAACTTCTAATTCACCAGCAGCAGTAATTTTAAATCCGTAAGGAAAGCTAGTCGTAGAACCATTACCACTAGCACTAGCTGTTAAAGTAGTACTTGATACTGTCATGTTAGTTCCTAATTAAATGCGTTATAAATGTTTGGTAATCTATCTGGTTTAAGTTTGCCTGGACGCCACCAGAACTTTTGACCATAATTTTTTCTCCAGGTCCTTTCATTTCTTCTAAAGGATTTTCTGGATCCTACTGGATCTGCCCATAATTTAAGCCTATCCAATATATTTCTTTCCATTGCTAATCTCATATACCAAAGAGAAGAGCCTGGAGTATATCTGCCTATAAAGTTAATTAATTCATTTGAAAAATTAGTATCTTCTCCACTGATTGCCTGGAGAATATTACCAGTTGTAAGATTGTTTAGATCTCCAACAAAACCAACAACTGGACCAGCTACTGTTTCTGGTAAACCTTTTCCATATCTGTTTATATCCCAGAACATAAAGTCACCAAAAATACCTAAACCACCACCTTGCATAAATGCAGCTCCCCAAAACTGTGGAGTATTCATTGGTCTAGGATCTCTACCTTTTGCCATCTCTTTCATCTGCATAGCTAATCCACCCATGATAGTGGCTGAAATAACCATATCTGCCAGGTACATCCCTTTTCTTTGAAAACCTACCTGGGATAATCCACGCATGATATGCGTATGTACCAGGGTAACGCCAAAGTTTTTATACATGGCAAAAGATCTAGTCATTTCACCAGCTATTGTACCTGGTTTAGTATCACCAGTTAAAAAAGCTCTACCTCTATAACTTGTTGAAGGAACAGCAAAGTTAGTTTCTGTATCAACCATTTCCATTAACCTGGTTGAAAGTTTCCTGGAAACTTCTGGACTTATATCTGTTCTTGCCTCAATCTCTTCAGCTCTTAAAAATGTAGCTCCTTTATGCTCATACAGATCTGTAGATCGCATGATATTCCAGCTATCATTTTCTATGCCGTATTGTTTTAGAGTTTGTCTTAATTGTGGGTCCAGCTGGTCAAAAGTTTTTCCAACATTATCAGCAAGATTTCCCAGGAACTCCATTCCAAATGCCCAGCGTCCAGCCTGGGTCCAGGGTGATAATCCAGACGCTCTCATAACAAAGTCACCAATACGCCTGGTTATTTCTGGACCAGATATTTCACCTACAAATCTTTGTTGAGCTGACGCTATTGAAAGCCAGCCTTCTGAAATAAGTCCTAATCTTACAGCTAATTTTTGTTGTTCATTTCTTCCTAATGGCTGCAACAATTTAAAATATTGACCAATCATATTTACCTGGCTTAAACCAGAAGTTCTCCTGGCAATACGCTGAAAGTTTAAATCTGTTGTTGCCAGGACAGCTGCCATTCCTAATTGTGCTGCTTGTAATATTTGGCGTAATCCAGCAAAACCAGCTCCAACAGTTGAATCAATAGCATTATCATTACGTCCAGCAACTGCACTATAAAGTTGGTCTATATTATTATTATCAATCCTTGTTCTTCTTTCCCCATCTTTTTTTGTAGCATTAGACTTTTTAACATTTTGTTTTATCAACTCTATTGTTGACGCTGGATTAGGTCCCAGGATTTCCATTTGACCTATATCCCTGGACATTGATTTTATATGACCAATCATCACATCAAAAGGCGTACCTTTTGCAAATCTTGCAGAATATTCTAACCAACCATCAGCAGTTTCAAATATTAAAAATCTATGGTCTGTTCTTCTATTGCCTAATGATTTTCCACCTTTAGCACGACTAGGACTAAATTTGTTTAATCCATCTGTAACTATATTTTCGTAAACATCATATAATACAGCTTTAATTTCAAATAATGGGATTTGTTGACCAGTTTGTTCATCAATCATTTTTTTATGATCTAGTCTATCATAAACAAAATCTACCCATTCCTTGGGACCAACTTTACGAATAGCAACTGCGTCATGTGTTTGTGGCAATCCCCAGCCAATTCTTTTAGCAATGGATCCACCAGCTGCATTAAATCGTTGTCGTAATTTTTCAGCTGTATTTGACCAGGCTCTTGCCATTTCCCTGGCAGCAACATCTCCAGTATCTTTTCCAAAAATCTCTCTAACCATATTATCGAGCTTGGCTTTGTTTCTTACAGCTCCTAATAGATTTCTTTTAAATGATACAAGAAAGTTATCTAAATTTCTTATTGCCTGGTTTTCAACAGCCTGGACCCTTTGTTTTACAGAAGAAAATTTACTACGTCTATCTTCTTCCAGGATAGCAAGAGCTGCCCTTCCCCAGTTTATATTACCAGATCTATCTCTATATTCATTTACATTCAGTTCAATTTGTTTCCAGGCTTTAATTTGTGCTAATTGTTTTCTTTGTTTTTCAACACTTGCATATTTTAAAGCATCAAAAGTATCTCTACCAGCTTGAGCATCAGCTTCAGCTTTACCCATGCCTTGACTTTTTTCCAGCTCTACTTGTCGCTGTGTAAATAAGTCAAGAGCATTACGCCTTTGGTCAGCTGTAATTGTTCCTTCATCAAAAGCATTTTCAATGCAATCTACTAAGCTCATACGCAACCTTCCAGACGCTCGAGCATTTTTTGATCTTGCTCTATGTCTGCTTTTATTTGTCTTGGTGTTGTTGTTGAAAGAATTTCATTACCAGTTGCATCATCAATTTTTACATCTGGTATTTCTATATCAAGGTCCTCGATAGGTTCCTCAACTTTAGTACTTTCCTTATACCCTTTCAGATCATCTAAGGCAAGGTCATAATCATCTTTTATTTTTTCAGCATTTCTATGTAAAGGTGAATTTTCTGTAACAATCAATCCACCATTATCAGCAATATCTACATCAAATCTTCCTGGATATTGTTCAGTAACAACTTTTGTAAGTTCGTCCAATGAAAGTGGACCTTTGGCAAAAGGATCATCTAAATCAACTTTGCCAGTTGTTAAATTTGCTTCTTCAATAATTGTGTCTAAATCTGGCTGACTATCAGCTGCTTGGTCAAATAAATCTTTGTCTACTTGCCCTGGCGTTTGATCTCCTGGTTGATCTGGTCTACCAGTTTCTGCCCTCGTGGTGACTCCACCAGGTTCCTGGCGTACAGTTCCTTCTCCCCCCAGCTTGTAGTCGATTGGGATTGGTTTAAGGAACTCTCTGCTATCTTCGAGGAGAGTTTGCCTTTCGCCTTTTGGCTGGTTGTTGTCGATTTCAAAGTAGCCATTAACTTTTCCTTTTATTTCATTATAATGTTTTTTAGGTAAATTTCCAATCTCTTTCATTACTTCTAATGGAATTAATCTACCTTGAGCTATAAACCTTCTAATCATTCGGTTCATTGCATTTTCAAATGTTACATCTACATTTCCTAGTGTAACATCATAACCAGCATCTACTAATAATTTAATGTTTCTTTCTATAGTTTCAAGTTTTCCCCCAGTTTGTGGAAGTACAATATTATCTCCATTTCTTACTGCATTAAATAAAATAAGATCATTAATCATTGAGCTTTCACTATGAACAGCGTTTGCTCCTATACCACCTTGGTATTCTGGTAATATTTTTTTTGCTTCATCACTATCGGCTATTATAGCTCTCATTTTCCTGGCGATTGGATTAGCTATTGAGCTTTTACCAGACGCTGGTTGTCCTAATAATATTACTGCTTTTTTTTCTCTTGCTACTGAATTTACTGGTGGAGTTATATTATCATCTAACCAGGCAAATTTTTCTAAATATGAATATAAAGCTGCAATACCAGTTGTGTAACCTTTTACAGTTTTTTCTAATCCATACTGATCTTTAATTATAAATGTACGATTTTCTAAATATTCTTCTGTAAGATCTGCAAGTGACTTTTTACCAGGTTCAATTGTTTCTGGTATATCGTACATTTGATTGACAGCTTTTTTAACAGCTGGGTGCTGTTCTATTTGCTCAACAGTAAAATTACCAGCGTTCATTTTACTTTCCAGGTCTAATCTTTCATTTAAATCTTCCTGGAAAGCCTCTCGTGGAGGGTCTAAATCATTTATTAAACTGTCTGCTTGTTGTTGAGATTGAGTTCCCCCTGGCTCGTCAATTCCCTGGATCTCTTCATCCTTGCCTGGGTCCCTTTTCGTTTTAGCTTGGTAATTGTTTCCAGCAGCAAGTTCCTCGATAGATGAAAGTTCACCTCGTTCAATTGCTCTTCTGATAAACTGGAGAAAATCTGCTGTAGCGTTCTTCGTGTTTCCATCTTCCCTGGCTCTTTTTGCTGCCTGGTTGAGTTGCTCTGATAGTTCGCCTTTTCTGTTTGCGAGTTTTTCGAGGAAGTGGATCGCTTTTTTGTCATCATCTACTCTCTGTTCGTTTGCTTTTTTTGCTAATACGTTTCCTTCTTCTGCAATACTATTAGCATTTTTAATCAATGTTGCAAAGGTCCTGGTATCTTGTTTTAATTCTTTTACTGCATTGTCCAGGACTTTAGCTCTTTCTAAATAATAACTTTCTGCCAGGACCTCTTCACCAAATAAACTTGTTTGTTTTATTTGATCTGTTGGTAAAGTTTTTACCTGGTTAATTATTGACGTTGCTTGTGCAATGTTTGATGGCTGTGTTTTTGATAAAACATTTATTGCTGCACTTTGCAGCTCTGGATTATCTGGTATCAGCTCACCAACTTTTGCACCAAAATTTGCTGGTATAACTCTATTAACAACCATTAAAAAATTATCTTCAGATAAATTTACCATATTTCTAGCTGTTCTAACTAAACTAGAATTTGGAGGTAATTCTTTTACCTGGCTAGGATCACCTCGTAAAACTTTTGCAGCGTCAATAGCTGAACCAGATCCCTGGGCAATATTTTTAAGAGCTGCCATTATTCGTGCCATATCGACAGTAACACCATCTGTTTCTCTTAAAACGTATGCTTTTAATCTTACGTCCTGGTTAGGATCTGTTTTTTTAATTCTTTTTGCTAATCCAAATCTTTGGTGTCCATCTGCAACAAATTGTCTACCATCTGCATATTCATAAATAGTAATTAAATCTGCTTTCATTGGGTCCCATTTAGTAACCCCTTGCAATGTTGGCAGCACTCCAAATTCATCTCCACCTTCTTTATATTGAAATGACCTGGCATCTACTTCAACTTTATCAAAATCTACATCAATTATATCTACATATTGTGGATCATTGTCATAAACGCTTTTTGGAGGGACTACATCAGATATTGGCTGTTCTGGTATATTTGGGACCTCATTAGAGTTTATTGCCCTCTCTGCCTCGTCTAATCGAGATAAATGTTCAGCTGTATCAGTAATTGGCTGGGTTTCGACAGTTTCTATATCATCAGCTACTTCATTTATAGCCTGGTTGTTTTGTGCCAGCTCTTCGTTTTTTCGTAAAAAATAATCAATATCTTGTTCTTTATACCCAAGCTCCTGGAGTTTATATCTTAATTCTTCTTTACTTTTTGCAGCAGCTTTTTTTAATTGTTCAATATTTTTTGCAGCTGCCTCGGTAAATACATCTATTCCTTTGCGTACTAAATTAGCTGGTATTTTTAATCCTTTAACAGTTCCAGCTATTGCGTATGGAGTTCCAAAACCAAACAATCCACCAGCTGCTATTCTGGTATAATAATCTGCCCAGGACATTTCTAAACCTAGTTCCTCATACCATTGAGCTACTGATGGTTGTAAGATAGCTTCAGAGCCAGCTCCTATGATTGCCTCGGTCAAAGCTATTTTAAATAAACCACCACTCATTCCACCACCAAGTATCATAGACCCAACAACAACTGGTTCATGGATAACACCACCAGCTTGACCAATAAATCGAGCAGATCCTTTTATAAATCCTGGTGAACGTGCAGCTATTTCGTCAAAGTTTTTTCTTTTAGTAGTTGCAACCTCCTTACCTTGTTGCTCTATTTTTTCTAATGATAAATCCTGGAACTCTGGATAAAGGTCTGGATTTTCTTTTATATGCTTTAAATATCTGTTTGCTTGTTTAACATAAGCTGAATTACCATTGCGTAATCTTTCATCTAAATCATTTAAAACACCAATTCTTAATTGAGTTGCTGGATTATAAATTTGCGACATTCCAAAAAAATCTGCAAGTTTATCTTTTTTACCAAACACAAGATTGGGTTCTCTTTCCTTCATTATATCAATGATTGGTTCCCAAACTTCCTCTAGGACAATAGCTGGTGACCAGGTTGTTTCATTGGTCATAAACATATTGTAACCAGCTGCTAGGTTTTGTTGAAAAGACCCAGTTGCTTTGTTAGTAAAGTTTGTAGCGTAAGGCTGGACAGAATTATTAGCTGTCGCACTATTGTCATTAAATAAAAAACTCATTGTTGTGCAGCTATTAAATCAGCAATTAAAATTTGAATAATGTTACCATCATTATCAACTGCAATAGTTGTTTGATGTGAAAGAGATTGTTGAAATTGATATAAACCATTGCCCACAGATACGACTTTATAAGGACTTGAGAATCCAAACATTGCTTTGAAACTTCCTTTTATTTCTTTAAATAAACCATCATCAACATTGTAACCAACAGATCTTAGATAATCCTGGGTAATACTATTTAAAGCTGTTTCAACCATATCTCCAGTAAATCCTGGAGGAACAAGAGTTCTTTCTCCTCTTACTTCTTGAATACCACCAGTGCCATTATCCAGGTTAGCACCAAATGCCATTTGTATTGCATCTTCATAAATACCATCTTCAAAAACATTAAAGCCTCTTTTTGTTGCTATTGCTAAATAAATTGCATCAGCAATGTTTCTACCACTTGCCAGGTCCCCAGCCATAGACATATTAGCACCTAAAGCTGATCCTACTACTTCGTCAAAAATTTCATTTTTATTTATTGAAGTGAAATCAGTTGCAGTAATGCCATCTTTTTTTAGATCTAATCCATCTAATGCCAAATTTACAGCTGACATATTGCCTAGTAACATTAAGCCACCAATATGAGCAAACTCTGGACCTTCACTAGCAAGCTCACCTAAAACATCTGGAGCATCAGCACCAAATCCCTGAACAAGAGCTGTGAGAAAATTAAGCCTGGTTTGTTTCGGTGAATTATAAAGTGTATTGACTAGCAACTGTTTTTCACCTGGACGTAAAAAAGTTGGTTGTGCCATACCATAATGTGCTGCAACTTCTAACGCCTGGTTTCTTCTTAAAACTATAGAACCAGCTGTTGTTCCCATATCGTTAGGATCAAACATTAACACGCCTGGCTGATCTAAAACCCCAGCAGTAGCTGCCCATCCTATAGGATCATTATTTAATCCATTAAGTATATTTGATTGTAATGTTTTTGACGCTTTAACTAAAACTTTTTCAAATTCAGTATTTACTCCAGGTCCACCAAACTCAATAGTTTCTGTTCTTCTATCTGGTCCTTCCCTGGTAACTGAATAACCTTGAGCAAAACTTGAAGTAGCTGCCTGGACCATATCTGGTCGCATAGATCTCATATTGCCTAAAATAGCGTTTAGATCTTTTGCCTGGTTAATATTGGGAATAAGTGCCATTCCATAATCACCAAGATTCGCAGCTTTTTCTTCTAATGCTGTGAATTGATCTTCATTAATTTGTCCACCACCTTCTATAATGGACATAAATGATTTTAGCCTTTTAGATAATTCAGAAACAGCTGCATTACTTTTACTTTCTAATTTAGATATTTCAGATGAAAGTGCATTTAATGTACCTAAATAATTTGCTGCGTCTGTTTTTGCTGCGTCCTCATCACCTAGAAGTTTTAGCAATTCTTCATTTAAACCAACTAAATCCCCAGCTATTGCCATTTTTTTTATTTTTATTTTTTCATTGTTTAGTAAATCAATAGAATCTTCTTTTTCAAGAAGTTCAATTTTAGCTTGGATTACATTGCCTATTGCAGCTATTTGTCCTGGCTTTAAAAAATCTAATGTTGGATCTATCTCTTTTACTTTATCTAATACAGCTTTAATTTTTTCTTCATCATCACCAGCCTCAAACAATTCCAGTTGTATATTACCCAGGTTTTTTAATTGTTTTTTATTACGTTTTAATTCTGCATCATTTTGTAAAAAACGTATGCGAGATTGTATTGTTTGTTTTGTTTTATTGTAATCTCCAACTGTCATTAATAAATCTTCTGGAGAAAATTCTTTCAATACAGCTAATTGTTCTATTAACTCTTCTTCACTCATATCTGGCAAACCATCCAAAAATTTTGAAACTTCTTCTTTTGAAGTAATGTTTTTAAGTGTCCTGGCTTTATTTATATTTGTGTCAATAATGTTAGTTAATTTCCTGGATATATCATCAACAGTTAAAGGCATAAGATCTTTAGGAGGATTAGCTTTTAAATTTTCAACAAACGCTTGTTTTTTCTCAACATTATCTAAACTATTAAATTCTACTATTATTCTTTCTTTAGCTATTTGCTTTTTAACTGTTTCACTTCTATTAAAAGCATCTCCTGGGTCCATTAAGTTTCCAGACATTCCCTCATAAAGACCTGGCAAACCCATGCTATCATTACCAAACAATTCATCTAAAGCTGCTACTCTTTCTGCACTGTTGCCATTAACAGCATTATTAATTAAAAATTTTTCTCTTTTAACTTTCTCTCCAAAAGTTTTTTGAATTTCTTTTTTTCTCACCTGGTTATTTATATTAATATTATAATTGGTAAGTAAGCTGGTTCCTTTGTTTACAAATATAGATCTTGTATCTTTACTTGTAATTGTACTAGCTGTGTCTGATATTAAGTTTGCTGTAAGCTCGTCAAACTTTGGTCTTATTTTACTTGGATCTTGTTCTTTGTTTGCTTCAATAGACGCATTATCCAAACCTTCTGCAAAAGCATTAACAGCTGATGTTAATTGGTTATCATCTCTAATTTTAAGTTCTTTTTTATAAAAATCACTTGATATTTTATAAGCAGTATCAGCAAAATTTTTCATTGCTATTTGTGGAGATGACAAAATACTAGGATTAGCCTTTGCTGTTAAAGGAGAAGTATTAGATTCAGTTGTCCTTTGACTTTGTGTTTGGTAAGTAGGAACTTTCATTATTATCTCATTTTTGCATTAGCAATGATGCACCAGACATAATAGTATTTCCAGCTCCTATCATTCCAGATTTTTTAGCTGCTTGTCCGTACATTCTATTTAAATTAGCTGATAACCTATCATTAACAGCACTCTCTTTAATTTGTTGTTCGCCTACAGATGCATTGTATTCTTTTATTGCAATCTCTTCGTCTGCATTTTGAGCGTTTTCTAAGGCAACTAACAATGGAGTTCCACCAGTTGCAACAAAACCATTTTTCCTAAATGCCTGGCTTGTTGCATCATTTAAACGTCTAAAGTCTTGTCTAAACTTTTGTATTTGTAAGTCTTGGTTTCTTTTATAAACTTCTGCCTGGATTTCTTTTGCCAGGGCATTTCTTTCATCTATCTGAGCATTATAATCATAGGCTGCTTTCTGTTGCCTACCAGCTGCGATTGAAGATGCTGCTGAAAGAGCAGTTGATGCCATACTTGCCATCATTAATTTTGGGGACATATTTAATTACCTATAATTATAGCATATCTAATGTAGTCAAGACCATCTGGTCCATACTTGCACATTAAACCTTCATTTTTAAAACCTAATAGCTCAACAAACTTTTGTGAGCTTTTCCATTCATTAGAAACAACACATTGTATTCTTTGATACTTTTTTGTCTTAATAATGATTTGAAATCTTTTGGCTAAAAGCCTGGTTAATGATATTCCTTTTTCATTAAGAAATTTTGAGCCTAATAACCAAGCCTCTCCAACACCTTTCCAAAGATCAAAGATACCAGCTGAACAAATAATTCTACCTTCTTCATCAATCGCAGTGAATGATTGACCTGGAACATTTAATGTTGATGCGAATAAAAGATATTCTTCTTTACTGGGTGGACAGCCAATATTCATACCATTATAAAAAATTTCCTTTGCATGAACTTCTTTATAACTAATTACTCTTATCAATTTATTGATCGAAAGTTTGAAGTCTTGGATAGATTGCCAGGACAGTTATAGGCATTGAGTCATCTTGCAATACAACTATAAAACCATCATTATCATAGCCACCTCTAAATTCAACTTCCTTATCTCCAGTAAATAAATCCAATGCCTCGTCCATTTCATCTGCACTTGAACGAAAAGGTATTAGGTCTATTAATGTTTCAGAAGATCCTATTTTAGAACCGATTGATCTAAACAATCTTAAAGTTACATCATGTATTCTTTTAATCTTACCCTGGCTAGTTCCTTCTTCTCCTCCAACGTCCAAACGCATTGTTTGTAATGTTGAAGTATAACCCAACCCTACAAAAGCACTTGTTGTAGATCTATCTAAAGAAATAGCTGCACTTGAAACTGTTTTTCTAGGATGCGTTGCACCATTAGCAACAACAGTTACTGGTTCACCTTCTAGGTGTGTTAAACCAGATAAAGATGTAGCAGCACTTCCATCATAAGACAGCCCACTATCAACAAAATAAGCGTCAAGAATATTATCTCCAAAGTTAAAAGAATTTAAGTATTCAACGTATCTTTTTGTGGATCCATTAATTGTTCTTTGAACAACCATGTAAAGACTATCTTCATTAAGAGATCCTGGAATAGTTGAAATACTTTCTACCAAAGCATGACTTTGATCTGTAATAGCAAGTCTGGTTGTGTCTGAACTAACGATTGTTATAAAACCATTGCCAGCTCTTTGTGTTTCTTCAACTGTCACTACAGCTGCTGCTGGATTAGCAACAGTAAAATCATCATGTGCATTTATAGCAGTATAAATATTATCTGCCGTTGTATTGTTACTCTCATTATGAAAAAACTTATTTGTATCTGGTGTACCAGCTCCAGCTCCCTGGCAAGTAAAAGTAATTGTTTCCCCATTTGATTTTGTAATTTTTAAAGTTGTGTTAGTAGCTATGTTTGAATAATCAGAAACTGTTATAGTTGCAGCTCCAGAAACGCCACCAATAATATGTTCATGCCAGGCTACAACTTGCTCTTCTCTTCTGTAAGTCATGCCAACAAGTTTGCCATTATTTAAAACACACCAGACTATATTATCTGGTTCTTGCATATAACTAATTTCTTTTATGCCACTTTCAGTTATATGTTCTGCTAATAATGTTAAATCTGGTGCTAAATAACTATCTGAGTTGTAATCATAAACCAGCTCTCTTAATTTTCTCCTGGCTCTTTGAACAAATAATGTAACATTGCCAACGCTTACTGGCTGTATATCTGCACTACCATAACTCGCCTGGCGTTTAATCTGGGCATTAGTTGGTGTCAAAGGTTCAGAACTACCAGATGCAGTTACAGCAAATTCACCACCACTTGTCCCTACAATCAAAGATCTACCAGAACTTAAATACCTAATAACATTAACCTGGTTAGATCCAATCGTATAAATTAAAGCATCATCACTATCTGTTCCAGCTGTAAAGTTTTCAAAATCACCACCTACTGAAAAGAAAATTGTTTGTGGTTGTGTAGAAGTATTTGCAAAAACCAGGCGTTGCTCAAAAAAAGCTGTTGCACCTGGATAACCAGTTGTTGCAGAAAATGCACCTAATGAAAAATTTGAATCAGCCGTCAAAGCTCCATTAATAGTAATTGTAGCACTTGCAGTTTCATTAACCAGGTCAACTGACGGAGCAAATAAAATAGTATCAGCTGTAACCTGGACAATTAAAACAGCTGTGGATTTATTATTGCCACCATTACTAGCACCACTTATTGTAACCTTTTGATTAACTTTAAATCCCTGGTCAATAAATGCAGCTGCACTATCAGTAATTCTGTCATTATGTTCTAATCCAGTAGAGCTTGGATCACCTTCATGGAAAGCAATAGTATTTGACGCATAAGAAGGAGCAAGCTCTGCTACACCAGATTCATTATCCTGGACAGTTGCAACTACAGTTGTTGCATTAGTATAACCATCTGAATTAATTTTGGCATATCCATCATGCAATTTAATTAAACGCCCAACATCTGTTGCTACAAATGTATCAGCACTTGCTGAAATTGTTACGCTACTACCAGTTCTTGCATTTGCTGTTAAAGTTGTTGTGGTTGTATTAGGATCTTGCATAGGTCCACGCACAAAAGTAACTTCAGTAATTGACCAGGCTGTATGACTTGTCCTGGTAATTTTTCTTGGTGCATGGCTTGGATGAACAATATACATTACGTCAGCTGATTGTGTAAATTTCAGCTCACTTAATTCTGTATGTGCATAAGGCGTTGTTACTTCTACAGCACTTCCACCATCTACAACCTGTCCACCATCTTTATAAACTCTAAAATATTGATTGCCAAATTCCAGGACATAAGCCTGGGTAACATTAAATTCAAATGGTATTAATCTACAGCTATGAGAACTGTTTTTAACTTCAGCAATATGAACTGTTCCTGGACGCCTACTAGCTCCACCATGAGGGTGAATTAAAAAGTTCTGTAATTTTTTGCAGCCATTAAAGTATTTAGATAAATCTGTCCTTCCATCTAATCTAGGCGATAACTCTCCCCCAGTAAAATTTGATAATGCAGCAGATGCCTTTGCCATTCTTTATAACCTTGCAGCTGTAAATATATCTGATTGTAAACCACCAGGCTCTGTAACAGATGAAATAGCTCCTGGTGTTCCTTCTGTCGCATCTACAAATCGTGCTTCTTTTAATTTGTTTTGATAAATAGTATACATCTGTCCAGCTAAAGTTGAGCTGCCAATAAGAGGATAAGCTATATCAGCTGCTAATGATGCAGATATAGTTTCAATTAAAAGAGTATCATAATTATTTGGATCTGTGTCCCTACCTACATAGATAATATTAAGAGTGCTTTCATCACTTGCAATCTTTCTGCCTTCAACTCTGTGAACCAGGTCTAAACTTGATAGCTGTAAAATCCTTAAACAATATGGGTCTGTCGGTAGACTAAAGTAATTCGTAAAACCAAAAGCTGGACCAGTTGTATCTGGAGCTAAATTTACTCTATTGATTAAACAATTCCAGGGGTGAGATCTAAAAGTGGCATCTCTTATAAATTCATATCTTTGATTGCATACCCTGGCAGCTTTACTATCTTCAGTAAGAGCTGTAATCGTTGATGCTCCCAGCATATTCAATGCACTATTACAAATATCTACGACACTTGCCATTTAATTATCTCCAAAATTTGGTGAGGTCCCTGGTTAAAATTTATATCCAACTACAAAAAGTAACCAATTCTGCTTTGAAAATATAGGACCTCATAAATGAAAAGAGAGCAGCCATTTAATAGCTGCTCCCCAGGTTTTATTTAAGTAACAATATACTCAATGATGAAACTTAGATCACCAGCTGTATCTCCAGCTGCGTCAAATTTCAAACCAACATGATAATAACCACCTGGATCTGTTGTATCTCCAGCGTCTTTATAGACTTGCTGTCCCATTAAGTTAATATTTCTTGCCTCAAATGCTACTTCAGTTCCAACAGTAACTGCTGCTCGTAAGTCTGTAATAGCAGATGCATAGCAATCGTCATCTTTTGCTGTCACATTGCCATCAGCTGTATATAAACCTACGTCACAAGTGTTTGTTGATCCAGAGTCTAAATCATCATTGAACAACATAATACTTGTGATAGCTGCATTTGTTGGAATTGGAGCTAACATTACTGTGTCAGTTGCTGATAAATCACCAGCAGCAAGAGCTATTGTCCCACAAGCTACACGCTTAACGCCATGTAAATTGTGAGCAGCGTTCATTTCCATAGGACTTGCATGGAAATTAGTAACTAGAGTTGTATTAACATTCGCCATAATCTACCTCCTACGCTGACTCGTCACAATTAATTTCTACAACCTTCGCTTCCTCCATACGAGTACTTCCGAATGTTGCACAGTAATAGACTTGAGTTGAATAACTCTTGTCTGCACGCTCGTCAATTTTTGCCATGACATCTTTACCGACAGCCAATTTAATACCATCTTCTGCCCAGGCAAAACATTTACGGATGCTACTTGCTACAGTTAAACGATTTGAAACTATAAATTTAAATCCCAAAAACGAATCTACAAGACCTTGAGAAAGAGCTTTCACTGTATTGAAATCGCTAGATGTGACTTGCGTTGTATTTAACAATGCAGAAATTTGTGCTGGTGCAACTGCGATATAACGAGGTATATCTGGGTCCACATCAGCAGCGTCCAGGATTTCTTTAGCCGATAACAGTTTGGCAAGCGTTAAATCAGCAGAGCCATGAGCAATCTGATTAGCAGACAACATTGTAGTTGAAGTTGCACCAGCTTTACCAGTTAAGGCTGTGCCAGTTGCAGCTGCAATGATCTTATCGTCCATTGCTTTGCCCATTGCATTAGCAGCTGTTTGAGCATAAACACTTGTTGGATCAGCCAATAATCTTACTTTATCAGCATCATCTATAAGGTCAGCCCATTCAAACGTAGACATCACTGCCATTCGTCTTGAGTGGGGGGTTTCAACCAGGGGTGTATCCCCATGGCGAGTAGTTCTTTCGATAGCAGCTACTGAACCAATCTGGTCAAAAAATGCTTTTTCACCAGTTACACTTTCCTCATCAACGGATCCTCTAAGTCTGGAACCTTTCTGAGTAGATAAAAGCGTAATATTGGAGCTAAATTGCTGCACGAAAGCTGTCGTGATTTGTGTACTCATTTGTACATCTCCTATATTAAAATTAAAATTAAGATCGCTACCCAATTATTTGGACGAAAGGTTTTTGCACTTTACGTTTGCCAACGTAAGGACCTAATGGCTACCCTTAATTCCTGGTTGCCCAGGAAACTCTATTCATCTGGATAAAGTTCTCCATTTATCCTGGTAACTTCATTCACATACCAATCATGCTGGGGGTGCTTGCTATCCCAGTATGGAGTATCTGGTGCTGATAGCTCTGCTATTTTCCCTTCTAATTCATGTTTGGTTGCAGCTCCAGAAGTTTTAACACCTTCTAATTTATCTTCTCCCATTTTTTCTTTCATAAAAACGCCCATGTTTGAAACCATTTTTATAAAGTCTGGGTGATTGCCCAGGAGAGAACCATCAGCAAGTTTTACTTCATGCAAACTTTCATCACCTTCAGTAAATTGAGCTGACACAGCTCTAGCCAGTTTTACTCTATCATCAAATGCTGGTCCATAATGCTGTTTCAGCTCATTAGTTTTTTCTTCTAATTGAGCTTGTTCAGCAGCTGTTACTTGAGCTGTGTTATCTACCAGCACATTATTATACCAATCAAGTAAAGATTGAGCTTGTTTAGTATTTAATCCAGCAGCATGAGCAGTATTTGTAAAGCCACCCATAAGCTGTTCATTAACTTCTTGCCCTTCTGGAAGTTTATTTGACAATTCATATTTATCAGCAGCCTCTGGTCTGCCTAATTTAGAATATATTTCACTCCATTGTTCTGGGGTAGATGACTTTCCAGGTAATGCAATTTTATCTGCACCTATCATAGATTGAGCATTAACATAGCTCTTTGCTAATGATGGTACGTCCTGGATAGTTTCTAATGATTTATGTCCCCTTATCTCTTCTGGAATTGACGCCTTCCAATCCACAGATGCTTGTCCATTAGCTTGATCGACTAAATCAGCTGCTGGAGCTTCTGCTACTTCTTCACTCATCTTGTTTAATCTCCTTTTCGTCTGTTATTGATCTTAAAATAAATAGCACTACGCTACGTTGACCTTCTAAAAATGCCATCTCCAGGGCATCACTAGAAAAAGTTGATTGATCTACATGAAATCTTTTTTGCATATCATCTAAAACTTTTGTTCCATCATCTGTTGCAAACAGAACCTGGTAGTTTTGTTTTAAATCTTTATCCATTAACTTAGAGCTTGAAGAGCTGGTGCAGCATTCCCAGCAGCTTCAGCTGCATCTAATGCGTCTTGTTTCTCTTGTTGAGCAGCCTGGGCAGCTTGTCTTTCATTTCTGACAGCTGAAACCTCTTCATCACTTCTTATAGCCGTTGCTGGGACTCCTAGAGTCTTTATGATATGTTTAGACATTCCATCAATATCAATATGGTCCATAATTCCTGGATCAACCTGGGCAAGTGGAGCCATAATTTCTAAGAGCTGTAGAGCTGATTGAACATCTCCCTGGCGTTGAGCTTTTGCCAATGGAGATACATAATCAATTTCAATGTCATTTCCTTGCAAGATCTCTGGTGCATTTGGAAAAGCATTGGTTCTCGAAAGAATATTATAAGTTCTTTCGATTAATGGTTGTAGTAGCTCTGCTTGTTGGCGACCCATCACAGGACCCAACAGTTTCATCTTTTCTTCATTTCTCTGAATTACTTCTGTTGCTGTCATGTTCGGTGACGCTCCCAGGATTAATTGGTCCACATAGAACGCCTGGCGTATCATTTCACGCCTTTGCTGCTCCATCTGCATACCAAGAGGATTACCACTATTAATATTAAGTGGTTCAATGTTATCCCTGGTCCCAGATCGTTTAAAGTTTAATCCACCTGGAACAGTTCTAATAGGCAACATAAAGCCATCATCTGGAACTATAAGAGGAGGATCTACCAATTTCTGAGCATATCGGATAGATACCTCACTCATTTTATTTAACATTTTTGTATCAGCAAGAGCTGTCATTGCTGGAGATCTACCATACCCAATTTCAAATGAAGATTTTAAATACCTGGGACAACAGTATGGCAATTCATCAAAGCCACCTTCTGATAAGGTCACCTTCTCGTCATGGTCCACATAAATAGATGCAAAAGGCTTATTAATGTTGGTAACTTTTGTTATATCTCTTTCATTATTTGGAAAAACTGCATGAAGTAAAGTAGTAGTGTCATAAGGTTTATCTTTAATTTCTGTTAATCTTTTTGTGGATAATACCTTCTCACCAAATCTTTGTAGCACTGCACGATTTGGCATCTTAAATGTTCTATAAACTGTATCAACTCTACCCTTTTCATCTTCTGATAAATAACATTCTGATATGTGTCTGGTTGAAAATTGGAGTTGATACTTAGGGTCACTTTCAATAAACATTACAGCTGTACCAAAACAGATTAAATCATGGTAAAGCTCATGCACTTGTTCGTGAAAGTTTGACCTGGAAAAAGCCAGGTACATAACATCTTCTACAGATTGCAGCCATTCTTTTGCTTCATCATTTCCATCAAGTTCTGCATTACGAAAGCGTAAAGAAAACCAGGCTGTACTGGAATTAGTAAGCATACCATGTAAACTAGCTGATAATAGTTCAGCTGCATGAAGAGCTGTACCATCAAAAA
>PAZI01000017.1 GCA_002715545.1 Methanobacteriota archaeon
CGAATTCAATTGGGGCGGGCTGCTTGAGATACGAGGTGTTGATGGCGTCGCCTTCCATAGACGTGGCGAATCTCTTCAGGAGGTACAGGGTGGTCTTGTTCGTGCGGAGCAATCTCTAGGCTTACACGATGCTGCAGCGGCCGCATTGGCAATCTCTAAGATGCTGGGTTTTGATATTGACGAGACTCTCATTACTGTGAATGCTGCGTGTGAAATGATTCTCTCACTTAAGGGACAGCGCGAACTGATTCTTGATCGAGATTCTTTGGCGGATAGGATCAATGAACTTGCTTGGGATCTTCGAATATCTCAGCGGTGATGATGCAGTGTCGTGGTGGGTCTCTCCAACCACTGCGGATACTGGCATTCGGGCCTTTGAACCAGACTTGATGAAACTCTTTGCAACTATGCTGGAAGGCATGCAGAGCATGATTCTTGATGACACGACACCAGGAGCCTCGAATACTTCCCTTCGGACATCTGAAGTTTCACTTGAGGTGGAGGGGGCTTCGGATGAGGAGGTTCTCGTGACACTGCTTGAGGAAGCACTCTACGAAGCAGAAGTTCACGAACGCTGGTGGGTACGAGCAACTCTTGACCCCATTTGGTTCACTCATCGAAAAGGAATATGCCGTGCAGTTGTCTGGTGGATTCCTGTTTCAGACATTGTTCCTATCATCCACATCAAGGCGATTACCCGCCATGGCCTGATTGTCGATATCCTCGAAGAGGATGAGGTACATGCCGACCCGGCGGGTGTTGGTCCAGAATTCGTTGGTCCAGGATATCATGCTCATGTGATTTTCGATGTATGAGTGGGAGGGCCCCCGATTGTCGCACGTAGACTTAGAAACGTCCCAACCGAGTTCTCAGTTCCGCTTTCCCACGGCACCCGAAACTCCGAGTCGGGCTGCTCCGTTCCCGGCCTGACCTGATTCCCCGGCGAGTGCATTCGCTCCAATCCTCCGATTGGAGTCCATGCCGGCCCGGGTCACATGGGGGCGAAACCTCATCGTTCTCATGCTGGATCCCTAAGCCTCGTTTGCGCCGTTCGGGGGCGTTCGGACCACCATAAAGACGGTTTGTGGTACAGGGTACGCCTAGCTCCCCTCCTATCCCACCCTGATGGAGTCCCCATGTGCCTTGAACGCATCGGCTGTGAACCCATGCAGAAACAGACCTCTTCGGTCTTCATTACTTGACTTCAGCCTCATATTTTGAGGGACATCCGACTTGAATCTCTTCAGCAGCCAATACCCATCCGCTGTCTCTCTGTTCAAGGACGCCGCGTACGAGGATTGTACGTCCTTCTGCGAAGGCATCACTCAAGGTTGTGGCCCCATAATCGACATAGATGACCGCATCGTTATCACCCAACCAGAAGCCACGTTCTACTTCATCAAGCGATTCATTCTCCACAACGCCACGTACTGCTATCTTGTGAGCTGCGAATTCTGATGGATCATCGGTGATCTCGGTGACCGAGATAGAGACCTCTGGTGAGCGCACGAAGAATGCGGCACCGGTTGCGAGCACAACGAGGCATCCGAATAACAGTAAGCGAATTCGTCGCTCCATCACCTCACCTCCTGTGTGCGTGGCCCACTGCCTCTGAAATGCTCTGATATCCATGAGCCTTCAATCTGCGGTTCAGACCCTTGTTAATCTGTTTGATGACACTAGGACCCTCAAACACCAGTGCACTGTAGAGTTGTAATAGGCTGGCTCCTGCGCCGATTTTTTCCCATGCACTCTCAACATCACTGATACCTCCAACGCCAATGATAGGTATATTGCCTTCAGTGTGAGAGTAAATCAACTTGATCACTTCTGTCGAACGCCCGCGTAGAGGACCACCCGACAATCCCCCATCTTCATCCATGACACCTCCTTTGGTAGGTCGCGCAGTGGTGGTGTTGGTTGCAACAATACCAGCACACTCTGAGGCCATCGCGATATCAGCAATCATGGTCAATTGTTCATCTTCTAGGTCTGGGGCGACTTTGATGAGAATTGGCTTCAGCATATCTATATCTTCGTCAGCGAGTCGCTCATTTACTTCGTTACAGGCAGCAAGAATGCGTTCTAGATCGTCGTTGGCCTGCAATTCGCGTAAATGAGGGGTGTTAGGACTTGAGACGTTGATTACGAAGAGATCCGCAAATCTCCATAGGCGCTCGAAGGTACCCGCATAATCTTGTTCTGCATCTTCATTAGGCGTGTTCTTACTTTTGCCGATGTTGATACAGACAGGGACATTTGACCAACGATTACGTGATTTAAGCGATGCAAGATGTCTCTCCATTTCTTCGCTACCTAAATTATTCAATCCCATTCTGTTGATTAGAGCCCGATGCCGAACACTGCGGAACATTCTCGGTTTTGGATTTCCATCCTGTGGATGATATGTGATGCCCCCTATCTCGATCCATCCGAATCCGATATTCTCCCAATAGTGTATGCCCTCTCCTTTTTTGTCCATTCCAGCAGCCAAGCCCACAGGATTCTGGAAATCAATCCCCCAAACTTTGGAGGGTACAGGTGATGACCGATATGCAGCTCGAATCAGACTGCGCAATCCAGGCCACGAGGACATGCGCATGTTGCGCAATGCGATCCGGTGAAATGTCTCTGAACTGATTGGAAGAATAGTCATCATCGGCCGAACAATTACCTTCCACAGCAAGCCCATTCATCCTTGGGTCCCAGACGACATGATTCAATGGTTGTGGCGTCTCGGATGACTATGTCTCCGACATGGTTGGCACTCAGGGAGGCCGCACGTCGCTGGTTGCGTGCAAACCAAGTGAATGTCGAAGGCTCACTGGAGATCTTGGGAACGCTGCAAGAAATAGGCCCAAGAATCGCTGACCGGAATCCTCGGATTGTTCAGAGTGTGGTCATGACTGTCAACGGCGGCCAAGATGTCTTTCAAGTACATCTCGATGGCATTCTCTCGTCTCAATTTGGTGGTGATGAGCCCGAAGAGAGTGTTTGCTGGGTCATGGATAAAGACCCTATACGCCTGCAAGAATTTGCAATCACACTCCTTGATCTTGCGTCCTCAGGTTACCCGGGATGTGCCTCTTGTGGGGGCTCTGATGAGGGCTCATGGAATGAACATTCGTCACGTGTTGAACAGACAATCGAGGCAGGCAACGATTCATGAAGGTCCAACCCGCGCCGCCACATCGTGGGTGTCCTCATCATCGCCGAGAAACCGAGTGTCGCCTCGGACTTGGCTCGAGTTCTTGGGGCGGCCGAGCAACATGACACACATTGGTCATCCAATGAATTGGACATCACTTGGGCAGTTGGTCATCTCCTTGAGATGGAGATGCCAGAAGCTTATGATGAGCGTTTGAAGAATTGGCACGGTTCATCCGAACATCTTCCTATCATCCCTGATGAATTCCGGATCAAGCCCAAATCAAGAACTAAGCGACAATTAGCGGCCATCAAGCGCCTTGCCAATAAGAAGGGCGTTACTGAATTTGTCAATGCTTGCGATGCTGCTAGAGAAGGAGAACTGATTTTTCGTAGGCTGATGGAGCATCTTCAGTGCACTGCTCCTTGTTCACGCATGTGGATGCGGAGTATGACGGATGATGCCATACGTGATGCTTGGGTGAACCGGTCTTCGTCGAGTGATTTTGATGCGTTATCTGATGCCGCTCATGCGCGAGCTGAAGCAGATTGGCTCATAGGGATGAATGGATCACGCGTTGCAACACTTCATCTTCCTCGAATGAAGAGGAGGAAGGATGAGGCAGGACTGAGCCTTGGGCGCGTTCAAACACCTACCCTTGCCATCGTCGTTGACAAGGAACTCGAGGTTCTGTCCCATGTACCCTCTCCGTATTGGAGGGTAGAGGCTGAATTTGATGCAGGCGAGGCTAAATGGACGGCTCGATGGAAGCGAGAAAATCATCGCGATGATCCCGACCGACCGGGTTGGAAGGCAGACCGAATTATCGATGAATCTGAACGTGACAGGGTAATCAAGGCTCTTGAGGGTGCTAGGGGGAATGTTCTAGTTGATGAATCAACACGCAATTCAGTAGAAAAACCTCCTATGAATCTTGATCTCACGACATTACAGCGACGCGCCAATAGCCAGTGGAGCTGGTCGGCTCGCAGAACACTGGATGTTGCTCAGAGCTTGTATGATCGCCACAAGGTCAGCACCTATCCGCGTACAGATTCGAAACATCTCCCTGAAGATATGCGTGAAAGTGTAGAAACAATCATCGGTTCGTTACAGTCAGTTGAGGAACTTGCCGAACATGCGTCTTACCTGCTTGAAATAGGACTTCAGAATACCTCTTCAGTTTTTGATAGCAGCAAGGTCAGTGACCATTTTGCAATCATACCAACTGGTCAAAAACCTCCTTCAGATATGAGTAATGATGAATCCAAACTGTTCGACTTGATTGCCCGCACCTTCCTAGCCAGTTTCCACCCCCCCGCCGCTAAGGAAATCATCACGCGCGTCGCCAACGTTGATGGGGAGAAGTTCCATGCCAAAGCCGAAAGGTATGTTGAATTAGGATTCAGGAACGTCCTTCCGACAAAGAGTAAGATGCCTGATGGCTGGGGTACTCTTCCAGACCCTTTGATTGAAATTGAAGTGGTGGGTCATGAATGTCATGCGGAGGCTACCAAGCCAGTGCCTCGACTCAAGGAGGCACGTTTGCTCCAATTAATGGAGCACGCTGGGAAGGATATCGAAGACCAATCATTGGCAGAAGCCATCAAGGGCAAGGGTATTGGAACGCCTGCGACCCGGGCGGAACATATTGAGAAATTGATTGAGAAGAAATATGTTGGGCGGTCGCGGTCGGGTGTCCTTCGTGCACTGCCGAAAGGGATACGATTAATCGATGCCCTCAGACGTATCCCCGTCGATTGGATTGCCTCTGCCGAATTGACAGGTGATATGGAATCTAATCTTTCAGATGTCGCAGGGGGGGTTGCTGCAAAGGAGACATACATGGATGAGGTGCGACAACGGACTCGCGAACTTGTCGAGCGTGTGAGGGAACATGATCGTTCATCGTTCTATTCTGATGAACCTCCGATTGGTACCTGTCCGAAGTGTCAGGGGGCTGTCATCGAGACGGTTTTTGTCTACCAATGCGAGCACAACGCAGGCAAGGGTGCAGGCTGTCAATTCACGTTCTGGAAGGATACCTCGTCGCGATGGTTCGACAGGTTGACTGCCTCACGATTACTTGAGACGGGTCGAATCGATGATCTCCATGGCTTCTTTCGGGTTGATAATGAGCCGTTCACCGGTAGTGTCACGTTGCTAGAAAGTGGAGATGTCAGATTCGCAGGTAGTCTTTCAGGTGTGACCGAAGATGATGAGTTAATTTGCCCATGTCCAACTTGTGATGAGGGTACGATACGTGCTGGGGTCACAGGATTTGGATGTGATTCTGAGGATTGCAAACAACGCCCCCTTCAGATTGTCAAATGCCATCGCACCATGACCTCTGATGACGCAAGAGCACTATTTGCAGATGGTGCGACTGAGTTCTACGATGATTTCATCGGCCGGAATGGGCGTCCATTCAAGGCCCGCCTCAAACTCTCAGGAATCCGTGTAGAATTTGAATTCGCTCCGAGAGAAGGGTTGAAGGAATTCCCCGTCACACCTGGTGTCATTGCAATTTGTCCCAAGACCAAGGCCGAAATTATCGAGACTCCAACTCATTTCAAGCCTTCAGAAGATGGCTCGAAATGCCGCGTCAATCTTGAGAGAGAAGTGGGAGGGCGTGAGATAAGTCGAGATGAGGCAAAAACAATCATCGAAGAAGGCCAGGGAGGCCCGTTCGAATTGATTTCCAAGAAGACTGGTAAGCCGTATACTGCAATATTATTCCTGAAATCCAATGGCCGTTATGGTTATAGATTTGCCAAGAAGCAATGACCGGTCATTGAGAGGATTGCTCGGAGCGTTTTTGTTTGAACAGGTATCGTTCAGCACAGCATGTGGGACGCCATAGTTGTGGGAGCCGGTCCGGTCGGTGGGCTCATGGCTCGCCGGCTTGCTGAGCACAATCTCAGAGTTCTGATTCTTGAAGAGCACTCGGAGGTCGGGAGACCGTTTCAGTGTGCAGGATTAGTGAATCCTGGGGCGATGGAGATTGTTGACCTACAATCATCAATCCTAACCACTATTGATGGTGCGATTATGCACAGTCCTTCCGGTGTGACTATTCAGATTGGCGTTCGTGGTCATCCGAGGACTTTTGCGGTTTGTCGTAAGCTGTTTGATCAAGGAGTGGTGCGCCAAGCCCTCGATGCAGGTGCTGAACTTCGCCTCGATTCAAGGGCTTTCGCCCTCACTGAGATTGATGATGGTTGGGCAGTGCGTTTCGAGCATCGCGGTGTCGAACACACTGAGATGACTTCTTTGCTCATTGGAGCAGATGGGGCGCACTCTTGGGTGCGCAGGACTCTGAAGATGGGCTTTCCCAAGGAGCAGTTGATTGGGTATCAAATCGAGGCAGTGGGTTTCTCAACTGAGGAAGGTTTTCTTGAGATGTTCACGGGCTCAGACATAGCCCCTGGCCTCTTTGCCTGGGCAGTCCCCTCTGGCGAAACCTACCGTATTGGGACTTGGGTGAGGGCCTCTGATCTTGGAAATCGTCGTGCGATAGATTTGCATCGTGCACTTCTTTCTTCACCAGTCCATGGACATCGATTTGAGAATATTGGAGTTGTTGCTCAGCATTGTGGTCCGCTCCCTTGCGGAATGGTTCGTCGTCCTTGGGCCAGACATGCATTGGTTGTTGGTGATGCAGCAGGTCTTGCCAAACCAACTACTGGGGGGGGGATAGGGCCTGGATTCAATCAGGTCGAAGGGATAACTCCCAGTCTCGTCAAGGCGATTCAAGGTGGGGCACTTTCGGCTTCTGCATTGCGTCGCGTGATGCGGCCCACTGTGAAAATTGGAAAGGAGCTTGAGCGCAGCCGAATCCTTCGTAACGTCTTCGTTACTGACAGGACTCCTGCCGAATTGGATGATGTTTTCCGCTCCTTTGCCAAACCCGAGGTTCTGGCATTGATCAATAAGGAGGGCGATATCGAACACCCAGTTCGTTTAGGGATGAGCATGCTGCGCAGAGTCCCTGAGTTCAGAAGACTCGCTACCAAGGCAACATGGGCCTTACTGACGAAGCGGTCATAATCTACCCTGAACCGACGATTGCTTCGATTTCATCGATTGTCTTTGGACAATCGTTACTGAGAATATCAGGACCTCCTGAAGTGACATGGATGTCGTCCTCAATCCTGATTCCAAGACCTTTCCACGCATCATCCACATCGCTCAGATCTGAACGCCAGCCAGCAATGTATAGACCTGGTTCAATTGTCAGGACCATACCCTCTTCGAGGAGTCTTGGTTCCTCCTCTGGTTGATAGGTCCCAACGTCGTGAACATCGAGCCCTAACCAGTGGCTGGTGTTGTGCATGAAGAACCTCTTCAATTGCCGCTGAGATTCCTCTTCATCATCAGAAGTGATCAGGCCAAGTTGGATGAGCCCCTCTCTAAGTACGTCACTAGCTACTTCATGCGGCCGTGTATATGGCGCCCCTATCACACATGCATCAATGGCTTGCTCCTGAGCCTCAAGTACCAATGAGTATAGATCTCTTGCCCGGTCACTGAATGTGCCATCAATCGGCCAGGTTCGCGTTATGTCAGATGCGTAGCAATTCACCTCACATCCAGCATCAATCAATACCATCTCTCCCGCTTCGATGATCTGATCGTTTTTCTGGTAGTGCAAGATTGTAGCTCTGTCACCACCACCCACAATCGATGGGTAAGCCCAACCATCGGCCCCTAAGTATCTGAAGTGTCCTTCAATTATCGCTTCCAATTGCCACTCACCTATTCCACTGTGAGATTGTCGCATTGCTTCAATATGGGCTAGTGCAGTAATCTCACCGGCATATCGCATGATTGCTATCTCTGATTCTGATTTTTTCAGCCTCAGTTCACTGATGATATTCCGCGGGTCCACAAGTTGTCTTGGTCCTGTATCAAGCCGTTGTCTCTCTCGTGTTTCTTCTGCCATGGCACTGTGGATGAGGTTGTCAAGGGAGGGATGAATTCCCAATACGTGATAGACTTGAGATGAGTTTAGTATGGCCTCTTTGACCCATTCGTCCCACTTGTCAAGGGGATGGGCAGTATCTATTGGATGTGTGCGTTGAGCTTCCTTGGGGCCTGTTCGCCGACCCGTCCAAATTTCTTTGGCGATATCCTGAGGGGCGACGAAGAGATGCCACGTCGCACCACCTTGGTCATCTACAAGCGCGGCAAGAATTCCTTCGCTTTCCGTCCACCCGCAGAGGTAGACTAAGTCGCTGCTCGGACGATGGATATACTCGACATCTCTCGATCTGATTCGTGTTGGATTGGTGGGGAAGATGGCGAGTGAACGTTCAGAAATTTCTGCAACGAAGCGGGATTGTCTATCCCTGTATTCCTCAGGTTCGACCGGCACAGGACCTTCAATGATCTTCTGTCTGAGTTCCATCAGTTGGCGAATACTTAGTCCATTCATTGACCTGATGGTGGTTCCTTCCCCCATGATGGTACCCTGTAACTATACCCAATTAGCCACTTGGTAAGCAATACACCTGCTATAATCGATAGGAGTGCCATGATGTGAAACAATTGAAGGCCAAAGATGAGTGCGGTAGGTTCATCCGAAGATTGCTCGGTCATGAGTTCCTTTCCCTCCATCACATGTGTGATATTGACTTCTAAACTCATCTCTCCTTCGGGATGCTCAACTTCAAGAATCAGTGTGTCACTGAGGTGGTTGAACCACGTAGTTTCAACTGTGACGTCAAGTCCAGTCGCTACGACCACTTCATTGAATGTCCATTTAACGTCATAATCTGAATCCAAATGTACGGGATGGCTGAATTCAACAGAGAGTCCCGTTCCACTTTCTAATGGAAGAATCGTGTTCTCTACATGTGGCTTCCCGTTGATATGGAGACTCATCTGAGGTTCTATGGCGAGTACCTCGATGGTGAGTTCGATGCGAAGGGTGTGGCCTGCGATATCTTCAACAGTGACTCTGACTAGATGTAGGCCAGGCACGCTTGTGTTGATACGAACGCTTCTGCCCTGATCAAAGGTCTCAAAGGATTGTGATTCTCCTCCATCTAGGAGTGAATGCGTCCAAGTGATTATACCGTCTTGGACAAGGTCGTATCCTGTATCTTGGGCAGTAAGATTCACCATGACTCCGACTCTGTTGGCTTGCACAGTCAGGTTCTCTGTAGTGATAGAACCTATGGGGGCGCTTCGATCAAGAAAGATGATTCTGCACTCATTCCATAATGTCTGATCATCGGATGATGTGAGGCGAAGAAGTAAGGGCCCATCTGCGTATGCATTCAGATCCTCAATAGTGCTTACTTTGGTTGTTGACGCATTCTCAGGGACCACATCACACCTGTTCAATACGGTTGGTCTGATATCGAGGTGGTCAACATAAAATGACCAGCCCACGATTTCTAACATTGGTTCGACACTCTGCCAAGAATCTATCACTGCACCTTCTCTTGGCTCAAGCCAACCCGCTGATGAATCTGACATCTGAGGAATCAATGACCACTGATTTGTCATGTCAGGTGATAGAAAACGTACGATGTGGCCATTGTTTGAAGTCGCTTCGACCACGAAGGCACACGGACAGCCCATTTGAGGTTCAGAAAAATATCGTGCCTCAACAGTCCGACTCATTGCTTCATTCGTACCATTGATGTTAGTTAGGGGTAGGGTGTCTGCTTCCATGGGCATTCCGCGGATAAACCAGCGTCCCACAATCTCTCTGATGCCTTCAGGGTGTGAAGCGACAAAAATGGTAGAGCCTTCCTCGTCCAACGATTCTTCTCGAATGTTCAATATGGGTGGCGATTCGCTCGTTCCCACCTTCACTTCTATCGATTCAATGAATGTTGTACCGTCATCGAGATGGTAGCGGATATCCAACGCATGGTCTCCAACTAACAGATTATGTGCGACGGTGGCTCCGTAATGGGAAAGAATCGATTCAGTAGACCCTTCGACAGAACCTCCCTCCCATAGGCCTTCATTGAGCCGGATTTCAATTCCCACGAGCTGTCGTTCCTCTGAAGTGAATTCGCCAGAGATGATGGCTGAGCCAGTTCCTATGTAACCTCCATTCATGGGTGAGTGTATCTCAATTTCCCACGTTCTCTCCTCTGAATTTTCCTGACCACTCACTGCCCAAGATGTTAGTGTAATCACGAAGAGCAGGGAGCACGTCAACAAGGCATGCCGTGCCAATGGCATCTCCCTCCCTAATCATCCGTGTTGCACAGCTGGAAGGGCCCCGGCTGGCTTTGGATATCCTTTGGGTTGGTGTTCCATTTGTATTCGCACCAATTTTCAAACGAATCCATGTCAGGGTCATCATCTCGATCATAATCATCGAATGGGTCGAAACCGAAGTAATACTCCCAACCGCTGGCCATGCCATCGCCGTCCTGATCCATATAATATACCTCAGAACCATCTTCCCAAGAATCACCATCAGTGTCATTTGTCACCGGACTCGTTCCATTGGACCACTCTTCATAATTCGTGAAATTTGCAAGGTCATCGTAGAATCGTTTGCCATCTGGTGTCGTTGGATCGATATGACAACCTGCATCAGGGCAATATCGCCGCAATAAGATGGCACGATCCATGCCATCTCCATCAGGGTCTTCCTCTCCGTCCGGGATGTTATCGAGGTCACTGTCAGGCATTCTTGGGTCGAGCAGACCCCGTGCACCTGTCTGGGAGAGTACTTCAGCATCGACAAGTCCTAGGATCGTTGCATTTTCACTGGCCTCTACTTCCCATCCATCAGGAAGTCCATCTCCATCTGTGTCATTCTGGACAGGATTTGTGTTCCACCCGTTATTGGTAGGACCTTCCTGTGTATTGTTGAGTCCATCATCATCGACATCTGTGGTGGTGTCTGGGATGCTGGAAGCAGGATTGATAGCCCACTTGGCAGTGATGCCTGCTGTTAACACGCCGTCAAGGTTCATCTGCTCTATTTCGTAAATCTTAGCCCATTTGCCAATTGGATTTCGCCAGAGGAAACCCCCTGGATTCTTGAGACAGGTCGTATTGTCAATAGGGCAATCTTCGGGTCGCCAAGGTATGGTAGAAATCCAGAGGCTGTGCGATTTGGTATTATCTTGTACCGATTCTATCTGCATCTCCCATCCGTCGAGCATACCGTCTGAATCAGTGTCATTGTTCAGAGGATCTGTGGGGTCTTGGAAGGGTCGAGGGAGGAACAGAATCTCATACCCGTCCTTTAGTCCATCAGAATCGGTATCAGACCGGTTGGCATGAGTAATCGTGTTGTCACGTTTGCGATTCACTTCCTCTCCATCTTCGAGTTGATCGTTATCTGTGTCGAACATGGAGGCGTTGGTGAAGTACTTCCCTTGCTCGCCTATTCCCGTCCACATGAAACCTTGGACCTGTTCAAGCCAGTCGCTTAAGCCATCAGAGTCTGTGTCGTTGTTTGAAGCGTTGGTGAAGTATTCACTGTACTCATCCACATCATTGAGTCCATCGTTATCCGTATCTATTTGTGTTGGATCGCTGGTCACTGGGACAATGATGGACCCTTTGGTGGCTGTGACGACTCGAATCTCCCAACCTAAGACTTCGATTCCATCTTTGAGTCCGTCTCGATCAGTGTCGGGATGAGTGGGATTTGTTGAATCAGCAACTTCTCGGCGGCCTTCCAAATCCTCTGGATTATCAAATCTTGATTCGTATTCGTCAAGATTGGTGTACATCTCATCCGCTTCGACAACTTCAGCCCACACCGTTTGCCGTGAGAAGATCTCCTGCCCCTGTTCGACATGTATCTCGTAGACCTTACCGGTGCATGGAGAAAGGACGTCGTATCTTGTAGTGGTCACATCAATTACTTCAGCAACAGCAATCACGTCGCCGGCCTCGACATCATCACCTATCTCTACGAGGATGGTCTTGACACGAGCTGCATAATCGAGTTCAGTGAATCTGACTTGGCCATTATTGTCGCGGTCAAATCCGTCCCGGTCTGGATCCTTGTCACTGTTTGTTGGGTCGAGGGGGTCAATGCAATTCTTTGATTCCCATCCGTCTGGCATGGCGTCGTCATCACTGTCTCCATCCATGGGGTCCGTGAATGTGAATGAAGCAGCCCAATCTGGGAGGACGAATTCAGCTAACTGGCTCCATGGCTTAGGATATTGGTCGCTCCAGAGCTTGTTCGGATTTCTCATTTCCCAAATCTCTATTTCACGGTCGATATGTGCTGATTCTAGAATGTCTGGGCATGTCTCTCTGATGAATCCGTATTCTTCGAAACTTGTCAATCCGTCTTCATCGGGGTCTCCATAGGAATCGGATGGGTCCGAGGCATCGAGTGGTTCAAGGCCGTTGCGAGGCACTGAGAAACAGAATTCATAACCATCTGGCATTCCATCTTGATCACTGTCATAATCAGAAGGTCCATTTCTGCTACCATCCAAATCATCGTCTTGAGATAACCAGCTTCTGTCTTGATTGATCTCATCCGAGAAGGGAGCTTTCCTTGTGTAGTCCTTGACTCCTGAACCACAGTTGATACTGACCGTAATCTCACCCGTTGCAATCTCGGCAGTGTCGGTTAGTCCATCGCCATCTGAATCCGGATTCTCTGGATTCGTTCCAAAGTCTTCTTCAACGTAATTTGGTAGATTGTCGCCGTCACGGTCGAGAACCTGGTCGCAACTGTATCGGGGTGGTTCTGAATCATCNCCAAGGTTAGTCCAATTCGTTTCACCGATNAGATTTTTCAGCTCGCTGATTGTAACCTCAGTGAGCAGGGGGCAATCCCAATTCCCATCGAGAGGATCGAATAGCCTGAGTGCCGCAAAGCCTTCCTGCGATGTGCTGGAAACCTCTCCTTGGGAGTTGACGTAGACGGTGACATTTATTCTAGCCTCCCATCCATCACTCAATCCATCTCCATCTGTGTCTGCCCGCATGGGGTCGGTGCGATTAGCGACCTCTTGTGAATTTGTCAGCCCATCCTTGTCAGGATCACCGTCTGCACCGTTGTTAGGNTCGGGAGAGGTTTCGTTCTGATCGCCTGTGAAGCCAGCGTTGTCGTCGATATTTGTGCCATCACCTGTGGTGTTTCCTGCAGTCCNCCCATCCAGTGGATCCAGTCCTGAGAAATATTCCGCCGAATCGCTCAACCCATCTCCATCTGTGTCCGGGTTATCAGGATCGGTTCCAAGCTTCTCTTCAAGTCTGTCGACCAGCCCATCTCCATCGCGGTCATCATCTTCCGCGTTCGAAGTGTCTAAAATCTGCTCCTGAAGACCTGCCGTACTGTCTTCAAATGAGATGTTGGTCTCTACAATGGACTTCGTGGCAGCGAATCCNGATGCAAAGACTACTGACGCAATGATGGCCCTCACGGCCCATTTGTTAGGGTCACCAACCATATCCTCACCGTGCTGCACATCACTACAGCAAGCCGACCAACGTCGATTAGGGCATAAACCTTAGCGCACGATGCGTACTATAGCATCAGACCGCTATCGTACGCCATGATTNGATAATTGCAACCCAAACCCCCTCTTCTTTTGTCCATCTGATTCGAGGGATTCTGTGCTCTGCNGTCTGCCACAGTGCTAAGAGCATGCCACTCAGAATCGCTGGATGCATGATGGATGCAAATTCGATTTCAATCTCTCCATGTTCGCCAAAATTTCTAACATTCACTGCGCTGCACATGCTGTTACGCGCGAGTCGTCTATTGATAGCTAGTTCCCAGTGCTCTGCCTCAGCGACCAGCAATTCATCGATGTGTCCTTCTAATTCATCGGAAATCGTCGTTGCAATCGTTGTCCAAACCCAATTTCTTATTTCTTCGTCTAAACCNTCAGACAATGGGAGATTCCACTCGCACCTTGAATCTGTAAGTGCCGCCGTCCCTTCCTCCTGGAGTGACTCTAGGACAGCGATCAGGGCGTCAAAGAAGCGGGATGGAAGGATGATGGAAGGAACCTCTTCTAACATCATGACCCCTTCTGGAGTGATGCCTGCCCCGTGAATCAATTCGCTTTCAGGCCTCGAACCATTCACTCCTTCGGTGGGTGCAGGCTCTTCGGGTTTGAAGAAAGGCCGGTCAGTGGCTTCGAGGATGATTTTGGCTCCATTATCGCGGTCGTCTTCCCATCGCATTCTATGATTGCATTCAGTTAATTGCTCAAAAGAAGCGGTCAGGGCACCAGCTAGTAGACTTGTTCGGACGAACCTCCTCGCACGAATGATTTTCTCATCGCCATCATTGGCTTTGGAAATTGAACCGATTCCTCGTAACTCATATTCTCCACTGATGAGAGCCACCCTTTTCTTCCATTTGCCGAATAGGCTCGATGGCCATTCGACTTCGGACCAACGATTGGCTTCTACTTCTGCCATGGCGTTGGCGTAGCGGCGGCCAAGAGGTCCGAAGGTGCGTTCAAGAGAGTCCTGTATCGTTTCAAACATCTTTCGCTCAAAGATAACGATGGGTCTGTTACCATCTAATGTATCACCAAGTCGACCATCATCNCTTGGAGTGAAACGTGCGCAGAGTCTTGCCGACAGCTCTGCGTCATGATACCCCCCTGTTCCTTCAATCAGAGGCATGGTTCTCCCTCTAGCTCCTGCGTCGCACAGCTCGCTTCTTGGAATCTGAATTGAGTGAACCTGAGACAACAGAACGTGATCGCCTATACGTCTGAGTCTTGTCACCTCTATGTTCTTCACCTTCTGCACGTCGTGAAAGGCGGCGCGGAATCAGAGCATTGTTAATCCTCATTCCCTCAGCCCCGAGCAGATTCTCCCAAACGTTGTCGTACTCGGAACTTGAGCGAGTCTGGCGTTTCCACCAATTTTTCTGTAGAACACGGTCGCGGGCAGGTTTGGATGCCTGAAATGCAACACGCTCACTGTTCATCTTCCGTCGATATTCCTTCGGNTTCTCTTTTTCAAGCCTCCAAGTCAACCATCCTGGATATCCGAGGTCATATACCACGCCATTGATTGAGGCCAGAATCCCACTGATCAAGAGGTGGGTTCCGATAGGGATGTTATCCTTGCTGAGTTTGATCTTGTTACGACGTAAGTATCTTTCATAGGCGAGCATTGCTCCTTGATCGCGATGCTTGATGATCTGACGTGATTGCACCTTTGCTCGGCGTAGATATACGAAGGCCGCAAACCCTATTCCTCCAAACATAGCACGCTGCTGATTGAATCCAGAGCCCATCATGTAGTCATATCCGAAGGCTAGTGTGCCAAAGCCGACAAGAGCAATGATGTACATCAGAACGCCCTTGATTCTTCCTGGTTTGTACCGTGGCGGCATGACCGCTTCAATCGCATCACCTGAGGCGACCCATAGGTTGGCGGTCAGAGCTTCATCGCGGCCTGATTTTAGTGCGAGGGCAGCCATTGGGTTCGAGGGGGCTTTGTCAATCCATCGTCGCTGACCCTTCCAGTCTCCAACAGCCAATGATGATTCCAATTCATCTTCATGAGAATCATAACCAAGAATACCTGCAAGAGCGACAACACGCGGGTCGCTACCTGCCTTCTGCTCTAATTGCTGATAGATGTCCAAGGCCGAGAACAGTTCGCCTTCGTCAAGTAGGCAGAGCGCCACGGCAATGCGTGCTACGACTGAATCCGGTCGCTTGCGAACCATCTCTATGGCTACATCCATCGCCTCTTCATGACGGCGCTGGATACGCAGCATCGCTACGGAAGAGATGTTGGCATGGAATCCGACGTTGTCGTTGTGTGTTAACATCTGCTGGCCGAGCAATGGGTCCCAGCGCTTCAGCCGGTTGCCAAGGTCCATGAGAAGGTCAATGAGGCTGTTATTTTCGTAGTTGTACAGGTCATCTTCGTCTATATTCCCATTCCATGGGTCTAACCATTCAATAATCAGGGCGAGCATCTCAGGTTCGTCATTGGCATCGTCTTGGAGGAGGTTCCTAAGAGATTCTCTTGCTGCATCGAGCCGGCGACCAGCTACATGCGATAGACAGATGATCATGCGTGACTCGTCATCATCGCCACCTTGTTGGGCGAGCAGAGAGCGAGCAGCCTCTGCAGCTTCACTCCATAATCCACGTCGGCCACACAACAGCATCCTTGCCCGCGTGCGCTGCATTCTAACAGTCGCTTCATCACCTTCGATGTCATCATTCAGTACTCTCGTCAAGGCATCGAGATCATCAGCAAGTGCGGCATCTGCAATGATCTTCTCAAGATCGGTGCCTGATGTCGTTGAAACATCTCCATCCCTTCTTTCGTCAGGATTGAGATCGAATTTCATTTTCCTAAGTGAATTCAGCCGGACCAGTGACAATAGCCAGGTAGTGAGGAAAATTGAGTGTCCTGCACTGATGAACCACCATACTGTTCGGTCGACGGTCTCTTTGGTGAAGCCTTGCTGATCAAGTAGTTCCGTGTACGGCATGAAATGCTGAAATTCCGTATAACACGTCATCATCATCAGCAGTACAGAATATCCACTGAACCCTGCGAATGCGAAGAAGAGCAGTTTATTCTGAGCAGTCTGTTCTGAACGAATCTCACGTGGAGTAGCAAGAATCAGTCCTCCAACGCCACCGAACGCCTGTCCTCCAAGGAACATAACCCGTGTTACTTCAAAGATGAACGCGAGTCCGATGATGGCTACGTTGAAACTCAGGTAGACTGACAGCAGGGCAGAACTTGATTTGAGTGCAGTTCCAATGGCTCCAAGTTTGTCAACCCATGGTGCGTTGAAGAATTTGTATGCTTGCCATCCGAATAGCCCTCCGAAGTCATACATCTGAGCTGCGTTGGCGTTGTTTTGGTCCAAAACTTCTAGATAAACGACAGTCAAAACTCCATTGACAGCAGCAAGTGGCATTGTGAGGACGAAGATGATGATGACAAAGGCCGCAAAACGACCGCCAAATCCCTTTTCATCCGGATCTATTGGATTCTTTCGTCCACGCATGGTTCGGAATTTGTTGAGGATCAGCATGTTCCATGAAGCCCCCATGATTCGGCCATAGGCCATGATTGTCGGCCCCATGAACGCGAGCAGGCCCAGTGAGGCGTACAAAGCACGCTCATCAGAACCCACGGGATACTCTGAAGCGGTGATCAGTGCTAGAATCACCACACCGGCAAGAGCGATCATTGTCCCGAAACGGCGGATGAAGCGTTTGAGAGGATTGATCTTCTTGTCAGCCTGGGTCTTTCGAGCGAGCTGGGCGTTCATGGTCTCCCACGGTGAAACGATGATAGGGATTCCAACGAGCATAATCACGAAGAAGACGATTGGTTCTGCGTAGCTTGTTGGGTTGATGAACAATTCACAGATGAGGATCAGGAGACCTGCCATCGAGAGTAGGTATGCATAGATGCCCCATTCAACCGAGCGCTGACCCATTAACGTTCGCGCCTCTTTGCGGTTGCGAGTCAGACGATGTACTTCGTAGACATCATCACCTACCTCGAAGGCTACCTGTAGCGAACTCAGATTCTGCGGAACAAGAACTCTCCATAGTATCAGCATGACGATCAAGCCCACTGCAACGGGGAGATAGTCCAGAGGCTGGAGTTGATCGATAGGGACCACGCTGACCTGCGCAGCCACTGGCATAGCAGTCGTCAGAAGGGCTGCGAGTGCAAGCAGCGCGCGACAGAACCCCCCTCTCATCATCATCGGGTCTCCTCACGACGTCAAGAACCTCTCGATTCGAACAAATGCCTCATCGAGGATTTCTAGGTCTCCGAGGTAAACGATGCGGACGTGGCCAAGTCCATATTCCTTTGAGAATCCACTTCCATGCACGAGGAGTACGTGTTCAGCGTGTAGAAGATCGAGGACGAAGTCCTTGTCATTATTCATCCACCTCGGGTGGGTGAGGCGGGCGAACATGTAGAATGCCCCTCCTGGGGCTTCAACTTCGATTCCTTTGATTGTATTGATGCGCTGGATGCAAAGGTCTCGCCGTGCAAGCACTTTGGCATTATATTCATTCATCCATTCTTTGTCACCTGTCAACCCTGCAAGATATCCGTGCTGGGCGGGGGTTGAGGCACACAATCTACTCCGTAGCAAGCGCTCGATTCCATCACGAACTGAATCAAGACGATTTGAAGGATCATGCAGGGCCATGTAACCTATTCTCCAGCCCGGTGCGTAGTACACCTTCGCAACTCCGTTCAAAGTAATGACTGGGACATCGATGGAACGGCTGGCAATCGATACCTTGTGGCCAGTGAAATCCATGCGGTCATAAATCTCATCTGCAACCACTGTGCAGTTCGGCCACTTCCGAGCAATCTCAAGAACTGCATCAATCTCATGAGGCTCACAGACATTACCGGTGGGGTTGTTCGGATCAATGAGGACAAGAAGACGTGTTCGGTCATTCATTTTGGCTGAAATATCCTCAAGATCGAGCCGCCAACTATCTTTTGGATTTAGGCGATACTCGATGGTATGTGCTCCGAACATCTGAGGATAGGCAAGGTACGGGGGATAATGTGGCCCTGGTGCGAGTACTTCATCTCCCTCTTCGAGGGTCGCTGCAAAAAGAACCTGCAGAGCTTCAGTGACCCCATGGCAGACGTAGACGTCATCCGGTTTGCATGTCCAGCCGCCACGTGGCTTGTTACATTCATCATGTGCGATAGCTGCACGGAGATCAGGAAGTCCATAGGAGGGTGAATATCCGTTATGCTGGTTCTGTAATGCCCTAGCATAAGCATCAATCATGTGGCTTGGAGTTGGTAGACCTGGATATGCCAAAGGATCGCCGATGTTGAGTTTAATGATGGAATGTCCTTCAGCCTCAAGGGCTGTGGCGGGAACCACAACGTCACGGATGGCATACTCGACACGAGCTGCGCGCTGGGAGCATGGTATTGGTTCCACATTCCAGATGGGACGAGTCTTAGACATCAATCGTTCGCTGTCATCACAGGCAAGGAATGGCAGTGTCAGTGTAATTCGGGGGAAGGTTTAATTAATATATATACTATATATCTTATATGGCCCCGCCAGATGGTATTGCTCGCCACGCACGTCATTCCGGCTCATTGGAGCAATGGCTGAAGAACCACAGCAACAAGATGCAATTCATCCGAACCATTAGTTCAACCATTGCAGCATGCTGTGGTATGCTGGTTTTCCTGAAGATCTTTGGTTACCTCTAATCTTTCTTCAGTTCATGTTGGATCATTGTGCGTCGAGTGCCATACCACCATCCAAGGCCTACTGCAGTTGCTAGCATTGCGATGCCGCCCGTTGCGACAGTGATTCCAAGAAGAGAAAATGTCTCTTTCTGCTGTTCTCTGATCTCAATGAGTGATTGGTTTACAATCTCATCTACCCAGGTGCTCGCATCAATTACGCGCTTCTGGTAATGCAATTCGTAGCGATGACCTTCTCCATTTACTGCCTCTTGCTGTAGCATTGTTGCAAGGTTTGAGGCCTGCATGACAATGGTCGTCTGATTTGTTGCATTTACACTGAAATTCTCAGATTCCCAGAGAATATTCCCGTTCATTGTCACATATCGTAGTGTTGCATTGGCTGTGCTTGCCCGACCAAGGTTGGTAACTCTCATTTCGACTGACTCGTCGCTGACCTGCAATGAATCCACCGCCAGGCGAGCTCTCCAATACCATACATTGTCAATCAGGTATCTCATTACATCCATCTCTTCTTCTAATCTATCGTGAAGGGATTCAAATGAAACAGGTACAAATTGTACATCATCAGTTTCGAATGTAAATGTTGGAAAACCCATCACTCCATAACCGTAGTCTCTACTAGTTCCACAGTTTGGATAAAGTCCCTGATTTGCATTTTGTATAGGTATGTCTGAAATGTTTGAGTGCACATCATCTCTAATTCCATGAAATAATTCCCAATCTGATGGTTGATCTGGCCATTTACCCCATGGATAGAGAA
>PAZI01000018.1 GCA_002715545.1 Methanobacteriota archaeon
GATTCCATCGTATCCTTCTGCATTGAACGTCGATTCAAGAACATCGGCAGCATTGGAACTGTAACCTGAAAAAATCTCTGACAATGATTGGATGACTCTTTCAGGAGTTCGGGCAAGGCCTTCGCGGAGTGAAGAATCAGAATCAATGGATTCGATGTACCGTAGGAGTGTATCAACGGCTTCTTCTGCTTTCTGTACGCTTGGAACTCCAGTCATCGGCCTCCCTCCTCGTCCACATTGATGTGAGCCGCTTTTCTTCGCCCATGTCGATCATCAACCGCATCTAGATGGTCGAGTAGTCGCCGACATGCCGTTCTAACGGCATCTGCAATACTGATGAATTTGTGTTCGTCTCCTACGTGGGCCCGCAGGTCGTCGAGTATTTCACGGGGCATGTCGAGGCTAATCTTAGGCACACCCTTGGCGAATACCTTAGTATTCATATGGTATTCGCTTAGTCATGATATCGAGCCAATCAACTCTTCCCTACGAAATGATCTAGCTGCAAAAACAAGAGAGAGACCTGCATAGAGTAGAGATGTGGCTACCCAAATCGTCACATGAGCAATTCGAGTTGTCCCTGCGAGGGCTTCGCGCATCCCAAGCAGCACGTTGACGACCGGTACTCCGTACCAGAACATGGATAGTCCCTCTAACCTCACCGCTTGAGCGATGAGAATCGGTGCAAGCAATAGAAGTGTGGCTGGCGTCAATGCAGTCCCTGCTTCACGCACTGAAGCAGAACGAACCGCTATAGCAAGTTGGATTGCCACGATCATTACAGTGAACAGCAGTAGGGCGAGGACGAGCAGAAGTACTGTTGTGAGTCCAAGATTCGGCGGAGTCAACTCGGGTGCTCCGCGTAATAATACCCATATCCCTGCTGCAAATCCTAGCCCTTGCATGATTGCACCTGCGCCTGCGAAGGTTGCAACTGCCAACCATTTACCGGTCAAGGCTTCGATGCGAGTGATAGGTGCACCAAGGAGTGCCTCAAGGGTCCCTCTCTCTCTCTCACCCGCAGTCAGGTCGATTGCAGGCTGAATCGCCATCGTTGCAGTCCAGAGTGTTGCAAGTGCTGGAACGAAATATGAGAGCAATTGACCAGTTCTCTCTGCATCATCTGCAGTATCTGTATCTTCCTTTGCAGTCAAGCGTACTGGATCGAGTGTGGCATTGACATCGAGGTTTGCAGCGCTGATTCGTTTCTCGACAAGAACCTCTGACCAATCAGTCAGAGCCTGAACCAACCTGCCTTGTGCTATGGCAGAGGAATTATCTGTCGAGGTGTAATATATCGTGCATTCATACACTGTTGTGTTCCCCTCTTGAACCGGGAATATCTGTAGGATTGCTTCAACATCTTCATTCAGCAATCTCTGCTCAAGGAGTCCATGTTCACCAGCCTGCATTGGTTCAACAGTCCACTCAAGTAATCTGCCTTCCATGTGGGTGTAGAATTCCTCTGGAGTCGAATTCGAATTGGAGACTTGGACCTCTACCTGAAGAACCGTCTCTTCCCAAGCGACATGTTGGGCGTACAGTACCGAGGGGACAAGGTACATCAAGAGTGGGAACGCGAGGATGGGAATCGCCACAATTGCTAGAAGTGAGCGCCAATCTCTGATGAACTCAAGCATCTCCTTACCCCATATTGTTCGGATGCGTGACCATCTGCTCATCATTCCTCGCCTCCTACACCAGTGATACGTGACCACCACTGGCTGACTCGCCCCTCTTCTTCAGTGGCTCCAGTAGGCCGGGCTCTCTCATTAGTCCACCTTACGAAGGCCATCTCAAGATCTCCCTCATCTTCTGGTTCTAGCATCTCTTCGGGTCTTCCATTGGCGACGATACGGCCGTTGTGCATGACAATCATACCATCACATATTCGTGCAGCTTCGTCGAGCTGATGTGTACTATAGACGATGATGCGTCCCTCGTCTGCGATACTTCGAACCATGCTTCTCACTTCACGGGCAGAAGTGACATCAAGACCTCCAGTTGGTTCATCCAGAAGGAGAACTGGTGGCTCATGGATCAGTGCTCGCATGAGTGCTGTCTTCTGCCGCATCCCTCTGCTGAATCCACGGGTAGCGCGGTTGAGGTCGCTGAAGATGCCCAATTGCTTTGCCATCTCTTCACATCTTTTTCGAGCGATCCCATCCTCCACTCCGTGCAGTCGGGAGTGATATCGTACGTTTTCCCAGGCCGTTAGACGTTGATACAATCCGGTGCCCTCGGGGAGAATTCCTAGGTGCTTGCGTGGTAGAGATCCAGACTCATCTCCTTCCACATGTATGGTCACAGTACCCGTATCCGGCTCTAGGACCGTCGACATTAAGCGAAGAAGTGTCGTTTTACCTGCACCATTTCCACCGACAAGGGCAATGATGCCACTTTCACTAAGATTGAGGGTGACTCCATTGACTGCAACGATGTGTCCGAATGCTTTGGTGACTCCTTCAAGGTGAATGCTGGCGGCAACCCCGCCAACCATGTTCTCACGATTCCTGCTGCTCGATAGCTGCATCTAATCCGGGGTGGACCTCTTCGATGCGCTGGGCTCGCTCAATCATCGAATTCAGATGTCGGGTGACTTCGGAGGGGTCCACCTCGAGTCCCACGAGCGTGGCAAGGACTTCGAGACCTCCTTGGATTGCACCCGCCGCAAGGAATGCATCGATTGTGATGTCACCATTGTGACGTAGGATGTCCAAACGTTCTGCAAGCCTGTCGTGTTCAGCACGGACGGTACCGGGTTCGAGGTCCTCTTCTTTGAGTAGACGGCGCAACAGACTGTCCATATTCAGTCCTCGCGATGTGGATGCTTTGATGCTTGTGCTTTAGTATGGACCATGCAGGCAAGAACGAATAGACTCAATGTGGCCGTTACAGATGCTGCGGGAATTCCTTGTTCTGGAGTAGCTGCACACCCCATCTCTGTGCAGGCCCAAGTTCCACTTGAGCAAGTACACGTATTGCATCCGTCCCCAGAGGGCTTGGAATCACCGGGTGCACATTCCTCATCCATCCCTGCTTCTGAACCAGCGGGATAGTTGTCCGAGGTTGAGAGGTCGGTCCATTCGATGAATAGCACAAGATGGATGTCGTGGTCATCCCATGCTCCGGGCAGTGATAGGTCATGAGTACCTGACAGCCCACCTCCAAGGTCATACCAAGCCCTTGCAACATGAGGGTAGTATGATTGGCCATTTGACCCATCATGATAGATCATATCTTCGATGGCGGCAGCTCGGACTTGAATAGAATGGGTTGCACAATCCCCCGTAACGATGAGCGTAGCACCTTCTATGTCGCATTCAAGTCCCCCTGCAGGTCTTGCATCCGTTGAGAGATTGTAGGAGAGGATCCCGGTTGAGTTGCCAGTCACATCCCACTTGAATTCGAGGTTACCCATAGGTGACCAACCTGCTGCAGTGGTCAGTGAGACGTTGTATTCATCAGATAACTCGTCGAGTACCTCGGCTCTGGTTCCCAGATGCATCCACGAACCACCTACAATTGCAGTTGGAGCAATCATTCGGTATCTTCCTCCACTTGCTGGATCTGCAGCAGTGGCATCTCCATAGCGATTTGACCATCGCTCATCCCCATCTTCAGAGCCGAATGGATCGTTTGTAGTATTGTGGACATGGATGCGAACCACGTCTCTTTGTGCCAGTGCCTCATCCATGGAATGTTCTGTTTTCACACAATTGGTGCACCATACCGCTGTGTACGCCTCTATGACTGGGCGGAGTTCTGAAAGATTCATGCTCACCTCAAAGGATGCGTTGGCCAACATCTCGATACCTCCAATGATACCTCCCGAATGATTCGTTGCCGGTGAGGCTACCTCTGTGACTTGGGTCCCAGAAGCAGTGCTGGTCAAGGCGAGCAGAGCGATGACAATAAGAACCACTCCTGTGAATCTGCGTCGTTCACTGGGCCACACCACCGACATCATCTGATGCTTCGTCAGACATCTTTTCAACCAAGCGGTCAGGCGGACGAGGATTCTTGACCGACATGCTGCTCCCTGAGTCAGGGGCGAGCTCATATGGGTGAGGTGGAAGAAGGTATCTTCACCGCAACAGGTTCCATTGAGGACCCTGAATTGGTCGAAGAGGATGTTCCAAGTGAGACTCCTGTTGTCCTTCCCTCCACTTCATTGAACGAGCGTATACGCGCAAAGATTGGGATGGATTTCTCAGTCTTTACACATACTGGCACTTGGAAGGCCTTTGGCATTGCAGTTGTTCTGTTCTCAATGATAGGTTATGCAGGCCTAACTGTTTTTGGCCTGTCAACAACGATGTTCGCTACCAGCGAAGAAGCAGACCCTATTCCTGATCTGCTGTTCCCAACGCTGAATCGAACAGGTATCGAATCATCCGTCACGAATGAGACTGGGTGGTTCAGACTCAGCGATCATTCTGGAAAGGTAGTCATCATCGATATGATGGCGCACGATTGCTCGAATTGTCATGATGTTCAGAATCATATCGAGGATGAGATGGAGAGCTGGTATGCTCTGACATCAGATCGTGAGTTGATTATCATAGCCTATGGCGCTTGGTATCAGGAATCACTCACATATCTGAACATGAGCGATAATGCGTACACAGTTCCAAAGTATGCTACCGGTCTGGGGAGTACCGAGGCCGCCATCATCAACGGAACTGAACTGGCAGATCCAGTACGCTTACTCACACCAGGAGGTACTGGGACCATACCTGTGGCCCTAGTGATAGACCATGAAGGATATATCGTTGGCCAAGAGACCTCAGGCAGTCCCACTGATGGTTGGGCTGCATTCGATGGTGCCGTAGTCACTGCACTCACTGGCTCAGATTCTGATATTGCAGAATTGCGCACTTTCGGAGTGGCGGAGGTGGACCAGAGCATGGTAGGTGTCATCTTCCTCGGTGCTATGCTCTCGATACTTGTGTATTTTTCACCATGTGCATTTCCTGTGCTGCCAGGTTTTATCTCGTACTATCTCACATTGGGTGCCCGTGAGGACGAACTGATTGCATCTGGGAAACTCAAAGGTGCTATGCCTAATTCTCTGATTATAGGGACCCTGTCGGCACTTGGCATGTGGACTTTCTTCTTCTTCATAGGTATACTTGCAGCCATCATGGGCGATGCATTTGCTTCATCTGGAATCATTCATGATATCGCGCTTGGAATTGCCGCGCTGTTATTCATCCTTGGATTCTTCATGCTCACTGGTGGAACCGCACACATCATGGGCTGGGTACAGCGCTTGGTCGACAGGTATTCCACGACCGAGATGGATGATCGCTTCACTCCACGTCGAAACATGTACCTGTACGGCATTGGATACGCTGCGGCGAGCATTGATTGTNCTGCAGCAGCCGTGATTCCATTTGTGATATATCTCTCCACAATCAGCACCCGTGCAGTAATGTTTGGGTTAGGTGCCCTCATGATTGGTTTGCTTCTCCTGATGATCTCCGTAGTTTCCTTGGTCGGTCTGGGCCGTCAGGCTGCGATAAATTTCTTGCGCAGAGCCACAGAGATGATCAAGCAGGTCGGCTCGTGGATGATGATGTTCGCAGGACTAGTCCTGATGATCTATATCTCATCAGGCGGGCTCCCAATCTAGGCTGTGTCCTCAGTCAATTCGACAAGAACCCCTCCCGTACTTGAGGGGTGGACAAAGGCGATTCGTTGCCCTCCTGCCCCAGCGCGTGGTCTTCGGTCAATGAGTCGTATACCATGCTGATCAAGATGATCAAGTAACGCATCAAGATTATTGATGCGCAGGCAGATCTGTTGGATTCCTATTCCTCGCTTTTCGATGAAGCGGGCAATTGGTCCGTCGGGACTTGTGGACTTGATAAGTTCAATCCGTGCACTTCTTCCTCCATCGCTCTTCAGAGGAAGCATTCGCACACGGACTTGCTGATCCTCGACAACCTCATCTTCAATTTCTGGGATGAGCCCGAGAAGACTCCAGAATCTTTCCGAGGCATCGAGGTCGATNGCGGCGATGCCTATGTGGTCGATTACGACGCCCCAGTCCTGTGCCATTTCACAACCCCGCTGGGGGGTCATAATCACCCCACACTTTTCGCATCTGCCCTGTAATCTCTCCAATGGTCGCGCGTTCACGTACAGCTTCAAGCACTGCAGGCATAATCTGCTCCCCTTCGTCCCGACAGACTCGTTCAATCTCAGCAAGAGTGTCGTTCACTCTCTCAATGTCTCTTGAATCTAAGACCTCTCCGATATGGCGTGTCTGCTCCTTGGCGATGGCAGAGTCGATAGTCTGTGGTGCGGTGTCCACAGTTTCTTCCATGACACTGTGGTTGACACCAATCACCCTTCGCTTTCCTGTTTCAAGTTCATTTAGCATCCTCCAGGCCGAATCGTGAATCATTCGCTGTGGATGTCCTTGTTCAATGGCGCTAACCGCACCACCTAGGCCGTCTATTTCCTCGATGATGATTCTGGTGCCATCAAGGATTGTATCAGTAAGATGTTCGACCCAGACCGAACCAGCCAGAGGGTCGACGACATTTGCAACTCCACTCTCTTCAGCAATAATCTGCTGGGTCCGAAGTGCAACTGTAGCAGATTCCTCCGTCGGTAGTCCATGAGCCTCATCAAAGGAATTTGTGTGCAAACTCTGTGTGCCTCCTAGGACGGCTGCAAGTGCTTGAATTGTCACCCTAGTGATGTTGTTCAGGGGTTGCTGNGCAGTTAATGCAGCACCTGCGACCTGTGTATGGAATCTAAATTTCATACTCTTTGGGTTCATTGCACCGAACCGTTCCTTCATGATGTCATGCCATAGGACACGGGCAGCTCGAAACTTTGCAATTTCTTCAAAGAAATCGTTCTGTCCGTTCAGGAAGAAGGAGATGCGCGGCGCGAAATCATCAATATTGAGCCCTGCTGCTAAGCCCGCTTCTACATAGGCGATGGCATTGGACATGGTAAGCCCCAGTTCTTCGATTGCTGTAGCCCCTGCTTCGCGAATATGATATCCTGAGATGCTGATAGGATTCCATTGGGGTGCTTCTTCAGCACACCATCGTAAGGTGTCTGCTATGAGACGCATTGATGGCTCAGGGGGGAAGATGTGCGTTCCGCGTGCAACGTATTCCTTGAGAATATCATTTTGTATTGTCCCGCGCAAGGATTCTACCGCAATATCTCGTTCCTCTGCAACAACCACATACATAGCGAGTAGAATCATCGCCGGTGCGTTGATGGTCATTGATGTCGAAACCTGGCCAAGATCGATTCCATCGAGAAGTCGGTGCATATCTTCAACGGTGTCGATGGCAACTCCAACTCGTCCTACTTCGCCCTCGGCTAATGGATCTGTAGAATCGAGACCAATTTGAGTGGGTAGGTCGAAGGCGACCGAAAGCCCCATCTGNCCGCGATTGAGGAGCATCCGGAACCGTTGATTTGTTGCTGTCGCCGAACCAAAACCTGCGTACTGCCGCATCGTCCATAGCCGCCCTCTGTACATTGTTGGGTGGATGCCTCTTCTGAATGGCGCCTTGCCAGGAATACCAATCTCATCGGGCAAGTATCCTAGGGCTATGAGGACATCTGGGTCATCTAGATCGAGTATCGGTATGCCGGAAGGTGTTGCATCTGGACGAGAATCAACGCCCATACAATTCCTCCATGGTCTATCTCATCGCTTCGTAGTTAACCTACGTATGAGGCGTTCGATCATCTTAGCCATTTCCTCGTCAAGTATGCCATCCGCAAGTTTCTCATCAATGAAATCAAACGCTTCATCAATTCCTTGGCGTTCTCCTTTGGCCCAGACCGAACCAAGGATATTGGCGCGGTGTTCTTCAGGGACATCGAGTTGTTCCATCTTATCTCTCATCTCTTTCTTGTACTCTAGATATCGTTGCCGACTGAGTTTGAGTGAGGTTTTACTAACTTCGGAGTTAACTTTTCTCTGCCGGTTGCGCAGTTTATTCTTACCTATACGGCGAACAGGTGTNTTCCTTTCATTTTGATTTGTATTATCTTCTCGCTTGCGAATTCCCTCAAAGATATTGACAGGACCATCATTCCTTTCTTGCTGGGTTGCCACAATCTCCTCTTCTTCTTCTTTGACACGTACGTTCGTGTCTCTGACCCGCACTTTGGTAGCGGATTCCTCAGGAGGTGTGTCATTNCTCGCATTTTTTTGTGCAATATTGAGTAAATCTTCACGCGAGAGATTCGTTGAACCTGATGGTTTCGATTGCTGCTCCATGGGGGCAGAGATCATTGAACTTGGTGCTTGCTTTCCTCGCCGGTCGATGGTCGGGGCATGGGTTGGTGCTTGTCGTCGTATACCTTTAGGAGCCTGTGCAGGTGTATCTTGAGTAGTTGTTTTTCCTCGCCCGGTTCGTGAAGAGTGCTTTTCCCGCTGACGCTGAGTGGCACGAGATTTACTAGAACCAGACCCCGACTTCTTGAGGAAGGGATTTGAAATCTCTTCTTCATTTCTCAGATGTCTACCCCCTTCAGGCCCATGCGACAATCTCGTGGTCAGTCCTCAGTTCTTGAATGATACCACTATCTTTGAGCGGGGTTGAGCGTCCGACATCCAGCATCTTGCGTGCAGTCAGAGCAATCATGGAACCGTTGTCGATGCAGACCCACTTTGGAGGTGCAGCGCTCCTCCCTGCTCTTTGTTCAGCCATCATCTCACACATTGTACGGAGTCGCTCATTACAGGCGACACCTCCTCCTAAGAGGAGCTCGTTCTTTCCNGTATGTGCCATGGCCCGCTCAGCCACTTCAACACAAGCGGCAAAGGCGTGTTCTTGAATGGCATGGGCGACATTTCGTATGTCCTCTCCTTCATTGCAATACCTCTGGGCTGCTGTCACAAGACCTGAGAATGCGAGATCCATGCCATGAACGGCATAGGGCAATTCAAGCAATGGTGTTGCCTCATCTCCATGCATGTTTGTCCACTCTGAGGCAAGCTCTTCGATAGCGGGACCTGCAGGAAATGGCATCCCATTCGATCGACCGAACTTGTCGAGGGCATTTCCAATACCGATGTCTAGAGTCTCCCCCATCACTCTATACCTCCCATCAACTCTAGTGATCACTTGTGTGTTCCCACCCGAGACATACAGTAGCAAAGGGTCGTCCATCTCACACATGGTGCGTCCCACCTCGATGTGAGCAACGCAGTGATTGACCCCTATGAGGGGAACATCCCAAATAGTTGCCATTGAGCGAGCGACGCTGGCACCGATGCGCAGGCATGGTCCCATGCCAGGTCCCTGGCTGAAGGCGACTGCGACGACCTTGTCAGGTCTATTGGGATGTTCTAGATATTCTCTGACAAGACGCCCCACTGAATTGCGGTGTGACTCAGCAGCCTCACGTGGGTGAATTCCTCCTTCATCAGGGCGTACGGCAGAACTGACAGATGGATGGATCTCTCCAGTCTCGTCTACCCAGCCGATTGAGAGTGTATGGGCGGTCGACTCTATACCTAGCACAGCACCTTGCATGGTGATGCCTCAGGAGAACCCTCTCATATGTACGTCGCCTTCGCGACCTAATGGACGCCCTCATCCTTGGCAGCGGCCCCATCGCACATCTCCAAGGTCTCAAGAAGAACGTATTGCATGCTGGTCCTTCCTCACACTCGGAAAATATCCTCTCTGAAGGGGGGGCGATTGCTGTCAAAAATGGAACTGTTGCCGCAATAGGTCCTGAGGATGAGGCAGCTTCCTCCTTGTTTGGTGATGATGATCGCTGGATGAGGCCTGATGTCACGTCCGTTGATGGAATCCGAATTCATCGACTTAAGGGTCAAGCGATAACGCCCAGTTTCGTTGATTCACACACTCATCTGGTCTGGGGGGGTGATCGCTCCGGTGAACATGACCAGAGGTGTGCAGGGATGTCATATAGAGAAATTGCAGAAGCAGGTGGTGGAATCGCTTCCACTGTTCAAGCCACTCGAAAATCCCACCGTGCTCACCTTATCGATAGTGCCGAACGCAGACTATGGACCATGCTTGAACATGGAACAACCATCGTAGAGGCAAAGTCTGGCTATGGGCTCTCAACGAAGGAGGAGTTGAGAATCNTAGAGATTGCAGAAGATGCTGCTCGTTCAGTCCCAGTTGATGTCCATCATACTTGGCTCGGTGCTCATGCCCTCCCGCCAGAAATGGAATCCAACAAAGATGCATTTGATGAGTACACTGAGGAACTTATCAATAATCAACTTCCCGAGGTCGTTAAACAAGGTATAGCAACATTTGCTGATGTCTTCTGTGAACCCGGTTGGTTCTCCTTAGAACAGACTACCCGCATCGCTGAAGCAGCAGCATCGCACGGACTTTCAATGAGAATTCATGCTGATGAATTCACAGATGGAGGCGCTGCAGGCCTAGCAGCACGAATCGGAGCAGCTTCAGCGGATCATGTACACCATACATCGGATGTGGACCGGGCAGCTTGTGCTGAAAATGATGTGCTTCAGACNTTCTTACCAGGTACGCCCTTCTCTATGGGGACTGAGCAACCAGATGTCACACAGTGTCTTAGTGAGGAATGGCCGTTTGGATTAGCCACTGATTTCAATCCTAATTGCCAGATTCTTTCAATGCCCATGGTTGCATCATTAGCGATGCAGCAAATTGGTCTTTCATCATTAGACACGATAATTGCGATGACCCATAATCCTGCCATAAGTCTTGGATTGCCAGGTCGTAGCATTGCACCGGGTGAGCCTGCTGNCCTCGTCGTACTCTCAGGACCCACAATTTCCTCAGTTGGTCTTTCTCCAGGAACAAACCCTGTTGAATCTGTCATGGTTGATGGGTCCTTTTTGAAACTCAACGGATAGGTTGAATATTTTGTTAATAAGTAGTATTCAGTGATATGATGTATTGGATAGAGATTGTTGTATGTTCACCGCGTAATGACAAGGCAAAACGTCTGCACAGACTTCTGGAATATCGTACCTCCCGTAAGAAGGATTGTGAAGGGTGCGTGAATGCATGGGTCGGAACNGCCGTTGATGAGAGTGGTGTAATATTGGCGTGTGCAATCTTCGAGGATGAAGCAGCTTGGGGTCGAATCTCTGAGGGAGTTAATACTGCTTGTGACAAGCGCGACGGGGGTCTTGAACCAATTTTGACAGGTCCTCCGATTGTGGGGGTATTTCAGATCCCCCGCAGTGCAGTTACATCCAACGATGTCGGATAACCTCGATTATCCGACGTTATTTTTCCGTTNTCATANCTCTGCAAAAAGGCCCTGCTGCGCCCCACTGCTTACACANTGACCACATATTCTCCTCAAAGGGTACCCTTTGCGTCGAAATGCGTTGAAAAACGCGCCGTAGTTTAGGTTAGAGTGGGCTCGGCAGGAATTGAACCTGCGATCTTCGCCATGTCAAGGCGACGTCATAGCCCCTAGACCACGAGCCCCGTATCCGACGAACAAGGTTGTGTGCTTATCCNTTTCGCTGCGTCCTCAGCCAACAATCTTTGAGATTCGACCCGTACATTTTGATTGACTGCAGAAACCAGCGACTCGTTTCCGTCCATTAGACATCGTGAGAATTTTCCCATCACGGATCACTCCATATGATTTGCATTTGAGGCAAAATCCTGAATATTCGCTCATTCGCTCTCCTCCACTAAGTCATCAATATTGAACCTAGTTCCGCCTCCTTTCCACGGTGTGACTGCCTGCTCACTGCTTTCGAATTTCTCTGTGATGATCTTGCTATGNGGATTGAGAGAGTACATGAGAAGGTCCTCAGGCATATGTGGAGTTTCTTCTCCTTCCTCGGGAGGTGGTGGCTCATTGGATAAGATTGCTCCTCCATGAAATGATCCACACTCGAAACATTGGTGCGAACCAGCTGGCTCAAAGGCCTGACAACTTGGACATGTTTGGACATCAAGTAAAGTCGCGAGTGGGTCACTCACTCAGTCATCTCCAAGGAAGATGAGATCAAATGGTACGGTTATCTCCTCCCCATCGTCTTCTCGTTCGACCACTACTTCATCATCATCATCGAGGAATTCAACAATCGTNCCGAAGAATTCGCCATCCTCGTCATCCACTCCAACATAGGATCCGATATCAACAGCCCCATCATCTTCCTCATCATCCTCATAATCTTCGTCGTCGTCGTCATCATTGTCGTNTTCTTGGTCCTCGATTTCTTCTTCATCATCTAAGGCTTCTTCGTCATCATCTTCCTCATCTGATGAATCCATTTCTTCTTCATCTTCTTCTTCGGTCTTTTCACTGACAACGCTCTGTTCGTTGTCAGCCTCGGGACGTTTGCGGCGGAAACGAAGATGCCAAGCCATAACTTGTTTGCGCAGATAGATAGTTCCCCCGATGGCAAATAGAATCAAGACAAGGAGAATCAATGATTCAATATTCAAGCCGCCTGGTGATGTGGTATCCCCCTCGATCAAGCCCAGTGTCTTGCCTATGAATCTCCAAAATATCAGAGTTAATCTTTCTCCTTCCGTAGATGCTCCGAATGGGATCAGGCCAATGAACCAATTCGCCAGGACAACAAGTAACGCTATTCCTTCAATAACAAACAGGATAGGAAATAGATTAGCCCTATTTTTGAGCAACCACCGCTGCCTCGGTGTGGGCCTATCTTCATCGTTTGAAGTTTGGATAGTCTCATCTTTATCTTCCTGCTCAGGTTCATCCTTCTCTTCCTCGTCACCATCTTCCTCGTCTTCTAACTCCTTGCTCGCCTCTTCTTTGTCAGCGTCGTCAGCTTCTCCCTCCGAATCATCACCGTCATCTTCCTCTTCGTCATCGACTTCCTCTAGGTCCGACTCCTCTTCGTTCGGTTCTTCGTCGTTAGTTTCCTTTTCATGCGATTCTTCAGGTTCGGTTTCTTCTTTGTCAGAGTCTCCCTCACCCTCTTCCTCCGACTCTTCGTCATCTGATTCCTTCTCTTCTTTGTCTGAATCCTCGCTGTCATTTTGGTCACTGTCAGCAGAATCCTGTTCATTGGTTGACTCTTTGTCGTCAGATTTTTCGTCATCCTCCTCATCAATTGTCTCATCGCCAAGTCCTAGTGCGCTCTCTAATTCTCCAAGGTCAATGACGCCATTCTTGTCAGCATCGACATGTTCGATCAGTCTGTCAATCTGTGCAGGTGGCAAGTCAGCGAGTTTCAGGTTAAGGAGACCCTCGCGTAACTCACTCGCATCGATATCTCCAGAGTCATCTGTATCGAACTTTCCAAAGAGTGATTGAACTGTGACCTCATTTGCCCGCATCCAATCTGCAAGAATTTCAATAACATTGTCAGCAACAAATTGGGCGTTGCAGTTTGGGCAGAATTTAGCGTCTAAAGGGACGACTGCTCCGCAAGCGCCGCATTCTCCAAGTCGGTCGTCGACCTCATGCCCTGAGAATTTCACGCCGCAGGACCCACATTCTTTGGAATCTATGGGAATCATCGTGCCACAACGACCACATTCGGCCAACTGCTCCGTGCTCTCAGGTCCCTCTACGGGTTCTTCATCATCGGCCATGACGCCAAGAGTGCCATTTGTTGTATAATATTTCAGCGAAAGTCTCGTTGAGATGGCAACCTTTGAGCGATGAATCTCCCTCTCAACCTTGTGAGCGATGTTATCAGCCTCTTCGGGACGGCCGTCTCGATACCTAGGAATGATGACCGTATTGCCTCACTGCTTGAGTTGGAACGACGAGCACATCTAGAGGGGCTTCGTCTTGTTGTTCTCTCTCGTCGACCTCCCCAAGAACTGCATTCTTTGTTGAGCCATGATTCAACCGAGGTCCACTGGCTTTCTGAAATGGATGTTGAGAATGCCATGCCAATGGAGTTAGAAATCGTGCTGGCCAAGATGCTGCACCTTGGTCAAGAGTGCCCTACTCTTGTGTGGCTTGAAGGGATTGAGTCTCTTGCAGTCCGTGGAGGAAATGAGCGATTTCTGACATTTATGCGAAAGTTGAGTGATGAGATTACAGATCTTGAGATACTTGTTGTACTCTATTTTGATGATGATGCGTTCAAGGATACCGTTGCTGCCCAACTTCGCCGTGAAGCCCCTCCATATTCGGTGATAGGTACGCGTGATGGTAGAATCAAGACTGAGGCTGCAGATGGGAACGAAAGCACGGGGGGATTCCTGCCCGAATTGGTTGAGCCACCGCTTCATGTGTTAACGAGATTATCTGTATTCAGTCCTCAGATATTGAAGGAACGTATCCTAGCGTGGCGGAGCATGGGTCTTGATACCACTGAGGTCGAACCGTTTCTGCACGCACCTGCAGATGAGATGGAGGCAGGGGTTCGTCGAATCGAATCAAAAATTGAGATGGCGGTCGAACTTGATCGGCGAGTAGACATACTTGAGCAACTTGGAGAAGCCAAGATGTCTGCAATCATGAGATTCAGAATCAGACAACTGACGGGTCTGGATGAGATTACTGAACAAATCGATAGGATTCTGCAGTCGAAGACGAGTGATGAGATGTCTTCGCTTCAAGGTAGAACTGATTCCAGTGAACCAGAAAGCAACGCTCTAGCGAGTTCATTGATTGGGTCTGACAGCGATGTATCTGATCGAGTTACAGGGGCATGATGACGAATAACATCCAGAATCTGTTGCAAAGGTGCTGGAACCTGCACACCTTGCATGTCAAGCGCTTTGCTTCCCGTCATCAATTCAACAGCAATGATTCCTGCGAGTTTTGACACACCTGCATGCGCCTTCCATCCTGCAGTGGCGGCATTTGAAACATGGTCTTCCTGTCCACCAGATGTTGGAGTCGAATGGATGGACGCGGGTGCAGCATGAATCTGGAGTTCTGATAGTGCCGCAGCAGCAACATAATGCGGAATCATCATGCCTGACTCCAAGCCAGGCTGTTCTGTGAGAAAGGAAGGAAGTCCAGTGGAATTTTCTGTGAGAAGAAGATCAGTTCTCCGTTCACTGATTGAACCAAGTTCTGCAATGGCAATGGCAACCTGGTCGAGGACGATACCGATAGGCTCTCCGTGAAAGTGTCCTCCTGAGACAATTCGCTCACCGTCTTCTGTTGTAATGACTAAGGGGTTGTCCGTAGCAGAATTTAGGTCATCAATTGCTACCTCTTTCAGTCGCTTGAAGGCTGAACGACATGCTCCATGAACTTGGGGTGCGCAACGAATCGAGTATGGTTCTTGCACTCGACGCCCTGAGCTGACGTATGCAGGTTCAGCATTTCCTTGTAGAAGACTGCGAACCAATGATGAGGTCTCTTCCTGGCCTGGTTGCCTACGTAAGGCGTGAAGTTCAGCTAGGAAGGGGTCGAGTGAACCACCGAGCGCGGAGAGGCTCATTGTGAGGGCAACATCAGAGGCTGCAAGTAATCGATCCAGACTTTGGGAAATGTGTGCAGAATATGCGATTTGTAGACTGGTTCCATTGAGGAGGGAAAGCCCCTCTTTTGGTCCTAATAACAAAGGTTTGATTCCTGCTTCGGCAAGAGCCATTTCTGCAGAAATTCGTTTCCATTTGTTATCTTGCCATACATCAACCATCCCCTCTCCTATCATCCCCATCGCAGCATGAGCTAGAGGTGCAAGGTCACCACTTGCACCAAGGCTTCCTATCCGGGGTACGACAGGAATGATGCGATGCTGCAGCATCGTTAGGATATGTGTAACAACATCGGGTCGAATACCACTGGCTCCCACTGCCAGTGCGTTCGCACGTGCCAGCATCATGGCTGCTGTTATCTCGGGAGATAATGGTTCACCAACTGCACAGGCATGAGAGCGGACTAGGTTGACTTGTAATTCTCTCAATTGTTCAGCAGGGATTGTGATGTCACATAAATCTCCAAATCCAGTTGTGACACCGTAGATTGCTTCCTCTTTTTCGATAACGCGTTGAACGACATTTAGTGATGCAATCATTCGTTTGCGAGCTTCATCCTCGATGATTGTGGGCAGGAATACTCTATCTGGATAGAGTTCTCGTAGGTTGAAGTCTCTGCCGTTGACAGTTCGCATCATCACACCTCGTCCAAGGGCTTCGAGTTCATGGGAACATCGATGCCGTGGTGTTCAGCTGCTTGGATTGCGCGTGTGTAACCAGCATCTGCATGGCGGAGGATACCGAGTTGTGGGTCTGTCGTCAGAACACGTTGTAGACGTAGGGCAGCATCTTCGGTTCCATCAGCAACCACGACCATCCCTGCATGTTGCGAATAGCCGATTCCCACACCACCCCCATGATGGATTGAGACCCATGAGGCTCCTGAGGCAACATTGGCCATAGCGTTCAGAAGTGGCCAATCAGAGACGGCATCTGATCCGTCAAGCATTGCTTCTGTTTCACGATTTGGCGAAGCGACACTCCCGCAGTCCAGATGGTCGCGGCCGATGGCGATTGGTGCAGTGATTTCGCCTGAAGCCACAAGCTCATTGATTGCCAAACCCATTCGTGCACGCTCCCCATGACCAAGCCAGCAGATTCTACTCGGTAGGCCTTGAAACGCAACCTGCTCATTTGCCATCTTTATCCAGCGAAGAAGTGCCTCATCTTCTGGGAATAATTCCTCGACCAAGAGGTCAGTACGATGGATATCTGCAGGATTGCCTGAGAGAGCGACCCACCTGAAAGGACCCTTTCCATCACAGAAAAGTGGCCGAATATAGGCGGGTACGAACCCAGGGAAACTGAATGCTCGGTCGCGATTGAGTCCACCAAGGACTGCTTGTTCGCGTATGTTATTCCCATAGTCGAAGACGGTGCAACCTTGCTCTTGCATTTGGACCATTGCTTCAACATGACGGGCCATCGCCCTCTGGCTTCGTTGAATGACATCATCCCGATGCATATGGCGTTCCTCTCGTGACATCTTCTCGGTTTCAGGTGCGATGTAACCATCCAATGGATCATGAGCCGAAGTCTGATCTGAGACAAGATCTGGTCGAAACCCTCGTTCAAGAAGTTCGGGAAAAATATCCGCAGCGTTTCCAAGCAATCCAATAGATAGTGAACATCGATCACGTTTCGCCTGTTCGACTCGACTGATTGCCTCATCGATATCTTCGACCCAATCATCAAGGTATTTGGTACGAATCCGAGCATCAAGGCGTTCACGATCCACTTCAACGATGAGTGCGACTCCTCCGAGCATTGTTGTAGCGAGGGGCTGAGCGCCACCCATGCCACCGCATCCTGCCGAAAGGAAGATTCGTCCGATGAGATTAGAAGTTCCAAAGTTTGTACGAGCAGCTGCAGCGAGGGTTTCGTATGTACCTTGTAAGATTCCTTGAGTTCCAATGTAGATCCACGAACCAGCCGTCATCTGCCCGAACATCATCAAGCCCTCTGTCTCCATGGCATCGAAGGTACCCTTCGTAGCCCAAGCTGGAACGAGATTAGAGTTAGCAATCAAGACTCTGGGTGCATCTGGGAAGGTACGGACGACACCGACGGGCTTTCCAGATTGTATCAGTAAAGTTTCATCTGGCTGGAGTCCTTCCAACATCGAACGAATTCGTTTCCAAGCCTCCCATCCTCGTGCACATCGTCCAGTTCCCCCATACACGATCAATCGCTCAGGGTCCTCTGCTACGTCTGGGTGGATGTTATGATGGAGCATACGCCAAGCGCCTTCCGTTGCCCAAGTAGAGCATGTGCGCTCAATTCCTGTAGGTATGGTGACCGGATGAAGAGAGCCCTTGGCCCAGTCATCGCTCATATTTGTTCACGCCTCGATTCGTACTTCAAGGCATGCGAAGACGTCCGTGTACAATGCCGAGAGTCGTCTCAGTCAGAGTACCCGCTGTCTCCTCGATCTCCTCAGTTCGAGCAGTCATTGCCGCTCCCTTTTCTTCATCGAGGTCCGCAGCATTGACACGAACATTGAGGCATGCTGAGAGGGCACTTGCATGAGCAAGAAGTGCGGCAGTCCCCGCATCGGTTACAGCGTTAGCATTTCCAGAATC
>PAZI01000019.1 GCA_002715545.1 Methanobacteriota archaeon
CCTCCACCCAGCGCGCTTGCATGCGGGGCCCGAGGGGTACTGCAGTGCTTGCCTCATACGTCTGGGGAGTGTGGCAATTCGATGACCCCGCTACAGCCCTCTGGGGTGATGCCCCAGCCATCGTCAGATCCTCAGCTTTGGTCACGATGCTCCTGGCAGCTCTCGGTTACCTCTGGATGGTCTGGGGCCACCTTCTCTGGCAATCTGAGTTCTCTAGCATCAGACTGAGGGGATATGATGCTGCTTGGTTGATCGTCGCTATCGATGCAACCATCCTGCTTCTCTCAACGTTATGGATGCCTCTGACCGTAGCAGCCATCCAACGTCAGAGCCAGATGCTTCGGTATGCCGTCTTCGGAGTTCTTTGGGGCGTAGCAGGGGCGACCATGGTCCTAGTCTGGGCCGTGGCGAGCTTGGAATCATCCGCACCATCGTGGTCACACCGCCTCGCAATTGCAGGGTCACTCGCCTTTGCCCTCCAGACCGTGATTCTCGATGCCATCGTCTGGGTGATCGGCTTCGACCCTTCAGGTGGTGCAGCTTGAGTGATTCCACATGCTCGCATAGGTCTTGGAAGACCCGGGGACGAGATGTAGGAGCAGGTTTCCTATTGGGCGTAGCACCGATCCTGTACTTCTTGGTGCTGCGTGGTTCACTGACGAGTGCGATCTTCAGGTATACATTCAACCTGATCGGCATCGCACGGTGGATGCGATCGACGACGATCATTGCTCCCATCGTCATCCTTGCCGCCTTTCTCATAGGACTGGTCACCACAACACGTCTTGGTTCTGATAAGCGACGACACATAACGAGAGTTTGTGATGTGCTGAGCGGTTTCATCCTCGCTACTGCCACGATCCATATCGGCATCGACCGTACCTTGACCTTCGGAGCAATCGTGGCCTTCCCATTCATCCTAGGAGCAGTACTTGCGATGGCGACATTACTGGCTTGGTACAACGTCGATGGACCTCACCTACGATCTGGCCAGCGGCCTGATCGGACATCTTCCATGTACACATCTTCGTTCATTCTGGTCGCGCTGCTTCTGATGCAGCCAGGAGCGGGTGCCATGTTCGGCCTGAGTGCATCACCTCCCGAACCGGCACCTGGGCCTTGGCAGGAAACTGCCATCGATGAAGGGATGGTCATGAATTCATTCGAGGTGATGGAGACAAAATCGTTCCACCCTTACATGTCTGACGAGGCAATAGAGAGCAAGTGGCGAGTCTATGCGACATATTCTACCGCATTACCCGATACAACACCACGTGGTGTAGCCATCTTCATGCATGCCCACACGGGTCAAGAAATCGAGATGTTCTACACCGACCTGCTGAAGGTCCTCGCAGGTCAGGGCCTGATCGTCCTAGCACCTCAGTACGTCACTGAATGGAACGATGCACTGGCCCCAGAGAACGAGCCCGACGCCATCCGTGGTGGAACCAGCGACCCACGTCACGCCGTCAACATCGACTTCGGCGTAACGCACGCCCGAGAGGCCTTTGCCGCCTTGATGTCACCCGACAGTGAGCTTGGTCGATCAGTACGGGCTGACCTTGGAGAACAAGTCGTCATCGATCCGGCCTCTCTTTGGATTGGCGGTCATAGCTTCGGAGGAGGAGTTGCGATACACATCGCGGCCGAGATGACTGCCGATGGCTATGGTGCTGATGCTCTTGTGATTGATGTGCTCGTCCCTTTCGGCATCAGTGATGCAGTAGGAGTCAGCCCGGATCTCAGCCATCTTCCCGACCACACGATTGCTCACGTCATCGAACATGACGCTGACAACATCGTCAACGGCTGTGATGGACGATGGTTGGCACATCGCCTGAGCACGAAAGATAACGACACCGGATCACAGATTCCCGGAGTCCTCCACCTCCTCGTACGTTCGGATTTCCACGGTTTCCCACGCCTACTGGCCACACACTACCTGCCGGTCGACATGTTGCATGATGCNCTTGCGGATCTGACCATCCACGACCGTATCTCAGCTCAGGCCGCTCTGGTCCAGGGTACCGCCTCGGGAACCGGTGATCTTGAGGTGATCAGAGCACATCTGACCAATCAGAATGGAACTCTCAGTGACTTGGGCACTTGGTCAGATGGCACGCCAGTCATACCGGTGCTCATCGAACATGATCCGGTTTCAAGCAAAGGTTGTGTCGAGATACGACCTCCTGGTTGAGCCACATGCTGCGCGATAGGTTCAACATGAGAATGCAACAGGTCAGAATGTGACTCACCGTAGAGCGTGGCTCATGCTCACCATCATGTTCTGCGCACCTTTGTCGGGATGCTTCGGAGATGACGGTCCAATTGAGCTTCTTGAGGAAGATGCTCTGATTCCAATCTGGGAGCGAGCAAAACATGACATCTGGTTCACGAATGGCAGCAATGGAAGTGTCCTGACACCTGGTCCATACGAGTTGCTGGTGACCGAGAATGAGTGGGATTCAGTACATCAATTCGTAGAATATGATCTACCACTCTCGGAAGGAGGTGATGCGCCTGACGGCAAGATCAGCCTCGCTTACTGGAGACCGGATGTTCCCGAAGGAGTGACCGTCCCAGTGATTGCAGAGTTCGGCCCTTACTTCGATGAAACGAGTGTGAGCACCCCATCGATTGAGGTTCCCGGCACCTGGCTCGGAGAGATGATCATCGATCAGATACTACCCCATGGCTATGCTTTCGCACAGGTTTCAGTCTCAGGCACTGGTCGCTCGAACCATTGTATGGATCTGATGGGTAATGCAGAGCAGCTCGGTATTGACGCTGCAGTCACATGGATGGGTTCGCAGGAATGGTCCAATGGTAAGGTCGCCATGATAGGCAAGTCCTACGATGGCAGTACACCCTGGCAAGCAGCGACCTTCGGCAATGAACATCTGGCCACCATCGTCCCGATCTCCGGACTCATCGGCGTCAAGGAATTGATGTGGAAGAACGGATCGAGCGAGGCACGAGCGCCATTCATGCACAACGTCGTCTATGGCGGCTACGGTGTTGATGGAGATGAGGAGGATCCCGGCAATGCCTGTCCAGACTATTTCATGGGACCTGCCACTGGAGGCTCAGCGTACCTCTTCGGAGATGAGATGGTAGGAACATATTGGGAAGAGAGATACTTCCTCGACCGTGTGCTGCAGAATTACGAAGGGAGCGTCTACCTCATCCAGGGCATGCATGACTGGAACGTCGACCCACATATGGCCATCCCTACCATCAACCTCCTACAGGAGCACGACATCGAGGCTAAGGGATTCTTTGGACAGTGGGATCATGATTACCCAGACAGGCCGGATGTGATGTACGATCGCTCCGACCCTGGTCGAGGTCGAGAGGCCTTTCCTGAGATGGTCCGCATGGATTGGATGCAGGATTTGTATGAATGGTTCGAATACTACCTTCAGGACCGAGGCCCACCACCATGGCTCGGTGTCGAGATTCAATCGAACCAAGGAGACTGGAGGTTGGAGTCATCGTATCCAATGACCGATACCACTGAATTGGCGCTTGAATTGGGCAGCGAGGATCTCGTCCACATCACAGGTGGCAATCTCATTCTCCCCGATGCCTCATCAGGGCCGATGTATGAGACTGCACCCCTGACCAAACCACTCTTCTTCGGAGGTTTAGCAAGACTTCACATCAACGTTCAGACCAGTTCCTACGGAGGGCAGATTTACGCCCTTTTGGAGGATTGCGATGAGTCGGACTCCTGCATCCATATCGGTCATGCCATCATGGATTTGCGTTATCATGAAGGTGGAACGGAACCTGTGCTGCACAATTTCCTGTTCCCGTTCAATGCCAAGATGGAGTTCTTCGCCATGGACGCCGAAGTGAGTGTAGGTCACTATCTTCGACTCACTCTAACAAGCACTGGCGAGGATTACTTACCAGCTTCGACCTCTTCAATCGTCACCGTGATCGATAGTGGTTCCACCTTACAACTCGATACATTCGACCCCGCTACTCGCCAGTACTACGACGTCCCACTTTGTTCGAGCCAGTTATGCATCGATCATCTCGACCCAGAGTGAACAACTCCAGAGATCTGAACGGTCATGCAGAATGCTTCTGCACAAGGCGGTCAAGAGCCTGAAAGGTAGCTGGTTCTGATTCGATACGGGATCTCAAAGGTGCCAGAAGGTCTGCGATTCGGGCTGCGACTGATTCCTTGTAATCCAACGGATGAAGGTCTCCATCGGCGAGCAATCGCCGAGCTTGATCGACTGATTCAATGGTGAGAGGGCCTCCGTGCTCCTCACTACGGTCGACCGGCATCGATGTGGATCGAACGAACACGATATGCTCAAGGATCTCATGAATGGGCGAATCCGGGGATGCAGGATCAAGATGGGCACCACGCATGAGTTTGCGGATCCGTCCAGCACCATGGTGGAGCAGAATCGCACCCTTGGGGTCTGATTTCGACATCTTCTCGTCGGCACCTGCCACCTGGACTCCAGAACCACCTGTGATAGAAGCATCCATCCGACCGGTCGCTGAACGGAGACCAGGGATAATCGGTGTATGCACACAGGTCGCCTTAGGCAGACCTAGGCGATCAGCCATGTCTCGCATGTACATGTGTGCCTTTCGTTGATCCATTCCACCAAGTGCTACATCGATGTTCATTGTGTGGATGTCTTGAGACTGCATGGCAGGATACAGGAATTTGGACGTATCTCCATCAGCATCATCCTCATCGCGACCCATGATGCTGAATGTCTTACGAATCCGGGCCAGGCTGACGTTCTTCATGTGTCGAATCACTCCAGCCCAATAATCACCATCATCAACCAGATGTGAAGCGCGAACGAAACTGACCTGACCAGGTCCATCGCCTTCAGGAGGGTCATCAAGCAAGCATCGGAAGACCGATTCCATGTGCACAGACGCAACCTCGATCGACTCTAGCGAACCTCCGAGTTTGTCGTTGATCCAACCATGCCAATCAGCAAGCAGAACAGTGAGGTGGAGGTCTGCATCGAGGAACCGCCTCATTCGCTGGCTGAGCACCAACCAACCCAGATGAGCATGGCCCGAGGGTTCGAAACCGATGTACGCCTTGATGGGGCCACCACCAATACCGCGACCCGTAGCTAAGCAGGATTCGAGATGTTCGGCACCGACGACCTCACTGACACCATCGAGGATCAGTGAACGGCGCTCGTCAGGAGTCAGCCGTTCACCCCATGAGTTTGCTCAGTTTCTCAGATCGGCCGAAAGCCTTCGTGATGTCTTCATCAGACAGTGCAGATTCAATCTCCTCGATAAGAGCTTGACCCTGCTCAAGGACATCGTCGTCGATGTGACTCACCTTCTCGATGTACGAATTCCATTCATTGACTCGAGACATTGATTTGGCGCGACGCTTCACGCGCTCCTTCGCCTTATCGCCACGCTTCTTCCCATCATAGCCAGTCGACTCATCTAGGAAGGAGGTCCAAGCGGCACGCGACATCTGTGCACGTCGCACCGCATCGTTATCGCTGAAATCGGGTTTTGCCTGCTCTCCATCGACCTGTAGGAGGCCTCGGACAGTGTAAGATACACGGACATTCGGGAGATATGCTGGCTCTTCGAGGAGGACACTGTTGACACCATCTATCTCACTGATGCGAACTCCATCAATGTCATTGAAATGGCGTTGCATGACTTCAACCAATCCACCTGATTCGGTGATCTTTTTGATTAACCCTCGTGCGACATCGAACTGCTCCATGAGTCCTTGCTGAGGGGGGGCGCTTATTCAGTTTTAGCGAGTATCTCATTCACCCGCAACGGTCTTGACAGGTGTCTGACGGTCGGTATCATGTGACCACCCGAACACGTACTGCCGCGGCCATGGTCATGCTGCTCACAATCACATTCAGCCAAGTGGCGGCAGCAGAGGTCGAGACCAAGACAGGCCTCACCCTCAAAGTGACTCGGCACATCCTCGACGATGCTACGTCGAATGTTGCTCTCGAATTCGCTGAACACGATCAAGATCTCACGAAGGTCCTGACCGGAGGTCTCGACGGCACGGTGATTCTGCTCAATTACGAACAGGAGGATTCGAAGGCCGGCGTCAGAGTACTCAATAGTGGAGTAAGTCACACAATGAATGCGGCATCGTGGCACCCATCTGGACATTCCGCCCTGATCGTCGGCGATCAAGGTGTTTTGCTCAGATACAACAGCGAAACAGGCACCCTCACACACGTCGACGGCGCGAATCACAGCGTTCTTTGGGCCGATCTTTCCAGCGTTGCGTGGAATCAGCGAGGTGATATCGCTTGGATTGGAACCAAGAGTGGTGATATATATCGCTACACCAATGATTCTCTGACCTCGGTTCTATCAGACCTTGGAAGCGTTCATGATATCGCCTGTCTCTCCGTCTTCCTGCGCAGCGAATGTATGTTCGTCACTCAGAATTCTGGCATCCTTCTCTCGGACCGAGAAGGTATCATCTCGAGCAAGGAGTGGTTTGCTATCTCTGAATCTTGGAATTGGTTGACAGGAGCCTGCGNGACCGACCGACCGGTCTGCGTCATTGCCGGCGGAGATACAAAATATGCAACCATCGTTATCGATTCTACAGACGTGAACAACAGCCAGACGAGCGAGGTGGCCAACATCATGGGTTCTGGAGCCCCCGTCACCAATCTGTTCCTCACACAAGAGAAGGATGTGATGGGCGTGACTTCAGACAGCCGCATCGTGTGGTTCCACACCTCGGATGCAGAATACAACGACCCTGGAACCGACGTATATCCCTTCATTGAAGGCTCTGAACTGAGTGAGCTGACCGAGATCATTGATTCACAGATCCTGACAGGATGGATGGAACCGACTGTGGACGGAGATTTCCACGGCTGGATGATCACAAAGAACGGTCATATCGTCGTCATCGGCCCATCTATTTCAGGAGGATTGGTCAGCGCCACCGGATCGACAATCGTATTCCTCCTTGTCGTCATCGCAGTGCCAGGAACCGTCCTCGGACTGCTATGGATGTATTTGCCAGGACCTCGCCGATGGGCTGCAGAACGTCGCAAGAGGAAGCGCGGTAAGAGAGGAAAACGAATTGAGACAGAGACGCCCCGACGCGGGAAGAGATGACCAAACGTTCATTTCGCAACCACTACCGCCGTTCCACATGGTCAAGCCCTATGACGCGCTCGACTTCTACGGCGTCGACAAGATGCTGACAGAAGAGGAACGGATGCTCAGAGACATGGTTCGGCAATGGGTCGATGAACGCATCATCCCTGAAATCGAACATGCCTGTAGAGACGGTGTATTCCCTGCAGAATGGGGACGTGAGCTAGGTGAGATGGGTGTACTGGGGATGGTCATCCCAGAGAAGTACGGATNTGCAGGCATGTCCTACACAGCCTACGGTGTCGTTTGCCGGGAACTCGAGAGAGGAGACAGTGGCCTGCGCTCATTCTGCAGCGTGCAAGGTTCGTTGTCGATGCACCCCATTCACAAGTTTGGGACTGAGGAACAGAAGATGAAGTACCTGCCAGGCATGGCGACAGGTGACATCATTGGATGCTTCGGGCTCACTGAACCAGATTATGGTTCAAACCCAGGAGGCATGGTGACGAAGGCTGAGAAGGTCGATGGAGGGTACATCCTTAATGGTGCAAAAATGTGGATCACGAATGGGACAGTTGCCGACATAGCCATTGTCTGGGCGAAACTCGATGACACCATCCGAGGCTTCATCGTAGAGAAGGAGGACGAAGGATTCTCTGCACCTGAGATGCATGGGAAACATTCACTCAAGGCTTCAGTGACCTCCGAACTGGTACTACAGGATGTGTTCGTACCTGAGGACCGATACCTCCCTGGTGCAAAGGGCCTGGCAGGACCATTCTCCTGCCNCAACCGCGCAAGGTATGGGATTGCATGGGGTTCGGTCGGTGCGGCCCAAGCCTGCTTCGATTCAGCGAAGCGTTACGCCATGGAACGTATTCAGTTCGACCAGCCGATTGCAGCATATCAGCTGATTCAGTTCAAACTCGCCACGATGCTCCGACAAATCACTAAGGGGCAATTACTCGCCCTGCACCTCGGCCGAGCCATCGATGANGATGACTGGTTCCCTGAGATGGTCAGCTTGGCCAAGATGAACAACGTTGACATGGCACTTGAGATTGCTCGAGAATCGCGTGATATTCACGGTGCCAACGGCGTGCTCGATGAATATCCAGTCATGCGCCACATGGCCAACCTGGAATCAGTGAAGACGTACGAAGGCACACATGACATNCATAACCTGATTCTTGGACGATGGATTACTGGAATCCAATCATTCACCCGTTCTCTCTGAACATGGCGTCGGTCGGATCATCATCGTCATCCTCATCGTCATCGATCCATCGAGTCACTTCGAACTGTCGAATGTCCACCTTCACAGAGCGTCGAGCGCCGCGTTCCGGGTGTCTATTTCTGAACCATAGGACTGCGAGTGTAATCAGTAGAATNCCANCCATCCCNACACCCCCTCCAATGAGGTNGATCTGNAGCTCGAATGTCGATACACAACTCACTTGACCACTCAATGTCTGATCCTCACCCGATGGACATGGAGTCTGCTCGGTCTGTCCATTCCCTGCCACGAAATGACCAGGAGTGGATTCAAGACAACTGCTCGCACCTGACGATGGCTGATAGGTTCCAGGTGAGCATCGCATCTGACTACTAGAACCAGGGACAGGAACGTAATTTCCAGGTGAGGCATCGACACAGGAAGACCGACGAGGGTTCGCCTGATAGGTACCGATGAGACAAGCAGTCTGTTCGGTCTGGCCAGATTGACTGACGAAATATCCCGCTCCTGCATCAATGCATGATGTGCTGGCCTGGGATGGCTGATATGTGCCTGCGGGACACACAGACTGTGCGGTCGCTCCGGAATGATCTACAAAATGACCTGGATCTGCCGAATAGCACGCCGATTGACCTGAAAGGTTCTGATAGGTGCCATTCTCACAAGTGATCTGAGCTGCCATGCCACTGGAACCAGTGTAGTTACCAGGATCTGTCAGAATGCAAGCAACCGAACCGGGATCTGNCTGCCATTCCCCGCTCAAACAGGGCGTCTGTGCGACCTGGTGCGTCCCATTTGCGAAATGGCCCACTTGTGCTTCAATGCACGAAGAGCTTGCAATCAACGGCTGATANGTCCCTTCCAGACATGGATGCTGNACNGTTGANCCNGTNAGGTTGACATAATNNCCNGGATCAGCGGGAANGCANNNTTGNTGTCCNGAGAGAGGTTGGTAGGTACCGCTTGAGCAAGGGATCTGAATAGACATACCTGCTGAAGCAGTGTGATTTCCGGGATCTGTCTGCAAACATCCCGTGGAACCAGATTCAGGCTGCCAGGTTCCAGGTAGGCATTGTGATTGAGCAAGAGCACCTGTTCGGTTCACCCAGTGACCTGGATCTGCAAGCCGGCAATGGTGCACCCCATATTCTCCAAGGCTGCATTCCACTGATCTTGCAGGATTACGGGGGTAAGTGTCCGAATGGTAAGGGATTCCATCACCATCTGGATCAAGATCACCACGATGGAATGTGAGATTGACTGAATCGTAGACCGGCTGAGGTGTCGTAAGATCTGTCCTGTTCCCCACGCCAAGTTGACCCCACTCATTCGAACCCCAGCACTTCAGTGTGCCATCGTTGAGAATAGCACACGAATGACCTGTTCCTCCAGTCATCACTACCACAGAGCCATTCACATCGACAGGAATCTGAATCGGCGACCCTTGGTGAGTGTTGTTACCAAGCCCTAGTTGGCCATCGGAATTCTGGCCCCAGCACCACATCGTATAATCCTCAAGAATGGCACATGAATGTCGATCACCACCTGAGAAGCTGAGAACTTCAAGGCCCCCTAGATCGACGTACTGAGGGGAATACTGCTGCTGACCTGACCCCACATTTCCCAGACCAAGCTGCCCATATTCGTCATCGCCCCAACAAAAGAGGGACCGATTCTCAATGATTGCACAAGTCTGATGTCGGTTAGCGACTGCAGTGATGACTACTGATTCATCAGGAAATGGGACATATTGAGGGTAAAAGGAACTCGAGACTGACTGACCAAGACCGTTCTGCCCGAAATTATTCAGCCCCCAGCACCACAGAGAACCATTCGACATCACCGAGCACGTATGTGCATTTCCAGCAGCCAGAGAAATAGGAACTAACCCCTGTAAAAGGGGAACTTCTTGCGGAGAGAGCTCCGAGGAAGAAGAGGAGTTGGTCCCTAACTGTCCGAAGTTGTTCCATCCCCAACAAAGGATTGCAGAATCATTCGTAATCGCACAGGTGTGCGAGTTACCGATGGTGACAGCAGTTGCATGTCGATCTGGGCCAAGGTCCACCGGTTGAGGGGTATACATTTTCTCCGTGGACCCGATACCCAATTGACCTTGGGAGTTCAGACCCCAGCACCACAGAGAACCATTGACCATGATCGCACACGTCTGGTGACCATCAGCAGCCACACTCCAGACCTCTGCATCAAAACCGAAATCGACGTATCTTGGGTCATTGACTTCTGCCCAAGAACCCAGCCCAAGACCAAGTTGACCGTGCATGTTGTATCCCCAACAGTTCAAGCTGCGGTTGGACATAACAGCGCATGTGTGTTTCATGCCCATAGCGATGGGTGAGGATGAACCAACGGAATCTCCAGCGTATCCAGGCATATGCACATCAAAGATGTTCAGAACACCATCGCCATCAGTGTCCCTATCTGAGAGAGAGGTTACCAAGGACGTCTGAGAAAGGCCAGCACATCTGATGGACCCATCCTCCAGAACCGCACATGTATGTTCCGAACCTGCAGAAAGAGCGACTGGAGTCTCTGAATCAGAGAACATCAAACTACTCTGACCAGACGTATCGAGGCCTGAACAAGATAGAGAGAAATCACTCGACAACACACATGTGTGGTGGCCACCAGCTACCAACGAGGTAACACTCGAAGCAGTCGATTCGATAGATGTCTGACCAAATGAATTAGAACCCCAGCATTTCAGACTACCATCGACCAATAAAGCACATCCGTGGTCATCACCCAAACTGATTGCAACCGCACCCATACCTCCTGTGTCCAAGATTTGAGGAGAGGAAGACTGAATCCAACAGTAGACCTGCTGATCCTGAAGAATGGCGCACGAACCATTACCACCAGAAGAAACTGCAACTGCGCCTTTGCCTCCTAATTCGATCACATATGGGGAGCCAAGCGAGTTGCCCCAGCAAACAACAGATGCATCGGAAAGGATGGAGCACGATTCATCGGAACCGACAGCAAGCGCTACAGCAACCATGCTCTGCTCAAGAGGGATGGTGAACCCTTGGGACGATAATTCCCAGCATAGAACAGAACCATCGCCAAGAATCGCACAGGAATGGGAGCTGAACGATGAGACTTGCCTTGCTATCCGTGCATCTGAGAAAGACGCTGATGCATCCACAGCAGCCTGTGACCCCCAGCATTCAATCAAACCAGATTCATTGAGGCCACAACTGAAACCATCTCCTGAAGAGATGGTCGAGGAGCTGAAAATCGATCCTGTCTGAAACCCGAAATGAGATGGGGAGGAGGGGGCCTCAAACGAGTGAGACACAGCCGATGGAGCTATGTCGGTTCGGGCATCAGAGACCACCGACATGGCCAGAGATGAGAGGATCAAGATAACAACCGCAAGCAGGGAGCGGGACACAGACATCGAACAACCCTTCCATCCACATCAGGTAGTTGCCATTACGGTTCTCACTCCTGCCAAAGAATCCACGCTTGCGAAGTCTGGTCCCACCAGTGCCATCTTCCTTCGGGATCCACCCACCAACTACGACCGTTCGAATCGGTGTGGACTGCGTGCTCCGAGGAATCCTGTTCAGCAGGTTCTGCCGTAGCATGAAGATGTGATGGTAGAGCAGGTGGAGCATCTTCCATATCGTCATCATCGACATGAGCGCCACGACGATTCAAGATTACAATGCCAATCACTGCCGCGGGGAAGAAGAGCAGCGATAGCAGCCCGACGATAAGGACGATCAGGTTCGGTCCAGAACCAGATTCAGTATCTCCAGCGAAACTCAGAGGCGAAGGAGATGAGGAAACGTTCTCAGTTTCGGGAGTTTCGACGATCGCGATGGTCGACCACCCTGCAGAGTCTGTGACACGCACCCAAATCTGAGTCGCATCAATGGGAATAATCAGGTGATTGTTCACAGGTACAGAGGTCCATATTGAACCATCCGAAGACCACTCAGTCAGCAGGTGCCCACTACCATTTCCATCTTCGACATCAACGTCCAAGAGCCCCTCCCAGTCAGATGGCCCCCCACTCACATAGGAGAGATTTGAGGTGATTGCAGGAGCTGTCCGGTCAATTCGGATCCAGATGGCAGTCATAGGTCCAGTATTCCCGGCCTGATCAACAGACCTAATCTCCAACGAATGCTTGCCATCATCGAGTGCAGATACATCGAGAAGAGATGGCGCACCCTCAATTTGGAACCAATCGCCTCCAGTCCAACGGACTTCACGGTACGACGTATCTGAATCACCATCCTTGAACCAAAGTTCAGCCGTATCATTCACAACCCATCCCTCGATACCAAACGGCTCAGGGATTGAAGGAGGAGTAATGTCAACTGTTTCATCCAGCCCAGAGGTCACGACATGTAGCCGATACGATGACTCTGATTCGGATACATCTCGCCAGATCTGTAGGTGACACACAATTACATCTGCATTCTCTGGATGATTCTGAGTCGCTATGATCGCCAACCAATCATCTTCACCAAACACCGCCTGATCGATGACCACGTCTCCTTGATACAAGATGGCTGACGAGCGCCCTCCCTCGACCCACAGAGCGATTGATGAGCGATTTCCAGGGGTCAAAGAGAATGTGAACCAATCAACATGGTCCGAATCTGCAAGACAGCCTTCGAGCAGAACATCCGGGTCCACACCCAGTTCAAGAGCAGAGAATCGTGTCGAAGGTGCATCTTTGCCAGACTCGCCATCGGTATCTCGGACTTCACATCCCCTGAGGTCAGATGTGATTGGAGGTGGAGCGTCGATGTCAATCATGATCGAGCCATCGGAGACAACGAGATTGTTCGATTCATCTTCTTCATCGTGCTCTTGAGTGTTGTCGACAGAGAGGACGAACCAATATTCACCTACGACATCACCAGGTAGAGTGACTCGACTCTTTTCATGATAAGAGCCAGCGTGATTGAGCAAGAAGACACGTTGTTGATACAGAAGTTGGTCCGAAGCATCCGGAACTGCATCCACCGAAAGCAGTATCTCAACATCAAACGATAAAGGGTCAAGACCAAGGTTAGCAACACTCCAGTCCACATCGATGGTCTGACCTGGATCCGCCGACGATTGAGCACTGATGATGATGGCTTGAAGGTCGATGGATCTTGTTTCAATCGAGAAAGGGTCCGACATCCCCTGATTGTTAGTCTCATCTTTCTCAAGGACCTGATCCATTGTATCGACCACAACAATCCAGCGATGTTCACCGATGATTCCAGTGGGTAATGTAACGGTGGACCTGATCGTCCACGCCCCACCCGCTTCAAGTTCAGAAACCACGAGCGATGGGAATGCATGATCGGTTCCATCGACTACATCATCAGATGATAGTGTCAAGGTCACTTCGAACAGACCTGCATCAGAACCACCAATATTCTCCAGCTCGATCACGACTTCAATGAACGAGCCACTGACGGCATCTCCTACCGGTAGACTGACCGAGACCACCGAAAGATCGGCGGGAGCGATACAAAAGGTGGTACTGGATAGAAGTGTGTTGTTGTCCTCTCGAAGTTCATCGAACCGGTCTGTTGGATCAATACGTACTGCCCAGTACCAACAGCCTTCGACCTGATCGGAGGGTATGGAAAGTCGAACTACATCAATCCACGTGTTCTGAGCACTGATGGAGATTGTTGTTGTCGCCACAACTGCGTCCGATGAATCGATTGAGGTATCGCTTGTCAGCAGAATCTCAACAGAGACCGAACTTGCATCAACCCAGCCTACGTTCGCTAGGACAAGGTCGATATCGACCGCTTGGCCGGGGCTGCCAGCGGTGGGACCAGAGATTGAGATTGCAGTAAGATCAGGGCGGCAATCCAGAATCTGTAAACCTGCATTTGAAGAGGTAAAGACAAGGTTGTTATTCTCATCAGTCTCACCTACCTGATCATAGACATCTGCAATCAAGACCAGATGATAAGACCCAGGCAGGGCCGACGTTGGAACCGAGAACGTGTGCTGGGTGCTGTAGGATTGAGCAGTTGTCTGACCTTGACCAAGATACAGTGAGGAACCTTGGGCAATACCACTGCTTGTTGTACTCAGAACGAGAAGAATCTCGACGTAATGGGAAGGGGCCAGATCCTGGCCAAGATTCGTCACAGTGAGCGTCGCTGAGGTAGAACCTCCTTCGCAGATCTGTCTCTTCGTGGCATCGATGACGATCGATGTAGCCTCAAGGTCATAATCGGGGACAGTGACAACCACGGAATTCCCAAGAAGAATGTTGTTCGTCTCATCACTCTCAGCTACCTGATCACTCGTGTCAACGATGATTCCGAAATAGTAGGTACCTTTCTGCAAGGTGCTGGGCAGAGTGGGGCTGTAAGTTCCAGTACGATAAGACCCACCACTGATGCTGCTGGTCTGTTGCGTGCTACCGAGCTTGGTGTCAGAAGTTGTGATGGTCGAATCTGTCGACAGATACATCTCCCACTTGAACGAGCCAGAGGAGACATCACCATCATTGTCGATTCTCCACGATATGCTCACCTGCTGACCGGCCAGAGCAGTACTTGGACCAGAGGGAATCGATGGAACCAGTTCAGCAGGTTCATCGATTCGAATCCGAGAACTTGAGGCATCGATGTTGTTCGTCTCATCCAATTCGCTAACATCATCTCTGCTATCGGCAATCATCCCTAGATAGTAATATCCCGAACTCATTCCTGTTGGGATGGCGACATTATTCTCGTGACCCGAGCGATATGACCCCGCAGTAATACTGCTGAGGCTGAATTCATCCACTAGAGTATCTGAAGTGGTGATGGTCGAATCAGTGGAGAGATAGAGTTCCCACTTGAACGAGCCCGAGTTGTCGGTCCCAAGGTTGTTGACCCTGTAAGAGACCGTGATTGTATCACCCATCGCTGCTGAAGATGACATCGTACTGACCGAATACGCTTCGAGGTCGGCGAGGTCCTCCTGTAGGGTGATCTGACCGCAGGAATAGACGTTGTTCGTCTCATCAGCCTCATCAACATCCTCATCAACGTCGATGATCATACCCATCTCGTAGGTCCCTGCATTCATCGAGGAGGGAAATTTCGTTGAACTGGAGAGGGAATCGGTTCGTGTGCTCCCTCGCGTGATGCTTGAGGCATATTGATCCGACCCGAGCTGTGTGTCACTGGTCGTGATCGTTGAATCTGTAGAGAGGTAGATTGCCCAATCGAATGACCCGCTATTCATCCCATGTGAACTGGATACATCGTTCTCGATCTTGACGGATATCGAAGAGGAAAGGGACTTGCCGACTGTTCCAGAAGAGGGGCCTGAGCATCGAGTACCTATCAGATCTGGCTGCTCGTAGACGTGTACTCTCCCCGTATCATAGTCGTCATTATTGTTCTCATTCGACTCGCTGATCCGGTCCTGAGTATCTACGATCATGCCGACGTAGTAATATCCCCCCGTGATGGAAGTGGGGATGTCAACATATTTTGTGGACGAATAGGTACTACCTGATGACAGGGAAGATCTGGAATAATCATCCAGAAGGATGTCACTGGTCGTGATCGTGGTGTCCGTGGAAAGATACAGCCCCCATTTGAACGAACTTGCTGATGATGAGCCGATGTTCTTGATACGAGTGCTGATGCTCTTGCGATCACCAGCATCCGCAGTGGTCCATGAAGCCGAGAGATAATCAACAGTCAAATCGGCGGATGAGCGGCCAGTAGTGAACCTATCATCCGGAGTTAGTGACACTTGCTCAGCCATATCAAATGAGGTGGGTAACACCAACGAAAGAAGCACGAGAGCCACAAGAACATTGGCTGCTCTGGCCAGATGAACGAGCCTACCCACAGAGATACCTCTCAGCGCCCTCTTGACTCGCTCTGAAATCAATCTTCTCTTTCCAGAAAGCCTGACTGATTCATTGGAGGACAGAGAACAACGAGATGAGATATATCTTTCATATGGCCCAAACACAATGGGATAACTGATGTTCAAGATGAGGATTGATGTTCAAGCAGATTGACGCGTCGCGCGGCTTCAACCACATCTCCATCTTCCCACCAATCAACGGCGATGAAAGTGGGCCGTTTGCCGTGCTGTTCAATGCATTCAATCGCTCGGTCAACCATGAAACCTACATCATTGGCTTCCGCAGAACGAGTTGGATCAGAAAGTCCAGCTTGATTCTTCAACCAATTATTCATGTGGAAGACCACCTGGTTTGAATCACCTCTCAATGGATCGCAATCCATCGATTCAGTACTTTCTTCAGCATAATTAGTCGTCCAACCAAAGGTCAAGAAATCGTGAAAATATGGGTGTGCGGAGTCACTAGATTGTTCCCAGAACACAATCAACCTCTTGTCCATATTGATAAGATCAATGAGAGTTGGCCATTCTGCATTCAATTCGTGAACATACATCCAATCAGATAATCCAACATCATCGAACAGATCCTTGAGGTGACCACCATCCACATGATTCTCAATCAGCAGAGTCACGATGTCTCGATCTTCGCCATTCATGCCAGATTTCAATTTGTTCAACCACTCCCATGGGTCAACTGCGCCGTATGTACAAGGACTGAAACCCCTGTCAGAATCACCATGACAGAAACGAACCGCTGAAGCGCTTTGGTCCGTAGTAGTCAGATAATGTGTATCAAGCATGAATGCCCTCATTCCAGCATCCCATTGAGCTTGAAATCCAGTTCTATGGTTGCTCGCGGGATAGAAAATGTTGTCTTCATGCGTTGAGAAGGAATTGTGAGTCTCAGGAAAAGTCACTTGATCATAGGTTCTATGGCAAAGGTCGACCATCCCATTGCAAGGCACGGTCTCCTTGTACCAGCAGGACCCATCATCTTGGGTCGCTGATTCGTTGTAATTCTCAGCATCGGGGTCGGTGCAGCCCAAAACTGGTTCGGGTTCTTCGTATTCGCAGGTACCATCGTCCTCCTCTGCTTCAGGGTCATGATTCGTTGCTTCAGGGTCTGTGCAACCTTTGACCAAGGAGGTTACATCTTCGACCTCTTCAACCTCTTCAACAACTTCTTCCTCAAAATACGTGCACCCTGAGAGAAGGAAGAGAAAGAGAACGAGGAAGGCGAACGACTGACCCTGAGACCCCATATTCACACCACCCGATTCAAGGTGGTGTGTATGAGTTTGGCCATCAGTATCAATGTCCAAGAGCCTTCAACAATTGACTGAGGCTTTTTGTAGACCATTAAACGTCGACCTCATAATGTACCGTACATCGAATCCTGTTCTGACCGACAACACATTCGTGGTGGGTGGTGACTTCGAGACTCATGAACACATGACTCTGGAAGGTGTTGCCTCAAAGACCGCATTCATGACCTCTCTGATTGCATTGATGGCTTTCGGAGTTTACAACCTCAATGATCCGTACCTCGTGATGGGTGCTTTGATCGTTGGATCGATGGGCGGGCTCATCACAGTCCTAGTCGTCGTCTTCAGTGGAAAATGCACTTCGAATCACGTTGCCGTGTATGCCATCTTAGAGGGACTCTTCCTAGGCGGTCTGTCAACCCTCGCCGAATCAGCCTACCCAGGCGTTGCAATCCTCGCTGTTGCCATCACCTTGTCGATCTTCGCAGGAATGTTAGTGATCTACCGTCTCAGATTGATCGCATATACCGAGAATCTGCGTATCGCCTTAGCTTCAGCCGTGATTGGTATTGTGATGATCTACCTCGTCTCCATGGTTCTTTTCATGTTCGGAATTTCCGTACCCATGATTCACGGTTCTGGACCTGTGGGAATAGGATTCTCCGTGTTCGTCATCGCTATCGCTTCATTGTGCCTTGTTGCTGATTTCGATTTCATTGAACACGGGGTAGAGAGAAAAGCGCCTAAGGCGTTGGAATGGCGCGCTGTATTCGGGCTACTGGTCACCCTTATCTGGATCTACATTGAAGTCCTTCGCCTACTGATGAAATTACAGAATCGACGTTGAGAGTTTTGAACAACGTCGCGAAGGTTCAAACACCCGTTACCTGTCGCTCGGTTTGGGATTCACATGAAGGTTGCAGCCCTCATCAAACAAGTACCTGACACGACTGCCAAGATTATTCTGAACGATGGAGTTCTCGATGAATCCAGTATCAAATGGTCGATGAGCCCATACGACGGATATGCACTTGAAGCAGCACTCTCACATGCCGAAGCGCATGGAGGTGAAGTCATCGCCATCACATTCGGACCCGAAAGAGCAGATAAGATGCTCAAGGATGCTGCTGCGGTGGGTGCTAAGCATCTGTTCAGAGTCTGGGATGACGGGGCCGATAGATTCGATGCCCTCGGAGTTGCCACAGCACTGGCAGAGGTAGCGAAAGCCGAAGGTGCGGAGATGATCTTCGCAGGCAAGGCCAGTGCTGACCTCAACATGTCCACAACTGGGCCATGTGTTGCAGCTGCACTTGATTGGCCATGCATCTCTTTTGTCAGCGAATATGACAATGATTCAGCAGTCAGAGTGGGGCCTTCCGGGAAAGAACGTGTGACTGTTCCCCCCAACTGCGTCATTACCTGCGACAAAGGATTACCAGACCTCCGCAGAGCGAATGTCAAGGGTATCATGATGGCGAAGAAGGCAACCATCGAAGTCATCGCACCCACCACATCGGCCTCGAAGACTCACAGAGGCAACCTCTCATCCCCACCTGAGAAAGCACCTGGAAGAACCTTCGAAGGTGCTGATTCCATGGGTGAAGTGGTACAACTGTTGCGCAACGATGCAAAGGTGATCTGAGGAGAGAGAAACAATGTCGACCTATACTGTAATTGGAGAAATACAGAACAGTGAATTGAATGCCATGACTGCTCAGGCAGTTGGAGCAATAACAGGTATTGGAGGCACATGCCACGTCATCGTCCTTGGACAAGACCCCTCGTCGGCTGCCGAGACAGCTGCTTCTATCAATGGAGTCGAACAGGTGACTGCGATACGGGGCGAAGGTTTCTCGACCTACGATAGCAAAGTTTGGGCTGAAGCCATCGATTCAGTCGCAGAGCAAGGACATGTTACGGCTCTTGCGACCCCTCTTGGTATGGATTTGATTGCCCGCCTGGCGGCGGTCAGAGGCATAGGAGTAGTTCAGGATGCTATAGGAATCTCTGAGGAGGGGGGGCTCTCGTTCAACCGACCAGTGTATGCAGGTAAGGCGATTCAAGCAATCTCAGCAGATGGCCCTACTGCCTTTACCCTACGTGGAAACACATTCCCTCCCGCTGAAGAAGGAGGAAATGCGGGAATCAACGTCGTCGACCACAGTGCTGAACCAGCAGTGGCGATTAAGGAAGCCATCGCAAAAGCGAGTGAACGAATCGATGTATCCGAGGCGAACATCATTATCTCCGGTGGCCGAGGTATGGGCGACCCAAGTAATTTCGATCATCTAGAGCGGATTGCAGACCAACTCGGCGCTGCAGTCGGTGCCAGTAGGGCTGCAGTCGATACATGGAATGAGATACCTCACAGCATGCAGGTTGGGCAGACTGGAAAAACTGTCAACCCATCTCTCTACATCGCAGTAGGCATCTCTGGAGCAATTCAGCACCTTGCCGGAATGCGGACATCAAAATTCATCGTCGCGATCAACAAGGACCCGGATGCTCCTATCTTCAAACATGCAGACTACGGCATCGTATCTACATGGGAAGATGCCCTACCAGCTCTGGAATCCTCGCTCAGCGAATTACTGTGAACTAAAGTGTTCAGCGCACCTTGACCTCAACAGAATCACGGGTCGATGCTCCATCATTGTCAGTCACAATCAGTTCAAAGATGTGGATACCACTATTGATTTTGACCTGTATCTTGGCCTTGTCACCAATGACCTGACCATCTCGTCGCCGCCATTCCCACTTCTCAATTTCACCATCTGGATCGTAGGATTTCGAGCCATCGAGAACAACGATTGCGGTCCCATCATCCTCGGCCTCCAATTCCATGTCATCTCCAGCGTCGCATACGGGAGGAAGGTTGACACGTTGGGTATCGATGTTCAGATCCTCAATAAGAGAATCTGCATCAAACGAGATTGCTTCAGAATCCATATCTATGTCCTCGAGATCTTTGAGAGCATCACCAAGATCAGACAGCAGGTCCTCGGCTGCAACGTGAGATGTCTTGAGGCCAGAACCAAGCGCCATCTGCTCCTCCTCAGTGAGTAAATCAGCGAACCCATCTCCCGCATCAGCCCGCTTGGCCTCAAGAGCTGCAGCGTCCTCAGCTGCGAATTCCATGAGATCCTCTGGAACTGTAGCCTGTGGCTCGGAACCCTCTGCAGCAGGATCAAGCAAAGAGATTGTCTGACCATCAGTGTAATCGTTCTGATCATCTCCAACCACCGCCACCACACTTCCTTCAGCGAAGGCAATGACGTGTGAGACATATCCCGTATGTTCAAACTCCCAGTCCTTAGATGCTTCAGAAGTGGATTCACTGCGTCGATTGACGTAGAACCATGATCCAATGAAGAATGCCGCTGAAGTCCTCGCTATGCTCTTGATCTCATACATATTGATCGGACCCATCGGAACCGACAACTCATCACTCTCTGCCCGATCGATTGCAGCCAAGTCAATCCTGTGGACCTCACTACCACGCGTACCAACCAGAAGTTCATCACCGCTACATTCCAGAACTGTGGGTGGAGTTGCTAGTGAGATAGTCCGGCGGATCGAGGCATCGGGTGCGATAATCTGAATCACGTTCTCCCCTTCGGGNCGATCNGTCGGCTCAAGGGATTCCAAACCAAGAACNAGGCTCAGGTCTTCGAGCAGAAGCATGTCNTGNAGTCTATCNGGNANACCACCAACGCGTGTGTCTACCGACCACANAACCTCNCCATGCCNATCGAANATCTGGACGTGNCCCTCATCATTGGCNAGTGCNAAACCCTTNCCAGAGCGCTCNACACANAGCATGACAATCTCACCCTTCCGNGGGATGANCGAAGATTCACCACTGGCGTTGATNCGATGAACAGTGCGTGAACCATCAATGAAGACCAGGCATGAGCCTGCTTCATCGGCATCAAAGTGCAAGCAGCCAGACTCTATCCGCTGAGTCCANCCTTCCTGATAATCAGCATCCAACATCCTGACGGAATCTCGGCCACCTCCCAGCAGCAGGCAACCATCACTGGTCACTCGAACAAAGCGCTGNGGNTCGTCNAATGTCTGCTCGTGAAGCACCTCTCCAGAGGCATCNATGATGATGACACGTGAATCAGAGGTCACGACAGCTAGGCGNTCNGAAGAGAACAGAGCATGCGCATCATTGACGACGGAGTCGACTGTGACCTGATGGAGCTCTTCCACGGTGAGCGGACGGCCTCNGGCGGCGGTCCCGAACATATTTTCGGAATCAACATCGGTATAATGACCCTTGTGACGTTACTCAGGAGATTCAGAGAAGTCAGAGTTCACAACCTATCGAGGTTCTTCCTCAACGGTTTGAGAATGAAGTTCCAACACGTCATCATCAGAAGAATGACGACGCTTTGCCTTATCGCTCCGAGCCAACTCGAGTGCCTCAAGATACGCTGCATTGACATCTCCTGTGATATATTCGCCCGTGAAGCAAGAGGCTTCGAAATGAGAGATTCCTTTGCGGCCACTTGAACAAGCAGCCACGAGGTCATTGAAATCCTGGTAGATCAGCCAATCTGCACCAATCTCAGCACAGACCTCATCGACAGTTCGGGTATGAGCGATATATTCGTCAGCAGCTGGCATATCGATACCATACACATTCGGATGTAAGACCGGGGGGGCTGCACTAGCAAAATAGACAGAGGTTGCTCCTGCATCCCTAGCCATCTGAACTATCTCCTGACTGGTATTACCCCGAATAATGCTGTCATCAACCAAAAGAACCGTCTTGGAAAGGAATTCATCTGGAAGTGTATTCAATTTCTTCCGCACAGAACTTCTCCGCAACTCTTGTCCTGGCATGATGAAAGTGCGCCCGATATATCGGTTCTTCACGAAACCTTCGCGGTACGGAACTCCAAGGACATTGGACAATTCAATGGCTGCAATACGACCACTATCTGGAATCGAGATGACCACATCGATGCGATGATCAGGTCGTTCTCTCATAATCTTCTCTGCCAGCCTCCGTCCCATCTCAAGACGAGCAGAATGTACGCTGATGCCATCGATNACAGAATCTGGGCGAGCAAAATACACATGTTCGAAAATACACGGCGTGTAAGGCGCATCAAGAGATGTCGATCGATGAAACAGTTTACCATCCATGCTAATGAAAATACACTCACCTGGCTCAACATCTCTGACCAATTTGTAACCAAGTGCTGTGATTGCGACCGATTCACTTGCCACCACCCATTCATCTGAGCCTTCATGATGTCGGGTTCCAAGGACCAGAGGTCGAATTCCATGCGGGTCTCGGAAGGCGAACATACCGTAACCAGTGATCAGGCCAACGACAGAATAGGCGCCACTAACACGGCGATGGACGCTCTCAACAGCATGGAATACATCCTCAACATTGAGGAACAACTCCTTGCCTATGTTCATCCGCCCCCGAGTCTGAATCTCGTGAGCAAAGACGTTGAGCAGAACTTCGGAATCACTTGATGTATTCACATGGCGCAGATTCTCAGAATACAACTGTTGAGATAGCTCATCTGCATTCGTGAGGTTGCCGTTGTGAGCAAGACCGATGCCATAGGGTGAATTGGTATAGAACGGTTGAGCCTCAGCCGAGGAGGAAGTCCCAGCGGTCGGATATCTCACATGACCAATACCTACATTGCCGATGAGTTGATTCATATGCCGNTGATAGAAGACATCACGCACCAGACCATTGCCCTTCCTTTGGAAGAGATGATCTCCATCACTAGTCATGATTCCCGCTGCATCTTGGCCGCGGTGCTGTAGCACAGTAAGGCCGTTGTAAATCAGAGGCGCAACGCTGTCAAGACCAGGTGCGACGAGGCCTATGATTCCGCACATATCCGACCCTCCGGTAGACCCTCTGTTCAAGGNGATTTATGAACATCCACTGAGGTTGACTCACGGCCTGTGAGAGTGTTTGTTCCAATTGTAGCTTCGGCGGCGAGCGGTGGCACCGAACCCACAGGAAGCACACACGTGCTTGGATTTGTGGTATGAGTGCTTACCACAGCGACGACACCTGATGTGCGTCGATTTCTGACGCTTGCCCATACTCGGGGTGCCCTTCGACATGGTAACCGGCCTTGCGGACCTTCATCGGTCTTATATCCGTTTCACTCCTCATTGTCCATAGAGAAGGCGTCAGATAAATGGTCGCGTGCCTGACTTCGGCGATCAGTCACAATGGCGACCAGAAGTGAGAAAATCAGGGCGGCTGCCACTGTCGATGCGATGAGAATTACCATTACATGTCCAATAATCTCAATGCGGCCCTCGCTGGTGCGATTACCAAGCACGAAAACGGCAATTGCAGGGAACAGGCCGATTGACATCGCTCCGGTAAGAATCGACTTGGCCTGAGGGTGGCTTCTAGAGGAGAAAAGCACGAACGAGGTGAATAGTAACGAGGCAAGGATCATCGCAACAAATGCTGATTCTACAACCAACTCAACAGAGCCCGCTATTCCTTTTCCTGAAAGACCGGCTAGGGCGACTGTCAGGCCTATGAGGACGAAACAACCTGGCATCAGCAATCTGACGATACGGAGACGATGATGATCACGAATCACCATCACCCCCTATTGTAGAATCGAACTGTTCCACAATCTGACGTCCACGCTCGACACGACTGCGTATCAATTGCATCTCATCATCTGTAAGTGGTGAAGTGGTAGGAAGTTGAGTGATCCCACGTTCACTGATGTAAAGTACCAGACCGAACAGAAACACCGCCACAGTCATTCCTATCACAGTGCCCATGAGCATCAATGAGGCATCTGCGAATCGTCCCAAGGCAACCTCTGGAGCAAGCCCCTTGAATCCTGAAGTCAGAGCGTGGTTGAGCATCAGACCAGCCCCAACCGGTAGAGGAAGAATACAGAAAATCTCAGTGTACCGTGCCTCCCCCATCGACAAAAGAAAGACAATCGATGTCAAGCCAAGTGCAAGAAGGGTCAGGAGGAAGCCAGTCAACCAGACCGTCCATACCTCACTGACTGCCCCTCCACTTGATGTCGGAGGGGCTAGAAGAGCAAGGGCAAGAATCCAGCCAAGTCCGGATAGCATACCTACCCACCCTAACCACCTCAACGGTCGGGGAAGTGGCTTGACGGGGCTGTCCGAGGTGAAAATGAGCAGAAGAATCGAGCAACCCATCATGATTGAAGGACCAAGTGAAGCAAGGAGGGTCAACGACACCTCTCGTTCGAATGAAGATGAATCACCAAGCACCGTCGTCAGCAGAATAAAACCGCAGCCAACAACAACTGCCAGAATTCCAAAGCTCTTCATGCGACGTTTGGCGAAGAGAGTCATCCCAAGACCGGACGGGATGAGGGCAAGTGTGGCGAACCAGAAGGAGATGGTCCACGTATCCAATTCGCAACCCCCGGTTCTCCCCGTTGAGAGCATAGGCATAAATACAGTCCTCCGGTCGCCAATTCTGCGAAGGTTCGACTATGGTCAAGCGTCCGAGACAAGTGAAGCGGTACTCGCCGACTTTGGGGAAGCATACCATGCATACCGTGGAGAGAGTGCGCAAGAAACGTGCATCTGAACTGAAGTGGGGCCAACGCCGATTCCGGCGCGTGATGGCAGGATATCGCGGGTTCCCTCGCCCTAGGCCCGAAGGACGCGAGAAACCCACAAAGCGAGTCAATATTCTGTACCGATGTACAGAATCTGGAAAAGCGCACTACAGCCCATGCAAGCGTTCCAAGCGATTTGAACTAATTGACAATTGAGGTAGATTGTATGGCGGGCAGATTTCTCCTTGTTCGATGCAATGACTGTGGGGGGGAGGCAACGATTTTCAGTCACGCCACCACCATCGTGAAGTGCAGCACTTGCGGCGCTACTTTGACACGACCTGCCGGTGGCAAGGCTCGATTATCCGGCAGCGAAATCATCCAAACGCTGTCGGAGGAATCCTAGATGGCTCAGACCCAGACTCGAGAGTGGCCTGAGCTTGGAGAATTGGCGATTTGCGTTGTAGAGAGCATCAAATCGAATGGAGCATACGTCAAACTCGAAGAATTCGGCGAACGCCAGGGTTTCATCTTCATCGGTGAGATTGCATCTGGGTGGATCAAGAACATACGCTCCTATGTTCGAGAGGGGCAGCGCATCGTATGCAAGGTCACCCGAGTAAGGGAGGACCGAGAGAGCGTCGACCTCTCTCTCAAGGCAGTCTCAGAGGAGAGAAAAAGGACCCGCATCCAACAATGGAAAGACGAGCAGAAGGCGCACCGCCTCATCGATGTCGTCAATGAAAGGGCAGGAACGAACGAGGCGAAGGAGCATGTGCAGATACTTACAGAGATCTTCGGAAACCTCCACCAAGCTTTCGAGGAAATTGCAATCAATGAACAGGCATTCGCTGAGCAAGATCTCAGTGGAGACTGGATTGAGCACTTCCACAAGGTTGCTTTCGAGAACATCATCCCTGAGCAGGTAATCATTGATGGTTTTCTGGAATTGAGTTCGGTGGCTCCAAACGGTGTTGAAGCGATACGGGATGTGCTTGAACAGGTCGAGAGACTCTGTGACATCGAAAGAGAAATCACAGTTACTGCACGATATGATGGAGCACCTCAGTATCGCGTCGTCGTCACAGCACCTGATTTCGAGGCAGCAGAGAATATCTGGTCAGAGATCGAGAACACGGTGGCCGAACCTGCAGACGGCTTCACTGCCAAGGCCATTCGAGCCTGAGGGATTTCGATGCGACGGCTCATCCAGAGATGCAACACCTGCAAGGCCTATGGACTGGGCGAAGTCTGCCCCTCATGCGGTGGCACGATGAAACAAGCAGCTCCTCTCAAATTCTCACCACAGGACCGCCATCAGGCCATCCGACTTCAACTCAGAGAGGAGGCGAATCCGAATTGGCTGGATGAACTCCCCACGCTTGACGATGGGGATTCATCGTGACGTTGTCACGCACTTTCCTAGAGGCCATTCCAGGCGACGCTATTCTCCTCTTCGCTGCACCAGGTATCGGAAACGTTGGCAAACTCGTCATCGATGGACTAGTCCAACAGTTCAGGCCACCGATTGTATTCTCTGTCACAGACCCTGACCTTCCACCTCACGCCATGAAGGATGAGCATGATTCGTTGCGCTGTCCTGCACTACGCGTTCATCTTATCAGCGGAGAGAAATCGTTCCTTGTCGCAACATGTCAGGCTCAGCCCATGAGTCCATCGGGCCAACATCGTCTCGCACTCGCCCTGCGACAAAAAGCAAAGGAATGGAGAGTGAAGGGAATCCTCGTGCTCGTCGGGATGTCAGCAGACCCTGGTGACCACGATCTTCTCCTGCTCGGGCCATCAAAAGATGATCGTGAATGGCTGAGCAACATTGGAGCGACACCCTCAGAGCGGTGGCCAGAAGCGGGCATGATTGGCATGGCTGCATGGATGGCGACTCTAGGTGAGTTCGATGAAATCCCAACTGCCTGTATCGTCGCGTCATCTGTTGGAGGAACTGTCGATCTAGAGGGAGCCCGTCGTCTGCATGAGCAAATAGAGAAGATGTTTGACGTGAAGCTGCCAATCGAGAGAAGTACTGAGAAGAGTCTTGCGGAGCGTGTCGAACAACTGATCGAAGCACTCGATGAATCCGAAGACATGAGTGGCTCGTCGAGCGCTCCACAGATCGACCTGTATCTGTGATTTAGCCACCTGAGGCGACGATGATCACTTCGAGTTCGGTATCGCTCTTCAGAATCGTTGTCGACGGTATGACCTCACCTTCGTACACCACCATCGACATGGATTCAGGGAGAGATAGATCGCGTAGCACGTCAAGCACCGTGCAAGGAGAGACATACTCGAGTTCATGCATCGAATGGGCAAGCTTCACGTTCACCTTCATGCACCCGTCAGGGTTATGCAGGCCTTCATGGTGACGCATCTCAGCCGAGTTCGCATAGCCCGGTATTGCGGTGGTCTCGAAAACCACTGTCCCTAGGACG
>PAZI01000020.1 GCA_002715545.1 Methanobacteriota archaeon
AGCCCCGCACATACCGTACGTCCGAAACCAGCACCAATTGCTACAGCAGACCGCCCGCCTGGCAGAGGTATCTGACGGACCACTTGGAAAGGATATGGATCATAGCCATCCAACTCATGAATCGGATCCACACCCCATTGCACGTCACTACCCCAGCATGACACGATACCCGAATCCAGCAGAGCACAACCCATACCTATCGAAACACCCACAGAGATCGCAGACTCAGCAAGTGGCACGAGCACAGGGTCCGCCAACCATTCCTGGCCCGAGTAAGGCGTACGGTATTGCCCGGCCTGCCCAACACTGTTGTTGCCCCAGCAGTGCACTGCCCCAACATCATCGAGAGAGCAAGCGGTCTTGCCACCTGCGGTGATGGACACCATCTCGATGCCGGTTGCAAGCACCGACGGGAACGGGAAAGAGGAATGATTGCCAGTAGCGCCATCGGGGTGCCCCCAACACAGCAGACCCTGGTCGACCAGATTCAGGCAGGCACCAGAATCCCAAGCCGCCAAGGCATCCACTTGTACAGGAGTAGCTGGAGCACTAGAGACAGAATGGAGGGCTGCACTGAGAGAGTGATCGGACCCAGGCCCAGGCTCCGGGAAATCGATGAAGGCAGGGAGCATGGAGAATGCCAACAGCAGGACGAGCCAGAGGGCCGCGACACGATGCTGACGCTCATCCATAGGTCAACGCTGTGGCAATACCTCCTAAATCCTTGATGTTGTGTGTCCAGATTACAGTGAATTTGACCACCAAGAAGAAAAACAGTGATTTTGGGACGAATATTTTGTGTGAGCCATTTAGTTCATGAACGTCTCCGGAGAAGAACCGACCATGGGACGAGTGGAACTCAGGCCAGTGGGCCTTGTGTTCCTGCTTCTTGCGATGCCATGGCTCACCCCTGCGGCAGACATGATGGCCAAAGAATCCGAAGCACCGACGATTCTCTTACCATTCGTACCATCCCCTAGCAGCAGTTGGACTTCAGGAGTGACAAACAGCACTCATTTCACCATCGAAGCACGCCCGACGACGGGAAATCCATTCTCAAGCATCTCTGCGGCGATCGATGCCAATGANAAGATNCACGTCTCCTATTATGACTCACTTGCTGGCAGTGTGAAGTACGCCACCGACAGATCTGGCACTTGGGTGATCAAGACNATTGACAGCAGTAGCACGACANATCCATCGATTGCTGTCGACTCCTCGGGTAGCGTCCACATCTCATACGTGAACCGGAGTTCTGCTGAATTGATGTATGCAACCGATGCGAGCGGAACATGGGNGACCACNGCACTCCATTCATTGAAGAAGAATTCTGNCTCACCATGGNCGGGCCAGGACCTATCTACNTCTATTGCTATAGATTCAAANGATGNCATCCATATCTCATACGTCTCAACCGAATCGTTGACCGTAAGAACCGAGTTGAGATACACGACCAATGCGAACGGGACATGGGTCTCAACGACCGTCGATTCTGATGATTCTGGCTATGGAGTCGGCAAAAGCTCCCGTATNGCCATCGATAGCAACGACAAGGTACACATCATTTTCCAGAACAGAACCTCAGGCCAGGCAGGCTACGCTCACAACAANAATGGCACATGGGAGGTGGAGTACATCTCTGGAACCGGGAGCACGCAAGGCAGAATACAAGGCATCTCCATCGCCATCGATTCAAATGATGATGTGCACACCACCTATACCAGGACAAGCAGCAATTGGAGACTAGGATATGCAAGGAACACTGGCGGTTCNTGGACGATATTGAATACAATAGGNACCCCTAGCCACGGTACGCAGCAAGTTGGAGCCTACACATCGATTGCCATTGATTCCAATGATGACCTCCACATCTCAGACCAACACAACAGTTACCGAAGACTCAGATACAGCACGAATGCATCGGGTTCGTGGACCACCACAGATGTGGGNAAATCAAGCAATGGCGCTACGACGTACGGGTATGGATATGGGACGTCAATGGTGATCGACTCGAATGATGACATCCATATCATCAATCAGAATCAATCGAACGGTTACTATTCACTCATCGTCACCACACAGCAAGGAACCGGCGAAGGAGTCAACTCGAACAGAATCACTGCAGTCCGAGGGTTCGGCACTGAATTCAGTGCTGTGCTCAACACATCAACCGTTGAGAATGCCACGATCATCGAATCATCAAACCCACCCGAAGGGATATTTTTCTCAGGCCTTGGTTCGAGTAATCACATTGTTACAACACAATTGGGCAATTCCTGCGTGATCATCCATAATGGATCGGTCATGTGCTGGGGCCGTCAGACATATGGAGCCAATGGCAACGGTACAAAGGGCGCATGGCCCGATAGCGCATTTCAGTTCCACCCAGGATATGTCCGACTTCCAGCGGGACGTACAGCATACCAAGTAGCTGGAGGAGTCAATCACGCATGCGCCATTCTCGACAACAGATCAACGATGTGCTNGGGCCAGAATTTCCATGGAGAACTTGCAGATGGAAATTCGAGCACGGATGCAAATNAGACNGAACCAGTATACGCAAAGATACCCGAAGGACGCTACGCCACACAGATCAGTACCAAAGGACTGTCTGCATGCGCCGTNCTCGACAANGGTTCAGCAGTATGCTGGGGCCGCGGACTCAATGGGGCACTCGGCAATAACAAGACGACGAACTATGACACGCCACAGTATGTCCAGATTCCTATTGGCCGGACGGTCAAACANATNTCCACCAACAGCAATGTTGGATGGGGAGTCAGCCCTTGGCAGGACCAGACCTGTGCCGTTTTAGACAACGGCTCGGTCATGTGTTGGGGAGAGGGGAAGAATGGACGACTCGGCAATAACAAGACCACTGATTCGAGCGTTCCCGTCTATGTGCACCTTCCCATAGGCGCTGAGGCAACAAGCGTCGCAGTAGGATACGAACATGCATGNGCCATCCTTGACAATGGCTCAGTGATGTGTTGGGGTAAAGGAACTGGCGGGCGGTTAGGGAACAATGGTTCAGCATCTCAGTCCGACAAGAAGATACCGATCAATGTCGTGATGCCTGCAGGCCGAAAGGCAGTTGCACTCACAGCATCGTACTCGCACAACTGTGCGGTCATGGACAANGGNTCGGCAGTTTGCTGGGGATACAACCCCTACGGACAGCTCGGACTGAATGGGAGTTCTGCCTTCACTTCAACAGGTTACTACGGAAAGGCACTCATCCCCATGTATCTCGAACTTCCACCCGGAAGGACTGTGACTGGAGTTTCAACGCACGAAGACCACACATGCTGGGTGCTAGACAATGACTCAATGATGTGTACTGGCAGCAACGACAATTACCAACTCGCACGGGCCAATCAGAGCTCTTGCCCCGTGGTTTCATCCATACCTCTCTGCAGCGGCCAGATGGAGACCACATATACNACAATAAACAAGCTGAAGTTCGCCAAGTGGCTTCCAAAAGTAAAGACCAACCCCGGGCGGGCAACTTGGTACGGAACGCCTGTAGATACAACCAATGGAAAGACTCTGACTGCTTGGGCCAACACCACGTCCACATCNGCCTCAGCACGCGCCATCCTGAGAGTCGTCCCCGCAACCGATTACACCACTGCGAGTCTTTCGATTCCCTCGAGTGGAGCCATCAGCGTCACACCGACCAACAATTGTGACTGGTGCGCATATTCGATCGAACCCGCACTGCCCAACTGGATGAGCATCAACACATCCACCGCTGCGATCACCGGGACATCACCATTGGGAGACATAGGTTTCAGCGGCACCTACACCATCACAGGAACAGCGAGCAATGGCTCAGATGCAACGACCATCACACTGACCTCGAGTGCAGCAACTCCAACAGTCACACTCGTGAACGGATTCGAGGCGAGTGTCGATACCCCGCTCAANTCGACCGTGATCAGTGGTGCCTCNACCTTCGAGACCTCTGGAANCCCAACGAACATGCCATTCACAACAACAGGTAATGGCGTNTTGGATTCNAACTCCATATCTGCAGCCGGTGAATCNTCGTGCGCAGTATGGGCAGATGGAGGAATGAAGTGCTGGGGTCATGATGGCTACGGTCAACTCGGAAACGGCGGCACTACCGGGAACAAGAACACACCTAGCACCAGTGTTTCCCTCCCTTCCGCTCGAGATGCAGTTGCAACGACTTCGGGAACTATGGGCCATAATTGTGCAATCGTGGACAATGGCGACGCCTACTGTTGGGGCGAGGGGGCAAATGGCAGGTTAGGGTATGGAAAGACAGTCGACAAGACATCACCTCAGAAAGTTGGACTTCCTTCGGGAAGAGATGCTGTGGACATCTCTGCCGGCGGGNACCATTCCTGTGCAGTCCTTGACAATGGCTCAGCGATGTGCTGGGGTTGGAATCAAGGTGGNAGACTTGGAGATGGTACAACAAATCAGCGAAAGAATCCAAGTTATGTCGACCTCCCCTTAGGAAAGGCTGCAACTCAAATCAGCGCAGGCGAAATACACACTTGTGCAGTGATGACAGACGGCACAGCCTACTGCTGGGGCNACAACANCAAGGGTCAATTCGGAATTGGCTCGACCTCGCCTTCATCCTCTAGCACCCCCGTCCAGGTCAGTCTCCCGTCGGGATTGAAAGCGGTATCGATCGGAGCAGGTGAGGACTTCACGTGTGCCTTGATGGACGATGGAGACGTCTATTGCTGGGGTGAAGGTGATTCGGGACGATTAGGGAATGGAGCAACCTCGGACAAGACATCACCCACCAAGATCACCATGCCGAGCGGTGACGCGATCAAACTGATCGTTGGCTACGATATGGCATGTATGATCATGGACAGTGGCGCTGCTCGATGCTGGGGAGAGGGCTCAGACGGTCAACTTGGAGAAGGAAAGACAAGTGATCGCAGCTCATCCCGGGCAGTCAGCATCCCATCTGGAAGGAAAGTCACCGATATTCACGCCAATGGATGGGGGAACATGGGTGGCGATGATGCCCACACCTGTGCAATCCTCGATAATGGTACTGCGATGTGTTGGGGAGACCCATACTATGGCAAACTCGGCAACGGAGGTTCGACCACTGCAACGAGTGCGGTCAAATCTCCAGTCTACGTCAGCCTCACAGATGGCCTGATGCCAGTCCCAGAGACGCATCGATGGCATGGCACTCCCAACACTCCTTCCAGTGGTGCCACCTACACCAATTGGGCGAACAACACATCGTCTGCATCCTACTCATCCAACTTGAACATCCGCGTCCTTGGAGCCATCGATTACGGAGCAAGCCAACAAGCCCTGAGCGTGGGCTCAGTCAATATCGCAGGAACTGTGTATTGTGATTGGTGTACATACATGATCAGTCCTTCACTTCCCTCAGGACTTTCATTCAATCGAGCCAATGGTACCATCAGTGGTTCCATCAGTAGTGTGACTTACGATTGGACGACGACATTCAACATCACTGCCCTGGCTCACAACGGTTCGAACTCGACCACACTGTCATTATCCCATCAAGCTGCATCCTCCCAGACCAATGTAACGACCTATCTTGGCTTCAAGGACACGATCTCGACCTCTATCCCAGATACAGTGATGGATGCATCTGATTCCAGAATCGTCGATCAAAGCACACCTGGATTCGATTTCCTCGCAGACGGTCTGAATCCATCCGACTTGATCGATGCAGGTAACAAACACACGTGTGCGGCCCTTCAGAATGGATCCCTCGCCTGCTGGGGTCAGAACACCAACGCTGAACTTGGACTCGGATTCGTCAGCTCACCCAGTGGAGTCTTCAAGTATGCTAACCCACAGTATGTGGAACTTGGACTCGATGCAAAAGTGAAGCAGATCTCTTCGGGTACGAACCATGTGTGCGTCGTCCTTGATGATGGCCGATTGAGCTGCTGGGGCTCGAACATCTACTATCAGCTCGGGCGAGGATACGCCAACAGCAGTTCTACCAATCTGACCGCCACACCAACCGTTGTCGATCTCGGTACTGGGGTCAAGGTGGCTCAAGCAGCCACCGGAGATGCACACACGTGTATCATGACGCAAACCGGGGCAATCAAATGCTGGGGGAAGAATGGGGCAGGCCAGATCGGTGCAGGATACAAGAACACATCCGGCACATATTCAGTCCACACCCCAGTCGATGTCGATCTCGGCACCGGAAGAACTGCCATCGCCGTTACTGCAGGAGACGAATACACCTGCGCTATCCTGGACAATGGCGAGTTGGTGTGCTGGGGTTTGAACTGGAAAGGGCAACTAGGTCTGGGGAGTACCACTGACAAATCCTCACCACAGACCGTCGACCTAGGCACAGGAAGGACCGCAGTAGCGATTGCCGCAGGATCGGTCCACACATGTGCCATCCTCGATAATGGCAACATAAAGTGCTGGGGATTCAATGGAGATGGGTCTCTGGGAATTGGCAGCACAACTGATTCACGAACACCTGTGAAAGTAAGCCTTGGAACGAACACAGCCAAGCAGGTATCTATCGGTGAGCGTCAGACATGCGCTATCCTTGACGATGATTCAATGAGTTGTTGGGGCGCCAACGACCGAGGACAACTCGGACTTGGAGGCACGGGCACAAGCGACAAGACGAGCCCAAAAAGCGTGAATGTCGGCTCGGGCCGAACCGTCATAGGACTGACGACGGGAGATTCACACACGTGTGCAGTGCTCGACAACCAGAACACCTCATGTTGGGGTGCAAATACCCATGGCCAACTCGGGCTCGGGTTCCTGACATCCACCATACCATATGGACGAACCACTCCGACTGTGCTCACCAACCTCACTGAGGCGATGGATGGAGTTGTCAAACGAGGAGAATGGTCAGGGACTGCGAACCAGACAGGTGTCTATAATCGCATGGTGTGGGCGAACTCAACGACATCCAGTTATTCGACCACCGTACGCATCACCGTACTCGAGCCATTCGGATACACGTCCTCGACACTCAACGTACCTTCGAGCGGAGCGCTCAGCCATACCCCTTCGCAGACATGTACCTGGTGCACTTTCACGATCACTCCAGAACTTCCTTCATGGATGTCATTCAATACAACGACAGGAGAGATCACAGGGACATCGAGTCTCGGATCGCTCGGTTTCACCGCCACCTACACGGTCACAGGTACGTCCACCAATGGAACCTACAGCAAAGACGTCACACTGTCATCAGAAGGAACAACGCCATCTGTGACTGTAGTCAAAGGATTCTATACAAGCATCAATACCCTTCTGGACCGCTCCATGATCGAGAATTCGACCTCGATCGAATCCGACGACCTTGTGCCGGATCTGTCGCTGTATGAAGGGAGAGTCAACAATTCAGTCATCGACGGAGGGTGGCAGCATTCTTGTGCGTTGCAGTCGAATGGGAGCATCCTGTGCTGGGGCAAAAAGCGCGGAGGGTGGCTTGGTGATGGAGACTCTTCCTGCGGCAATTGCTGGAATACCGTCGTCTCCAACCCCGTCTATGTCGATCTGCCTGCGAACCGAACTGCAACCGATATGACCGGTGGTAAATGTGCGGTGCTGGACAATGGTTCAGCGATGTGCTGGGGGATGGGCATGCTAGGAGACGGCAATTACTACCATTGTGTGAACACACAGTTCTGTTACGGCGGATCCAGCCTTACCTATGCCGCCTCGCCTGTTTACCTGACTCTGCCCACAGGACGAGAAGCGATCAGCATCTCATCCGGGGCTGATTTCCAATGCGTTATCCTCGACAACGGTTCAGCAATGTGTACTGGATTCAACGATGTCGGCCAGATCGGTGATGGGAGCATCTGCAGCTCCTCGACTTACGATGCAGGCTGCTCGAACTTCTCCAACGGATGGCCAGGTAACAACAAGGTCTACGGCAAAGCGACGCCGAGTTATGTCAGCATACCGGCCGGTCGTACCGTTACAGCCCTCGAAGCCTACAGGGACTTCGCATGTGCTATCCTGGACAACGGCTCGGTCATGTGTTGGGGAGAAGGCAACGATGGACGACTCGGCAACGATGACACCAACGATTCATCCATACCCGTCTACGCTCACTTGCCCAGCGGTCGCAGAGCGGTTGCTCTCTCAAGCGGATATGATGCAAAATCGGCCTGTGCTATCCTAGATGATGGATCATTGGTGTGTTGGGGAGATGGAGCCTACAAGCAGCTGGGCAGGAACAGCACCACTGATTCGAAAGTCCCGATCTATGTGCCGATGCCTGCTAACAAAACCGTGGTACAGCTCTCTGCAAGTTATTCTAGGATCTGTGCGGTAATGGATGATGGCACTGCATATTGCTGGGGACGCCATACAGTCTCTGACTGCTCAAATTGGCAGGGGTGCCCTGGCTTAGGAGATGGATCGACGACATCCTCCCACACTCCCGTCAAGATGACGCTCCCCACCGGTCGCAAGGTGACAAGCATCATGGGCCCCTCCTCCGCGACATGTGTCAGCCTCGATAATGGCCAGGTTGCCTGCCTTGGCTATGGAAATGGAGCAGGCCAATATCAGAAGAAGATCACTTTGACCCTGCAGTACACCTCGGGTACCAACTCACTGACCAATACTGCAACCCCTTCTACCACGGTGGCCAGCAGCTACGCGCAATGGGTTGGAACTCCAACGACCCTTGATTCAACAGGTACAGTGGACTCAGCATGGGTGAATTCCTCGACTACAGGCACCTCTTATGTCCAAGACGTGAACATCAGGGTCATACCTGCATTCACGCACGCCTCGACGACTGTCATCTCACAGCTCAATACATCCATGTCTCTCACCTTGACGAGCAATTGCTCGTGGTGCACATACACAGTCAGTCCAGCACTCCCTACTGGACTCAGCTTGAACACAGCCAGCGGTACAATCTCAGGAACTCCCACATCGGCCTCCAATGCAACGATCTACTCGATCACTGCCAAAGCGTACAACGGTTCGTATACCGACACGATTACACTCACTGTGAACAACATAGCTCCCTCAATCACAAGCCCAGCATCATCGACACAGTACAACATGACAAGGGGCCAGAATCCATTGAGCAGCATCATTTTCTCGAACACCGGAGGTGAAGCGACCTCCTGGGGCATCAGTCCAACACTGCCGACTGGCCTCACATTCAACTCGAGCACTGGTGCAATCACAGGTACACCTGTAGTGAACGATACTGCAGGCACCACCTATACCATCTGGGCCAACAATTCGAAGGGATCCTCATCGGTATCGATCACGATCACCATCAACGAACCTGCTGCTTCGATCACGCCCTCGACAGCATCGGTGAACCTGACCAGAGGCACCACAATGACATCGATCACCTTTGCGAACACAGGAGGTGCTGTCAAGACCTGGGCAGTCCACCCAGCCCTCCCTGCAGGCCTCACTCTCAACGCAGGCACGATCAGTGGCACGCCGACAGTCAACATGACCACGACCACCTTCACGATCTACGCGAACAATTCGGGTGGCTGGACATCAACCACGATCACCATCACAATTGACGAGCCAATCGCAGTAATCACTGGGGCCACCAATGTGAAATTGACACGCGGCACTGAGATGACGGAGATCACATTCTCCAATTCAGGAGGTGTGATCGCCACATGGGCCATTGAGCCGGCATTACCAGCTGGACTCACCTTCAGCACGACCTCAGGCACGATCTCAGGGACGCCAACGGTCAATTCAACGGCCACATCCTACAAGGTGTACGCGAACAACTCAGGAGGCTCGGCTAGCAGATTCCTCTTGATCACGATCAACGAGCCCCTCGCTTCGATCACCGCATCGGCGACCTCAGTGAACCTGACGCGTAGCGTGACCATGACATCGGTCATCATCACCAACTCAGGTGGTATGGTCGAATCATGGGCAATCGACCCGAGCCTTCCAGCGGGACTTTCCTTCAGCACAGTATCTGGGACCATCAGCGGCACACCAACGGTGAACATGACCTCGACGACATTCACCATCTGGGCCAATAACTCAGGTGGTGCTGCATCGACCAACGTCTCCATCACCATCGATGAGCCGGTCGCAGCACTGACTGCTTCTGTCACCAGTATCTCACTCACACGTGGTACAGCCATGGGAGCGATCACGATGTCCAATGCAGGTGGAGCAGTCGCAACATGGGCGATTGATCCAAGTCTTCCAGCAGGATTGACATTCAGCACGAGCAGCGGGTCGATCACAGGCACACCAACGGTGAATCAGACCCAGGTCACCTACACCATCTGGGCCAACAACTCAGGAGGGTCGGCATCAGTCCAGGTCAATCTCACAATCAATGAACCCTTGGCAGTGATTTCGGGATACGTCAACAGCGTAACGCTGACCCGTGGAAGCGCGATGAGTGCCATCGTCTTCTCGAACACAGGTGGCGCCATCGCCACATGGGAGTACGATCCTGCCCTGCCATCTGGATTGACGTTCAACAAGGGTCCTGGCTCGATCACCGGAACACCCCTGGTCAATTCCACAGCGACGACCTACACATTCTGGGCCAACAATTCGGGAGGATCTGCATCACGCACCTTCACCATCACCATCAACGAACCCGTCGCAGTCCTCTCCATTTCGACGACTAGCTCGACTCTGACTCGCGGACTCTCGATGCCACCGGTTACACTGACCAATACAGGAGGAGCCATCGCTACGTTCGCCATCTCTCCAGCACTGCCCACTGGTCTGACCCTGAGTTCGACCACCGGCAGCATCAGTGGCACGCCCACAGTCAATTCGACAGCCACGATCTATACAGTGTACGCTAACAACACAGGTGGCAGCGCATCAAAGACGATCACTATCACGATCAACGAACCCGCATCCTCGCTCAACGTATCGTCCACGAACAGTGTGCTGACACGCGGCACTACGATGACAGATGTGACAATCAGCACAAGCGGCGGCATCGTCGAACAATGGGCGATNGACCCTGCACTNCCAGCAGGACTCGCCTTCAGCCTCACGACTGGTTCNGTGACNGGAACACCCACTGTGAACATGAGCACAACGATNTTCACCATCTGGGCCAACAATACTGGAGGTTCATCTGCAGTTCAGATCTCTATTACAATCAACGAACCTGTTCCAGTCCTTTCTGCTTCGCACTCAACTGCCATCCTGACTCGTTCAGAGATGATGAGTGCGATCACAATGAGCAATACAGGTGGTATGATTGCCACATGGCAGATTCACCCTGCACTCCCCGCTGGCCTATCCTTCAGTTCCTCGACCGGGGCGATCACGGGGACTCCTTCGGTCAACATGACATCAACGACCTATACCATCTGGGCCAACAATTCAGGTGGAGCAACATCAGTGAATGTGAGCATCACGATCAACGAGCCTGTTGCCATTCTCAGCCCATCGCTGTCGGCAACCAATCTGACGCGAGGAGTCATGATGACGCCACTGACCATGACCAACACTGGTGGCATGGTCGCGGTCCGGGCGATTCAACCTGTACTCCCTGCAGGCCTGTCCTTCGATTCAACATCGGGTGCCATCAGTGGAACACCCATTGTGAACATGACCACTCAGACTTGGACGGTCTGGGCCAACAACTCAGGTGGGGCCGCCTTCACGACCATAGCGATCACGATCAACGAACCCATAGCGATCCTCAGCATCTCTAACACGACCTCCACCCTCATCCGCACGGCTCCTGTCTGGCCGATAACCATCACCAACAGTGGTGGTGCGATAGCATCCTTTGCCATTGAACCGGAACTTCCACCAGGATTGAGCTTCAACCTCAGCACTGGTATGATCTCTGGAATACCAACAACCAGCGGCGTACAGGATGAATGGACGATATGGGCCAACAATACTGGCGGATCTGCTTCTGTGACAGTCAACCTGACCATCATCGAACCACCCGCTGTGCTCACCCCATCTGTGACCTCTGCCATACTGACCAGAGGCGTTCAGATGAATACCATCAGCATCTCAAACACAGGTGGTGTGGTCGACACATGGTCCATCGAACCAGCATTACCTGCCGGGCTGGGCTTCAACCCAAGCAACGGGTCCATCAGCGGCACACCGGCAGTGAACATGACAGTGAATGTCTACACCGTCTGGGCGAACAACACCGCAGCATCTGTACCGACAACCATCACCCTGACGGTACTCGAACCGGTCGCTCAGATCTCAGCATCGACCACCAATGTCATCCTGACACGCGGCGTGACGATGTCTGCAATCACATTCAACAACACTGGGGGCAACGTCGCCTCATGGGTGATCATCCCCACACTTCCAGCAGGGTTGCTCTTCGATTCGGGCACAGGTAGGATCTCTGGAACTCCTTCGGTCAACATGACCACGACCATCTATACGATTCGAGCCATCAATACCGGAGGTACAGATGAGGCATTCGTTTCCATTCGAGTGCTGGAACCAGCTCCCATCATCTCGCCCACGTCAGAGGAAATGACACTTACACGCGGGGTCCCGATGACAGTGATCAGTGTGAACAACAGCGGAGGGGTCGCTGCGACCTGGGCCATCAATCCTGAACTTCCGACCGGACTTGAGTTCAACACGAGTAATGGACAGATCAGTGGCAGGCCGTTGGTCAATATGACCACAACCACAACCTACACCATCTGGGCCAACAGTAGTGGAGGTTCACACTCCATCACGGTCAACCTCACGATCCTTGAACCATCTGCAGTCATCACGCCATCGATTGCCTATGCCATCTTCACACGAGACACTGTAGCACAGAACATCACGTTCAGCACAAGCGGTGGAGCCATCGAAACGTGGGCCATCGAACCTGCCCTTCCTGCTGGCATGACCTTCAATAGTACGACCGGGGCAATTTCTGGCACACCTGCAGTCAATATGACTGCGACGACATACAGCATATGGGCCAACAATTCAGGAGGTCCTACATTCACAACCATCACTCTCGTGATCAATGAACCTCTTGCATACCTTGCGATATCGATGCCACATCAAAATCTCACGACCGGAGTCCCGATGGAACCGATCAAGATCACCAACCATGGTGGCGTCACCGCAGAATGGGGCATCAGTCCCGACCTTCCAGAAGGGTTGTCGTTCAACATCACGACCCTAACCATTGAAGGTAGCACAGTCATCACTCTGTCAAGAACAACCTTCACCATCTGGGCCAACAATACAGGTGGATCGACCAGCATCGACTTCACGATGGGAGTTCTCGTTGATCTGGATGGAGACACTATCCCTGACATCCACGATACCGACGATGATGGTGACGGAGTGAGCGACGAGGAGGATCAATTCCCCAAGGATCCCAACGAGCAGACCGATACAGATGGTGACGGAATAGGAAACAATGCTGACACAGATGACGATGGGGACGAGATAGAAGATGAATTCGATAGATTCCCAGTGGATCCCAACGAGCATAGTGACAAGGACGGAGATGGGGTAGGTGACAACAACGACACTGACGATGACAATGATGGCGTAGATGACGTGGACGACAGATTCCCTGCTGATCCCAACGAATCCGAAGACACAGATGGAGATGGAGTCGGTGACAACAATGACACTGATGATGATGGAGATGGCGTTCCAGATGGTGCGGATGATTTCCCACTAGATTCTCGTGAAACGATTGACACTGATTCCGATGGTATTGGAGACAACAACGACACCGATGATGACGACGATGGGGTGCCCGACGTCGAGGATCTGTTCCCCTTAGACCCATCAAGGTGGGGAGGTGAAGGAGGTGGAAGCATCGTGATCACCGATCCAATCAATGGAACTCAGACTCAGAACAATACTACTGAGAACATGACTGATGTGACTGAACCGACCATTGTATCGATAGAGGACCTCTACAATCAATCACAGTTCGAGACACCCCCAGAAGAAATCGAAGAAGAAGCGCTGGTCGAAGAGAGCTCGACCAAGTCCAAACTCTGGAAGGACCGAGTCGAATCCAGTGCGACAGTCGCTGGTGCAGGAGCTTGGGGAGGCTTCACATTCTTCTTCGGGTGGAGGCGCTGGAGGCGGAAATGTGACCTCTGCGACAGTAAGATCGATGTTCAGCGCCTGCATGAAAATAACATCTGTGCAGCGTGTCGAGAGGATGAAGGACTGATGCTATCGATGCGATCCAACTCGCGCTTCTCAGGCCAGAGTATCGGATTCACGCAGTTCCAATCAGATAGAGATCTCTGAAACATTCGCAAGGAAGGTCACAACGCTCAACATGAGCGAGGGACTGGGAGAACCAGTGCAGCGCTCCATGGCCATCGAATGTGGGGTGTTGGAGCATGCAGTTGTTGACGGATGGATGAAACGAATCCAGAGTGCAAGAGTCACTGAACAGATCTGCGATGTCGTGCTGTTCAACGAACACCCCGCAGTGATCACAGTTGGGAGGCGAGCGCAGCATGATGGTTATGAGGTCTTGACAAACATCCCACATGAGAGGGTCGAGCGCGGTGGAGGTATCACATACCATGGACCTGGTCAACTCATCGTCTACCCCATCATCGCATGGCAGGGTTTGAAGGAGCAATCTGTGCGCACCGTCACCTCTCGACTCGAAGAATGGGTAATTGCCGCTTTCGGCGAGCTGGGCATCGAAGGCCAGCGAGACGAGAGGATGCAGGGAGTATGGGTTGAAGGCAACAAGATTGTGTCGATTGGATTAGCGTTCTACAAGTGGGTGACCCGATATGGAATCAGCATCAATGTGAACACCGAGCGAGGAGTTGTCGAAAGCCTGCGTGGCTGTGGCCTCGAAGAAGGGACATCAACGTCACTTTCTGTTCTTGGCCACACATGCACGATAAGTGAGATGACCGCTGCGCTGATCCTGCATGCACCACAGACCATCCAGCGTGAACTTCATCGTGCCACATCAGAGGAAATTTCTGCTCTGATGGCACTCACGGATGGACCAAGCCTTGATGAGCAGTTTGGAGTCACGTAGTATCGTGACATCTGCAGTCTTGGTCATCAGTGGCGCCTCTGGTGCCGCCTATGGCGTTCGACTTCTAGAGGCCCTATGCGACATTGGAGCAGAGGTCAGACTCGTCGTCACTGAATCGGGGCGACTTACACTGCAACATGAATGCAACACGACGCCCGAGGAACTTGCTGCTAGGTTTGCTGTCCACTTGGAATCCAACGATGATGTAGCTGCAAAATCAGCCTCTGGGTCGGCACGTATCGAACATGTCGTCATATGTCCTGCATCTGGGACAACCATCGGAAAGATTGCCAGCGGGATAGGGGATAATCTTGCTACACGCTCAGCGATTGTTGCTCTGAAGGAGCGCAGGAATCTCATCCTCGTTCCCCGTGAAGCACCGTTCGCGACGGTTCATCTCGAACAGATGACCAAACTCTCAACACATGGTGCAATCATCCTACCAGCATCACCTGGATTCTACAACCACCCAGAGACGATCGATGACCTCATCGACTTCATCGTCGCTCGTATCCTCGACCAGATGAACCTTGAACACACTCTTGGGCGCC
>PAZI01000021.1 GCA_002715545.1 Methanobacteriota archaeon
CATCACTTATCTCCCCTTCAACAAACAAACTCACGTCTCCTCTCATATCAACACTACCTGCCCTAACCAATCCAACTTCCAAATCGTCAGCCCTAACAAAGAGACTACCCAAAGGAGCAATCATGCTTGTAATCTCAAGCTTGTTTTTCTCTTTTATTTTAATATCCCCAACTCCCTTAACAACAGAAATTAAACTTTTTATATTTGTATCAAGATCGATTAACCCACCTGAAGTCACATTTAACACACCACCTGCCACACCAACGTTCACAGTATCTCTCTCACTTATCACAGCACCTCCTGCATTAAGCGTCACACCCCCACTCAACCCCGCAGAAATCGACCCTAGACTCAACTTTCCACCTGCTTCAAGATTCACCTCAGCTCCTACTGCACGTGCAACCCTCAAGTCTCCTAGCTCCTCAATTGTAATCACGCCACCCCCTATAGAGACCGTATCTATAGTTCTTATATTCGTTTTCAGGCTTATTGACCCACCAGCTTCCACCTTAAGTTTTCCTGCAAAAACCCTCCCCGAGGAACCCCTGTCATCACTTATCACTCCTTTAGAATACAAGCTCACATTACCTCTAGCTTTTACGACACCGTTCGCTCCTACAACACCAGCCCTAACCGCTCCCACCTGCATAGATCCTGCCCTCACAACAAGACTCCCACCACCAGTAACCATGTTCGTTAGCTTAACGCTATCTTTCTCATCAATTTCAATCTCTCCATCTCCACTAACAACCAAATTTAAACTTTCTACATTAGTATTAAGTTTAATTGACCCGCCTGCCACTACCTTAAGCACACCACCTGTCACATCCACACCAACGACATCTTCAGCACTTATTACCGCTCCTCCTGCATTAAGTGTCACGCCCCCACTCAACCCTGCAGAAATCGAACCTAGGCTCAACTTTCCACCTGCTTTCAGATTCACCTCAGCTCCTACTGCACGTGCAACTTTCAAGTCTCCCGGTCCTTGAACATCAACTTTGCCTGCTGCCTGAAGGTCAACCTCTTCAGCAGCCACACGACCGACAATGTCTCCCTCTCTCGCCTCAAGACTCACTTCCTGAGCTCTCAAAATGTTATCCCCCATGCTCACACCACTAGCACTAACCACAACTCTCTCCCCACCTGCAACTATTCTCGTTAGTGTAACATCACCCTTCTCCATTATATTGATTACACCTTCCCCTAAGGCGACTGCTTCTATACTCCTAACATCGGTTTCCAGATTAACTGAACCGCCTGCTTCCACCTTGAGACTTTCTGCAGAAACCATTGTCGAAGAATCTCCGTCATCACTTATCTCCCCTTCAACAAACAAACTCACGTCTCCTCTCATATCAACACTACCTGCCCTAACCAATCCAACTTCCAAATCGCCGGATACGACTAAATCAACCTCCGAACCAACTACTCTAAGAGCAGACAAGTCTCCCTTACTCTTGATATCGATTCTTCCCGTTGCTTGAAGATCAATCTCCTTTGCAGCCAAAGATCCTGTTATATCACCATCTTTCGCCTCTAAAACCAGCCTCTCTGCCGTCAAAGAGTTATCGCCTAGATTTATACCACCTGCTGAAAAGAGTGTCGCGTCACCATACACCACTACCCCATCGTTTATGGTTAGATGCCCATCATTAGTACTGACTGTAAGAGAAGCCATTTCAGAGCCCTTAGCAATACTCAAACCCTTGTCGTTATTAATTACGACTGTTCCGTTCTTCATGTTTAAATGAACGGTTTCAACATTTAGTTCCTTTAAGTGGAGGTCACCAGTGTGATTTTCTGTTAAATTAATTTTTAGCAAACCGGCCGAAATCTTCCCTTTCACTTCAAGGTTTTTCCCCGGGTTAAGCGCAAGCTCATTGTCAGCAACATCAATATTCCCAGTGATCGACAGATCCCCATTAGCGGTCAGCTCGAGATCTTCATCATGACTCAAAGAATGAACTCGCAGAGGCAAATCATCTGTTGTCTTAATGTGATTCTTTCTGCCCCTTTTAATATCATTATTGAGCACAACATCGCCACCACTAACAGAGACATCTACTGTGAGATCTTTTTCGGGTTCCTCATCCAGATCGAATTGAAGAGCACTAACCACAAAGTCAACAGAATCAAGAGCATCCAAAACCCCATCATCCCTCAGATAATACGCAGTATAGCTGCCCGGTGAAAGCGCTGGAAAAACCAAATCACCCGAAGATTTGCCATCAATCCCGACTTTCGTGCCATCAACATATTGCCAGGATAATGGACTCAAAAAGATGGGATCATCCCAATCGTAATAAATCCCTACCCAATCTTTCGCATTTCCTGGCCCATCGAAAAATGAAAGCGAAATCCTCTCATGAATACCATATGTATTTCTTTTAGATATCAATTCTGCAGAATGATTGGCATCGAATATCGCATCAATAATTCCACCAAAGAAATCAAGTACGTTAACATCACTTTCGCCATCTTTATCCGTTAGTTTTACATAGTCTGCTATTACTCCAGCAGAGCTTTCGTAAAGGCTCGAAATATGACCAGCACTTTCAATAATTACTTCGCCAGTTTCTAAATATGACTCTACTGAATCTAACTCGACGTTGTTTCCAGCCAAAATTCCAATATTATTAGCATCCACATCATGAAGTGTCACCTGATCAACTTCACGAAGGTAAAAATCACCATCACTTACATTGGCCTTAATTTCTTCTACATCGGAATTTAATGGATCCGACTCAGAACCCAAACCACTCACAGCATCCAAAGCCAGTTCTTTGGCGATCATGTAACCCAGACCAGATATCAAACCACCACTATCAACACTCAAATTATTTCCTGCAGCATTGATATCACCTAAAATATTCACATTTTCAGCAGCCTTTAAAGTGACATGCCCTTCTTTTGCCACCAAATTCTCCACCGTCAAATGTCCCGCATCCTTGATCTGTACATCCCCCGCTCCACTCGTCTCAATGTCCAGCGTCCCAACACTCGTTCCCAGGTTCACGCCTCCTCCCGACGTCACCTTGAAATCTCCTCCCGTCACATGGACCTGATCCTCTCCCGTACTCTCTACTGACCCCATCGTGCTAAGGATCACATCCCCCACCAATCCCGCTATAATCTGACCTATATCTATCCCTCCCTCTCCCGCCGTCAATTTCACATCATTATTATCATGATCCGTCTCTGACTTGATCGAGTTGGCCTTCATCTCTCCCTCTGCAGAAATCGTGATACTCCCGTTCTCCGCCACCAAATTCTCCACCGTCAAATGTCCCACATCCTTGATCTGCACATCCCCCACTCCACTCGTCTCAATGTCCAGCGTCCCAACACTCGTTCCCAGGTTCACGCCTCCTGCCGAATTAATGGTAAGCGAATCCCCGGAAATCAAACTCTCGAGATCCACATCATCAATTGCACTAATCAAAACCGCAGCAAGCTCACCAAATTCATTAATTGTAGGCCCAGCACTTAGGGTTATATCCCCTGCCGCTCCTGCAGTAATATTGCCAATTTCCATGCCACCGTTGTCCGCCATCAACGTTACATCATTGTCATCATGATCAGTCTCTAAAGTGATCGAGTTGGCTGTCATCTTCCCTCCGGCAGAAATCGCGATGCCACCGTTGCTGGCAATGACTCCATCTAGAACAATCGAGCCTTGTTCATTGATTTCAATTGAACCTTTACCTGTTGTCTCTGCAATTAGATTGTTAACTGTTGTGTCGAGCTTGATTGAGCCTGAAGCCGACAAATCAAGTGAATCGGCCGCAATAAATGTTGCCGGATTGTCATCCTTTCTGATTTCACCTTCACCACTCAATTTAACATCACCCTGTGTGCCAGCGGAAATCATTCCCACCTCTATACCCCCATCTCCAGCACTCAAGGTAACATCATTATTATCGTGATCTGTCTCTGATGAGATTGAATTTGCCTTTATCTGCCCACCCGCTGACACCGTAATGCTTCCATTCTCCACCACCAAGCTGTCCACCGTCAAATGCCCAGCATCCTTGATCTGAACATCGCCCGCTCCACTCGTCTCAATGTCCAGCGTCCCTACATTCGTATTCAGGGCAACAGCACCACCGGCATTCACTTTGAAATCTACAGCCGCCACATGCACCTGATCACCCCCTGTGTTCTCTATGGTCCCTCCGGCATTTAACTCAACAGCGCCACCACTCTTGATCGTTGAAAGGGTAAGGTCTCCCGTCGAAATTATGGAAATCTCACCGATCTCAGCATCAACTGTTGCACCATTTTCCATCTTCAATCTCCCTTCACCCTCAACCGCATCACCATCACTGTCTGAGCGCAATTCAACAGCTCCACCGAAACTCTTTAACGATCCTGCACCTCCCAGCTCGAGATTATTCTCTGCCTTGAGGCTTATTTGCCCGCCCCCACTGGAAATAGCACCATTGACCTTTAAATCTCCTCCCTCCGCGTGGAGTTCAAGATCCGAACCATTGCTGTCAATCACAAGGTCGCTATTGCCTACATCTCCAACACTGAGCTTCCCTTGAGCAGTTACACTACCAACACTGAGCTTCCCTTGAGCAGTTACACTAACCCCGTCACCCTTAGCACCCAAAAGGATTAAATGATCGGCCTTACTACTGATAGCCACCTTACCCGCTGCATTAAGATCGACAGTACTGGCATCAATAGCCCCTTCAATTGATCCGTTAGCTACAAGGACCAGCGTTCCTGCAGTTACAGTGTGCTCGCCCAAATCCAAATTACCGTCCCTTGAATTTAGTTGTATTTCACCATCGCTATTGACCCTGCCAACTGTAATGTCTCCCGTCCCCTTCATCGTGATGCTTCCGTTGTCAGCATCAACCTCTGACCCTTCCCTCATCAGCAAAGCTCCTTGACCTTTAGCCGCATCACCGTCCTGGTCTGAAACAATTTCTATATTCCCTCCCTCACTGTATATTGAGCCACCACTACTAAATTCGAGGTTGTTCTCAGAAACTAATGAAACATCGCCGCCTTCACCATTGCCTCCTTGGCTGGTCATTGATCCCAAAACCTGTAAATCCCCGCTATTTGATTTTAGGGTCAATGGTCCTCCATTACTGTCTATGAGAGTTTGCATCCTTGGCTTGTAATTACTTACATCTACATCGTAGGCCAACGGAACCAAAATAGCGTTCCCATCATTATCGATGTTCTTTTTATAAAAACGACCGTACCCATCTACCAATCTAGTATCACTTCGGTTTCCAACTTTTTCGTAAACCTGCATCCTCATAAAGTCATTATCATATACAAACACACTACGATCATTCGTTCCTACCATAAGCGCCCCGTCCGATGCGATATTCACCCCAATACCAGCAGCCCCTAAAACTGTCGAATGGTCTAGTTTGCTCTCAACATCAATCGAGCCGCCAGTTGCAAACAATTCGACTGACTCAGCCTCAAAAGAACCAGCAATGTTCCCGTTATCGGCCTCGAGAACCAAAGATCCGGCACTAAGTGTGTTTGCTCCTAAATCGATTGCGCCGCTAGACTTTATGATCGCCTTATCTGTCACGGTCATCTCCCCTTCTATTGTGACACTGCCCTTGTTGGTGTTGTCGACAAAAATAGATCCTACTTTTGTGTCTGAGAGAATTGTCAGGTCAGTTGCATTTTTGACAGTCACCGTTCGGCCATCCATTTCAAGATAAAGCCTGCCAATATTTAGATCTGTTAATCTGATATCCCTATCAAGCTTACCACTATTTAGAATAATCCTTAGTTCCTTTGCTGAAATCGCGCCATCAACCAATAAATTATTTCCGGCCACCAACTGCAAAACACCGTTTTCTCCCATTTGAATGTTGTTGCCGACTAACAAATTGCCTGATGAAACTAATGACAAAAATTCATGCTTCTCAAGGCCTCCAAGATTCATAACGTTAAGATCTCCGCTATCAACAATGATCTCTTTTGAATTAGACATCTCTTTTAAATCAGACCCGCTATAATCGGGCATATTGAGCGCATAATCTCCATATCCGGAAGAATTACCCCCATCATAAACCCATTTGCCAGCGCTAGAATCAAGTGGCACCTCATACTTACCTGGCGCCCACACTATTATTTCACCCTTCGGCGTATGCAGGTCCGATAGCTCTAAATCACCGGATTGTCTCAAATAAATATTTCCAGGCTCCGACAAAACTGCCTTAACCTCGTTACCCCTTATATTGAGCGGCGATTGCCTTGTGCCTATACCATTAACCGATCGGAGCTCCAATCCCTGTTCAGAGACAACTGTTGTTCCCGGGTTGGATATAATTTGCACTGCATCAATATAAATCTCCCTTGAATTCAAATAAGCACTTTCCAGCGAAGCCTCTCCATTCCTAACAGTTACATTAATATCTTTAGCTGGCCCATTGCCTTCAAGGCCGCCAACAAAACCTTTAATCGAGATATCTTTCGATGAATCTATTTCAATAGCACCCTCTGCTCGAACCTCAACCCAGTCTGCGTCTGTTAGATAGGCATTAGATGCATTAAAATTATCATCGAATGAAATTTCAACATGGCCGATACCACCATCTATATTTTCAGTTAATAGTTTATATCCCGAAGTATCACCGCCCACATATTCCTTAGCCGTGTGCCGGTCGTTTGCCATGGTTTTCTCATAAAACTTACCATTCAATGGATTATACAAAATGCGATTACCTTTATTATTTTCATAGAGATGAAAAGTTTTTAGATCTGCATCATAAACAGGCTGATTGGATTGACTGATGCCCCGAGCCACTATGCTAACCCCAAGCTTATTACGTCCATCTACCCTATTGTTTTTAATCTGGGCATTTTCCAAATATACATTGATATCTGATATTAAACTCACCTTATTTGAGGCATAGATAACTCCGGAATAATTAAGCGAATAATTACCAAGACTTAAAACAACCGTATCAGAACTGATTGAATCTGGAAGATTAAACCCGGCATACTTACCCGCTCTATATTCTATATGTCTATCAGAGCTAAACATTTTAGCCGCCTGAATGGCCTTAAACGCGCTTAACTTAAGCCCTACAAATTTTTCATTAATTTCTATGGCATTCGTAACCCTTGCCACTTGAATATCGCCACCTGCATCTCCCGTGTTCTTATCAATATTAAACGTAAATTTCCTTTCAGATAATATGTCCTTAATTTTATGTGTCGTGTTATATGGACTTTGACTAGCACCATAAACACAGACAAAATCAAGATTATTAAATTTGTGAGCCACATCGGTCGTCACAGTTGCAACGCCCTCTTTTTCCTCAATCGAAGCGATACCAATTGCCGACTCACCAATCTCGAGATTGTCGGTCCGACTCGAAAGAGTGACCATTTCATTTCCACCCTCAAGCTGATCGCCAGCAGACAAATTCAAAACCTGCAAAGCCCCCTCTGAATCAATACTTATTGAACCCAGGGGCGCAGACACCTCACGAACAACGACACCATTTCTCGATCCCTCAGCCCTATCCTGATCATGATTAAATAAATGAATATCAATATCGCCTGTTCGACTTAGCAAGCGAGATGTTTTTTTCGCCTGAATATCCAATCCTTTTATGTCCGATCCAGCCACCATCTCCAAATCATCAGCCACCAGATTGATTCCAGTATTCAGAAAATGTGGCACAATTTCCCCTGCCGCATTAAGGAATATATCACCCAGACGATTCGTAAAACCAGGCACGCGAACATCGCCAACAGCAATATCCCCACCACTAACGACTCTGATATTACTGCCAACTTCCGAACCACGAACTGTCAACTTATTAAGGATCAGGTTACAATTCTCATCAACCTCGGCATTCTCAACACGTTTGCCGGGGACCTGATTGTTGTTCAGGTTTTCGATTTCAAGCTTACCATCTGCTATATCAACTTTTTCGACATTCAACGGATACCCGGGCTGCTGAATCAGGACATTATCTCTAACCCGAACATCCATTGTTAATTTGTTTACATGGGTCGCAATATGGGTCCTTGGCACTTCTCTGCTGCCCCCAGCAATCTGATCCCCGTGTAACACTCCAACCAGATCAGTTGAACCAGCTGAGGCATATTGCGACACATCGAAATAAACTCCATCTCCTAGAAATATTTTTTGACCTGCATAAATGGAAGTCCTCGCGGGTTTAATAATCAGCTTTTTCTTACTCGCACTCACCTCAGATACCACTATTTCTGATGTAATTGTTCCATCTTCACCATCTCCAACGTTGGCATACTGAAGTTGACCCATTAGTTCTTTAGAACCCTTGCCGGCTGGAGCCGACAAGACGAAAACGCCGCCATTTTCAAAGTATATTTTCTCCCCTGCTTCAACCGAAGTCCCTATCCCTTCAACATTTATTTTGTTATAACCCACCGAGAAATCGCCCACACTTCTAATTGAGCCAGAAGCAATTGCACCTATTTCAATGTCCAAATGATCACCCTTAATTGGCTTGTTAAAGTTATCGTGAATAAACCGTGCTGCACCTCGGACAACAACATCCCCATCTCCCGATGCTGAAACCAAACCCTTGACCATCACTGTTGGAAATTTCCAGGCGATCTCACTTGTAGTATTTATATCAGGCAATAGTGCGATCATAATATCGTCGGCATCCGCCCCCCCTCTTACCTCCAGGGATCCCTCAATCACCAAATCACCATATACTTTTAGGTTTAATTCACCTTTTCCAACAATGACAGTATCAACAATTAGATCCTTGTTGTTGGTCAACATTAAACCATGATTGCCATTAAGGTTTGCATTAAGCTTTTTGGTACTTGAATTCACCTTCACCTTTCCTTGACTCTCTATCTCAAGCAGGTTGGTTCTTAATAAACCTCCACTATGCTTCACGTGCCCCACCCGCTCATCACCACCACCACTGATAATTCTTACTTTACTGCCAGCTTCTAGAGAAGCTTGCTCGATATCGATATCACCTTCGTTGATTCCAGATTTGAGAGTTAATTCACCCGAATCCAGAGAATTCACTTTGAGGTCTGTATACCTGCCTCCTACGATCTTACCTGCGCCTGCCTCATTACCTGCAACTACAGATAGGGACAGCTCTGCAGCAAGCTTTGCTCTATACAGTTCAACATCAGTTGCCGCTTGAAGAGTAATGGTTTGAGGCAACAAATTACCATCGGACTCATCATCAATTCGACCCGCCATGACAATTTTGCCTTTATTAGAAATAATCTTAACATCACCATCATTGATCTTAAACAGAGCAGACTTAGCGATCTCTATATCACCACCCGCATCAAGGTTGATCTTGCTTGCAGCACTAATTTCAGCATCCGCTTCCAGAGATCCATTAAATTTAGAAATTTTCAGGTTCTCCAGATTCCCACTTTGATTTTCCCCATTAATTACCCAACCCGAACTTGCATTCTCTAGACCCTCCTCAACTGTGTAGAGAATTTTTGAATTACAATCTTCATTTGAATCAAGATCACCAGCCCTAGAAACGGTATCCCCCACCACATAAACTCCATTGCTCGCTATATCTGCCTGATCTTTAACCAATACACGATCCCCTTCCTCAAGCGTGATGCCGTCTATCTTCTGCCCACTCTTGAGCGCTGAATCCAATTTAATGTTTACCGTCGTGGCAGCCTTGACAGTTGGCCTCAAATCAAAGTGTTCCTCCCTCACTACCTTATCAACGATTGGGAGACCAGCCACCTTGATATCGTTAGCTGCGGACAATGTTAGAACTCCTGTCTGTGAATTATTACTGGTGATGCCCTTTGCATCGAGTGATGCCTGAACATTAACATCGCCCCGGGATTTTATATTTACATTTCCTCTTGAAACAATTGTTGGACCATCAAAGTGGCCATATTGAAAAGTTTCATTTGTTTGAACTTTTTCCTCAACCGTAATGGTTTCTTCTACCACATCCCATACTGTCTTCCATTTTGGTCTTTGCTCTGTCGTGAGCACCTTAACTTCGCCTTGATAGGTTTCGTATTTTGGCCTCTTATTTATAATATCTGTTGTACGCGACTTAAAAACATAATCGGCTTTGGAAGCTCCCATAACAATATCTCGATATTTCGAACTCCAAGTGGCTTTTTTATCAACCCATTGCTCTTTTGGGAGAGCTTTTTCAACCCAGGCAGATTTATACCTTTTCACATCCTTATAAACCGCTTTGTCTGCAGGCTTAACTCTGTATTGAAAATCTACTTGCCACCCTTCTTTGACTATCCACCGAACACCAAGCCAATCCGGATCACCATAGCTTTTATGATACCTGTAATGCCTTTTCCATTCCACACCGTCATTAGAACCTATTTTTTTAGACCAAACGAGATCACCTCCACTCGAATATTCTAAAGTTATTCCTCCTTTGTTGTTGTAGTAGCTACTTTCCCCAGTGTGGTACTTTCCATTACTCCAGTCAGTTCCATACGGATTAGTCCAGTACCATGCGCTGCGGGATGTCCAACCACCCCAAGACTGATCTTCCCAGTAATCGAAAACCGAGTCTGTATGCGAATAATCACCCGCCCCCGCTGTCCATGTGTAGAGTTCACCCGGTGACGCGAATTTAGTATTAACTTCCTTCAGAAAAGTATAATTCGAATCCTTATCATTTGTTGACTGCAGCGCTGATCCATCTTGAAAGATTACATAGGGCGTGTAGCTCACAGCCTCATTATTTAAATTTACTGAACTCATATTACCAGAAGGATTCTTTAGTTCAGTTTTTAATGTGTAACTAGCAGACTTTATTCTACTCGCAGCTTTAACCGCAATTTGGGCATCCGTAAGGGCGACATTGTAGGTAGCCCATTTGTGCATGACACTTCCTGCACCCATCGTATCTGTATTGGCACTGATTTGCGCCCCCATCACCCTGGACTCACCAGCAAGCTCAAAGTTTCCAGCCAACACGCCCACATGGTCACCATCCACATAAAGGCGGGTTTCCCCCGCGGCTACGTCATTCACGACCACGACATGGACATCGCGATCGAAGACAGATGCAACACTCTTACCCTCGACAGCTGTGAAAACATTGTCTGCAACACCAAATGCAGTCGTGCCGAAGACCCCTTTTCTATTCCACTGATCCAGCTTAATCGCAAAGGCATTGTTTCCAGCTATCGCCGTTGACCCCGATCCCCCTGAGGTCTCCTTGATCGCCTTGAAGAAGAACTCGTAACTGGTGTCTCCAGATAAATCACCGAAGTCGACAATCATTGAGCCGTAAATCTTCTCATTCAACTCTTGAGGATAACTATTGTTTGTTGCAGGGAATTTAAAGCCATTGAAAGGCACAACAAATGTTCGATTTTGTTGGTTCTGCGCATCTAATTTAATGTCATAGGTTATCCCTGCTCCATCATAATCACTTCTATATGTATCACCTACACTTGGATTACGAGGCACCGCCTGCTTGATATTCTGCGATGTAATTTGCTCAAACGTGACTGGCATACTATCTTGATAGTACCCTCCATTTATACTATTTGTTTTAATTTCTCCATTTCTATTCATAGCCCCATCCCCATCAGATGAAGGAAGCAGTTTGAGCTTGTTTAAGCCATCCCATGCATACAGCGGCATACCTACCCAATATTTGGAATTTTCGGAGTGATCTTTGAGCTGCCTATACTCATATTTCAAATTATATTTATTATTTACTTCAGTATCCCATTTTTGTTTCCAATCAAAATCGCTAGCGACATCATTATCTTTAAGCACACCCGAAAGATATCCGTAAAGCTTAGTATCACCAGGCTCTGATTCACGAGTTAGTTTAAATATTTGGCCATCGCTAAAAACAACCTCCCGACCAATACCCATATGAACCGTTAGTTCATCTACAACTATACCTGAATTAGTATAATCTCCTTGGGCATAGCCACTAATATGATTAACAGTAACTCCTTGGTTTTTAAGCTCACCCCACTTATTTACATAACTTTGCCCATCAAAGATGGAATTATAATTTATACTATCTACCGTGAAATTATATACACGACTATAGCCTAGATGTTCAAGAACTGCATCTTGATCAGCCTGACCTAGCTCATGGAACATTGTGTTCGGATTAACCGAACCCTCGAATGGTATAGTACCATTTTCGTAATCCCCCCCTTTTCCCTGTATAAAATAAAATCTTAACTCTTCAGCGCCATCTACAGACAACCTCGAATTTCCGTTCAATTTGGTAGGTGTGATATCAAAACTTTCACTTTCGATACTACTTTTCTTAACAAAACCTGCATGATGCAATGCAGCATCCATCGTGTACCAATATTCTCCCGCCTTAACATCTACATAGCCTACCTGACGAAGAAGTGTAGTTGGCTCCCATACATAAACCTCAACATCTTCAAATATCGGATCACCCTTATCATTCAATTCCTGCACATCTCTGGATCCAGTAATGCGCTGTATTGTTTTGGTTTTTTCGACAATATCAGGTTCAGGTAAGTTGCGTAGATCCTCCGACAGATCCGCATCTCCAGAAATAGAAATATCTGAACCGGCAATAAGGTTAATATCGCCTTCAGCTTCAAGGTATGCCGCCCCCTCGCTCGCAAATATCTTGAGTATCGCAGACGAAAGCTCTTCCTCCTTAATCTCACCTTCAACCAACTTTGTCGCCCCCCATTGCGCATCTACTCCAGCTCGAACATCTATATCGCCTGAAGACACAACATCACCCGAAATGGACACATCGCCCGTGGAATTAAGAAGCATGCGTCGCGGCATTGAACCCGTTGTCTCAATAACCCCTTCAATAATGATTTCTGAAGCTAACACCTCAATAGGCACTCCTGAAGTTACCTTCGCACGCGCCTTGGTCGTTTGACTTCTATCCACGAAAAATCTTCCTACAGATGTAGCCTGAAGTCGATCCGTAGACTGCAGTTCTTGATTGCTATTTTGTCCAATTGATACCTTGGCCTCATCCAAGACTGATATATTGGGCGCATTCAGATCTATGCGTCTTGATGCGTTGAGATTCCCTGTGATTGAAAGATCGCCCGAAACGCTACTAATCAGCACCTCGGGAACCTTTGCAAATGCATCCGGCGAGAGTTGACCAACAGTGCCAGCCATTGTGATGTGGCCATTTACCGTTGACACCAAAATCGACCCTTTCGAACTCGCATCCAATACCCCTCCCCTATTACTGACAGAGCCCTTCTTGATATCTCCCTCAAGTGCACCATAAAGAACATCCGAACCTTTGTTTGCTGGCTTTGTTAATGTAATCGAACCACTTGAAAAGTATATGATTTGACCTGCCTCAATCGATGAGTTGATCTTATCAACTTTTATACTTCCGTTAACTTTCGAATAGTCTTCCAAAGCCGTAACAGAAGGCTGCTGCAAATTGGCGCCCACAAACACACCCTCCTCACGAAACAGAACAGCATGCAAAGATCCCGATCCATGGCTGGATGCGTGCACCGGAACATCAAAATAGAATGAATTATCCCCATTCCGGGTAATCACAAAGGAGCGGTTGTAGATAGGCGCACTATCCCCGGTGGCCCCACTCAATTGGACAATGTCACCGGTCTGGTAGGGGTGCGGATCGACAGTATGTGCAACCGCCTTCGGATTAGAGTTCGTACTAAAAGCGGGAAGTTTTGAAAGTTTTCTCACTCCGCTGACTTCTGCCGTCAAGGCGCCCCAGTTCAACCTGAACTTCTCTGCATCGTCGTCATTGAGGATGGCGGAAAGAGTGCCGTATAATATTGTATCTCCCGAATTAGCGTCGGCGCTCAGGACAAGCTTTTGCCCCTTCTCGAATTCAATATTTTGGCCACTTCTATATGATCTGCCTATCGAATCCACCGAGATCCCGGACTCGGAGTAGTCTCCAGCCTCATAATATCCATCTGGCCTGTTTATAGTGACCCTTAACCCTTGTGAAACAATGAGACGATCATCAGCCACAACATGACCTCCAACCCCAACTAAAACGACGCCCGACTCGCTGTTCACCGAAACATCGGAACCCGAATCATGGGACTTCAATACACCATCTATATTGATATGGCGATCGGCCCAAATATTGATACTGCTCGATTCACCACTACCAGCCTTTGCCTTGGTCAAGATCCCACTCTTTGCATTCATGTCGAATGCCTTTTGATGAGCAACCCCACCCTCTACATTGATATCCACCCAATCTGATGCAATGATAAGACCCCCAACGGAACCATTGCCAACCGCTTGTTCGGCCCCTCCCAAAAGAAGTTGCCCCCTGACATCAATATTGACACCCCCACTTGCTGCAGTAGCAACTAAATCAACATTATCAGCCGTCGCACCCCCTATATCATACTGTACACCAGCTCGAACTGATCCACGTAAATCAAATCCATCAGCAGCCTCGATATTTACCGTACCGCCTTTCACATTTGTTGCAACATCTGAACCTTGCCCAATCCATATCGTTCCCGCTGACTGGATCAACACTTCGTTATCTGCATTGATTAGTGTAGCCTGCGGGTAATAAACACCTTTTGAAATTGGATCTCCATCAGGACCCGGAACAGTGCCATCTGATATACCAATCTGGCCAAGCCTTAGGGAACCATCAGATAAAACATGGACTCGATATTCAGATTCGACATCATTCGCCGAAATATTCGAATCAGGAGCAACCTCAATTGTATTGTTGAATAGCTTTATCTCGCCCCCAGCTGCCAAGAGCATGGAACTGGCGGATTTCGTGGCTCCAGATATCGTGACATCTTCAGCTGCCCCGATATGGACTAAATAGTTATCAAAGTCAGGGTGATATGATGCCTTATTTTCACGCTTCAGGTATTGGGAATTAACCACACCTGAATCTCCTCCCTTAACGGTATCACCAATCAATTCACCCAGGATTTCTCGAGCCCCCTTGGCAACATCTTCAACCAAAACCAGGACCCCACCATTACTGAAGAAAACCTTGTCTCCAGACCTGAGAGATCTTGAAAGCGGTTCCACCTTGATACCCCTACCTGGATTCACATAATCATTCCCCAAGACATAATCTTGACCATTAGACAGGACAACCTCCATACCCAAACGCCCCAAACCAATCTCTGAACTAGAGCCATGCACCGTAATGAGACCTGACATATTGACCGATCTGGCCCCCAATTCGATTCGACCAGACGATTCAAGTACGCCAGACTCCTTGGCAATGGTCAGGTTGCCTTTGATTGAATTAATCTCCAATGATGATGTATCGGTAGTATGTACCGCTGTAGCAATCTCCCCTGCTCTTATCGTGGCAAAATCTAATCTGCCGTAAAGGGTGGTCTCACCCGATTTGACATCTCGATTAAGCGTCAAAACACCACCCTCAACAAATCGAACCTTATCTCCAACCTTGAGATCAAACTCGACAACATCAACTTTGATCCCTGAATTACCATGATCTCCTATTTCATAAGATTTCGCACTACTTGCCCTTACCGGAAAATCTAACTGCAAGTGTCCCAAACGACTGTTGATCCAGACATCATTTGTTCCGTTGATTACTATGCGACCCTCTGAACCAGTGGTTGCCAAACGGCCCGTTCCATCAATCTCAATGCTCTTTTTTAATTTCTCCTCTTTATCATTAACTGAAATTCTAATTTCATCATCGGCCATGATTGTTCCATCAATCCGAAGCCCCTGATCACTCGATAGAATCACGTCAGAACCATCACCACCGGCAATGAGGCTCCCTTGCAGATTCCAACTTTCATCACTATGCAAAATAATTGACCCAGCCTTGGTTTCCAGCAAACCGCTGGCTGTCAGTTCAAACCCTACGCTGTTTGAAGAAGGGCCACTATTCACTATGATTTCTGAATGTGCTACGACTGGTGCCCTGATGGAAAAGTTGCCATTTTTACCATCCGAGCTTCCAAGTATCACACTTGAACCCACACCCTGCGCCGCAATGCTGTAAGATTTTACTGCTCTCAAGTTTCCATCCTTAAGACCTAAAAAGCCAAGCTCTTCAGCTACTGTTTCTCCCAACGATGTGCCTGAAGAATCGAAACGAAGAAGCTCAAAATCGTGGAAAGAAGCAAACAATAGACGGCCGTTTCTTATCCCGACATCAATGTCGGTCTTGGAATAACCCGCCTCTTCAGTTGCCCTCTTTAGATCAACAACCAAATCCTCAAGAGATTCATTATCTTTACTCTCTTCTTGTGAGACGCTTACAGAACCAATGGTTCCACCATCCTTGTCCAGCCAAAGTTGAATATTCACATCCTGCTCCAAAACGGAATCAAAGGAAGATGTAAATCCTTCTGCAATCAACTCGTGAGTATAACCTTTAGGCTGTATATCGATAGGGGATGTACCCCTTAGCTCAATACGACTATTATCTGCCCAGGTTTCAACTCTAGCTGTACCATAAAGATCAATACTCTTTGGGGATGCCGATCGTTCATCCCCACCAATAAGAAGAACCGAAGATCCAGCTGCAATTTGCCTTCCTATCGTTAGTTTTTGTTGTGCCTGTATCAAGAGCTCTGATCGTCCTCCAAAGTTATCAAAAGTTACCCCTTGATATGCCCCGTTGCCATCATAGTGGTTCATGACCTTGCCTCCCGGCATGATCACTCCATCCACCTCTGCAGCTCCAGATGCACTTACAAGATGAATCCTGCTGGACGCCTTGTTGGTAACAATTTCGCTAGCAGCATGCACCTTAAGCCCTGTCGAACCATTCAAGGGGGCACCTGTAATCTTGGCTATAAATTCTGTCTTTTCAGATGCATTATCGGCCTGATATGGCGCCCAATCTGCACCATCCTTCTGCCAAAAGGCATTCAGATTTTTGCCGACGACATCATTGCCACCAAACAATAAACCTATATTCTTTTCTGCACCAAAATCGACTGTCCACGTTACCGTTTCGGGCAGGCTAGCACTTAGCTTATTGTTAATCCCTGAAACCTTGTAGGTCTGATACCCATCCTTCAATCCGATCAACTCGCTGGTATAAAGCAGTGTCCCGGGCTTCTTGTTTCCGTGAAAGAAGGTATGGTCACCGTCGTTGGCATAAATCCTCAAGATTGCTGTAGCATCAGAGTCAACCCCATTCCCATAGGCCTCAAACGAGAATTCATTAAGCAGCGCATCACCTCGGTATAAATCTATCTCATCACCAAATTCAAAACCTGGATTATAATATACCTCATAATTATCACTCCTGGATTGATAAAGCACATCATACCCACCCGCCACCCGCACCAAGTCCGACGCATAAACATGCCCACCAGTCTGGATGTTTTCATTGGTATCAATGTTTGTCGTATTTCCACCGATAAAGGCTTGGCCTTTTGAAGTGACATGAACTTCGCCAACGGAATTGTTGGACCATGTTATTTCCTTAGATGCTACTTTTCCTTGATCATCAAAGCTCAAAATTATTTGGCCGCCAGAAATCACATTACCCATGATTTCAACCCCACCCTCTGCATTGATATCGACAAGGCTTGCAGAATTATCACTTGTATTTCCATATGCAGCAAGCCCACCCGATGGAGTCACCTTTAAGCTGAGGCCCTCATCGTCCCCACCTGGCTCCTCAATGAATTTTAGTTTAATTAACTTGGAAGCGGAAACCGCTCCGACATCAATTGTAATTCGTTGTCCAGCTTCCAGAATGACACTGGCATCCTTGCCCGAATTATCGTTTCCTGCAGCAATCTTACCATTGACAAGCAAGTCGTAGTGATCGCCAGTTTTAATATTTATTATGCTCCCTAAACCACTTGACTGAACCACACTCTCAGCACTCGAAATGTTAACACTGCCTGCAGATATAATTTCAATAATACCTCCATCTCCTTCACTGATAATCTTGGGAGAACTACCCTTATCTTCTTGCTGCTCTACAGCAATCGATTTGTCTTTTGCATTGAGACTAATCCTGTTGCCACTGATTGATCCGCTGACTTTAATTGAAGAGTCAACCGAACCTTCCCCATCTTTAACCGATGAATCAAGCGTTCCAGTCAAAAAAGCATCACCCGAACTGGCGCTCGCAGTCATCCGAAAGAGTGCTCCTCCACGATTAAACCAAATCCCCTCACCTTGACTTATGGGCCTATGAATTGGGTCGACTCGAATTGTGCGCTCTTTTAATCCAATATTACCTTTATAAAGCCCACCACCCGAGCCACCCCCGGCTCCATTAACAAATTCCCCATATATTACTGTAGCTCCCTTTTCGGCCTCTTTATATAATTGTATATAAGAATCATTATAGAAAAATATTTTGCTTCCATGAGGCAGCGTAGCGCCTATTGCTTCAACATCGAATTCCGCTAAATCCACGCTCTGCTCTAATCGCTGATTTAACGTGACTCTATCACTCTCAGCATACCCTTCTTTGTGGTTGATGATAACTTCTGTGGTAGGAGCCCCATAGTCCGTCTCGGCAACAATGCTGACGCTACCGCTGTCGCTTGACTCGATAGCAGATCCAGCTCCTAACTCAAGCCAACCAACATTGGCTTGAACCAAATCTTCNCCGTAAATCTTCCCTGCAATCGCATCTATTTCACCTTCAACATCGAAATGAACTTTCTTGGCAAAGACACCTCCTGAAAGACCGCCTTCTCTTTCAATATCAACACGTTTTGAAATAAAATCCAACTGATGACCTGGAGCATGAACATCACCTACAAACATCATTTTATCGGCATAAAAGACAGTGTGATTCTCAAACGCAGCATGATTAGCATTGACTTGATTGGGGAATCCCACGGCATGTTCAAGATCATCGACCTTGCCGAATTTCATTAACACATCCCTGGCCATTGGATTCAATGGATGGAAATTGTGCTGATCATGGTGATGCGCTTCAGTTTCAGGNTCTCGACCAAACGTTACCTTTTCAAACCCTCGATTAATGGCCGNCAAGTCCCTCAATGAAAGATAAAGAGTGGCATCTGAACCGGAACCNGAGGTGGTTAGATCATTAGCTNNANCTGTTCCATCTTCAGCAGCGGACCCGAAGAAATAAAACACACCATCGTGAGTGGATCTAATAAACAACTCACCCTTTCCGGTGATTTGTCCGTCAACAAAGTCCATGTCATCCGCCATCAGGGAAATATTTCCATTCATGGACATGACGGGACCCTCAATAGTCAAAATTGCATCTTCAGCATCAATGCGGATATCTATAAAACCTTCACTCGATAAATTAACATTGACACCATCTTCCGCAATGATCAGGGCATCCTGCTCCTCGATCACAATATCACCACTGACTTCCCCTGAGTCAGGCACCTGCAATTTCGCCTGTAATTTAAACACATTGGTATCAATGTCGGATTCTCCGCTACCACCAATGCCACGGGCGGCAGTCATGCTTAAAAGATCATTAGTAGTAATGTTAGGATCCTCGCCGGGAAAATTATCGATAATCGCCCCAACCGCAGCACTCAACTTGATTGATCCGGATTCAGACTCCACAGCCTTATTAAGCACTAAATCCCCTCCCGCAGCACTCAACTTGATTGACCCAGAACCACTCTGAATATGCTGCAATCCATTTGACCCAAAATCTGTCTTGGCATCATACAAGATCCCTCCACCCGCACTCTGCCCCTTCTTGCCCTCTGCCATCACTATCGCTCCCCCTCTTGCCGTCACACTCAAATCACCACTACCCCCACTAATTGTAATGTCCCCATTCTGATTCACCGAACCACTCGCACTCAACGTGATTGATCCAGATTCAGACTTCACATCCCCTCCCAAAACGGCATCCCCTCCCGCAGCACTCAACGTCATTGACCCAGAGTTACCGGCTTCAAGCTCTCCAGCGAAAAAGTCAACAGAAGTCTCCTCAGCAAAAAGGCTAGCCCCACTGAAAACCCCATTCAGTATAATATCCCCTTCTATTGCCCTTTCTGACANCTCCAAAACCGCTCCACCAGTGAAGTAAATCCTATCGCCACTATCAAAATCAGAGTCAATTNCCACTACCTCAATGGAATCTTCACNANNGTAANCGCCACCAGNCTTGTAAGNCTTACTCCCAAGGGTGACGTTTTTATTTTTACTAATCACATGAATCTCGATCTTGCCTTTAGTAACAACTGGATCAATCGATTTGAAATCTTTCACAGAATCGACAATAAGCCCTCCTGCCTGGAATTTGCCATGAATACGAACCTGATTCCCTGCAAGTAGGTATTCTGCATTACCTAGATCATTGAATTGTCCTGAATCATTCAACGATGTGACCGACACATTACCGCCATGATCTTTTATGTTATTACGTTTGAATTCAGTTTNAGGATTATAAACNGCTTTGCCTCCTATCAAGGCTACTCGCTTTACATTTTGGCCATACGTAGTTGTTTGACTCTCCTCAAATTTTATTTGGCCATTGTGGGACTTGATGCCCAAGTTAAATGAAACCTCAGACTTTGGAGCATCAACGTTACCCAACTCTACCGTTTGCGCATCAACAAATGCGGTAATCCTGTGCCAACTCAGCAAATTTCCATTGGCATCAATTAATGAAATATATTTTTGAACATCATTATCCGTAAAAATAGCNTCTTGCGATTCAAGCTTGAATTTCCCGTTCTGAACCTTGCCCTTATCAAGCCTAATTGTGTTGGCATCATTTAACTGCTCCAGAACAATCTCATCGGAGCCTGCATCCTCCTCGTTAATGATGCTTAATCTGCTTCCGGATAATGCGCTGTCCTGGTCAACCCAGTAAGTATCGTCTCCTTGCCCACCTCTCAAATTAAGTTTACTCGGGGGATTCTCCACCCGGACCTTGTCATGCCCATTGCCCAGCTGGATTGTCAAAGACTCACCGCTGGGCCCAAATCGAATCGAATTATACTTGTCGTAGTAGAACTCCGCCGCACGACTCCTTATCGTTCCTTCGATTGGCTTTGTTATTTTTGAGAAATCCATGACCAATCCACCATTTGAATCATCAAATCGATCCAAACCAAACCCATCTTCGAACACATATGTATCGAGCCCCAAACCGCCTCCAAGGTTGTCCTGCCCNCTCCCTCCATNGAGAGTGTCATCTCCCTTGCCCCCATCCAGAGTATCCCTTCCAACACCTCCTTGAAGCTTATCGGAACCATCGCCGCCAATCAGTTGATCGTCGCCAACTCCACCCGCAAGAGTGCCGCCTCCATTACCTGCCTTCAAAATATCATTTCCAACACCACCGCTCACATCGACTGTAACATTGTTTTTCAAATTGGAGGCATCAAATTGGTCGTCACCTTCACCCATGTCAGCTTTGACCTCCTTAACTCCACTGAATTTCTGCAACCAGCCATCAAACTCGACATAAACCTCATTGTCCGAGCTGCCACTCAGAATAATCTTCTCATTACCTTTATTCGTATTGAAATATTTGCGTTCTGTAGCCCGCTCGCCAACATTCAATGTAAGTGTGGAACCATTTTGTGCTGCTAGTATAGGTTGAGGGTTGGGAGCATAGTAACGCTCGTTAAACAGTTCTTTACTGAAAATAGTCTGATCGTAGAGGGTCTCCCATTTACTCCAAAAACCNAAATCAACACCCGCTTCGACCTTTACTCCTGCATAAACATTAGCTTTGGTAGAAAGATTGAACAAATTCTTTAGTCCACCGCCTTCGTAATTCCACATGGTTACTATTTCTGAACCTCGTATCTTGCCATCACTAATCCAGTCACTTGGTGAAGGGAGATCCACCTGACCATTATCATCCCTAACAATCTCTGGACGCTTTATATCCGCTAAATCCGCTCCCGCATTTAGTGTAACGCCGCCATTAATTGATCCCTTGACCAGGACCAAACTAACCGACGCACCAAGCCCTATACTCGCCTCTATTGTGAACTCATCCTTGTCATCTGCATCAGTAAACTCCGACTTCTCTCTTAATAAATTGACGGGGACATCCGCAACAAAGAAACCGTCAAACACATCAACTGGATTGCCTGTATCGATCGCCTTTGTGATGCCATGCGTGTCAAATCCAAAAGCCAGATCGACAGTCCCCTTCAGGTCTCCGTTAGCACTAAGCCTTAAGTTGGCTGGCCCATAGTAAAGCGTCAACAGAGTCACATCGAAANTTGCCCCCAATTCTAGGATTGGCATTTCATAAGTGAAAAGTGTCGCATCTTTACCACTTAAGAGGTTCATCCAATTTTCTATATTTGTGATATAAGGAAGAACCTTGAAACCCTCTCTATCAGTCTTCTTAGAGCCACNTTTAGCATCTGCCTTGACACCAGACATGCCTTTATTGATATCAGCATTCTTAGGAAGCTGTATTTTCGGTTGTTCTATTTTAGTATCCTTTAACTTATTCAGACTTTCTTCGGTAGCCTCGGCCGACTTCATCATATCGGTCCCCATTTTTTTGATGTCTCCAAGCAGAATCCAGCCACCACCATCGCGTAACCCTCTAACTTTGTCCTGCAACTCTAACATACTCTTTGCTGCATCCAGAAATGACCAATCAATCTCTGGTTGACGGTTGATCCTTAAAATCAAATTAATTAATCCCTTAACTGTGTTGTCACTGGTAATCGCATCTAAACCTGGTACCTTCTGGGTCAACCCATCAATAACCGGCTCCAAAGGCTTTAGGGTATTCTCGATTTGCTCTGCAATGGGCATTAAGAAGTCATCAACCAACGACTTGACATTGATTCGCATGTTCTCCATGGAAATACTATGGTTCCGCGAACCACTATTAAGATCCCAACCCCAATCCACNACCAGATCCGCACCTAGTTGGGGAATGCCCTTGGCACCCTCAATCTCCAATATTGTTTCAAGATCAAGATCAACGTCTATCCCAAAATCAACATCGAAAAGTTTCTTTAATGGTTTCGACATTATTTCGGCCAATGTGAACCGCCCTCGTTCATTGCCACTGTAATCGAGACTCAAACCACCTCTGACCCCACTTCTTTCTGAGTTTTTGTCACTCACTGTGGCCTTGAAAAACAGCAGTTGCCCGGTCAACCCGTCACCGTCTAAGAAAGCACCCACTTCCATTTTGAACTCTGCTGGTGAGTCTTTAATCAAATCATTTGTGGTCAGATAGAATCGATCGCTTTCAGAAAGCCCAAAACCAAAATCATAGGACCAACCAACTTCAGCCTCTAATCCGCCATCTATATTGAATTCGAACCCTGGGACATTGAGGTCAAGCGGAATATCCATCGTTACTTCTCCTCCCAGCTTAAGATCAAACTGAATGGCATCAGCCCCGTCAGGCAAATCCCCATCACTGACCCAATTGCTTATGAAATCTCCATTCTCATTATACCAAGCAACAGTGATGTCATCCACAGTCACCCCATCACGTCCATTTTTATCCAATAAAATGCGTAAGCCGTCTTCCCCAAATATTGCAAACATAGACTCACGCGTGATTTCTATTAACTTCCCTTGCCCATCAAGCTTGCTACGCAAATCTCCCAAAAAACCACTTCGCATTTCACCGATAAAGGAGGCTGCAGAGAACAGCTTGTCGCCGATGACCGGGATATCATGAGCAAGACTGCTCTTGAATATATCTTCAACAGAACCCAACGCAAAATCTACGCCATCAAGCAGGACACCTGGATCATTGATAAGAGTCAAAATTGAAAAATCACCGAAACCCTTTATTCGCTTCTTTAAACTTTCTAAAGTTGGACCCGTCACATTGATGGCGGAATTGTCGTCACCTTTGCCCAGAGTTCCTTCAATCTTTCCATAAAGTTTTGTGGCCCCTTTATCAGCGGCTTCGCTCAGCGTGAATTCACCCTTCTGAAAATGGAGCTTTTCGCCTGCATTCAAAGCGCCTTTCAACTTATCCACCTCTACTTGTGTGTCATCCGAATTGTATGATCCATTTATTATTACCTTTGGCTGGCTCAACGCCTCAAACCACCTCTCCAATCCCTTTTCAGGTTCAACAATGGTATTGGTAATTTCTAAATTGGTATTTACTAAAACCGGATCCGCTTTCAGCTTCATTCCAGCCACATTGAGACTCAAAGGCAAATCAACAGCCATACCGCCAATTAATTCAGCATTTAACCCGAACTCCTGTACTTTTGTTCCTTCCTCAAATCCAAACAGATGTTTTTCAGAAAGTTGCCCTTTAAGCAGCGTAGACCCTTGCGATGCATCTTCAGTCAGCGTCAACAGAGCTCTATTATCAAACCGTATCTTATCACCTTTACTTAAGGCTTCTGGAATTGGCATCACAATAATCCCGTCATCTTGCCTACCAATAGCGTAACCATTTGTGCTTTTCTCTTTATCTAATTGTACCNGGGAATTGCCAAGTTTAAGTGTGCTGCCCAAGCCAACAACAAGTTTTGCTCCCTCTTTGTTATCAATTTCACCGTTACTGTTTATAACAGCTTTACCGCCCACAACCCCAAGCTCTACAGGCCCTACCTGAAAGCCAAGATCTAGGTCATGCGCCTGAAAACCTGCGCTCAATTCTACCCGGGTCCCGCTTGCACCTTCACCTTTTAGAATTGAAACCTTGATATCATCTGGATCCTTAAAGTTTATGATAATATCAGCCACAAATGCAGCACCGGCGCTTAGACCTATATTACCACTCGAACCGAGCATATTACTCAATGAGCCAAGCTCCAACCCTGGCGCGAGNGACCCCAAATCGAGAGCAAAGGGCACTGATTCCTCATACGCCTGATCCATCCTAACGTGCAGCTTGAGATCATGATTTTTAGGATCAATAGTCAGTTTCAATTTCTGTTGATCTGCAGATAACTCATTGTTGTCGTCAATCCTCAGAATCTCTTCTAAATACTCCTCAACTTTCTGTATTGATTCAGCCTCATCTTCCGCGGCCTCTTCAACCTTTGCAGCCATATCATCAACAAACTTAAAGCCTTCCTTTAAGGAACGATTTATTACTGGCAATGGATCGTTGTAGAACGACTGATCAGCCAGTGATTGATCCAGAAATTGAATTCCCAACCTTAAACCATGAACAATGTCCATGAAGCTAATATTCTCAAATCCAAAATCTGCGCCAAGGTTTGGTAGCACATAAACCACAGAACTTGATCCACCTTCTTCTCCATTANNTATTTTTTCGCCCTTGGTTATCTTTCCACTTAATCTAGTGGCACCTACCGCAGCGTTCTGATTCAGAGTAAATATTGCACCACCGTTAAACTTAATTTCCTCACCGTTCTTCAATTCTGTCAGTATCGGCTTCACCTTAATCTCAACAGCCGATTTATTATAACCACCCGCATAATCGATACTGATTTTGTTGTCTTCAGAATTAGGCTTTTTGGCTTTCTCAATCGGTTTATCAAAATTAAGAAGATCCTGAACATAAATCCCCAGCATCGATTCAGAATCAGCCTCGACACCTTCAAGGCCAAGAGATCTCAGGCCATTAACATTGAAGCCTGTCACCTCAGCTTTAGCCTCACCTTTAAAATCCAGGTTGAAGGCTTCTTTCATGACTTCGAAATTCACGATCTCACCGATCAAGAACTTACCATTGTCCGGATCATCGGATCGGTCACTTGTCATTTCAATTGCGGCTGTTGCATCAACAGACACATCGCCCTTAGCCCCAACCTCCAAGAAGCCCAGTTTGCCAACAATACCTGGTTCAACCTTAATTTGGACACCCCCATCAAGGGAGGCATTTTTAATGCCTATGGCTAAGCCTGAATTGACTTCGAAATGAGCACCAACTTGCGCAGAGTCATTGTTTTCAACTCCGCGATCCAGATACATCGAATCACTATAAGTCTTGAGAATTTCAAATCGTTGCCCATCAAAAACAAGGGTGGCTCCTGCAAGATGATCGTACCCCCTATCATCTTCTTTCACCCATCTACCTTCAGCATCTCCCTTAACAAACTTAGACCAGCTAGCCACAACACCATCAGTCGCAGCAGGGATTAAAACATTTTGTGCTACACTCTCTCCTCCAAGCCAAAATGCCACGGCATCACCTTCCTCCAACCCCCATGCAAGCTCTATTGTGTTTTGATCGATGAATTTTTCAATCTTAACACCGCCACCCAATTTCTTTGTAAATATAGAGCCATCCTTGGAGTCTTCCACGGGACCACCCGTAAGCTTTCCATAAAGTTCTGTCGCGCCCGCTTTGGAATCACTTGAAAGTGTAAACTTAATGTTATCCGTAAACTCTATAATATCTCCAGCACTTAAAGCTACATCGGTTTTCTGCACCTGGATCTTTTGCTCTGAATCAAGNGGACTATAACCTACGCTGAAATCTACAGTAATCCATTGCTTATCCAGTGGATAAATGAATTCACCCACATCATCCCGATTAAAACTATAATATTTAGAGCTAAATTTAGTAGCAACCGCGTTACTTAAATTATAATTACCACCATCTGAACCAATCGTTCCCTTAAAAAATCCTCCCTTATTATCACTGACCAGGCCGCCATCAAGATCGATAAATAATTCAACTCCACCTTTCAGGTCCGCTACAACCTTGGCCTCGGCATCAGCTGAAATCGACATGGCATCCCCAAAGTCCAGACCAAAGTTTACATCGAAATACTCATCTACTTGCCCTTTAAATTTTAAACCAATGGTGAAAATCTTTTCTTCCTGATTAAATTCTATTTGGTAGTTATCACCAAATAATTCTCCCCCGTAATTAACCACATAATCGACCATGCTTTGGTTCAGTTCCTGCATGGTTTGAATCTTCGATACTTTTTCGTGCACCACAAATGAATGAACCTTATCCCCACTTGGCTTAAATCTAAACTTTAGGGTGCTTTCATCAACACACTCAACCAAGAGATGGGAACTCACAATGTTGCCTCCTTCATCCATCAAAGAGACGTATCTTCCCTCCAAAAAGCCATCCACCTTTCCTTTATCGCCATTGCCCAAAGGACCTCCTTCTAAATTTCCAAAAAGTGTTTCCGAACCCTCATCAGCATCTTTGGATAGCGTTAGAACAACCTTACCGGGAAATTGAAGCTTGCTACCACTTCTCAAGTCTAACCCNAACCTTTCCACCTTTATGCCACTTTCCGTGTGATCCCCCGCCTTGTAATCATCATTATTATTGATTGTGACCTTATGAGGAAACAAAGACCTATCCGCAGAAAATCTGTAGAACATCGTGTCCACGGCCTCAGTCAAATCATTCTCTACAAGCCCGCTGAAGAGGATATCCCCGCTGAATTCATGCACAACATAGGAACTGATAGATTTAACGGCTGGNGAATCGACACCCTTGTTATAGTCCAACTTTAGTGCTGATAGGTTTCTCTGCTTGTCGCTCAATCCATTTCCCCCATCCAGAACACCATAAAGCTTTACAGCCCCCTTATCTGCATCCCTTGAAATCGTAAAGCTAACACCACCCGTAAAGTACAGTATATCTCCAGCGCTTAAAGCTGCACCTGTTCTCTGCACCTGGATGCCCTGCTCTGAATCAAGCGAACCATAACCTTCAGCGTTATCAACCTGAACTTCACCCAAGCAATACTTGATGACGTAACTCTCCCCAACCCGACCATCACTGTTGATCAGTGATATATATCGGCCCTCCATGTCTCGACTAAATAGCCCTTCTTTTTCCGCTACAAAAATAGAATCACTCTCGTATAAANCCCCATTGAAACCCACGACAATATCTTCCCTATGCTTATCGAAATTTATTTTTTTATAAACATTTTCATTAAAAGTTTCCGCAAACAATAACACCTCATTCAAGTTGCCCTTCACAAAAGGAATCTCCTTAAGGAGTGAATCTGATCTATTAACCTGATCCTCCAACANATCTCTAAAAGTCGGGAACATTTGGATGATCTGCGCGACAGTCAATCCCTTGTAATCCAAAAACTTGTCAAAATTTTGGGTTTCCAGTGCTAACCCATTTTCCTTGCCAAACATTGCACCCCTTAGGATCACCCTTGGTTGATCATTTTCCGCTGATCCCCCTAGATCACTGCCACCAAAAGATGCGAATATAGGCAGTGTTGCATTAAACGAATTCGCAGCCGGTTCAAAACTGAAACTGCCTGTATCATCTTTGGAAATTACGCCTCCCAAATTCAAATTAACAGTTCCAGGTTTCCCTGCTTCTTTGTTGCCAACACTGATTTCCATTGGCCCAACTGTTCCGCCAAAGTAGATCATGCCATCTGCAACTGCATTGATCCCGAGTGTGTTCAGCTTAAAAAGGCCGGTTCCCTTCTTCCAATCGATCTCCAGGTCAAAATCGATGTCCGCCTTTATTTTTAGGTCAACTTTTGCATCAGAATCAAATTCCACCCCTATCACTTCTAGATCTTCTGCAAAATCAAGCTCCAACGAACGGTTGTATTCAGCTTGCCCCTTAAAACTCAACTGAACACCAAGGTCACTAAAATCAATATGCAATCCTTCTCTTAATGGACCGGGTAAATTCGGGAGCCAATTCTCGTGAAGGTAATCCTTCAGCTCGTTCATTGTAGGAACATCTCTCACATAAGAAGGCAGCTTGATATCGTCATCCTGATTAAAATCCTTATACCCATCATATTCACGACTGTCTAAATCAGCAGGTGAATAATAACTACGCATGTAGTGACGTACGTACTTACCGATATCGAGAACCTTGTCCAGACCGACAAGTTCGTTCACAGAAAGACCAACCCCGGGGAGCACCATCGCAATTGGATTATCCGTGACATTGTTACCATCCTTATCTTTCGCTGGCTGCAGTTCTTCCGCCCACCCCTCGAATTCCGAACCCAACTGGTCCAACCAAACACCAAGTTTTTGATTCAGAGTAATGTCAAGTTCCCCAGGCTCAATATTAGTGATGTAATCCGGTTGATAAAAGTTAACCTCAAGATCCTCGCCGCCAACATTAATGCTCTTTTCGACCAAACTACCAGTCGTGTTAGCAACAAGATTTACGCTTCCATCAATTGTTGCAATTCCATCAAAGTCACTACCTGTAACACTTACTCGACCGCTTCCTGTCAGCGCATAACCACCATTTTGGACTACAAATGAATCAAATGATTCACCCAAATTTTCGGTATTACCTGCAAGCAGCAAGGTTCCCTGATCTATATAGGTCTTAATCCGATACAGTTGCGTTTCCCCTTCATCGTTCAACTTTATATATTTACCCACAATCGGCTCACCATCAATTTTCTCATTGAATAATACGCCATCTGTCGAGTTGAGTTTTAGTTTGATTGCATTAGATAAATTTTCAAGTGTTCCACTCGTAGCTCCTTGCATAATTTCCTGTTTCCCTGGAAGAAACATTGCAAATTTGCCGTCCTTAAATTGCAGCCTAGGACCACCATCAGGCCCCAACCTGGCCACCAACCCCGTTGCACCAACCATTAGTTCCTGTCGGCCTGAGTGTTTCTCAAATGTAATTTCTTTAGCCTCAAAGTCTGCTAAGCCTGCAATATTTAAATCTAAGCTAGCACCCGAAGCCTTAAACAGCTCCCCATCAGAACCAGCCATATCGAAGATCATTACCTCATATACTATTGGCCAAGCGTTTTTAGCACTCCTAGTCCCGGTTTCTATCTTCAAAGGCTTGCCACTTCCTCCGCTGTAATCAACTACACTCTTATCAAGAGCAGCCTTATTTATCTCCACTTTCAAGTTTTTGCTGGAGATCCCCACATCATTCAACCCTACAAATGAAACCTCACCTGCCTCAGCCTTCAATGTAGTCCATTTTCGCTTTACCCCGTCTTCCTTGTCCTGCTCCGTCATCAGCGCCAAACCAAACTGTAATCCATTCAAACTCAATCCCAAGGCATCCTCATTTATAACGTCTTCTCCATCGCCATTGCTGCCCCCCCTGTATGGGCCATTCATCCCTACAAAAGCCTCCACATCCATACCCGCCACTGTGATCATATCTACGTCTACAGTCGCATTCTGATCGTTCGAATACACTGAAACGGTACCGCTCTTCTTCTCGAACGTGAAATCACCACTCACATGGAAAAAGTCATCTACCTTGAGATCTAAATGTCTTCCGATATTACTTTCTGCATCTCTTAATTTTTTCTCCAGCGACTTTACTTTACCAATGCCCTTAGCTTTTTTCTTCTCGAACGTCACCTCACCCAAGTCATCTAAATCACCAAATTTTATATTACCAAAATTAACATCTTTATCATCAAACTCATTTGCCCAAACGGAAAAGTCTCCAGTTAATTTGATATCAAAATCATCTGGACCATCTAAGTACGCTGTCCCCTGAGCTACCAATGCATATTCCCTGCTACTGCCAATTTTAAATGCAAACATACCATCCCTAACACCAATCTCAATAGCACCCACCCTCATTGATGCCATAATTCCCGAAGCTGATGCTGTGATAAAGCTCGTGGTGTTTCCTTGAGCATCTTTATCCAGCGCCGTCTGAAAACGGAAGTCCCCCTCCAGCGACCCAAAGACACTCTGATCATCATTCAGCACCTGAACACTAAACTT
>PAZI01000022.1 GCA_002715545.1 Methanobacteriota archaeon
TGGGAATGTCGCCAATGATGGATACGAATGGCTCGAACATGAAGGACAGCAGTACTACAGAGCACCAAACTCAGGACAAGCATGGCAGGTGTGGGGCTAGTCTGTCAGACACCTAAGGAATCTCAACTGTATTCGTATTCCTCGAAATCTTCCTCTTCATCAGACCAACTTGGTCCCTTTGGCATTCGCACATACCCTATCGCAATGAGGATGACCGCCAGCAGGACCCATTGAATGACTATGACGACACTGTAGGCAGGATGTACCTCAGAGAGTGCACTAATCTCTCTGACCGAGGACGTATCTTCTGCGAATATCGGCATGGATTGTGCAACAATCTCATCCTGTTCATCGAAGACGATGATGCTCCAAGTCCCTACCACATCTGGTGACCAGCTCACCTGCTTCTGGACTGACTCTCCCGCAGCCAGTTCGAGATAGAGGCCCTCGAGATCCACTGGATCTCCTTCCTGGCGGGAGGCAACAACTCTGAATGTCTCCTGGCCAGATGCTAATCCAACGTTCTTGAAATTCAGAACGATTGTCACAGGATCAAGAACTGCGACGACCCCCGAACGTGAAAGGTCGAGGCCTCCAAGAGGGATATCAATGTCTGGAACATCATGCTGTATAGTCCACGACACCATTGGTCCTCTACCCGCTTCATTCGAAGCTGCTGAATTACCGGCCACATCCCTACCCTCGAAGTAGACATCTAGGCGAGCAGGGTCCTTGCGGAAATTTGGAGGGAGGTCCTTTTCGAGATTGAGCAGCCCAACAAGTGGCAGACTGCCACCGACACGTGCAGAGGTTGTTGCGGCTAATTGTATCTCACCTTCTTCCACCAAAGCCCCTACAGGATCATCGCGCATCGTGAATAATTGATATCGCAACTTGATCAATTGTGGGTCCATCCTGCCCTCCTCTGCAACCTCAAAGGCGATTCGCAGGCCTTCCACAAGATCCTCGGGAGTCAGAATTGCAGAACTCCTGGGACTAACCATCTCGGTAGGAATCGGGCTGGTTCCATCCACGGTGACCCATGAACGCATCTGTTCGACCACAGTGAGGTCCTCAACACCCTCTGAAAGATTGACAAGATCGAACTGGAGCGGGAGCATCGCATCGACATCCGGTGCAGTGAGATTGATCATGAACACTCCTCCTTCAGTCAGCACAATCTTTTCCACATTCCCCAGAGTTCCTCGAACCTGCAACGGTTCCACCGGAGGCAATTCACTACCTAGCCAATGTACAGAACCCTGTGCAGTAATGGTACGACCACTCCTCATCCAAATTTCATCTCCTTCGATCAAACCACCTATCTGTTCAATCAGCAGGGAATCGGAATTGATGGAAACCTCAGACGAACCCCGCCAAGCTGCAGCATCTAATTCCTGAGTGGTTACACGCCCGCTAGCATCTCTCACCGAAATGACAGGATACGTGTAACTACCAGCGCGATCTGCTAGGAATGATGGTGAAAATGACATCTCAAGTGTGAACAGCATGTCAGTGGCATATACACTGAGCCCTCCTGTAGGAGCTGTAAGAGTGCAGTTGTGCAAAGTAATCGACGCTCGATTGACATGACAACCGTCCTTGTCCCATTCGATATCTGAAGTTCCTGCGTCATCGTCCAATCCTAGAGTCAGGTTTCTCAAATCGACGAAACCGTTCTGATCCCGCAACTCGATATTGAAGATATAGCGACGATCTGGATGCATCCAAGGATCTGTCAAGGTCACGGGTGTGCCACTGCTGACCACAGACCAAACGCCTGCATCTGCGTCAACCTCCGGGTCAAGGTCTCCTCCGATCTTGTACGAAAATACGTGATCGCCAAAATCAGCAGAACCACCATTGCGTACCTGATTTCCAGCGATGTCAGAACCGGACACATATCCAAAAACAAGTTCACCGATGTCACCACCAAGATCAGACCAATCTGCAGTATAGTTGCCTACTGTGGAATTCTCTACGAAAGCAAGAGGCATTGTCAATACCTCCCACTCATCGGCATCAGGTTCAGAATTGAATGGAGCACGGTCGTCTTTCCATTCTCTCCAGAGGTTGAGCGACAACGAATCAGGCAGAACTGGAAGGTCAGCCACTTCACAACGGACTGAACGGGTATCGCGTGGAAGGTGACCTGCGGCAGGAATATCGCAATCAATCAAAGTAGGGCGGCTCCCGTCAACGATGAGAGCGAGACGTCCTGAATCTGGATCATGCATGGAACCTCCATAGAGTGGTTCGAGCAGTACTTGAGCCTGGATGAGCCCAAGGCGAGGAGGGACGACCCATTCTACTATTGCCTGACCATTCGAGATCTCTGTCGTATTTGCAATTTCTTCACCATCAATGATTACACTCACTTTGACCGAATGATTCCTCGGTGAGCGGATGAATGTGTCATTCTCAAAACCAATTGTGACGAGAGATTTCACAACTTCTCCAGTGCGCAGATAGGCCTGAGAGAGCTGGACAAAAGAGCCATCTTCTCGCTCAACCAGCCACGGCATCATAGATGGGCCTGATGGCTGAGGAAGTAGAACCACATCACCTTCGTATCCTTGGACGCTGTTACTCGAACCAATGACTGTCGTACGTGGTGTGCTGTCGGCCCCGTTAGGAGTTCCGTCATCAACGTGAAGGAACGAGGAAATATTGACTTGTTCTGCATCCTGCCAGGATCCATTCAACTGGAAGCGAATGATTGATCTCAGGGAGTTGTCAGAGAACATGGTGACTGCACAAGCCTCCGTTTCAGGCCATATGACGAGAGAGGGATCGGTAGAGACCAATACCTCTGGATTCGAGATCTGACACCATATCTCGACAAGGTTGAGGTTCGTCCCTATGCGCACATGCACTCTCGTAGGAGTCTCATCAGCAGAGTGTGAATGAGACGAGGTGACTTTGATCCAATGCTCGCTTGGCACAATGGGTGCGAATGAGTCCCCCTCACTTATCTGAGGATGTTCAAGAGATACGGTCACCTGACCCGTCGTCTGCGGCGTATTCGAGGGCAAATGAGCCATTCTTGAGGAAGCGTGTGATTCCCTTTCTTGTTCCATGATTGAAGTAAAAGCAGACAAGATAAGGGAAAGGCCCACGAGGCATGTCATGCGGACATATCGCCCCTCCATGGCCATCTGGAGAATAGATGTCCTTTTTCATCTTCGGTCGGTTGACCTCATTAGGCAGCATCATCTGTCATGTCCATGACTGCCGGAAAGCAGGCTGCTGCGCGAGCAGCTGCCGGACTCATCACCAGTGGAATGAAAGTCGGTCTTGGGACCGGTTCCACCGCCGCATTTCTGGTAGACGAACTGATTGAAAGATCGCGAATAGAAAAATTAGACATCACTTGTGTCGCTACAAGCCAAGTCACTCAGAAGCAAGCTGAGGAAGGCGGACTTCAGGTTCTTGAACTCAAGGAAGTAGGCGTGCTCGACATTGTCATCGACGGTGCAGATGAGATAGACCCTCTTGGACAATTGATCAAAGGAGGTGGCGGGGCAGCAGTACGCGAACTAATTGTTGCAATGGCTGCCCGACATTACGTCGTGATAGCAACTCCCAGCAAACATGTCGAAGTACTCGGATCATTCCCCCTCCCAATTTTTGTGCTTCCACATGCCCACGAGGTCACAATTGAACGGATTGCAGAAATCTGTCCAGGAGATGTGGGGTTGCGTGCTCCTCCAAGACCTAGTGTCGATGAACACGGTCTGATGATTGTTGATGCACATTTCGGCCCATGTATCAACAACCCCGCCTCAACTCGTTCCGTTCTGCTCGACATCGCAGGCGTTGTCGACGTAGGTCTCTTCATCGACATTGCGGACACTGCAATCTTAGGTCAAACTGATGGCACTGTCACTACCATCGAGTTCAGCCGCCGTCACCGCTAAAAGACGCTTAGGAATCCCAACGCCGGGTCTGTAGCTTAGTCAGGTAGAGCACCCGGCTCTTAACCGGGCGGCCGCGGGTTCGAACCCCGTCAGACCCGTAACTGCGCGCACCGGTGCGCTTGAAATGCTCCAGCCCCTGACACCTCTGAGGATAAGGTCAGATGTCGAAGCAACATTACATCGAAAGCATCCTTGCAGGCGTTCACGACGGTGGGGAAGTCGAACTCAGCGGCTGGATCTACCGGACCCGAGGGTCAAACAAGATTCGCTTCATTGTGCTTCGCGATTCTACAGGCACCATTCAATGTGTAGCTAAACAGGACGTACTTGATAGTGAGATGTTTGACGCGCTAGCAGGTGCTCTAATCGAGACCAGTTTAATCGTCAAGGGAGATGTCATCTCGACAGATCGAGAACATGGGCATGAGATTCAGATTAAACATGCAGAGATTGTTGGCCCAGTTGATCCCGAACGACCATTTCCTATCACCGAATCAGCGATGGAGGCCGCAGAGGGTGGTGAAACAGAATTTTTACTTGATCATCGCCACCTCTATCTTCGCACAAGTCGAATGACAACGATGCTAAAGATACGGTCAACAGTATTCGGAGCGATTCACACCTATTTCCGTGACCGTGATTTCATCGAGTACCAAGCTCCGTCCTTTGTGGCAGGTGCCGTTGAGGGAGGAAGCACCTTGTTTGAGGTCCCATATTTCGGGCGTAAAGCATACTTGACGCAATCGTGGCAATTGTACGCTGAAGCTGCAATGCCAGCACTTGAGCGCCTGTATACCATAGCCCCCTCATTCCGTGCTGAGAAGAGCCGAACTCGACGACACTTGACAGAATTCTGGCATGCTGAGATGGAAGTAGCGTGGGCAGGTAATTTGGAGATCATGGAACATGGTGAGGCCCTTGTTCAACACATTGCGAGAACACTACTCGATGAGCGTAGTGAGGAGCTTGCATCTGTGGGTCGGAATCTCGAGCTCATCGAGCGATTTGCAAATCGGCCGTATCCACGAATCCGTTACGACGAGGCTATTGAGCGGCTGAAAGCAAAAGGCGTCGATGTGGAATGGGGGGAGGATCTTGATTATTCTAAAGAGAAGATTCTCACACAGGATTTTGATGTCCCTCATTTCCTCACACATTACCCTCGCATTGCCAAGCCATTCTATCATCGACCCGACCCTGATGACGACAAGTACGTCTTGTGCCATGATCTACTCGCACCCGAGGGTTATGGTGAGATCATAGGTGGTGGAGAACGTACATGGTCTGAGCCGGAGATCCTAGAACGTATCGATGAGGAAGGCACGCCACGTGAGCCCTACGAGTTCTACATCGATGTCCGCCGATATGGAGGAGTACCACACGGAGGGTTCGGATTGGGTGTCGAGCGAGTATGTGCTTGGCTTGCCGGTGCCGATCACATCCGAGAAGTCATTCCTTTCCCACGAGATTCGCGACGTGTCACGCCATAAGCTCCGCTGAGAATGTAAGTGGGGTGCAGGGAGTAAGCCCCTTTCTGTTCCCCGTTACCGGGTGACCACATTCAACTCAGCGCCGTACCCGTCCCTCACCGTGCCACTCTACGGGACTGCTTCGGCTCGCTTCAGCGGGTCTGCTCGTCTCAACGCCCACACAGAGAACTCCCCCGGATGGGTTCACAGCATTGACTGTGTGTCGGTCCGTGTCTGCAGCAGATTCGACCGTCTCCGATCCCATCATTCATCTGGCCGCCTGCACGTGAAGAGGGGACTTTCCTCAGAGCATGCTCCGTAAGTGGTCCTCCTGCTCCCCACACTTCACAAAGGCTCATCGCTCTTGAATCACCCGTTCACGAGTTCAGCATCCATAGGCTCACCGCCTGTCAGAATTATTTCATCCTCATCTGTCTCCCAAGGGCCCTGATTCCGAATGAGGGAGACGAGGTTGCGCTCAGCGATGACAAGTGAAGGAAGAACGATGACGCTTGCAAAGAAAGCTAATCCGATGAGGGCCATCATCAGTCCGAAGAAATTCTGCAAACCGGGGAATGAGAGGAATAACACACCAGCTGATAGTCCAACCATAGTCGTGACTGATGTCTCAAAGACGGTTTGACCAGTGCGTTCAACAGCTCGCTGTAGCCCTTCAGGTGTTTCACCTTCTTCGCGAATCCTATCAGCAATGTGGATTGCATCATCCACCCCTATTCCAAAGACAATGGTCGCAGTCATGGCGGTGAAGACATTCACATTCACATCTCCCTGCCACATGAGCAGCGGTTGCCAAAGCACAATCAGACCCACAGGAGCCATGATCATCAGACCTAGGCGAATTGAACGATACAGAGCCGTGAGGGCAATTGTCAAGACAATCAATGTCAAGACAGTCGTACGGCTTTGAGCATCATGAACTCCTTTGTTGACATCAAGAGATACTGGGAGTCCTCCAGTAAGATTTGACACCTCGACTCCTTGGAGGCCGACTCCAGAATCAAGTAGGACGTCTATCTGGTCGCGTAGTCCTGAAGCAGTATCGAGATTCATATATCTCTGATTCACATAGACTAGTGCCTTGGTTTCATCATCATTGAAGAGAAGTGCTTGCACTTCCTCTGAAAGAGTATCGAATGCGATGTCTACGAAGGTGCTTCTCCAACCGGCCCGCCCCTGTGAATCACTAGCATCGAAGATGAGCCAAGGGGCACATTGCGGCGCATTCGATTCCCAACACTCGTGATGTATCAGTTCCCAGAGACTCATGTTGACCTTCTGTACCTGAAGATCTAGTTCCACATTGATGCTCTTCAGAAAATCAACGGCTGAAGTAGTATTGGTTGCAGGCACCTCCCCCACATCTGCTGCTAGTTCATCCATGGCGTCAAGAACTGCGACATCTCGTATGGCAGTCGTCCCATTGGTGCTACCCCTCTCATCTGCGTCCATGATATACATCGATATTTGGCCCGACTGAAATTCACTGGAATAGTTGATCATTGCTTCCATAGAAGGGATGTTATCAGGAGTTTCATCAGCTGCAGTAATCGGTTTAGAGAGTTGTTCACCAATCATGCCTGCACCCCACAGGCTTACCAGAGTAACCCCCACTATAATCGGAATCCATCCTCGCCTAGATGTCTCGCCCAATAGCGTCCATTTAGTATCATGAGCACCACGCTGATACTTCAGAAGACGCATCATGAGAGGCACCAGAAGGATTGTGAATACGAGATCGAGAAGGATTCCTACAACTAAGGTGAGGCCGACAGTTCGCATTGGCCTGACAGGAGTAATCATGGGCAGAATTAGGACACCAAATCCGATTGACGTTGTCAGGGCAGAAATGGTGATTGCCCTGCCAGTAGTCATCGTTGCATGTACACTAGCTTCCACGAGCCCTTCAAAATCCCAAGGGTCATCGAATCGACCTTCAGCAATCCATTCATTGCGTGTCTCATCAATACGGTTTGCAAGATGTAGAGCATAGTCTACTCCTAAGCCGATAAGAAGTGGCGCAGCAGCGATGATCATTGGAGTCAGCAGAATATCAAGAGCCACAGTTAGGCCGAGTGTGACGACAAGACTGAGCACGACTGGAACTCCACAAATCAGAACGATTCTCACATCACGGTGGAGCAAGGCAATTGTTAGGCAGACGAAAAGCAGTGAGATGGGAATCAGCTTTTCAAGATCGAGATATATCCTGTCTGAAATGTCCTGGAGAATCGTGTTAAGGCCAGTCACCTCCATTGGAATCGTAGTAGTGTCACTGCGTGAATCAAGACGACTTTCCAATTCAGAAACAAAGGCTCGGTCGTCAAGATACGGAGTTAGACAACCTTCACAATCCCAATCACTAATGACACCGAAGTTGATGGATGCAGTATCCCAGATTCCATCCTCATTTGTGTCAACGGCCAATCCACTCAGAGAATCTGAAAGCTGGCTAACGATATCGTCAACCCGGTCCTGATCAGGGATAGTGTATGCATCATTTTCCAACTGAACAGTACTGCAATCAAAGAGAGGAAGGCGTTCCTCAGCGACATGTTCACAACTTGCTTCTCTGAAACGAACCTGTGATGAATTGGCTTCTTTGATGACCTGAGAGATTGAGAGTGTCCAGATGATGCCATCCATCCGGCCTCTGTCTGTGCGGTCGAAGTCCATCCCAGTATTGGAAGGATGGTCATCCCCCTCGATTAGACTCATTTCCTCAAGAACTCGGACATCAGTGATATTCTCTCCAAGGCCGCCTCCGAGTTCCTTGTTGGTCGTGGTAAGATAGACAATGACAACATCGGTTGTCCATTCGGTACGGACCTCTGAGAGAAGTTGTGTAGATTCAGCACCATCTGGAAGATATATCTCCACTCCATCCTCTATTTGTTCTGAAAAATCTACTGCTGCAAGTCCCGATAGAAGGCCGATAGAAAGCATCAGGCCCAATACACCTGCTGGAGACCGTGCTACTGTGCTGTGCACTGCCCTAGCAGCCGATTCAACCTGATCCTTGACTGCCACGGTAGGACCTTCGATTCATTCTGCATGAAAGATTGCTCTGTAAGTTTCATTCAATGCCAAATTCTCGCACAATGAGGCGATGAATCAGACCTCTAGCCCCCTGTAAGACCAGGCCAGTGAACATGAGTGCAATGCCGAAAACACCAATCCACACGGCTGTGAGCCCAGGTGTGAATTGTAACGGAGTGAAATCGGCAATATCACTAACAGTCCGCATCCCGAGTGCAACAGCTGCTGTTAAGAAACCAAGGCCAGGTAAACCAAAGACAAGCAGGGGTTTCTTCTGAGACAAGGTCATTAGAGCATAGGAGAGGACCACAAAGCCATGTGAGATTGCCGTGAAGCGCGATCCCTTTGGCACATCATATCGTACTACTGTACTCACTTCTTCAACGACCAGGCCCTTCTCACGAGCATCATCAAGTATCTCTAGTGAGAGTTCCATTCCTTCTTTATCGAATCGCAGGCGATCAATAGCACGTGGGCCAAATGCCCTGAAACCAGATTGAGTATCAGCAACATCTAGATCTGAAGAGAGATTGGAAGCTGCGCTNATCACTTTGATACCCAGTTTCCGGTAGATTGGCATCTCTTCTGAGCGAACTTCTCCGATGAATCGTGAACCGATGACGATGTCAGCATGACCTTCGTGAATTGGCTCGAGAAGTTTAGGGATATCTTTGGGGTCGTGCTGACCATCACTATCTAAGATGATCAAAGCCCGAGCATNCTCCTCCCGGGCAAGCCGGAATAGGGTCTTCATAGCGCCCCCATATCCACGATTTACTCGATGATGGTGGACAATAGCCCCAGCAATCGAGGCAACGTGTGCTGAATCATCAGAGGAGCCATCATCAACACATACAACGCCATCGACATAGGGCAGCGTCATCGTGACAACAGTTCCGATGGTTTCCTCCTCATTGAACATGGGCAATCCTGCTAGAATTGGGCCAGTAGAAGAGGAGGCATCGCCTGCTGACTCATTTGCCATTAGGGCAAAGCCAAAGCGGGCGCTATATATTGGTTAGGACTACAGCGAGTGGAAGAACTCAGTTAGGACTCATAGATCCCAGTTGCGAGACAGTAGTTACTGCACGCTGGCCATCCATAACACGCCTTAGTGCCGCCACACTGAGGACCAAAGGAACATACGATTGCCCATCTGATGTCTCATATGTGTGGCAGGCCTGGAATGCTTCCGAATTGATTGATACACGTAGCCCGTGACCTGACCTGCTACGTCTGACATACCCTACCAAACGGGATGTGCCATCATGATNTTCATTCGTTTCTTTCTTCATCTGGTTCGTCTTATTCTTGTTCGTGGTTTTCATTTTAACACCTTGAGGCTCGGCATGCGCCGAACANAGAACATCGTGGAACGGNGGTACTTGAGCAATGAGCTGGCACAGATTCTGAAAGTGAAAATGAAGTGCACAAGGCCGCAAGGCCCATACGTCTACCCGAGTGGCTTGAATACATGCGGGCATTGGTGACGGGCGGAGCGGGCTTCATCGGTTCCCATCTCGTTGACCAGTTGGTTAGAAATGGATACGACGTGCGTGTATACGACAACCTCTCAAGCGGAAAGTTGTCATTTCTCGAGCACCTNGAAGATGGAATTGAGTTTGTCAAGGCCGATCTACTCAATCTTGAGGATGTCAAGGAAGCACTCCAAGACATCGACGTCGTATTCCACATGGCTGCTAATCCAGATATCCGTCTTGGAACCGAGATTACGAACACGGATCTAGAACAAGGTACGATTGCAACATACAACGTACTCGAGGCAATGCGGCTTGCAGGGGTCAGTAAGATTGCTTTCGCCTCATCCTCTGTCGTCTACGGGGAGGCNAAACAGATGCCTACTGCAGAAGANTACGGACCATGCCTTCCAATCTCCCTGTATGGTGCTTCGAAACTCGGTAGCGAGGGGCTCATCACCTCATGGGTAGGAACTTTTGAGCTCCAGGCCTGGATATATCGCTTCGCCAATATTGTTGGTTCGCGAGGTACGCATGGAGTAATCTACGATTTCATTCACAAATTGAAACGTGATTCACAACGCCTTGAAGTGCTCGGCGATGGGCATCAAGAAAAATCCTACATGGAGGTGAGAGACTGTGCCAGAGCCATGATCCATCTCTTTGAGACACAAAACNAACCGATTAATGTCCACAACCTCGGAACTGGCGACACATGNAGCGTTAAAGTAATCGCCGAGGAGGTTGTTGCGGCCTCAGGAATTTCTGATGTTGACNTCTATTACACAGGTGGCAAGAGAGGTTGGGCAGGTGATGTCCCACGGGCGTGGCTCGACGTGAGTAAACTGTTCGCCACGGGATTCACACCTGCCATGCTCAGTCATGAAGCGATTCGACACACTGCCGACGTACTGTCAATTGACCTNGGATTGAAAGAATGAGTTTACGGCTCAAGTAAAGGAGATTCTGAGAGCATCTCATCGGCTTCAATGACTGTTGGCAGCGGTGCCACTCGAACAATCTCGACTTCGATGCGTCCTGGTGGAAGTTCGATATCTCTGACCTCGATCTCAATGGCGGTTTGCAGAGCTAGGTGATTGACGTCAAAGACTACCGTGAGACATCGAATGACGTCTACCCCGGTGTTGATGTTATATTCGACCAACCATTCCTCAGGTTCGGGTGTGAAGTCCCTTTCCATACGATAAGATATCGTTCTGGACGATGATAAACTAAACGGCTTCCTGTGCCCTTCATTCAGCGAAGCCAGATGCGGGTCCCTATAGCCATCAGCAAGATACATGCCGCTACCATCCAGCGGGAGTTCAGTTGTTCATCCTCCACCACTCCAGGGAGTGAGGCATGAGCACCGAGTACCTCGACCACCTTCCCATCAGCAATTCTCTCATGGACCACAATCCAACCAAGGGAATCGTGCTGCCAAGAAGGATCGATAGAGATGCTGATGTCCAGTCCACTTGTAACATCGCCTCCAAAAGTCCATGATTCCAACGGGAGTTCTATTGTCGAGAGTCCTTCAACCACATCAATCTCAGCCACTGCTCGGGATACAATCCACAACGGTTCGCCCCCTACACTGCCTGCAGGCCTTACAACATCCGTCTCTACAAGCATCACAGTCAGTGTTGTGTTGTTCAGGTCACCTGCTGACGAATCAAGAGTGACTGTAACACCTGCCGCATCCAAGGTCGTCGTAGCAGGGAGAAGAGTGAGACGGCTCGATGAAGAACGATCGCCCTCAGCGCTTGAGACATGACGTATGAGATCATTGCGAGTAAGCGGGCCGGTAACCCCTTCACTTCCATCGAACCAGAGGGTTGGTGTGACAGTCGAGCTCGAGGCACCAAGGCGAGAAAGACGGTGAGCACTAGCTGCTGAACCAAGAGGATCTTCGCCATCGTAAGGGTGGTGTGAAGCAAGCACTGCTCGCCCCCCGGCATCTGTGATGAAAGCAGCAAGGAGTGGATCGAATTCCGCACAAGGCGTGCACCAAGTAGCAGTCTTCTCCTCGATGAGAATCGTAGGGCCTCCTAAAACTCCTGTCGAGCCATCCCCTGCTGAGGTGCTGAGAATCAGGGGGAGGAGAAAGAGGATAACGGCCATGAAACGAGACCCATTCGATTCAGCCACAAGTATGAGCACGACCGACGCCGTGTTAAAGTTGCGAAGGTCTGGCCGCTCGTGAGTGACAGATGGCGGGACGAACATAGGCGCGACCCCTATGCTCGGAAGGCGCGTTCCGAAGGTTACCGATCACGTTCGGCTTTCAAACTCCTACAGATTCAGGAACGCTTTGGCCTCATCCGCAAAGGTGATGCTGTACTGGATATAGGATGCCATCCTGGTGGTTGGAGCCAAGTCGCAAGCGAACTTGTAGGAGGCCAAGGGGATGTCATCGGCATTGATCTGCGCTATACAACTCCATTACCGAATTGTCAATTTCACGAAATCGATGCTGCCGACCCAGAAGCACCAGAGGTACTGCAAGCACTTTTTGGCCGCCCAGTAAACACCGTAATCTCTGACATCTCACCCAACTTGACTGGTAGGTATGAGATGGACGTTGTCAATAGCGTGCACCTCTCTGTGATGGCACTGGATCTGGCGCTTCATCTATTGTGTGATGGAGGTAATGTAGTAACGAAGCTCTTTGTTGGAGAAGGGGTGGAAGCAGTCATGGCTGCAATCAAGCCCCGCTTCAGCAAACTCCAACGCTTTGAACCTGAAGCCAGCAGGAATGCATCGTCTGAAGTATACATCGTAGCACGAAACAGGATTCCTCGTCTGGACGAGACTCTCCCGAATATTGCAGACATCGTTCTGCCAACTCTCGCAGGCATGGGAGATGATATTGATACAGACGTGGAGCCAGTCGTAGGCCTACGTCGCCTGATGAGGAAGGAAGAAGACAAAGATAGTTCATGACTGAATTCACATTCATCCCAACTCCCTCAGTAAATGACATCGTCCTGAAGTTGACAATGTATTCATGACGAACAAAACAGAGCCACTGCAGAAGATGAATGAGATGTCGATTATTCGGCAGATGCGCGAACGATTTGACCATGGGCATAGCGTGTGTTTAGAAGACAGAGTACGGGTAGATGAGTTGGAGCGAGGTTCACGACCAGGATGGATGGAGCTTCTCGTACTGCGCGCATATCCTCCGCGCCAAGTGAATCTCAATGGAAAAGAGCATGTTGTCGTTGCTGCTTGTGCACGTGACGAGAGTGGAGTGGTTGGCATTGTGCTATGGAATGAAGATGCTCTTCGAGTAAAACAAGGAGACGTATTACGTATCCATCAGGGCTGGGTCCGAATCTCGCAAGGAAAAACAGTGCTCAGTGCCGGACGACACGGGTGGATTGAACTCATTTCAGCCTCACACGGTAGTGATATAAGCCGGATGTCCTGCGGTTGAACATGGAACAGGCCACTCTGTGCACCGTGACAGGTGAACCTCTCGCAGATTTCACATCAGTCGCTTTCCCTTGCCCTCTATGCGGACACAGCATCGGTCGTTCAACACGTTGCAGAGATCAAGCAGTGCTTTACGCCTGTCCCGAATGTGGATTTATAGGACCTTGAGGGTTGAAGATGTCTGGAGAAGTTTCCATCACCTACAAGATTATGCTCGATTCCGCCTTGGAGAATCCCGATCCTGAAGCGATATGTGGAGACGTCACTAGAGTCTCGGGTGTCCAAGCCGCAGTGACGAAGCCTCTGGCTTTCGGAATGAAATACATTGAAGCGGTATGTAAGATAGAAGATGGAGAAGGAAAGGTCGATCAACTTGAAGACGCTCTGAAAGCAATCGAGGGAGTTGGAGAACTTGAGGTCCTAGAGATGGGGCGATTGATGTAACCATTCACCATCTCAACAACGCAGCAACTCCGCCAAGAGCCTCAATGAAGGGGGCTGCAGTGAACTCGATTTCTGCAGAGATTCTGACTGCTGCTTCAACAGCTTCATTGACAAGATCTACGTCATTACCATCACTGCCACAGGAAGGGCAGGTCTGGCCGTGGCGTCGCATGTAGGTGTCACAGGCCTCACATTTGCGTCCAGAAATCGAGCAGCCCTCGCTGATCAGAAGAATCTCGATTCTACCTTGGGAAGCTGCTTCCAATACATCATAAATTCCAGTCATAGCCAATTCATCGATGACCAAGGAACGGCGAAGACGAGCCACATCATCCATCTCCTGTTCCTCTTCAGCACGACGACCGATGTCTGCAAATTGCCGCAATAGGTTATCATCTGATGCCGACCTTGGGTCGACGTCCTCGATCTTGATGACAAGATCCGCCAAGTGGTTTGGCAAACGATCGTAGAAGTTGTGTTTTGCAGTCCCTGCACCCGCCACAATGATTCTCGTTGAACCGATTTCTGAGATTAGTTTTCCAAGGTCTTCAGCAACACCATCAAAGAACGAATTCACCACCCCCTGCCGAGCACGCTGATATCGGGCCTGTGACCAACCCCCTTTGCGGTGAGCACCTAGGGCACTATGGCTATGCTCTGCCACTTCCTCTCCAAGAGCATCATGAACAAGGTGGATGCGGCAATGTTGCCCATCGATGAGAACTAAAACGAAGGTTTCGTAAGAATCTTGGAACTGAGCAAGAGGAAGGATATAGGGGCTGGCATCTAACACAACTGAAGTAGGGATTCTTGTTCCCAACCCCCCAACGCGTAGGAAGTCACTGTCAAGGTCGATGAAACCAACTGCGGAACGAACCCCATCACTGAGATCTGCAAATGCGCTGAGAAGAGTCTCCAAGCCATCATCCAATGCTGCCTCGATTGTGCGATCATCTACTGAACGCTTGATCGATTTCATCCTTCGTTGAAGATGAAGTGAATGTCGGGGATCAACAAGATCGACGTAAACGGACAGGAAGGTATCCCTGTTATCGAGATTTGAGATACTAGCAAGTTCCTTCATATCGAGGTCAGACATAATGATGCCACACTAGAGGTCTTGACCATGCTTTCGGTCAAAGGAACAGTATTCAGACGACGCCTTGAGCCAACATTGCTTCAGCTACCTTGAGGAAGCCGGCCGCATTGGCACCGAACACATAATCTCCTTCACGACCATAGAGAGCAGCCGTCTCGGAGACATTTGTATGAATTCCAATCATAATACCCTCTAGCTTCTGTTCGACCTCTTCACGGGTCCAACCCATTCGCATAGAATTTTGACTCATCTCAAGACCTGACGTGGCAACACCACCTGCATTCGAAGCCTTGCCAGGTGCGAATAAGACCCCATTGTTTCGAAAAGCTTCGACTGCTTCAGGAGTACAAGGCATGTTTGCTCCCTCAACAACCGCCAATACGTTGTTCGCAATCAGAGATTCGGCTTCTTGGACATTCAACTCATTCTGGGTGGCGCACGGCAGAGCAACATCGACATCGACACCCCAAAGCCCATTTACAGAAGGTTCAGGCTCAGCAGCAGTATATGTGACCCCTGAGAAATGTTCCGAGTACTCTTTGATGCGGCCCCTGCGATTGCATTTGAGATCGTTAACCCAAGCGAGTTTATCCTCCGTGATTCCCGAGGGGTCATAGATCCAACCACTGCTGTCTGAGAGTGTCACGGGCTTGCCGCCAAGTTGCAATACTTTCTCGACAGCATAACGTGCGACATTTCCCGAGCCGGAGATAGAGACTTTTGCTCCATCAAAGGATTTTCCTTTCGTTGCCAACATCTCACGAGCGAAGTACACCGCACCATATCCAGTCGCTTCAGGACGAATGAGGGATCCCCCGTATGACAGACCCTTGCCAGTGAGGACTCCAGTGAATTCGTTAGCGAGCCTCTTGTACATTCCGAATATGTATCCGATTTCTCGATGCCCAACACCTATATCTCCCGCAGGTATGTCAAGATCAGGTCCTACATGTCTGAACAATTCCATTGTGAAAGATTGGCAGAAGCGCATGATCTCAGCATCCGACTTTCCCTTTGGATCGAAATCAGAACCACCTTTCCCACCACCAAGGGGAAGACCTGTCAAACTATTTTTGAAAATCTGTTCAAAGGCAAGGAATTTCAAGATCGAGGAATTGACCGACGGGTGGAAACGTAGACCTCCTTTGTAAGGGCCAATTGCACTGTTGAACTGAATGCGATACCCGCGATTCACATGAACAGCACCACTGTCATCTGTCCAAGGGACTCTGAAATGAATCAGCCTTTCCGGCTCAACAAGACGGTTCACAACTTCGAGGTATTCGGGATGAGACTCAATGACTGGGCTGAGTGATTCAAGCACCTCCAAGACTGCTTGATGGAATTCTGGTTGGTCCGGATCTCGGCGTTTGACGCCCTCAAAGACTTGGTCGAGTGAAGCGTTCATGGCAACCCCCTTTCGGCGCCGGAGTGTGTAGGTACTTTGTCCTTACCGAACAGCGTTGCAATGATGTGGCCAGACAGAGGCATCATCGCCCCCCCGAATGAAATCAACTAACTCTCTGCAAACAGAACCTTTGGAGCGATCCGGGACACCTCATCGACCTTGCGCGAATCAGCAAAGACATAGCACGCATTTTCAGAAACTTGTCTGGATCGTAGTGCATCTGCAACAGGCGTATGATCCTTGAACCATCGAAGGCGGCCATCCTGACCTAAAACCTTGACATCGACCTTGGCCACACGAGGTTCTGAAAGAAGAAGTTTGACCGAAGGCACATCTATGGCAACTTCATGTTCATTCAGACCCACGCGATGTGCAATCCTTGCTTCAGCTTCAAGCCGGATATTACGATCCGAAGCAATCTCAACGAGGCGTGAAATCTGATCAGAACTCAATTCATCCCTTCGCAAAGCATTTGCTGTTTTGAACAAGCGTCGATACTTCAGTCGCTTGCGCATCTCTTGGGCCACTGAATCACCATGATTCAGCATCTCCCATATCTCAGCATCAACCATTGGCTGCATCTCTAAAGCAGGAGTTTCAGTATGTTCAACAGATCGAGACAACATAATTTCCGTGACTCGTGTCACGCGATGGAAGTAGACTGCAGAATACATCAGTCCACGCGCAACAAGCATGCCCTCCAAAGCAGCAACTCCGCCCTCTTTGATCACTAAATCATCTGATTCTCGAAGAAGAGAACCAATCAAACGATGGTGGTCAATGACGCCATGCCTCACTCCAGTGAAGTGAGAATCACGTAGCAGATAATCGATCTGATCACAATCTACAGAACCATGAACGATATTTCCCAATGTTGTATCTGGAGTCACAAATGCTTCCTTGCCCTCGACCCATTCCAGCAATGAGCGCTCACTACCACCTGCATCAGGTCCACGAATGAGGTCTGCAACCTCTTTAGGATCGATTCCATGCATCTCCAGAACCTCCGCAATACGTACCCTATCCTCAAAACCTGAATCTGATGCGTCAGGGAGAAAATCAATCTCACCCATGATAATGCCCTCTGTCACCTCCATGTGATCCAAACCACCTCGTTCGTGCAGGATGTGCTCAAGCGTGTGGCTGTATGGACCATGCCCTACATCATGTAGCATCCCTGCAACCTGCACGAGTTCTTTCTCCTCAGGATCTAGACCGATACTATCAGCAATCATCCCTGCAACATAGCTCGCACCTAAGCTGTGTTCGAATCGTGTGTGGTGCGCACCAGGGAAGACAAGATGTGCAAGCCCTAACTGTTTGATATGACACAGGCGGTTGAACTCAGGCGTGGTCACAAGATCTGCTCGAACACCCTCCAGCTCAATGACACCATGGATTGCATCGTTGATGGTACGAGTCCCGTGCATGATGGACCCGTTTGGTCCCACCTCATAGCGTCATCGCCCTCGCCGCTCCTTTGAAATCCATATGTGCACACAGATAGTTCAGCGGGGGTCGCCCAGCTTGGTCAACGGCGCTGCGTTCAGGTCGCAGTCCTCAACGGTTCGCAGGTTCAAATCCTGCCCCCCGCACCAGTTCCCAAACAGAGGACTTGACTGAACGGAGCATTGACGTATCAGGCCATCATGGCCTCCCCGCATGAATGACCCCTATGTTGTGCGACATCCGCGAACAGGGAGACCTCTATCAACCGGTATCCAACACCGCAAGGCACGGAAGTATGATTCTGATGAAGGGCCATGGCTCAAGATACCCTTGGACTCAATTCTTGACTTAGCTCGAGGCGAGATATCTCAAGTCGTAATTGAATGGAAGGATGCCGAGATGAGATTGACCCAGAAGGACGGAGTGATGGCACTTCCACGTTTGACTGGAGGCCAGCGCCACGCTGCAAATTCGGTGCTGTTAGAAGTACTCGAGGGAGATGACATAGGCTTGCGATGCAGTGCTCTCAAAGCGATGCCAGGCTGTGCTCAACGGTGCAGTGATGGATTATTTGAAATCCTTGAAGAACTCGTATATGATAACGAAGAGAGTGTCCGTAAAGCAGCTGCAGAGGCTCTAGTGCTTGTCGCTGAGACACATCCTTCTGGCGTGGAAGATATCGTCCAAAATGCAGTCAGATCACACGAAACGATTCTGCGCGAGGCAGGATGGAAAGCGATGAGATTGCTGACTGATGACTGGCCCGACCGAGCGACTGAATTGATTGACATGTTGCTACGTGAAGAGGATGTGGATCTGCGAGCACGTTCAGCCAAACTCTTGACACGGATGCATAAACATGGTTCAATCGCTACATTAGACGCCATTGGCTGGGCATTGCAAGATGAGGACGAGAGAGTTCGAGCAGCTGCAGCACCTGTTCTACCCAAACTCGCCTCAACAACCCCTAGAATGACAATGATCATCATCGAGCAGATTCTATTTGATGAGTCAAACGAGGTACAGCGGAACATCATCAAGGCGCTGAATAGATTGAATGCGATGGACGCTCCAAGACTCTCACAGTTGGTCGTACAAGCCTCACGCCATCCCGCAGCCAATGTCCGCAGGAGCGCCGTCCAGTTACTCATCAAGGTACTCGGTCGGGATGAAGCAAGAGCGATGGCGCACACTCTACTTAGGCAGGAAACAGATCCCAGTGTCCAAGAAAAACTCATGGCCATCGGCAAAGATGAGAGCATTGAGGGGACGGAACGACAGCGTAACCGACACCTCGCACCTGTTGATGACGCAGTGGACATCAACAAAATCGAGCCTGAAGAGGATGGACGAAGAGTTTAGCCTCAAGCAAGCGTTATACGCAACCGGGGGCTCGCCGAAACGTTCCCATGAGCGATAGTGAGCCCTTCGATAGCAAGGCTGAGCAGTTTGAGAGGCTCTGGGATGGCATCACTCCAAGTGGAGTCAACAGAACCAAGGCTCTGAAATTTAGGCAAAAGATGTTTCAGCACCTGCTCTCAGTCAAGCACCCCCAGACGAAGGACAACGCCCGTAGCTATTGGATGGGTGAGCTCCAGCAGGCCATCCGATTGCGTGAAGGATTCTGAGGCGTGCACGTATATGGCTTCCACGACACTCCTGACACGAGCGACCTTTGCAGACATTGGCGTACCGCAAGAACTGCTCAAGGGGATTGAATCACAGGGTTGGGAATACGCGACACATATCCAAAAGGATTGCATCCCTCTTGGCCTGTCAGGACGAGATGTTGTCGGGCAGGCACGTACAGGCAGTGGAAAGACAGGGGCCTTCGGAGTACCACTCCTTGCCCGTACCAAACCAGGAGATGGGACACGTTCCCTGATTCTGACTCCTACTCGCGAATTGGCATCTCAAGTGACCGAGGATCTTGAAGGTTTCGCAACGGGTACTGACCTGAGCATCGTCACCGTGTACGGAGGTGTTGGCATGCAACCACAAATCGACAAGTTGCGAAAGGGAGTCGAAATCGTCGTCGCAACGCCAGGGCGAGCTCTTGACCTATCTGGTCGTGGCGAGCTCGATTTCAGTTCGATAAATTGTGTAGTTCTCGACGAGGCAGACAGAATGTTGGACATGGGTTTCTTTCCAGATGTTAATCGAATCTTGAAGGAGATAGGACATGAACGACAAACTATGTTGTTCAGTGCAACTTTCCCTGCAGAAATTCTCGATCTTGTCATAGAATTGATGGACAATCCTGAACAGATTCTCTCGGATGACCTTGAGATAGATCTCCCTGATGTTGAACTACGCAAGGTCTCGGCCGGAAACGAGAACAGGATGTGGGCACTTGGCTGCATCCTCAAAGATGCGGCTGAGAGTCGCTGCATTGTCTTCTCTAACACCAAGCGTGGTGTCGACCTTGCCGTCACCCGTCTCAATGCAGGTGGCATCGAGTGCACAGGGATTCACGGTGATCATTCGCAGGCTGTCAGGGAGAAGGTGCTCGATGACATGCGCAGTGGAACTGCAAATATTCTCGTAGCAACCGATGTTGCTGCTCGCGGCCTTGATATCGATGATATCGACCTGGTCATCAACCTAGAACCACCTCATGATGCAGACACGTTTGTTCATCGAATTGGAAGGTCAGGGAGAATGGATGCAAAAGGAGTGGCATGGACCATCTTGACAGGGCAAGACCATGCAGCGATGGAAATCATCGCCTCTACCCTCCACACGACGCTCACTCATTTCGATGTGCCCAAGGTTACCGAGCCGCCCATACCCAAACGAGACGACTATGCTGAATTTGCAGATGGATGGGGAATGGCCCCATTGCATCTCAACATAGGTCGCAACCATGGAGTGAATACGGGAATGCTCACCGATCTGATTCGAAGAAGCGCACGCATCGACGAGATTGCCGTGGGAGACTTACAGAGCCTTGAGGAAGAAAGTTGCATTGTGACCATACACGTTGGCCTCATCCGATATGTCATCGAACGCTTGCGTGGCCGTGAAGTGAGTGGTGTCAGCCTCCAACCGCGCATTGGATAGACCACGTAGAGAGACTGAAGATCTGAATTATTCGTCTTCAGACGTGGACGGACCCTCATACACCAATACACTGGCAGGGATGAGAGCAAGTGAAATGACCGTCAGGGACCAAGCTCGCCATTCCATATCACTCGCAGCCCTATGTGCATCTGAGCAGATGGCTGAGACCACCCCTCCGTCAATGCAGTCTTCAGAAACCTGACGCGCCTCGATTCCATCCTCATCGAGAAAAGCAAGTTGACCAGCCCACAGAAAGAGAACCCCCGCCATGGCCAAGGCAGCCCAAGTGCCAGCCGGGAAAGGGTTTCTGATTTTGAGACGTGTCTTTGGTGTCTCAGTGTCGATTGCTCTTTCAAGAGTCCCTTTCGTTCCACCTGCCCAGATGAACCACAACATCCAGGCCCCAACAATGGCAATCATACTTCCAGTATAGAGAATGAAATTATGGAATTCCCACATACCCATATCACACAAAGGTTGACCAGGAGCATCTGAGCAGCTGTAAAGCGCAACTGGAAACAGCATGACTAAGCGAATCATGTTCAGCATGAAGATCACTGGAGCCGCCCACATGACAGTCTTCAGCCTACGGCGAAAGTCCACCCCATCAGACATCAGTACCAAGGCTGCAAAGAACACGAATTCATGCATTCCCGCACATTCATCTGAGACATATAGCGGAAGAGTATGACCCAGATCAGAAGGGAAGGAAGGGTGGTGAAGGACCACCTTAGTCATCCAACCCCGATGCTCGGCAATGGTTGAAGATTCAGCACCGAACAATAACAGATTGATTCCATGCCAGATATAGGCTTCAGACACCTGGAGAAGCCCTAGAGTGTTACGAGGATATGTGAGCAGGCGATAACTGACCTCAACGATGAGTAGGATGAGAGGGATGCGAAGATATCGCCAGGCAAGATCAAGAAACTCCCTGCCCGACAAGTCATCGGCCGAGGCCTCATACTCACTCATCTCTTGCAGATGCGAGCCGACATACAAAGAATCCATCGCTGTTACGCGACCTGACGTGCACAATGGCTGCACCACACAGTCAGGTGCTTGACGTGCTCGGCACCTATTGTCCAGTCCCCGTCATCGAAACGCGCCGAGTCATACGTGGCCTGTCGGAACCTCTTGAGTTGAAGTTGCTCACTGATGATCCTGAGACATTGCATGATATCCCTGCCCTGCTGGAACGAACAGGAGGGAAGGTCCTCTCGGTCGAGGATCATGAGCCTGGCGGATGGTGCCTGACGCTTCGCCTAGAGCCACAGAAGAGCGCGTGAAAGGGGCCGTGCCCGGGGATCGAACCCGGGATCTCCAGATCCACAGTCTGGTATGTTAACCATCTACACTAGCACAGCCGCAGCGCTCCCACCCGTCTGCGCTATTTCAATCGAGCGTCCATAGGGCCGCTTGGTTGAAGGCCAGTAGTGCACTCACTCACCTCATGCGGACCGGCACGGGCCTTGTGGCGATGCTGATCGCATCAGCCTGCATAGTGATGCCTGCGCAGGGTGGAACAGTACTCGAGATACGCCAAGTGGAACTATTCCCAAAAGGTGGATTCACAGATGAGGGTGCTTGGTCAATCAGTGGCGCATACGGTTATGGTAACGACCCGTTACGCTACTCTAACGCATGGATCGAGGACAACTCGCTCAGAATCGAGCATGATCGG
>PAZI01000023.1 GCA_002715545.1 Methanobacteriota archaeon
GAATATCTGAAATTCCCATTGGCCGCAGGCCACTTCTTGGTTGATTCCCTCAAAACCCAATCCTGCTTGGAGACAGTAATCTGCATGCAACTCCACCAATTCACGGCCATGAGTATTCTTACCACCCACTGAACAATAGTACAGTCCTTGGGGACCTGGATAACCACCAACTGGAAATCCTAAAGGTTGTTGAGTATCGACATCCATGATGAAATATTCTTGCTCGAAGCCAAACCAGAAATCATCATCATCATCCTCTATTGTCGCACGCCCGTTACTTCTGTGGGGAGTGCCATCCGGATTCATTACTTCGCACATCACTAGGTAACCATTGAAACGAACTGGATCGGGATAAATTGCGACTGGCTTTAGTAAACAATCAGAATCTCCTCCGTCTGCCTGTTTAGTTGAGGAACCATCGAAACACCATATTGGACATTCTTCAAGAGTGCCAGAAAAGTCCTTCCTGACCATCATTTTGCTCCTCATATTCTGTGTTGGTTCATATCCATCCAGCCAAATATACTCCAGTTTGGAATCAGTCGTCATGAGGGCATGGCAATATCACTCGGTTAATATATTTGGTTAGACGAATGACCAAAACCCCTGACCTATGCCAATAATATGACCATAATTTAATCTCTAAAATTAATATTTGTTCACTAAATTAAAAAATAGTCAACATTTGTCTAATCCCAATGAGATATGAAATCACCTTGGCCTACAAGAGGTATCAATTGGAGGAAAAAAACGCGATGCTGCTCGACCGCGCGTATGTGCAGTTGTATCGAATCAAGGAGTGACCATAAATGGATGAACTTGACCAAGCCCTTCTCAGAATGCTCATCGAAGATGCGCGACAATCCATGCGGCGATTATCAGAACGGCTGCACGTCGCTCCAGGGACTGTTGCCACTCGGCTGAACCGTCTTGAGACCGAGGGAGTGATACAAGGATATGTACCACGATTCGACGCAGCCGCTGTCGGCTGGGAATTCACCATCGCCGTAGGTCTGCGCATCTCCAAAGGCAGGTTGCTGGAGGTCCAGAACAGGATTGCAGAGGACCACAGAGTAATCGCCGTCTACGATGTCACTGGCGAGGTTGACAGCTTGGTCATCGCGCGGATGCAAAACCGCGAAGATCTCGACGATTTCACCAAGACTGCTCTCTCTTCAGATGGAATCGAGCGATCGAACACCCACGTTGTCCTCAATATCGTCAAAGAGGATCACACATCCCTCCCATCGTCTGTGCGGAATTTCTGAAGGTCGTAGCACCGAAGGTAGTTAGAACGAGCACGTTCTACGCGCAGCATGGTTCGACCTGCTCGAGGGGCTACCCTTGTAATGACTCTCCTCACCATCGCTTCGCTCACAGCCTTAGCAGGTGCAACAAATGGACATAGTGAGCCACAAACTCAAGGTCGCTCGACGGCCTGTTCCGGCGACCTTTGCATTTCCGAATTCCTGCCCGATGCGCTCCAGCCTTCAGGCCAACCTGAGAATGGCCCAGTTGGCAGTTCATATGAGAATGGCGAGTGGGTCGAAGTCACCAATCGAGGGTCAGCGAATCTGGATATGACAGGCTACTATCTGACAGATGATGACATCACGCATGTCTTAACAATCAACCAGACACACATCGTCCAGACCACCAATCCATCGAATCCCCTCGTTCTGAATCCGGGAGGTCACGCAGTCATTGCTAACGATGGAGCTACCACTGGGTGCGGCTTCTGCCTTAGGAACAGCGGCGAAGAGATTCAGTTGTTCAACCCATCAAATCTGCGTGTTCATCACGTGACGTACAACAGCAGCAGTTCCGGGAAGTCATTGACTGAGGACCCTGCCGACCCACTCGCAGACTGGGGTCGTTTCCAGACGTCGAATTCTCCAGGCGGACCTAATGGAGGAGGTACAACGGTCACATATTACCAGAGTGACATCTTGATCACCGAGCTGATGATCGATGCACCCGGCAGAGACAACGCGACTCGCCCAAGTGGTGAATGGATCGAACTCTACAACAATGGGTCAGCAGATGTTGACATCTCTGACTGGAAACTGCGCACTCATTCTGGTTCGACATTGACCATCGACGAGGATCACGTCGTCGGATGGGACCCTGCTGATGCCCAGACCCGCGTCATTGCCCCAGGAGAGAGAACGATTGTGTGGATGAATGGCACCTCATTACTTGTGAATACACAGAGTGGCGGCACGACTCCCAGCATCCAATTTGTCTTGCCTAACGGCAGCCTCACCGAACCACTCTCTTGGACGCAGGCTCAGAAAGGAATGACAAAAGGTCTCGACCCACAGGGAGCATACCAACTCGTTGACACTGCATTGGCAACCCCTGGGTCACCGAATATCTACACTGTAAGTGATGCCATCAATGGAACCGACACAGATGTACGATTCAGTGAGATTCGACCCGATGCACTCGGTGCTGACGATGCCCCTTATCCTGACGGCGAGTGGATTGAGATTTCAGTGCATGCTGACAACGTTGATCTTGGTGACTACACACTTATGGACGCCAGTGCTACAACCCATGCCATCAATCTGAGCAACATCGTGAACGACGATGGCGACCTACTTGCCTCAAAGGAGGATCACGTGATTATCGAAGCACACAATTCAACGTTCGAGTTGAGCAATTATGTCGGAGGCATCTTCCTTGTGGCCAGTGATGGCAAGGTCATCGACGGCGCTCGATGGGACATCACCGATGTCTACTCAGTTGACAGGAGCCTCGTTCGTAACGAGACGACCGATGCATTGTGGCATTTTGCTGATTTCGCAACACCTGGCGTCAACAACTCGATCATGGACGCCATCGAACCTGGAACTGTGTTGATCAATGAGGTGATGCCAAATCCATTCTCGACTGACTCGAAACCAGCACCTGATGGAGAGTGGATCGAGTTGTATAACAACGGCACAGATTCTGTCAACCTGACCGGGTGGTCTCTCATCGCTGGCGGATTCTCCATCATTGACATCAATGAAGATTCACGACCCAATGCCACTGACGATAATATCCTCCAGCCCGACGGGTACATGCTCGTGTGGAGGAATGGCTCTACATTCCGTATGGGCAACGCAGCAGAGCAACTCGCTCTGCGAGATGCATTCGATCGCACCGTCGATATGGTCACTTGGATTGCTGATAATCAGACCATTGAAGGCATTGCATACGTACGCAGTGAAGGCAACGTCATGACCAAAGCAGACATTCCAACACCTGGAGAGTCCAATACGTTCCCCGAATATACTGGCTCAACAAGTGTGGTCATCAACGAGATTGGTCTTGCCTGTGATTCACCCATAGCAGGTCCATCCACAACTTGGGTTGAATTACTCAATACGGGGAATGAAGCGATCAATCTCTCGCGGTGGATGGTGAGCATCGATGGAGAGATCTCAACACTCCTGCCACAATTCCTGTGGCCTGAATCCTCGTACGAACTGAATGCTCTGACCATCGAGGCTGGCTCCTACATGGTCATCGGCCTGCGTCATTCTGACTGGCTTGAGTATGCTGCTCTGTTCGACCCTGATGGTGATCTGGTCGAGAACAGATCCATCGAGGGGCGAAGTTGGTCCTGCTACCCGATAATTCGGCATGGGAGTGGATTCTTGACCGGTTTCGTGCCTACACCAGGGGCTGCGAATCCAGACCTTGCAGGATTCCGAACTTCAGGTGATGTACTGATCACGCGCTTCATGCCTCGCCCATCGGCAGATAACGACATTGCAGATGAGTTCATCGAGTTGGCGAATGTGGGAGATGGCCCTGTCAGCCTTGCTGGGTGGACCTTGCGTAGGGTCGGTGAATACCAGGATGAGATTCGAACCGAGAACAAGACCTTCCCCCCAGTGCTGCTTGAATCAGGAGAACGAGTCCAAATCACAGAATCTGCAGAAGCCCTTGCTGCCACCTCTGGGCTGCGAGTGCTCGACGCGACTGAATTGTTCGGTTGGATGCCTTCGATCTACGACGACAACAGCGCCCTGCAACTCTTCGATGATGATGGAACAATCGTTGATTCGGTCGTGTATGGAGCGAAGCCAGGTGGTGAAGAGATGGACGGTTGGAATGGTAGCGCGATTTCAGTTCCAAGATTCCCAATGGACGGCATTGTACTCTTGCGCGGCAGTGGGTGTGCACCATACCCTGATACGGACGTGGCGGAGGACTGGTATGCTGCCCGGATATGGACTCACTCCAGCATCACCGCCTTCTGCGGCCAGACCTTCAACTCGAGCGGTTCGATCACCCCGGTGATTGGGCCTGAAGAAGGGCTTCCAGCGCTCTTGACATGGATAAAAGCTGCTCAGACCGATTTACATGTTCACATCTACCAGCTCTCTGAGCCAAGTATTGTGGCCGCACTTGCAGAGCGTGCCGAGCAAGGAGTTTCAGTCATCGTGGTCCTCGATGAGAAACCTTACGGTTTCGATAATTATGACATGGACCGAATCGACTCGATTATCAATCTCCTAATCGAAGCTGGAGTGGAAGTAAGAATATGGGGGGATGATGGTGCAGGTGATGAGGACAGACTTCCAGGGCGCTACAATCATGCAAAAATCGCTGTGCGCGACGGAGAAAGCGTGTTCATTGGTTCTGGAAACTGGAAATCATCGTCTTTCCCAGTGCCCGGTGAACCAGGGAACAGAGAATGGAATCTGATTATCGATGACAGCACCACCGCCGCCGCCTACATGGAACGACTGCTCATCGATGAGGATTCTGCACACCCCCTTGTGAGTGTGGCACGGACAAGACCGAGTGCTGATGTATTCTTGACGAACGAATCCTATCAGGTCCCTGTTGACTTCACGCCATCAACGCCCTTGAATGGCGACTTCTCGGCTCGTGTCCTGACCTGTCCTGACGATTGTCTGCATGGAATGCTCGAGGCGATCAATGGTGCACAGACCTCGATTCACGCTTCATTAGCGAGCATCGATGATTACTGGGTCACTCAAGGATCTCCACTGGTCGACGCTTTGCAAGCCGCCGCTGAGCGTGGTGTCGAACTCAAGGTCCTTCTCGACGGGTACTACATCCAACCCGGTTCAAGCAAGGCCACTGAAACACGAGCAGTCATCCAAGAAATGAATGAAGGATGGGGGTTGACGAACGTCGAAGCACGAATCATGGCCGGCTCAGATGGGATATGGTCCTTGCATAATAAGGGCCTGATCATCGATTCCGAGACTGTCCTTGTCGGCTCCATCAATTGGAACGATAATGCTATTCTGCGCAACCGAGAACAGGCGATTGTTGTCACAATGCCCACCCTTGCCAACTTCTTTGAGACATCATTCAATGCTGACTGGGACATGCTCGACGATCATACTGACTCGGACAGTGATGGGTTAAGTGACAAGTGGGAAATTGAACATGGATTCAATCGAAGCATCTCATCGGTACCCGGATCACCTCTGAATGAAGGTGAGATGGACGCAGATGGAGATGGGCTCACGAACAAGGAAGAGCACGACTACGGAGGCGACCCACGGGACGCAGACACCGATGATGACTGCATCCCCGATGGATTGGAAAAGATTCTCGCTGCCCAGTCTCTCGGTGTGCTGCCGAAGATCGCCATCACAACTGTTGATGTTGATGGCGACGGAACACCTGATGGGGAGGAATATGGCTGCGAACTTGAACTCACAGAAATCGACACAACCACGACGACCGACGTCGAGGTACCAGATACCAACACCAGTACCGGAGACAATACTGTTGACCAGTCCAATGAAACCACATCAGATGATGCGAATGCCGCCAATCAGAACGCAGATGCCAACCTCTCTGCAGAAGGAGATACAGACGATACATCGGGCCTGATGACGGTCTTCATCATCGTCATCAGTCTGTCCACCCTGGCAATCCTCGCCTCGATCATCGTAATCCTGACGTCCAAGCCAAGCGAAGAAGAGATGATGCGCAAGGAGGCTGCTGCTCCTCTAGACTTCACCAACATGCCCGATACCTTTGCAGAACAAGCAGGGAGCGGCCTGCCACAGGTCCGAGCAACTACGGGCGCGCCTCGGTTCGATGCTACGCAGAGTGATGATCCACTGGCTTCGCAAGACCCGGCACGAGTGCAGATGTACCTCGATTCAGGATGGACACGAGAGCAGCTCATCGACTATGTAGAGGACGGGCGGCAACTCTGAAATTCAGAGGCCGCGGTCGTAGAATGAATGCCACCAGCGAGCACCATCGAGCGAAAGCGCGACGGGTATGTCCTGAGCGCGAGTGAAATTGAGAATTTCGTGGCCGGTGCCACCGATGGAACATGGTCTGCAGAGCAGTTGGGTGCCATGCTCATGGCCATCACTCTACAAGGCATGAACGATGATGAAACCGCATTCTTGACTCAAGCCATGCTCCACTCCGGTACGACATTGGATTGGCCTGAGCATCTACGCGGTCGAGTCGTTGACAAACATTCGACTGGCGGAGTAGGGGACAAGATATCGATTCCCCTCGCACCCATATTGGCAGTGCACGGACTGTGCGTGCCCATGATCTCTGGCCGAGGACTCGGACACACTGGAGGTACTCTCGACAAACTTGAAGCGATTCCTGGGTTCAGCACACAACAGACTCCCGAGCAGATCCTCCATCAGGTCGATGAAGTAGGATGTGTAATCGTTGCACAGACGGATTCGGTCGTTCCTGCCGATAGGCGACTGTATGCCATCCGAGACGTGACTGGAACGGTTCCCTCTATTCCATTGATTACAGCATCAATCATGTCAAAGAAACTCGCCGAATCTCTCAACGCACTCATTCTCGATGTCAAGGTAGGAAGGGCAGCATTCATGAGCACCGTCGAAGATGCCCGTGTCCTCGCTAGCTCAATGGTCGCTGCAGGTAAGGCTGCAGGGGTCAAGACAACTGCAATGCTCACCACGATGGACCATCCACTTGGCCTCACAATCGGCAACGGCCTTGAGATCGAAGAATCAATCGATGTGCTGGAAGGCAAAGGACCTGCAGATGTCGTTGAACTTGTCGAAGCACAAGCTGCACATCTCCTTCTAGCTGCTGGCTTGGCCAAGAGTACAGAAGAAGGGAAGTCCTTGGCACGTACTGCCATAGAATCGGGTGATGCAGCCCAGCGTTTCCTATTGATGGTGCAGGCTCAAGGATCTCCTGCCAAAGATCTGGAACAACTCCGAGCAGGCCTGCCAACGGCACCCTTTGTTCATCGGTTACAAGCCAGAGATTCAGGCATACTCAGCGATATCGATGCCCTCGCACTCGGTAAAACTGCTGTTGATCTTGGGGCAGGACGACGACAACCAGGAGATGATGTCGACCCGAGTGTTGGTTTCCGACTCCTTGTCCAAGTAGGAGATGTCATTTCGGCGGGTCAAGAGATCATCGAGGTCCATGCTTCAAGCAACGACTGGCCAAAAGAGAGAATCTCTGACTGTTTCACGATAGGTGAAGGAGACTCACTGGCATCATCGAGCCGAATCATCGAAACCGTGGAGTGAGGCTCACTCCCACTTCTTCCATGGATCGGTGGGCTGAGCACGCAGGTACCAGGTCCCACTGTTATCTGGCCACTCAACGTACTCGTAGCCATCCGGTTGGCGCACTCCATTAGCAGATGGAGGAGGACCACCACCGAAGGAGGGTATCTGTGAAGGTGACGAGTGAGGATCTCCCATCATCTGTCCTTGACCTCCGAATGGTGCCGCCATGGGTTGCTGTCCCCCTTGCGGACCCCCCACCTGACTACCTCCATGTGGTCCGGGAGCGTGGTGGTCCGGTGCAGTATGTGAGAAGGAAGTCTCCTCTGGTTCATCGTCGAATTCAAGGTCCTCAAAATCATCCTCTCCACGCAGAACAAGAACGTAAACAACTACTGCGAAGGCTAGGAAGAGAACCAGGCCTCCTGCAAGGAATACGATTGTCAGTGATTCATCATCAGAGGATGAAGATTCACCCTGGATGTCCGTGTTGGTAATCACTTCGACACAACCGTCCTCAGTGATATTCACTCCAGATGGAGTATTCGCACAGGTATCATCGAGATTCGGTACACCGTCGCCATCGTCGTCGCTAGGACAACCACGACTGTCAACAGAATCTTCCTTGATGAAACGGTACTCAGTGTTCAGACACTCTTCAGGTTCAAGGTCATCGCGGACATCATCTCCATCGGCATCGAGATCAGCAGATGAACAACCATCAGATGTATCGACGATCGAGCCAAAGAATGTATTCGGACAGACATCACGGTCATCGGTGACTCCATCGTTATCACCATCGAGTTGTTCAAGGGCACAACCAACCTCATTCGGCGTCATATCAGCTGTGGTATTTCCACACTCATCGATGTCATCGGGAATCAGATCGTTGTCAAGGTCATCATCCTCAACACCATCAAGACAACCATCGCCATCGATATCACCACCATTGCTCGGCCATGAGAGAGCACCAGTAGGGCAGTCATCATCGGCATCTGCGACTCCATCGTTATCATCATCCATGTCTTCGATGGAGTCATGGCAACCGTCAGAATCGTAATCATTAGAGGAACGAGACGTCCAATTACTATGGCCGCGTGAACAATCTTGGTCGTTCAAATCCTCGGAGATATCAGGAACATTGTCGTTGTCATCATCATCATCCTCATTGTCTTTGCAACCATCCCAATCATGGTCGTTCCCCTCACTTTGAACCCAATTTTTCTCAGATTCTGGAAAGCCTGACTCAGGGTCGCAGACATCGTCATCGTCATCCACGCCATCGCCGTCATCATCATCGTCCTCATCGCTATCTCTGCAACCATCTCGATCCCAATCATCACTCACATCCGTGAACCATGCCTGTGCAGAAGAAGGTGCACCTGAATCTCTATCACATTCATCATTCGCATCGGCCAACCCATCATTATCGTCATCGTAGTCCTCTACATCATCGTCCTTACAACCGTCTGCGTCGACGTCATTGCTTGGTGAAGACGTCCAGTTCGACAACCCAGTGCTGCAGCGGTCATTATCGAAAATTGTAGAACAATTGCCATCGATACCACAATCAAGCACGCCGTCGTTATCATCATCCAGATCCTCTGTCGAGTCATCACGGCAACCATCTCCATCATTGTCAGTAGCTGGATTTGACGACCAACCCATATCTCCCCACATACAGCTATCAGATGTATCATTGACGCCATCATTATCGTCATCAGGATCCTCATCCATATCGTGACATCCATCTGCATCACGGTCCACTGACGGATTGGAACTGTTCCAGCCAACAAGGCCGATTGGACAGATATCTGAACCTCCGGCCGCAAGATCCATGCGGCCATCGTCATCATCATCGGTATCCTCTGTAGAATCATGACAACCATCACCATCATGATCTGTCGAGGTATTCGAAGAGAACATAGTTCCAGAGGTCACACACGAGTCGCTGGCATCATGAACCCCATCGAGATCCCAATCAGTCATGGTGCGAATGGCAACCACTGCATCAGAATCAATGACGGATCTGCTCTCTGGTCCAAACGTCAGAGTACCTGTAGCAGAGAGTCCTAGATGCAGCGTGTTGTTCACACCAACCTCGACATCGAAGACTTCTTCGGAATCACCGGTGCTACGATTAGACCAGACGTGAGAGTGATCATCAGAATTTAGAGCAATGAGAAGTGCATCAGAGGATGCGGACGTGCCGAACAATTCAATCGATTCTTGATCATAGGGGACAAGATTGACCGTACCCTGACTGTTCATTGACCAAACGATATGCTGTTGACCCGCTTTCGTGACGCTCACGATGTCTTGACCTTCGGGTGAGGATTCGGGTTGATGGAGTAGGGTGACAAGATCCGGGGTGCCACCGGGGTTCCATACAGCGAGATGCAAGGAATCATTCCCCATGGAACCTAAGTACGAATCCTCCCATAATTTGACCGAACATGGCCCTGTAGCTCCGATACAATGCTGACCAGCAGCCACGAGACGACCATAGGAATCAATGAGCACNGCATCCACTGAATCGGTGCCATCTCCTTTGTGTGTACGCAAGAGGTCGATTCCTCCGATGGTGGTGAGCATGGCTGCAAATCCATCTTGACCACCTCGCCCATTCTGAGCATCGCCTTGATAGCGAATCGGATTCAGAGCATTGAAGCTCCCTCCAACAGCAATCTTCGTTGAATCAGGTACATCGATGTCCTTCATTTGCACATCTGTTCCTTCGAAAGCAAAACCCCAGACCCAATCAAGACCTCGAGACGTCAGCGCAACGAAGCCATGCGTGTTCTCATTACCAGTCACAGAAAGATCACCGGTACCCAGGTCTGCCTGCACTTCGGAATATTCACCCATCACGATGACTGAATTGAACGTAGGATGGATTCGAACACCCGTGATTCTTGCCTCTGAATCACCAGTTGTGTTCGTAAGTGGCATGACCGCGCAATCCTGAGCATTACCATTGAGGTCGTAGGACAAGATGACACCTGTGGGGTGCTGCAGATTCTGTAGCCCAAGACCTGGCAGAGAGACTGAACCATGGAGCTCGGTAGCGAGCACGAGGTTCGTACTGTTCGCATCCACATCATACACGTAGTCCGAATTCGTGGCTCCGATGGTCTTCGCCCATACAATACCCGAACTACCTAATCGAGCGATGATGATGTCAGTAGACTGGGCAGANGCTTGNCCNGTGGCAGGTAGAGAGANNGTNCCAGTNAACGTTCCAACAAGAANCGTGTCNCCTCCATCCAGATCGACNAGGTCAANCCAATCAACNGATCCNCTCGGACTCCAGACANGGATGCTCTCGATACCNTCAACCNCNGACTGACGACCAGANGTCTGAGGATNCNCTGAAGCNTGTCCCACCANAGCAAAAGCNGGTGCTGANACGCAAAGAAGGAGGGNGATNATGAGAGATGAGCGACGAGCGCGCATGTGNCTCACAAGACCCCGACCACCTCCCAGTTCAAGCATCCTTCGGCCTGACGGACACATGAAAGAGATTCAAGTCGCGAATAGCGGAACGACTGTAACAGAACGAGCGACCGGGGGCGATGATGAAGGGAGGTTGGGCATTGGCGCAGTCAGTACTGACCATCCTGATGCATCTGGTAGGTGCGTGCCTCATCGGCATTGGACTCATTCCAACAGTGGTCATCATCTCAATGGCATTTGAATGGACGACGGCGACGGGAATGGGNTTTGCAGCAAAAGCAGTGATTCTCGCGCTCGCACTCGGATTGGGGTACATCGCCTATTGCTACAGCATCGTTCTGGTCATAGGTGGTCTGCGATTCCTGTTACGCCTGCGACTCACACCAGGAGAGCCTGCGATGCTCTCTGGCTCAGGTATCAAGTGGGGCTTTCTGTCTGCACTACACCAGATTGTACGAGCGACTGCACTGATGTTCCTTGTACCCACCATCATTGGAAACATGTACTACAGATTAATGGGCGCGAAGATNGGGAAGGGAGTCCAGATTAACACGCAGATTCTGCATGATGCCACCCTGATGACCATTGAAGACTACGCTGTGATAGGTGGAGGGGCATCGATCAATGGTCACATCATCGAGCGACGACACCTTATTCTGGCCCCTGTGCACATTGGTCCTAAGTCAACGATTGGAACAGGATGTCTGATCATGCCCGGTGTCACCGTAGGGGAAGGAGCCATCGTCGCTGCTCGCTCAGTGGTACCCAAACATACCATCATTGGAGACTACGAGATATGGGGNGGGATGCCAGCGGTCAAGATNGGGGAGCGCACTCCACGAACAAAGAAAGGAAGAATTCCGGTGGCGACGAGCAATACCTCTGAGGAATAGGACGAACATCGTGACAGCCCCGTCACACTCAAGCGAGCAGGAATCTTCCCAAGGTCGGTGTCNTTGAGAGTCTCACTCTTTTCTGCGGCAATCCTTCTCCTCATGCCCCTCCAGGGTTGCTTGCTCGAAGGGACTGCAAAAGGAGATGAAGAAGCGATTCAAGGAGAGAGTGGGCAGAACACAACTGCCGAACCGACTGTTGTCAGAATCTGGCATTCCTTTGCCTCTGAGAGCAAAGAGGAGTTGGTGTTCACCGAATCGGTCGAAGACTTCAGCATTGAGAATCCCAATATCGAGGTNGANATCACTNGGATTCCCTACGNCAACGCAGAGCANTTNTTCAGTACNGCAGCTCAAGGNGGAGAAGCACCAGACCTCATCCGGCTCTCAAGCGATCAACTCGGGCANATCGGTGACATTCGAGTCGATGGTTACCCNTTGCTCGAGGATCTNCGCCCTCACNTGACCCCGATGGAACGACTACAATTCGANGATGATGCAATCAGCGCTATGAGGTANGNNANCGAACTNCTCGGCATCCCTGCCAGTGTNGACTGTCTTTCACTGATCTACAATAGAGATGCTTTCGCAAATGCAGGCATCGAACCTCCCAATGCGAACTGGACGACAGATGACCTGTTGAAGGCGGCCGATGCAATGGCGNTCAGAGAAGAACAGAACGGCGAGATGGTGGTGATCCAATCAGGGTTGTCGATACCCGTCAAAGTGGCCTTTTGGTGGTTCCCCATCCTTCACGGATTCGGAGGTTCTCTCTTTGATGATGAGGGGAATCCAACACTGAATTCCTCCGGTGCTGCAGAATCTCTCGACTGGATGTTCGCTCTTGAGAAAGGAGATGGAGCTGTCGTCAAGAAGGGGACTCAGATCGAAGGCATGAAGGCTGATTTCATCGCCTCAGAAGCCCCGATGATCATCGATGGGCCTTGGAACTGGGCGACCTATGAATCGAGCAGAGTGTCATCGATGAGAGGACTGGGANTNACGCTGTTGCCGATTGTCAACGAGACNGGGTTACGCATGTCNCCTCTTGTGACCTACAAAGGGTGGTCAGTGAGTAAGCAGAGCAATGTCAAGGAAGAGGCNGTCAGTCTTGCNCTCCATCTATCCAGCAGCGAGGTTCAACTGCGTTTCGCTCTTGAGACGTACACGATGCCGACGCATATCGATCTGTTCGATAATGAGACCATNNAAGCAGACCCCGTGATAGCNGGTTTCCTGCAGCAGGCATTGCTGGGAGTCACAGCACCGACAACTCGTGCCATGGGCATGGTCTACACTCCCTTGGCGACTGCGTTCGAGCAAGTCTATGCAGATTCTTCGAGTGCTGCAGACGCCCTCCAAGCCGCCGATAGTGAACTTGAGAACATGTTGGAGTAGCTTGCATGAGACCACTGATCCTCATTTTGATGAGTCTCATCCTAGCATCCACATCCAGTGTTGCTTCGGCTTCAGTGGTCGACATTGCGTTCGACGAGGAAGTGAATCTATATCGACGGGTGAGAGTCACTGCCAGCACAGTACCTGATACCTCGGTCTACGAGATATGGTTCTCAGAAAAGACGTTCAACAGCNCCGAACAAGCCATACTCCATTCCACGGTAATCGTAGTCTCCCCTAATGCAACGACTGGTCTTACTCAACCGAACGCTACCTCATCACTTGACGTGTGCTCATTCAGTATAGATGAAGAGTCACAGCCCACCTATCGCGATGCGCGGGAAAGACCTGTGATTCCGAATACTGCGAATCTATGGTCCTGCGACCTATCAGGCCTTGACTCAGGAGAAGAGACATGGATTGCAGTCGTCGCACTGAATGCCTCCGGGGCATGGCTTGACCCTCAATCTGCCTTGATTCCGATTTCGGTAACCTCAACCGGTGTCGATGAATTACCCCCCCCTGCAGACACATCTCCCATCCTGTTCGCCCTGGGAAGCTTGGCCCTATCTCTGATTGCTCTGCTCTTCGGGCTGCGCTGGTGGGACGTCAGACGGCGAGGATCGAATCAGAGGTTGGCCCACCTATACATCGGCCCAGCACTGCTCGCATTGACCATCCTCACCTTCTATCCAGTGGCCTATGGCATCTGGCTATCGTTCACCGACGCCGATCAGACCAGATTAGGTGAACAAACGTTCAATGGTATCGAGAACTATGTTGAGGTTTTCATGGCCTCAGGATTCCTNCGAGTGANTGCCTTCACACTGGTGTGGACAGTATGTAATGTGATTGCACACATTGGATTCGGACTCCTGCTCGCACTGCTGTTGAACAAGAAAGGCCTGCGAGGCAAGGTAGCTTACCGCACCTGTCTGCTCCTGCCATGGGCNGTACCNTCCTACATCTCGGTATTGATGTGGAAGGGAATGCTACAACCGGACGGATTCATCAATGATGTTCTGGGCACGAATCTCGATCTTCTAACCGGCGTGGGGGGGGCGCAAGCAATGGTCATCTGGGTCAACATCTGGCTTGGCATACCATTCATGATGATGTCTATCTCAGGCGCTCTACAATCCATTCCACANNACATGTACGAGGCTGCTGCAATCGATCATGTCAGCGATCTGGATCAATTCCTCCATATCACCCTACCAAATCTGAAGAGTGCACTTGTTCCTCTCGCTCTCCTCGGTTTCATCTGGACATTCAACATGTTCAATGTCATCTATCTGCTCACAGACGGAGGACCCAATCTGTTCTTTGGCGAGCCCGGCTCAACAGATATTCTGATCACCTATGTCTATGACGTCGCCTTCCAAGATGGCGCCTATGGAGTGGCAGCAGCATGGTCTGTCGTCATCTTCCTGATGCTGCTGGCGTTCTCCTGGTACTACATGCGGCGGACAAACGCAACGGAGTCGGTGACATGACAGAATCTATTGCAGTCCAGCATTACGTCCCCCAGGAGATAGCCACCGCCAAACGGTGGTTACCTGTTGTGATTCTCGCAACCCTTGCCTCCGTGCTCGTTGATATCGCACGTGGAAGCACCCTTGGAGCCCAATTGACGATGTTGATCTGCGCCAGCATGACCTTGTTGTGGTTGGTCCTACCCAATCGTGAACAGAAACGACAACGTGATCTGTCCATGATGGCTTCAGGCCTCTCACTCATCATCGCTCTTCTTCACCTGATCTCAACACCGGTCAGGGTCATCGACCTCTGGATATCGGCATGGGTCGTCATCCCTACATCAGTTCTGATATGGTGGCTTTCGTCGCCACCAGTCAGTCGATGGGTCGAAGCTCCGCTGCCAACCACACTAGCTGAGAGAGGATTAGAACGGAATCAGAGACTGGCCTTGAGACACGAAGCAGGGATGACACATATCCTCCTCCTTCATGCCTGTGCAATCGTCTTACTACCTATTCTCTGGATCATCGATGTTGCAGTCTCACCGGGCAATGTCCTAGGTGGAGGATTCCTCGATGCGCTGAGCGCTGAGCACTTCACTAAGGTCCTCGGAGGTGAGTCCTTCTGGCTGTGGTTACGCAATTCATTGCTCGTGAGCATCGGAACGACTCTGCTGGGTCTNATGCTTGCCATTCCGGCAGCATACGCATTCAGCCGATACCGATTCTCTGGACGGAAATACGCCATGTTCGCCTTCCTGCTCGTCCAGATGTTCCCAGGAGTGATTATTCTCGTCCCATATTTCCTTGTCATGAAGTCGCTCGGGCTGCTCAACTCCTGGTTGGGGTTGATCCTCGCCTACTCGGTCACTGCACTACCCCTNTGTGTCTGGATGCTGAAGGGTTTCTTCGACACAGTTCCACGGGAATTAGAAGAAGCTGCACTGCTCGATGGATGCAGCCAGTTCGCTGTCTTCCGAGAAGTGGTCCTTCCACTCTCGCTTCCAGCAATCGCTGTCACCGCCCTGTTCTCCTTCCTCGCGGCTTGGAACGAATTCCTTCTGGCGCTCACATTCAATACATCCAACGATATGTACACACTTCCCGTTGGTCTCGCTTCGATGATCTCTGCGACGGGGCAGGCTTGGGGAGATTTCGCTGCGGCCTCGTTGCTCGTCAGTCTTCCAGTGATCATCCTCTTCATCGTGTTCCAGAAGTTCCTCATTGAAGGATTATCAGCGGGTGGCGTCAAGGGGTGAGTGAATGGTCGAGGTTGAGTTCAGCGGGTTGACCAAACAATATGACGACGGAACGCTGGCAGTCAAGGGGTTCGACCTTGAGATCACCGATGGCGAATTCCTCGTGCTCGTNGGCCCATCTGGTTGTGGNAAATCCACNACTCTGCGNATGCTCGCCGGACTNGAGACGCCGACTGAAGGTACCATTCGTATTGATGGTGCTGTAGTCAACCATCTCCCTCCTGGTCTTCGTGGGCTCGGGATGGTCTTCCAATCCTATGCACTCTACCCCCATATGACTGTGGGACGAAACCTCTCCTTCGGACTCATGAAGCAACGGGGAGAGGAACGACTGTCTGAAGATGAGATCAAGGGACGTGTGTTGCAAGCTGCTGAGATCCTTGACCTCACCGACCTACTTGAGAAGAAGCCAAAGGAGCTCTCAGGGGGACAGCGCCAACGTGTGGCGCTTGGACGTGCTCTGGTGAGGCGACCAAAGGTGCTGCTTATGGACGAACCTCTCTCTAATCTCGACGCCAAACTCAGAAGTCAGATGAGAATCGAGATTCGCAGGATTCACGACGAGCTTGGCACGACTACGGTCTACGTGACTCACGATCAGGTCGAGGCAATGACACTCGCTGATCGGATCGCCATCATGGATAGAGGGGTACTTCAGCAGCATGCACCGCCCATGATCGCTTACCATCAACCAGCCAACTCATTCGTCGCCTCCTTCCTAGGCACACCTCCCATGAATCTGATTGAAGGAGAGGTCAAAGAAGGGAGATTCATTGCTGGAAGCCTCAGCATCGAGCTCCCACAACATCTGTCTGGAGAAGATGGACCTGCCACATTCGGCCTGCGTCCTGAGAATATCAGAATCGTCGAGAAAGGAGGGATGGAGTGTACCGTCGATGCTGTCGAGAAACTCGGCGCTGAGACCATCTATCATCTCAATGCTGACGGACATAGCATCCTCGCGCTCTGGCATCGTCCAGAGGACCATCTTGACGAAAGTGAGGAAGAAAAGGAACATCTTCGCATCTCGCTCTCAGAACCATCAGTCATGATCTTCCGGGAGTGATCGCATCCGACGACAATGGCTCCTCATCACCGTATTGCTCAGCGCAGTACTGTTTCCTCTAGCTTCATCGGATTCAGAGGAAGGAGGAGNAAGTGCACCACTAAGAGTCCGCGACACCAGCATCAACCTGACTTGGAGCCCAGCCGAGGATGAAGGACAGCCATCCAACGTCAGTGTCATCGGAGAATGGAACTCATGGGCNCCGACCGAAATGANACTNGATGCGAACAGTGGCATCTGGTCAATCGACCTCGAGATAGACCCCGGTCTGTACTGCTACAAGTTCGTCATCAACGCTGATGATTACAGATTCGACCCACTCAACCCTGAGCGGGTCCACTGTGGAGCAATTGAGAATTCACTCATCCGCGTCCGTAACCACACGCGATCGACTTTCTCGGCCGAGTTTGACTCAATCTCAGGATTACCAAACAGAATCCTTCTGCATACAGGATCAGATGGTGAGACATTGATGCAAGGTGGACCNACATTCACCGATGGTGACTATCCTGGCGCGATCACCTACGACCAGGCCACTGAATCATGGGATATCGACCTCTCCATACTGCCCGATGGCAAGCACACGTTGCATGCCAGCGGAATCGACAACGATGGATTCACTGCCGAGGACCTGTTCCTACCATTCTGGACGGGTCCGCAACGGAATTTCNTCTGGGATGACGCACTCATCTACATGCTGATGACTGACAGATTCGTCGATGGTAACGCGTCGAACAATGCCCACCACGCAAACCTCTCAGGGGTTGCACAAGGGGCGGAGTGGAAGGGTGGTGACCTAGCTGGCGTCACCCAAATGATCGAAACAGGCTACTTTGAGCAACTTGGTGTCAATGCGCTGTGGCTGACACCACTCAACACGGCTGCGAATCGAACAGGGGGGGCATCTGACGGACAACACGATGTTTCTGCCTACCACGGATATTGGCCCATCGAACCACGCAGAATCGACCCTGGCCTCGGNACTGAAGAGGAACTCANAGCCATGGTCTCGGCAGCCCATGANCGNGGNATCCGCGTCCTCATGGATCTGGTCGTCAATCATGTCCACGAGGATCATCCGTACGTCACCGAACATCCGGACTGGTTCAACGATGGTTGCCTGTGCGGAACACAGGATTGCGATTGGACCGAGCACCGACTCGACTGCCTATTCAGGTCATANATGCCGGACATCGATTGGACCAACCGCGAGGCNAGCGAACAGATGATCGATGACGCCTTGTGGTGGCTTGAGGNATTCGATCTTGACGGCGCCCGNATCGATGCGGTCAAGCACGTCGATGACCTTGCTATCACGAACATGGTTGCAAGAGTTCACGATCGATTCGAGATGGCAGGAACCGATTATTTCCTCAAGGGAGAGACCGCCATGGGATGGTCAGGGCATTCTCTGCAGGATAATCAGGAGCAGTACGGGACAATCAATCGATACATGGGCGAAGACGGCCTTGATGGCCAGGCGGACTTCGTTCTCTACCATGCAGTCGCTGACAATGTGTTCGCCAGCGGCAGCATGGACTACGCACATCTCGACTATTGGACCAACCGTAGTCAGGACCAATACACACTAGGTTCGACAATGGTGCCATACGTCGGGAGCCACGATGTTCCACGCTTCATCAGCCGGGCAGATGATGGTACCTCAGACGAGTGGAATCAATGGGTCGAAGATGGGCTTCCAGGCCAGCCCGGGACTGAAGGTCCGTACCAAGCAGCACTCCAGGCATATGGTTGGTTGCTGACCACACCAGGGGCTCCAATGCTGTACTATGGAGATGAGTACGGAGAATATGGAGGAGCTGATCCCGACAATCGTCACATGTGGAGAGGGAACAGTACTTGGAGTGAGGAGGAAGGAGGGTTAGCCAAGAATATCAGTGAACTTGGACTGCTCCGTCTATCCTCCGAAGCCCTGCGGCGTGGCACCTACTCGACAGTCCTCTCACAGACTGATGTGCTGGTCTATGAGATGACAGCAACGAATGAAACGATGCGAGTGATTCTGAATCGAGGAGAAGCTGTCTCAATGACTGGAATCAATGGCAACGATTCCATCGAATTCGGAGAAGCTACCTTTGATGGAGTGAATCTTTCGATACCCTCACACTCTGTGACCGTGATTCGTATCAATGGACAGATGACCAATACCTCAGTGAACGAGACGAATCTACCGATATCCGGCTGCATGGACCCCCTTGCAGAAAATTACGACGAGAGAGCTACCAACGATGATGATTCATGCACGTACCCCGAATCTGTAGTTTGTCCAACTGACATTTGTTGGGATGGTTCAAGCAGGGACCCAGTGGATTGCTCCTGCCCACCTGAACCTGAAACGGAGAAGAATGACTCTGCGAACGTGAGTCAGAATGGAACGAATCCTCTCCCTGACGAGATGAACAAAACGGATGATCACAGCAACACAACTGACGCAACATCGAAAGAGCACTTGGAACAAAGAAGTGCTGAGGCAAAGTCTTCAGTCAATCTTGACATCATCCGTAACGCTCTGATTGGGGCCATAGCGCTTGCCTTAATCGCATTCATCGTTGTCTCAAGACGGCAAGACAGCTCACTCTGAGAATGCGTCATAGAATCGCTTGTACTCTGAGATCATCCTTGCTCCTGTGAATCTTGCAGACGTGGCGATACTAGCCCGCATCAAGTTAGCCCAGCGCACCCCTCCTTCTTCCCAAGCAGGTAGAACATCATGCTGTAGAGCGTCATGGACGTACCTCGCATCCCTCTCATCGTCTCGATCATCCTCACCCTTGCCAAGACCCCATCCATTCACACCGTGTTGACATGCCTCAGGCCACCATCCATCGAGAATCGAACAGTTAGGAACGCCATTCATGGCAGCCTTCATCCCACTTGTTCCCGATGCTTCCATGGGCCTGACCGGATTGTTCAACCAGACATCAACACCACTGGTCATGGCCAAGCCGGTCGCCATCGAATAATCTTCAAGGAAGATGACAGGGATCTCATCAACCAGACTTGCAGCACCTGCAAAAACTTCACGGATCAGGTCCTTTCCACCTTCATCACGAGGGTGGGCCTTGCCAGCGAAGACGAACTGAATTCGCCCACTACCAATTTCACGTAGACGATCGATGTCACTGAACACTAGATCTGCTCGCTTGTATGTGGCGAAACGGCGTGCAAAACCAATGGTGAGACGGTCCTCGAACAGGACTTCACCAGTGGCAGCCATGACCAATTCACGTAGCACGGATCTACATTTGGAACGGGCAGCCAACAGAGCATCATCTGGAATTCGACCAGCGTGAGAAAGCACAGTAGGATCAGATGACCAGCCATCGAGGTGGGCATCGAACAGCGAAGCCATCGAAGGACTCGTCCATGTCAGATGATGAACGCCGTTTGTGATGGGATGAATGTGCTTGTCAGCGAACATCTCACTCGCTACCCATGCATTCAGGTTTGAGACAGCATTGACCGAACCTGAAAGAGAGGCTGCTAGGTGACTCATCGAACATCTAGAACCTCCCTCAGGATCGCCAGCATCTCGAACGAGGTCTTGAGCGTCGTCAGGTAACATCTCTCCAAGAATCTCCTCGACCTGTTCCCAATCGAATCTGTCGTGGCCAGCCGAGACCGGTGTATGTGTTGTGAACAAGGTGCGCTCAGACAGATCCTCACGAGTCCAGCCTTGATTCAGCATCTCCAACATGGCGAAAGTGCAGTGCCCTTCATTGAGATGCAGACCAGATATCACATGGCCAAGAGCATGAACAGCACGCATGCCTCCCACTCCGAGAAGATACTCTTGCCGTATCCTTGTCTCATCTGTACCTCCATACAGGCGACTGCACAAGGCAGTGTGCTCTGGACGATTCGATGGGTGATGGGTATCAAGGAAGTAGATTGGAACGCTCCCCACGTCGTATACCCATATCTTGGCATGGAGCGTATCACCATCCAATGGCAGTGCGATCTCATAGCCGGTATCAACGAGAAAACGATGTGGATCGATTTCACCATACGTCTCGGTCTGATTTCCAAACTCATCCAGGTGCTGACGACCATACCCTTCACGATAGAGCAGCGTGATCGCCACCAGATCGAGACCGGCATCTGAAGAAGATTTGATGTGGTCACCGGCAAGAACCCCAAGCCCACCGGAATATGTGTGCAGATCCGATTCAACGCCGACTTCCGCAGAGAGGTACACAATGCTCATGGAAACGCCTCAGCCCTCTGCCGCAGTCCTATGAACCTACTCATCAAATCGTTGTTGCACCAATCCTGCAAATCGTGCCCACACATCAGAAGAAAGAGCTTCCCATTCAAAGCGCCAACGCCAGTTTCCGTGTACAGTGCCGGGATGATTCATTCGTGACTCAGTACCTGCGCCGATGATGTCCTGAAGAGGAAGAATGGCTAGGGGGGAAGGAGATTCCATCGCTATACGGATCAAGGTATCATTGGGTGCTTCGCCTTCNTGGATGAATTCACTCAGGCGCGCTCGTTGTTCATCGGTCGCTCCAGACCACCATCCCATCGTGGTGTCATTGTCATGNGTCCCAGTGTAGACCACTTGGTCCTGAGCGAGATTCGCTGGATGATGTGGATTCAGAGGACTGTCATCCTCGAATCCGAANTGCAGNACNGCCATCCCAGGCAGACCATNACNGCGGCGCATCTCGATCACAGAAGGAGGGATGATGCCCAGATCCTCAGCGACGATGCGCTCAGGACCTGCAACCTCACAGATCACTCTGACGAGGTCATCTCCAGGACCATCCTGCCAGGCGCCCCCAACTGCCGTGTCACATTCAGGAGGAATGGCCCACGCAGCTTCGATGCCACGAAAATGATCNATGCGCACGATGTCGAAAAGATGNCACATGTGGNCCATTCGATGACGCCACCACATCCACTGATCACGCCGATGAGCATCCCAGTCATAGAGCANGGTNCCCCAGCGCTGTCCATCCTCACTGAAGGAATCTGGCGGCACCCCTGCAACAACACTGGGCATGCCTTGGTCATCCAATTGGAATAAACTGCGATTCGCCCATACATCGGCGGAATCATGAGCGATGAAAATTGGAACATCTCCGAATAAACGCACCCCGCGAGCCGAGGCATAACGCCGAAGGACATCCCAGTCTCGTTGGAAACAGACCTGATCGATGATGGCCTGATGAATGTCCGAAGCATATCTCTCCTCAAAGCTCCTCAACGCATCTGGGTGTCGATCACGCAGAGGAACTGGCCATTCGGTCCAAGGGGTGTCATCATGTATCGATCTGAGCACGCTGAACATGGCCCAGTCATGACCCCAATGCTCATTCACACTGAACCAATGCTCGATCATGTCATCATCTGGAACATCATGGACTGTAGGATTCCTCAGTTCAGTCCAAGATGCAAAGGCAGAATGAGAGGCATATGGGCATGAATGCTCATCCGGGGGGTTCAGAGGAAGCACCTGCCAGACCGTGACTCCAGCTTGGGCAAGCCTGTCTACGAATGCGAAGGCATGCTCACCCAGCGTTCCGTGCTCTCCGGAACCAGGCAATGAAGTGAGATGACACAGGACCCCTACCTCAGCAGTATCGCCCTCCATAGCCTTCCCTCTAGATGTCTGTGCAAAACCTTTGATGTGTCGGGACGTCCGGGCAAACGATGCAAAGGTGGCGAACCTCAGCAACCCTCACTGCACTTCTGCTTATCACTCCGTGCATGCTCGGTGTTGTCAATGGGACTACGCCAGACGACACAAATGCTGATGGTGACGATAGTGAATGGGATACATCCACACTGATGGGAACAAGTGGTTCAGTCACATTGCATACCACATGGAACGTAACTCACTTCCAACTAGCGTGGTTGGGAACGGATTGGGGGAGTTCGATGGAAGGAGCAGACCTGTTCATCTACATCGACACCATCGAAGGTGGAAGTAACCGATCAAAGGATTGGGGTGGACAGCATCTGCTCCCAATCGAGGCAGATGCTGCCTTCATACTCGAGGATTCGTCCTACTTCAGACTCCAGCGATGGGACGGCACCGCATGGGAGGATGGTGAACAGAGCGGACTTTCCACGTTCATCGGCCACAGTGGGAACAAGAACACCGAGATTGCCATACCGTGGCAAGACATAGAGGCGGGAGAGAATCTGACCTTCCTCGTATGGGCGCAGTGGCAGGATGAACAGAATGTCTGGGCGTCCTTCCCCACAGAGAACCCTGCCTCAGCTAGTGGCCCAGAAATCTTCACTCATGCCTATCAGGTAACTAACCGCAGCACTCCCTCTAATCCTACAGATATGCTCGTGATTCCTGAAAATGTAGTAGTGGACCCAGGTAACGGCACATCCTACAAGGATCCAAAAGCTCTGAACGTGGCAATCGTCTTCCATCAACATCAACCGTACTACAAAAACAAACTCACCAACATGTACGAGATGCCATGGGTACGCGTTCATGCCATGACAGAATATGTCGATTCTCCTGGAATTCTTGCCGACTATCCTGATACTAAAATCACATACAATCTGGTTCCATCCTTCATCGAACAGCTCGTCGACTATCATGAAGAGCGCACGCTCGACATACATACTGATTGGGCACAACGACCATGGCCAGTCGATGAGAACGGGACTCTGACAGGTTACCCCGAAATGACAGAACTCGAACTTCACACTCTACAGTTCCAAATGTTCTGGAACTCCGGTTGGGTGTACAATGTCACCTCGGATGACGACGTGCTTGGCTGGCTGGCGCCAGCGAGTGAGACATACTCGAATCTCTATGGTCGAACTCGTCACAATCTGAAGCCAGCGACCATCATGGATGACGAACTGCTGCCTCCACAGGACCTACTCGACCTGGTCGTCCTCTACCATCTCTTCCAGTTCTCGCCTTATTACATCCAAGGTGAATATGCTGCGCTCGAGGACCCCACGATAGATGGGCGGCCAGCCCATGTGAACGCCTCATTGCAAGCACTGTTCACCCAACGTGGAGGATACACACCCGAGGATTTATCTCTCGTCCTCGACCTTCAGCACAGCCACATGGCCAACGTGCTGCCCATGTACTCAGCACTCGCTGAGCGAGGACAGGTCGAATTGACGACCACGCCGTACTACCATCCAATAATGCCACTCTTGATGAAGAATGGTTGGACCTATGAGGACGGCATACGTATCGATAAGCAAGCATGGCCTGATGATGTCAGGAATCACCTCACGACAGGGATGGACCTGTTCGAGGAGGAACTCGGTTTCCGACCTGTGGGAATGTGGCCCTCGGAACAATCCGTCTCACCTGCGATGGTCACACCTGTAGCAGAGGTTGGAATCGAATGGATGGTGACAGATGAGTTGAATCTCGCTGAGAGTGTGATGACTGATGGAAGTCATCCAGATACAAATGATCCTGCTGTGCTGGCCACACCATGGAACGTTACAGCCGACGATGGCACCAAGATCGCCGTGATCTTCAGGGATCGCGTCATCTCTGACCGCATCGCTTTCGAGTATGGCACGATGACACCCACAGATGCTGTGAGTGACTTCCTTGGATATCTCGATGGTGTTCGCACAGAGTTGATCCTCGATGGCAAAGATCCCTCGGAACATCTGCTCACCGTTGCCCTGGACGGCGAGAACTGGATGTTCATGTCAGAGTTCCAGCATGCTGATGGTGCCCGACCATTCATGCATGAATGGTACGAACGTCTCTCAAGCCATTCAACTGTTGTGACGACCACGCCGGGTGAATTCCTAGAAGGAAACAGAACACTACCTGAAATCGCAACCATCGGTGAGGGATCATGGATCGATGGCACGCTGTCAACATGGGCGGGAGAGGAAGAGGAAAGCCTCGGTTGGCAACGATTGATCGA
>PAZI01000024.1 GCA_002715545.1 Methanobacteriota archaeon
TTGAGCGCCGAAAGCATCGACACCATCACACGATTGAGTGAACACATCGCAGGATTAGAGCAACTGATTGAAGTCGTTATTCGTCGATCAAAGGCTGGTTTCGACCACCGCGCCCAATCTAATGTCGTCAGGATGCTTGAAAGAAAAGGATACGCAATTAATACCCCAGAACTTCGACCAAGGATACTCGCAGCCGCGGGTGTACTCGCTCTTGAACTAGGTTACATCACAACAGATGACGCACCGCGCCTACCAACGGGATTAACCGTTGATGAAAGGCAGTTAGCGCAAGTTGTCAGTCACCTCAACCAGTTGGCAGATAAGATGGCAGGGGATAACGAGGAGGAAGTCATCGAAGATAGCCAATTCGAGAAAGAAGCGAAGTTGCACGAGCAATCTGAGACCATGTCTAGACTGCGCACAAAACTTGATTCTGCAGATCGGCTCATGCGGCGCCTGCAAGGCAACGATGACAATCACTGAGTCGTATGGTACGCCTGCAAGACCCGCGTGACCTGAGCAATGCTTGAGATATCCCGCTCAACAAGGTCAGAGAGAATTCTTTCTCGCTCGTCGACCTGTCGATCAAAATCTGCAGGCGAGAGACCTGCCGCTTTGCAGATAATCTCGCGCAGCTTGCTCGGCACACCGGTTGGTAGAATCTCACCACTCTGTGGATCGAACTTCCAGATTGTGTTCAAACGGGGCTTGTCACCCTCCATTCCAGCAATCTCAGCGATTTCGGTAATCTTTCTGACAGTTCGGCCCCCATGGTGAAGCCGAGCTTGGATGATGATCATGTCCAAAGCGCTCAGCATGATTGTTGGAACAAGCATCGGTGGATTGATCATTCGATTCACGCATTCTGCCGCAGTGTTTGCGTGCAAGCTACCGAACGAACCGTCGTGCCCGGTGTTCATGGCCATCAGCAGAGTCGCACATTCAGGTCCTCGGACCTCACCAACGATGACGCGGTCAGGCCGCATTCGCAGACTTGACTTCAGACAATCATTCATGTCGATCTCGGTCGTCCCATCCGGAGCGGCCGCCCTTGTTTCCATACGAAGCCAGTGGTCATGGTAAATCTGCAACTCAGCAGTATCTTCGACAGATAGAACCCGCTCATTCCAAGGAATGAACATGCCAAGACAGTTGAGAGTCGTCGTCTTTCCAGAACCTGTTCCTCCCGCTATGACGAAATTCGCCGGCTTTGACCCAAGCCCCTCGACGTAGCACCAGAGTGTAGCCGCCAATTTCGTTGACATAGAACCGAATTTGATGAGGTTGATAATCGTCAAAGGGTCCTCCTGGAACTTCCTAATCGTCAGAGTAGGCCCATCAGGGGACACAGGAGGGATGGTTCCATTGACACGAGAACCATCTGGAAGACGCCCATCGAAGATAGGAACCATTCCTGGTCCATTTCCTAGAGGAACTGCAGTGAAAGCTGCAATATTCTTAGCAACCTGTAACCCTTCCTCATCGTCGACCCNGATGTTCGTGCGGCACATGTCATGCTCACGATGGGCGATCTTTACGCATTGAGTTCCACCGTTATACATCACTTCTTCCAGATTATCATCGTCGAGCAATGCCTTGAGTTTACCATAGGGATTCGGCTCGATGTCTCCTTCAACCTGATAGATGGGGCTTGGATGCCCTGGCTCTTCGTAAATCGTCACTCGTCCATACTGATCGATGATATTCATGTCACTCATCAAATTCCTCCTCCCATTGTTGCCCCGATGCCAACATACAGCACACTGTAAAGCATCATCGAGATGATGGTCCACATCGGCACCTGCCAGACCACCTCATTGAAGCGGCCGAGCATACGACCACCAATGGCGACAGATACACCTGTTGCAGCACCAAGGAATGTAGCAATAGCCGCGTTGAGCGCGGCGACGTTGATACCAGAGGCAGGAGGGGCGAAGAGACCCGTGACAGTAGCAATAATGGCTGGCAGAAGAACGCCCACCATGATCTTCATCATGACAGAAGCACCTGTCATAGCCGATTCACGCTGGTCCATGAGTTCGTTCTGCCGAGCATACCCTTCGGCCATCCTGTCAAGAAGATCCTTCAGCGGCGCATCCTGATCGATGGCAGTAGTTAGAATGGTCGTCATCCTCTGGACGTGTGAAGAGCGTGAATTCACCGCGAGTTGGATGATAGCACTATCGAATGTGGTCTGACGCGCATCGTTGACTGCCTGTTGGGCAAGTTCCGATAAAGGCCCTGACGAATTCTCTGCATAGCCTGAGAAGGCTTCCTGAACGGACTGATTCGCACCAACGGTCTGCGCCATGGACTCAAGCATCTCAGGCAAAGCACGTTCAATTGCACGACGTCGCTTTCGAGCGATTGAAAGAGGGATTGCACCTCCGAGCGAGGCAAGGGCGATTGGAAGGAAGAACTTGATTGAAGGATAGTCNCCAATGAATTCCAGCATATCGATGAGNAGACTCATTTGAACACCTCACAACCCTGGGTCCTTCGTGTGCGCTTTCAGACCAATCATCGCCATCCCGATAATCGTCAGAACTAGGCCGCCGTAAACGACCGACATGATTGTGGAAGTAGGTGGCATATCGACGATTGTCAAATCACCCATCAGTTGTGGGAACAAACCGAGGATGGACAGAATCAGGGGAGAAGTCATCCCAATCGTCAAAATCGTCTCAGGAAGTCCTGACAATTCTTCGATGTATTTCTCTACCTTCTCTGTTCGGCTCTCCTCCTCAGAGTCGCCCTGTTTCTTCAGATCATCGACTACATTGGTGTTTCGAGTGATGTTGTTGTGCAGCGTGGTCAAGAATCGGCGATATGGCTTCGACTTCGTCTTCTGCATACCGCGCTTGATCTCATCTGCAAGCTCCTTGCCTTTGGCAGCTGCTGCGAGCATCGCTGCGAAATCCTGACTGATTTTACCATAACCGCCTTGTGACAGATTGAGAAGAGCTGCCTCAAGACCAATACCTGACGACATCATAACTTCCATGGTCCTGAGGGCATAGAGAAGATCTCGTTCCTCAGCCAGGACCATGTTAACACCAATCAGCGAATATCCTCAATGAGTTCGAATGAATACTGGCCAGAACCACCATCGAATGTGAGTTTACTGAAGACGACCTTCATCTCCTTCTCCTCGTAAGGTTCGTGGAAGAAGGGCTGTCCACCGCGGAATATCTCAAGCACCTTCTTGTAATCGTCGAGCTCGATTTCTCCTGTCACCGTATAAACGGCGGACTCCGCACCCTCATCAATCAGGTCATCTCCTTCACCCCCATGCGTGACTGTTCGAGTCATTCGGCGGTTGATCACAACGGCGATGGAACATTCGTGCAACTGAAGCCACTCGCCGCCCTCTGGACGTATGAAACAGGTCTGAGTACCCATGCGTATCATCTCACGGAGAGGTGCTGACAACTTGAAGCCTGCGCGTACTTCTCATGCTGCCGCNTCCGGATCAACAAGAGCATATCTAAAAATCCCATCGGGCTCAAAGATCACTCCTTCACCCTCTAAAGCTTCCATCATCTCATCGATGTCACCTTGCACAGCTCCTGCCTGCCGGCAAGCGGTGACCAGATCGTTATACTCGACACCGGATCCTGTATCACGGTCTTTGATGGTCTTGATGAGGAGGCTGCGGAGTGATGCGTGATCTATCGTCGAGACCGCGTCAGCTGATGATTCAGANCCTTCGAACTGAGCGCCAGCCTCCGCTGCGTCGAGGGCTTGAAGAACGCCAAGACCATAGGATTCAGCATCAAAATGGTCGGCATAGAATGCACGAGCATCAAGAAGAGGTTGAACGCGGTGCATGGGGATACCACCGTCCACCATAGCTTGGGGAGTCGAATCGAGATCTTTTGTTCGTGTCACCTCATCCATTCTCGATAAAGTGGCGTCGGCAGTCTCCAAGACCCATTCCACATAACGTGAGCGATCAATGACCGCCATCTCTTCCGGCCGCAGCGAATTGTAGATAGCACCATCCTCTGGATTGGCATAATGACGTGCTTTGGCAATCATCAGCACAAACATGGTCTCACCCTCTTCGAACCGAGCCGTCAGTTGTTCTGCTCGATCATGAAGCTCGGGTTGAAAATGTGCGATGCGGAAGTAATTTCGCCCCATCGCATCGACGATTTCTCCATCATAGCTGATGCCATTATCGTTTGAACGACGCTCGAGGCGCTCAAGAATACCTGCGACAAGAACGCGGTTGATTTTGGCACCAAGACGNGAGATAAGATACGATGGATCAAATTGCTCAACTCCTGGTTGATGAAGGTGAGCCTGATTATATTCTTCAGAAAATAAGCGGACTGCTGGTTCACGGCCCCTGGCTCGACGAGGTGACGAAGCGCTCAGATTCCCCACCTCGCTCGCACTGTTTCAACACTCATGTCACTGATGCCCTCGAATAGAACTGCATCGGCCAACAGATATCCTGCCATCTCATCAACTCGAGTTCGACCTCGAATCCTCGCTCGGCGGGCAAGCCATCTATCCCTCAGATCCGACAACCAAGCTTCTCGTCCACTTTCCTTGATAGTTGATACAACAGCATCCCGGTCCATCTCAAGCAAGGCCTCAGCGGCGGCTCTATTCACTAGAGCCGTCATGGCAGCAACACCATCATCGAGAACCATTCGAATTCTCAAATCGGGAATTCCATCCTGCGTCCCATGGTCTGCGCAAGCATCATCGACGAGCACTCGCCGGCACTCAGGACAGCGCAGGATAGGACCACTATCCTCGCCGACACTGACAATTGAACCCAGAACTTCAACTGACTGGCGAGATGGTCCTTTGACAAGGTCACCAAGCATGGCTTCGACCCAATGATCTTCAGGGTCAATCGACTCCCACGGCGAAGTATCAAGGCGCTNAATATTATCCATTGAGTCGACGGCAATATCAGGGATGCCTTGCCAAGAGGACACACGAGCACCTTGAATATGTACAGGTAAAGGCAGATCACCTTCCTCGATGCTAACAGCGTCTGACCAAATAGTGAATCGGCACCGTCCTGTCGGATCTATCAATTCTCCACTATGAATGGTTTTCTTCTCTCCTTTGACATTGACCTGCCTCTCAGAGATCTGATGTATCTCAGCAACAATCTCAACATCACGCATCCCATCCTTAAGTCCCTTGATTGCAACCTTTGAGTGATCAGATAAGGTCTCAAGATCCGGAAACGCTGCATCATGATATTCCTCAATAATCGTAGTTCGACCGATGTTGAGATCTGGAAGATTCCTGAATCTCCTTACCTGAGCATCACGTATCTTTACTAGCGTGCCTGCTGAATGATCAAGGCCGTCCCAAGCAGTATACGTCATCATACCAGTGCTATCAGCAATTCGGCCCGAGTGTACTTCGATTGCTCGTCCATCCTTCGTATTGATGGTTCGCGGATCATTACTGACGATACGTGCAACGATGCTAACCCTTCCTTCGATGGAAGAAGCCTGCTCAATAGTGAGGGGTTCAGAGCGATCAATAATCGGTTCTGAAGAGGCCTGCAGCGTNGTAACGCGGGCAGAGCGATTGATCTCAAGACGNACCTGCTCCTGCCAAGACGAGGCACTGGCACCTTCGATACGGACAACCGAACCTGGTCTGAGCACGTCGGCATGATTCCCCCAATCCGTATACTGAATGGAGGTTCGCTTCGATCTGGGTTCATTGGGCTTATCCTCAAGGCGGCCTCTGCCAATGGTCATCATCTCTCCACGAACATTCCGTTCGACAAGATCATGATCCGCAACAAAGGCTTCGAGTGTCAAATTTCTGTCACCATCAACAAGCTCAGCGAAACTCTGTACCTGCTTGGCCGGCTGCGGTGCCTGATCCGGACGGGCTGTCGATGCATCATCCACTGCACCTGGGGTGGAGCGCTGTATCCTGGTGATGACAGAGCGGACCGCAGCCTTCGGACCCATGAGAAATTCTGTCTGATAACGCTCGAACTCCTCAAGCACTGCATCTCGGTCGGCTCCGGGAACTGCATCAAGAACCGAGGTGACCGCACGTTCCAACTCATCACTCATCTGACCCACTCACACCTCGCCGAAGCAAGAGATGTGGGTCTGGCGCGGGAGGATTTTGAAGGTTGTCACGTTATTCAAACCGTCATACCAATAAGACCGAGCCCTTGAACCAGAATGGAGGGGCCCTGAGGTGCACGAGGACGGCGAGGGCGACGACATCCCAGAAAAGGAGTCAGAGAGACCTGACACCAACGGCGAAGGAGTCAATCAGAATGAGAGTTCATCTCAGATACAAGAAAATGAGAACACGTCTCACGATGACGACGAGAGTGAAGAAGAACATGCCCAAGAAGGACATGATGGCGATGAAGTAGTAGAGCTCGACGAGGATGAAACAGCGGCCATAGAAGAGACACCAACNGCAATCAACAATGACGATTCTTCGAAAGTGGTCGGGCCAAGTGGTATCGACAAGGATAGAATCGACAGTCGTCTTGATAGTATCCGAGCACGTCGAGGATCAGGCAAGCGTGAAGGGTTTCCAAGGACTTTCGAAGATTTGCTCCTCATAGCCGGTTGCTTGTACGCCATGCTGTATGCCGTTCTTCTCGTCGCAGCGCCGATGATTGAACCCGTTCGAGAATCATTCATCATCGATGAGAAATTATCTGCGACGCCTTTGGATACCGGTGAGCATCCATGTAATGTTCCAGATGAAGGTAGAATTGCTGAGATTTACCCCGATAACGATAGAGGTAATATCATCGTTTGGCTCACAGGGGTTCAAAATGTCAACACCAATCTCACTGCTGTCGTAACCACTGAAGATAGTGGTGAAACGATTCACACAGATTACGTTGTCAACAGTACACAACTCATCATTGGATTCACGGAATGGAAGGATGGAGAATACTCCCTTGCAACATCCTACCTCGATGTAGCCAACGATAACATCTCCATCTTGAGTAAGACAGTCAATGTGGAGGTTTCAAGAACCACTGTTAAGGGATTAATCCCCTTTCTACACGCTGACGAAAGCATAGAGGCCACTGTCACAAGCGATGGGCCGCGTGAGTGCAAATCTGTTGAATCGCTTGTTGGCAGGGGTTGGGCCTTGATGGGAGCGGAATTAGTTGGTGGACGTGAGACTGCTATGCTAACAGGAGGAGCGGGGGGGGTACCTGCTTGGTGGATGGCCTTTATCTCACTGAGCTTAAGCATCATCTCTCTCTTCATTCTCTATCCACTGATTTACAAATTCTATCACAGGGATGCTGACGATTTACTGAGCAATGAAGAAGTTGAGCGCCTGCTTCTCAGGTGCTTTGAGAGAGCCTCAAAGGAACTCTTCCTAGATATCGATTGGGAACGATTCCAAGTCAATGTACGCGATCTTTCCTATGACATCCGGGTGCCCTATGACAGAACTGCACGCACGGTTATCCCAACCGACCAGATTCGTCCCAATCTTTACCGGGCACTCAACAAAGAATTCAATCTGTTCGGCCTAGTCAAACCATTTCGCCTCAGGCTCGAGCGCACAGGAGACACTAGAGGTGCTGATTTCGACTTTGAGGACTTTGGCCAGGGCACTACAGGGGTAGATGAGGGCACGGGTCAGGAACGACCTCAATTGGTTGAAGACTACCGTTCATTCTTCTCCAAGGTTGGTTCTGAAACCAGAATACAGGTCAGCGTGCAGTCATCCATTGCAGATTATTTCTCACGCAAGCGTACTGACCTCATTGAGAAATATACCATTGTTCTCGGCGATTCGGATCTCAAGGACGTCTATGCCCGCGTCATCTTCGAACCAAAGAAGCGCAAGAAAGTAGATGCAATGACCATCCGTGAAGAAATCATCAACCACGTGAAGGCGAACCTGGGAAGCAAACTCGATGAAAGGAACCTGATTCTACACGCCGTCAACCGAAAGGCCGATCTCATGGCACAGACAGGAGCGGGACGTATCGAACAATCCGATGATGATGACACAACCGAGGCAGTCATCGCTCGTCAAGACGGAATTGCAGGCAGGGTTCTTCAATCAGCAATGGTATCTGGTGTTCTCTCCACTTTGGAGTACACCGCTAACGAGAATCGAAGATTCATCGATCGATGGGGGTTCTTCGGACTTCTCGTCTTCGTCTGGATCCCATTCCTCGCTTCAGGCGTATTGGTAGGAGCTATGCTCGGTCTTGTCGCCCGTATGCGCTCAAAGATAGTGATTGCAGCCACGTCAATAGGTGGTACAGCTGCCTCAATCACATGGGCATATACTGCGGAGACGATCATCCATTTCATGCATAAATTCCAGATTGATTTCGTGATTCCACTCATCATCGGTGTATTCTTGTTACTCGCCTTCCTCCATATTCGAACCACAAAAAAGAGGAGAGAAGCTGAGTTGTTCGCCGACACATGGATCGCTGTCAAGGACCAGGTTTCTGAATCAATGGAGGGCAGTTGATGGCTGTCGATGCACCTAAGTGGTTCAAGAATCTCTTCGAGGATCGGCGCTCGATTAAATCTGAATCGAAGTATTCCACATTCGAGCAACCTTGGTGGGCGAATGACATGCTCATTCTTGTCTTCGCCCTGTTCTCAGTCGTCCTCATCGTCATCGATATGGAAACCACTCTCCGAAAAGACAACCCAACCCTCTGGTGGACGCTCGCCCTGATAGATCTGGCCATGGTTGGGTTCTTCGTTGCCGATCTGATCGAAGACCTCTCGCGCTGTAATGACAAGCGATGGTGGTGGGCTCGAAACTGGTGGGAATTCCTCGGACTTGTACCGATGGCAGTCATGGCACTTGAGGATGTCACCATTCTGGGCGGTATCGCAATCAGTGTTGGGATGTTGCGATGGCTGCGCATCCTGCGCGCATTCTCAGCAATCGTGCGTCTTCTCTCGACGACTCGATCGATTGGAAGTATCACAGTTGAGAAGCAGATCGTACACCTCACCATGATTGTCGCAGTCGTAGTATTCACAGGGGGATTCATGACTTATGTTTTCGAATTAGATGCGAATGAAGCGTGTCGGGTTGATGAGGCATCTGATAGAGGCCTTACCTATCCATGGGAAGGACCGCCCCAACGGGAGATTTCATCCGCACAACTCCAATGGGCGAGCGGCGCTTCAGCCGAAGAGGGGACTTCAATCATCTATGTCACCGTCTCCCAACTGTCTTGGAATGATGGTCATCCTGGCAGAGATATCACTCCCGATATTCTTGTCGGTGAAACATTGCACATCAACTCATACGGCCGACCAGGGCCACAGAACAATGGACAGGGGCCTCCTGCGACTGATGGAAGGCAAGGAGGCGGGGGTCAGAACCAAAGTGGAGGCGAGGCAGGCAACCATTCTGCAGATGACTTTGATGCTACCTTGAGGCAGTACACAATCGTATCTGCGAATGAAACACAGATTGTTGTCGAACCCGCTCTGGTCACAACTGGAAACACAACTGCTAGCCCATCTGAATCACTGACAATCATCACCGGGGGTTCAGAAGTAGAAGCGCAGAGAAGAGAGGTTGTTCTGATCTGTGAGGAGCAGGTTCCCATGGACGGGATTGACGATGCGATGTGGTGGGCCCTGGTCACTACAACTACTGTAGGATATGGTGACATCGCACCTACCACCGGAGGCGGGAAGATTGTCGCTTCATTCCTAATGCTCTTCGGCATAGGGTTGGTCGGAATGTTGGCAGCAACCCTATCGCAGGCCCTGTATGGTCAGACCATGCAAGGGATGCCGCCCACCTCACAACTACGGCGTGAACACTACGACGCCCTAGAGCAGATTTCAAAGATCTATCGAGAGGGTGGAATGACCGAGGAAGAATACGATGACATCAAATCAAGGATTCTCCAGAAAATTGGGGATCTGGAAGTAGACCATGCCCCAGCCATGACAGCAGGTATGACTATGCCGATGCGAGTAGCAGCGCAGATGCGCACAGAACCACATCCTAATCCAGTCGACGAATTCCTTGAGGAGATTAAAGAAGCACGTGCACGCGCCATTGCTGAAGAAGAATGATCAAAGAATCTCTTTGATACTCTCAGGCGGCCGGCCAATCACAGCCTCTTCACCATTGTCATAGATCGGCCTCTGCATCAGCCGTGGATATTCTTCCAATAATTGACTCACTGCTCGCCGGTCATCCGATAATGAACTATCAAAACCTGATTGTTTGTATTCGCTCTCATTGGTACGAATGATGTCCTTGATCTCACCACTAAGCCTTGACAGCAACGATAAGAGCTGTTCTGCATCAAGAGGATGTTTGAGGTATTCGACAACGTTGCAGTCGACCCCAGATTGTTGAACTATCTCAAGAGCTTGTCTTGATTTCGAGCATCGCGGGTTGTGATACAACGTCCCCATGTCTTCCTGAAATGAGGGCACATTCACAAGGATTGTCACGACATCTGTACCAAGACAATCAGAGATGGGAATTCCCTGCCTCATGTTGATGAAGAGGTGATGGTTCAGAGGTATGAAGCAGGGGTAGCCAAGTGGTCAAAGGCGCCGGGCTTAGGACCCGGTCTCAAGGAGTTCGCAGGTTCGAATCCTGCCCCCTGCACTCTGAATCATCCCGCAACATTGCTCTGAAGCGAATGAGAGCCACTCTCAATGAATACTGAATGTTCACATTCAGAAAGTTATGATGTCAAGGATTGTGAAGTCTGAAATCACCGAACATGTTCCGGCAACTATGCGCGGTCACTTCGCGGAAGAGGCCACCGAAGAATACGTAGAGACCATCTACGAATTTTGGGAAAAAGATGACAAAGCCCCCGTGCGCACCAATGAGCTCGCCAACGTACTCGACGTTGCGGCAGCTACAGTTACAGGGATGATTAAACGGTTATCTGAACTTGGATACGTCGACTATGAACGGTATAAAGGAGTTAGATTGACGGAAAAGGGGTTGAAACTCGGTCGCCAGATGAAGCGACGGCATCGACTTGCTGAGTGCCTACTCATCAACATGCTCGGATTTAGAGGAGACGCACATGAAGCAGCCTGCCGATTAGAGCATGCAATCGATGATAGCCTTGAGATTACTCTGGCTGCGGTACTAGGAGACCCTAAGTTCGATCCCAGTGGACTACCGATCCCACCTGCTGAGCCAGACCTATCACCCGAATTCATGCACGAAGCTAAGCAAATCATTCGCCTCAAGCATCTTGAAGAAGGTATGAAAGGCGTCATCTGCGCCTTTTTGTGTAAGCATTCTGAAGCTCTCTCAGCCATTGGACTGAGAGTCGGTGCTGAGGTTGAAAAAAAGGAAGGGATTGTCAGAATAAGCGGTGAAGGAGTCGAGATGGACATGATGCTCGCAGGTCAGGTGCTGATAACTGTCTAAATGGACCTTGACCTATGTAGTAGAGAGATGACGAAAGAAAGAAAAACCAATGATGAACGGTTTATTTGTGTCAGAAGGTGCACTATTCCGTACCCTCCACCTCTCAATTACGGCAGAGGAAGGTCACGAGATCACAGCAACTGAAGTAAGAGATTCATTCGAGTCTATCGATTTCCTCTGCAGCCTAGGTGCCCAGAACCAGGCACCTATGTTCATGCTCAAGGTCGTATTGAAACCAGGAATCGTGCTAGAAAACATCACCCCTACCGATGTCTTCGAACATGTCGAGACAATGGACCTGAACGGTGATGTGGCCATAATTCAAGCTCATCTCGGAGGGCCGGTCTTCCGAGCCATACTGCAGCATAGGGGTTGTTGGCTCATCACTCCAAGTCGTTTGACCGGTACGCGACTTGACATCACTCTGCGCGGGCTGCCTGAGGCCGTGGCACAGGTTCGTCGACATATCAGGGCACTTTCAGATACATACACAATCCACGTCACAGAACAGGTTGACGAAGAAGTGACTGATCTGGCGCCAATCAGAATGCCACGGCGTCGTCGAGAAGTGCTGCGCACAGCTATCCGCAAAGGGTACTATGACTATCCACGAGGGTGCACACAAGGTGACGTGGCTAAGGTGCTCAGTGTCAAACAGAGTACGGTCTCAGAACATCTTCAGCGCAGTGAAGCTGAGATCATCCGCAAATGGTCAGGTCTTTGAGATTCGTTCATTCTACCAATCGAATTCTCAGGTAGAAAGTGTTCGGAGAGAGGTCTAAATCTCTGAGGCCCTCGTGCTTCACATGGCCTCCAAGAAATCCAAGCAAGCTGCTGATGCAGAGAAGGATGTGCCCTTCGTTGATTTGACGAATGAGGCAGAAGCGGTGGCAAAGAAAGAAGAAAATGAGCGGCGAAAGGCAGACCTCAAAGCACGAAAAGAATTACGCGAAAAGGAAGCGGACGAACGTGCTCAGAAGGCAGCTGCGAAGGCGGCTGCAATAGCAAAAGCAACGGCGGATAAAGCGAAAGCAAAGGCAGAGGAAGAGAAGAAAAAGGCACAGGCTAAGGCTGCGGCTGCCAGAAAGAAAGCGGCTGCGGCCAAGAAGAAAGCCGCTGAGAAACTAAAACTCGAAGAGAAGAAGAAAGCGGCTGCGGCCAAGGCGGCTGCGGCTAAGAAGAAGGCAGCAGAGAAACTAAAACTCGAAGAGAAGAAGAAAGCGGCTGCGGCCAAGGCGGCTGCGGCCAAGAAGAAGGCTGAAGAGAAACTAAAACTCGAAGAGAAGAAGAAAGCGGCTGCGGCCAAGGCGGCTGCGGCCAAGAAGAAGGCTGAAGAAAAAGCAAAGGCAGCGGCTGAGAAGGCGGCTGCAGCCAAGAAAAAGGCGGCTGAGAAGGCGAAAGCGGCTGCGGCCAAGGCTGCGGCTGAAAAGAAGAAGGCAGCTGAGAAACTCAAGGCAGAGGAGAGAAAGAAGGCGGCTGCAGCTGAACTTGCGGCAGCTAAGAAGAAGGCCGCCGAGAAGGCGAAAGCTGCTGCTGAAAAGGCAGCAGAGGCCAAGAAGAAAGCCGCTGAGAAACTCAAACTTGAAGAGAAAAAGAAAGCGGCCGCCGAGAAGGCGGCAGCGGCTAAGAAGAAGGCAGCAGAGAAACTAAAACTCGAAGAGAAGAAGAAAGCGGCGACTGCAAAGGCAAAGCAGGTTGGAGAGAAGGTTGTCAGCACAGCAAAGAGAGCAACCTCAGAAGAGCGGTTGAAGGGTGGAAAATTCGTGCAGAAGTGGTACGAACTTCGTCAGGATAAGAAAAAGGAATAGGGCTCAGAAGCATCTTTTCAAAGAGGCCTTTTCTGCTCAACCATCCCCCCAAAGGGCCCAAGCAGTATCTTGTGCTGCAATGAAATTCTCATCCTCCTCAGGTCCGGGTGGTGAACGGCCCTTCACAACTAGGAAAAGAATCAGCAGCAGGACGATACTGATGATGATGACTGGTGTGAACGCAGTGGCCAACACATCACCATCCGACGCACTCGACCTAGAATCGGATGAGATTACTTCAGAAGGCACACCATCACTCGACAACTGGAAAGAACGATCCCATGAAAGAGAAGCCTGAGCGCCGAGATTGTCGACGCAAGTGATCTCAACTGTGAAGCGCTGCCCCGGTGAGACCGNGAACAGNGGAACATCGAAATCGATAACCCCTTCTTCCACAGGAACATCCACTACAGTCAAATTGACTGAATCCTCAGTGATGAGAAGAGCGGAGCACTCAGATTCTGAATCACTGTCAGGGTCGAACGACTCACCATAAAGGTAGAGCAAACTCCCATCTTCGACAAGTCGGACATCTTCCAGACTCACAATCGGTGCAAGGTTGACTAGGGACCAATTGAAGAAATTAGAGGATGAGCGGCCCTCACCATCTATCAGTTCGACAAGTAGGTGCAAATAATCACCTGTCACAATACCAAATCCTACCAAGTCGAAACGAAAGGCCTGAACATCCTGATGCTCAAGGAGGGATGATTTGAGACATGCTTCAACCACAGGGAATTCTGCATCCTCGATGAGAGTAAGGGGGATGGGTGTACCGTCGGGCAAAGTAGCCTTGGCCGTCAGAACCCGAGTACCTGCGGGAGATGTATAGGTCACAACCATGTTGTATGAAGGCCCTGAGCGAAGTGTGTCAACTGATTCTGAATTGATGCACATCGATGCTGAGAAATCACTGGCTGGGGGGAGCGTCACCTCCCACGCCCGTGAGACATTCCCCTCTACATCATGGGCGCCTATCACAATGACATGCACCTTGAGCACGCCGGGTTTGAGAATTGAGGGGGAAGGAAGCGCGACAAGAACGCTTGAACTACCGGCTTCGATACGATGCTGAAGGGTGACCGAAGGAATCTCTGGCCAAGTCAGAGTAACGCTCGCTATCTTCTCATTCAACAAGGGATCATCTGCATCATTGACGGTGATCAGCAGCATGTCATCAATGGTGTTTGCTAGCGCTCTCGAAGTATTTTCAGGGTCTCTTAATTCAATCATCACATCAGGTGCACGATCAATAATCATGACCGTCCTCGAAAGCACAAGTTGACCTTGAACCTCAACACTGAGTTGTACATCAGAGATGTCACCGCCTATCGGGAGGGTCCACGTGACTGTGTAGCACCAAAGCGTCGGTTCATCATCTGACAAAGGCACCACATCACCCAATTCACCTTTAGAAACTAGGAATTGGGGGGTATCAATCAAAGGATCATGATCCAAATCAACACTGCACGCAGTGAGATTCGTCGTGGTGCCACGGGCCAATCCAAGTGGTGGAGAGGGTGGTAATTCGCTGTACCCTAGCCAACCCTCATCATCGATTCCAAGCACATGCATGCCATACCAAGAAGCAGGTGCATCAATCACTTGAGCCACTGAATTTTGGACGAAAAGGTCTGAAGCCGTGCCCTGGTCATCATAAGCGACTGCTGCGAGGTCGAGGACACCGAGTGGAACTGAGGCAGGAGGACGAATGATGGCGAACCCGTATATGTTCTCAGAAGACGAAATGGTTGTCTCAACCCACNTCCATTCGGTCACCTCACTCTGAAGAGAGGAATTTACGCGCCAACCAAGGTCCACCTCCAAGATACCACCATCATCACTCACGTGGGCGAGGCAGGTGATGGCACCACCACGCGGCACCTGTTGACGAGTGCACTCAAGGCGNTCGACAAGGGGTGGGTCGTTAACCACGGTTTGAAAAGACTTGGCATTGTTATGTGTGACACGCTCACGGGACTGATTTTGACTGATATTCTTCACCCAACGCACCTCAACCTCGAGGTAGCCACCACCTTGCGATGGTATTGGGACTTCGATGATGGATCGACTTCCGAACGTATCACCTGCTGGCAGAATAACTGCGACCTCAGAGAGCAACATATCACCAAGACGTGGAATTCTGACCTGAAGAAAACCATCAGCTGGAGACATCCCCACGTTCTCGACGAGGACGAAGATACTACCATTCCGCCCTGTAACAAGTGTTCCATTATTCTTGACATCAACGACGACAACATCGTGAAGTGTGTCGGCATAGGCTGCCATCTTTGGATCACCAACGACGACCCCCATCCAACTGGATGCTGGATTCGCCATGGAGATTGATTCAGCCCAAGTGTATCCATTCGCATAAGCAGTGGTCATGACACTAGGGTATGCCACAGNGGTCAGATATGGTTCGTAAACGTAGCCTTTGACCCCCGAAACACCATCCTCGAGTAAATCAGCGACCAAGGATTGTCCGTATCCAGTTCCCTCATTGAATGAACGGGCACCGGTTGAGACTGCAGTTTCGGCAATGCTGCCATCGACCCATTGCATGTGGGGCCTTATGGCAATGAGATGGATGCTATCGAAGAAGATACTTCCATTGTAGGTACCATCATGTAGAAGCGCCTCGATTCGAATCGATAAATCAGACACATCAGCATGAGGTCGAAAGCGCATCGTACGTGANCTCCAGTCATCCAACAGTGAATTGGTGNTGCTTGAATCACTTGACATCANGGTGCCATTCTCTGCATAGCCATCAACCACAATTCGATAATCGCCATTNATCCAACCTTTCTTCATGGCATAACCNGTGATATACCACGCATGACCCTTCAGATCATCACCAATATCAACATCCTGCCAAGCGCTTGTTGTGGCCTGATTGACTGAATCATATTCAGGACAATCAACAACGATTCTCTTGTAGATTGACAGAATCTCAGAATCATTGAGTGAGGTGTTCCATATCATGACTTCATCGACAAGGCCTTGATAGTAAGTTGAGCCCGCGCGATTCACACCGAACTTGAACAATTGGATATCATCGATACTCTCGTCAGGCATTGCAGTGGTGCGAACGTGACGGCCATTCAGGAACTGCTTCATTGAATCGTTCTCAAAGGTCACCGCAAGATGTGTCCAAATCCCTGCTTCAACCGTCCCAAACTTGTGAGAAACATTGTTTCGAACCTCCCAGTCACCATTCGAACCACCACTGAAATGAATCTGAAACGAATGATCATCCCCCGCAACATCACTGACGGCAATGGCGGATGCGAATTGTTTCTGACTGGAATTATCTGTCTTGACCCACATCGAGAGACTGAAATCACCATTCCAATCTGAGACATCGACTTCAGCGTATTCATCAATACCATCGAAGTGGTAGGCTTTTCCATCAACACCTGCCACCCAATTGCTCCCAGGAGAGGAGCCATAGAGAGTCAGATTAGCTCCCGATACTGAATCAGCGATAGAAACTCCATTCCCTTCATCGAAGGTCCAATGATGAACGAGGGCATCCGATTGAACAATACTGCCACCACCAACGGTCCAGTACTGATTGGCAATGATAGTCTTGGTCATGTTCGGACCGGTCCAACTCAGACCAACACCTGCACCCCCTCCCCATTCAAACATCTCGATTCGAACATGGTACTGACCTGCCTCATACCAAGTGGGATTGGAGGAAACCTCAGAATAGCCATGGGTGCCACCATGATCTATGATTTCCACACCATCGAGCCAGAGCATCGAACCATCATCACTACCCAGATGAAACGTCCAGTTCCCAGCCTCAGGTATAGTGAGATATCCTGTATATCTAACTGAGAAATGGTCCTTGAAGCGGTCATCGAGACCTGCCCACGTGTTAGAAGTACTCACGTGATTAATGACAGGCTCGATTCGGAAGAAATCCGACACCCGTCCTGTCAGATTCGGCATCGTGTTGGAATTGAAGGAGAAACCTGTGTTATCGAAATATTCTGCGAGTAAGCCCGAGGTTGATGCAGCACTCCCTGTCGTACAGACATCATTGTTCAGAACTCCTTCAAGCGCAGCACCGCCATCTTTCTTCACCACAGTCTGCCTTGACCACTCAAAGGTCTCTTCGCCAGAAAGCGGGGGTGGTACACATGACCAATATCTGGCGCCCGCCAACCAAGCGCTATCAGCGGTATCGAATCCTGCATTGAGTAACTGATTGCTGGACCAAGATCCATCGTTCGAACCCCACGAAGCATAGGCTATCACATTGCTCAGATTGGTGACGAAATCCGACCCCTCATCAAAGTGCACCGGAAGATTCAGCGTCTCATTCAGCGAGGTGTTGGCCACATACAGATCATCATTCCAATACTTGTATCCTGAATCGTTACGATTGGTAGCCAGATCGAGAACGAACTGTCCCCTCTGTCCCAGAGAATTATTCGTCTTCTCAATCAAACCAAGAGCAGTATCAATTGTGTATCCTGTCAAACGTGTCACAAGATAGAATCCATGTTCAGTTCTGGAGAATGATTCGTAACGACCTCCGTTCAGAGGGCCATATGAATGATCGAACCACCAATCCTGCCCAATGTTGGAATCAAAGGTGCCACCAATCAGGGAAATCTCACTATCAAAGGATGCCTTGTCATCCCCCCCATTGATTCGCAGAGGAATTCCTTTTGTCGTCACAAGGTGATTCAACTCAGCACTACGATTTGATTCTGAGAGCCAAAGACGGAGAGGGTCTGCGAAATAGGTGTTGAACTGGTCGCGGTTGATCGTCTCGCCCGTCGGTGTAGATGCATGATCGAAGAGGAAAACGTGACTAAGGGGAATCTCACGAGCCGTAACGAAAGCCCATCCAATGGTCCGACTCGCATCACTCCTGTTATTGATCAGGACGGCAACATCACTGTAATCCATCAGACTGTTCTGAGTGAAGCCCTCAGGTACGGCAATCTCACGGCCCGTCAGGTTCCAAGGGTCGATCTCTACCGAAGGAGCACCCCACGGATATGCAAAGGCAGTTGTCTCATTGAACACAGTGGCATCAGCGGCCTGTTGAAGAGCGAGTAGGACATCACTGGCAAGGCCAAGGCCGCCATCGGAGAGACCAACTGTCGGCTGACCAGTCAATGAAGCGTGAAGAACACATGCAGCCAGATATGACCCACGTGGAGAGGGGTGACTACCATCACTAGCGTACAAGGAATGGAAGAGCGTACCAGCATCAGTAGGCGCACCCCCACTTCTGACAATCGCATCATGGATATGCCTGAAGGCTAGGCCTACAGGAGCTACAAAGATCGCTCGCTCATCAGTGGACGCTGCTTCAGCAAAGGCGAGATATCCATGCTCAAGATTGGCCTGCATCGTAGAAAAATCGGGATTGAGAGTTGGATGGCCCGCATCACCATCACGGCGACCCCATGTCATCATCAACATCGTCACGGCTCCTGCTTCCTCGATCTGTGCATCGAGGCTGATTACTGCACTTCTACTCGCCTGCCACATGGGTTCACTTTCTGGGAAGGATGGGATCTGACTCTGGTCCTGGAGCACCACTACATCGAGACTAGGACTCTCTGTCAGAGCGAGGTTCCAAGGGTCTGCAGAAGTGGTTGCTCGGTTAGCGTGCTGTTCAAGGCGCATGCCACCTGAAGCAAGGCGTGTAACGTTGTTACTCAGACCAATATCTTCGAACGTCGCTGCAACACGTTGTTCGAGGTCATTCTGATAGGTGTATGAATTCCCCATCAGAACAATGTCCATGACACCATCACTCGGAGATTCGGCACCAGAAGGAAGGTGTTCGAAAGGAGGGATGTCCACCTGAGACGGAGTATCAATGGCGGTTAACAGAGTTGAGGCAAGGAAGAGCAAGACAATCCCAAGGGCAGACCGTCCCAAACCTCTGTTCATCAGAGCTATTCAATCGCATTGATTGAAGAGAGTGTCGTTTCGGTGTGTTGGTGATGAGGTCCCAAACCTCATATTCATTCAATTGATTGGCAGGGTATGGAGCCGAGCGCCGGCGTAGGGACCGCAATATCAGCCGTGCGGGCAGTTTTCACCGCATATGCCGGCTATGAAAAGGGCCGTATCGTCGATACAGACCGTGGAATCCGTGAAGAGGTGCGAAGAAGGGCAACAATGGTACGACAGCACCTCGATGGAATTCACGACACAGCTCATCGAGAACGACAGCGCAATCTGAGAGAAGCTGTGAAGCAGGCTGTCGAAGTACTCGACGCTGTCGCAGACGATGCAGGTACAAGTGTTTCAGCGATGCCGAAATCCAAACATGAAGCTGCTCACAGTTTGAAGAAAAAGGACCTCAAATCATTGGTTCAGCATGATTTTGATACGTTGACGAGACTTGTAGAATGCACCCGTAGCGCCAATGAAATCGCAGATGGTCAAGCAAAAGGGCAGGACGAAGCAGACCTTGTCAGCGCGACGAAATCATTGCGCCAGAAGGCACAAGGCATTCGAAACCATTTTCGAGAGAGAAACATGATTCTCGATGGTGTTGCATCTCGAAGGAGGTAAGTACATGGCAAGAGACAAGACATTTGTATGGCGCAATCAACCCCATCTAATCGCATCTTATCACCTCGATAAGAGCGTCCACAAGAAGGCAGAGGTGACTCTGGAGCCCCACGAGATCTGCATCGTCCTAGAGAATGGCCGAATCGTCGGAGCAGCCACCCAGACTAAAATGGAAGTCAATCCCAAGGTGGGCTCTCTGAAGCGAATCTTTGGGAAAAGAAACCCGCGACGAGCCTTCCTGTTCGCCCACACTGGTCCTCACGACGTTCTGATGAGCGTGAAAGGAAGAACCCAAGATGGGCATGTGATCAACAGCCTCGTTGTTATTCGCGTAGAGTTAGAGCGAGAAGAAGTCGCCCGACTACTACATCTAATCACCCCAGAAAGGACCACGATCTCATCGGCTGATTTCTCTAGACATCTCACGCACGAGGCTGAGACGCTCATCAATCAACAGATCACGAGTCACATGACCCTTGAAGCCCTACGCAGTGATGCCATGCTGGCGGATGACCTTGAAGCAACGATTGCAAGTGGGCTTAGGGCTCCTATGGCAGCACTTGGCCTACGCTTACGCGGGGCATACGCTTCATGGGATGAGACCGAGCATGAGAAGGTGATCAACATGCGCCAAGACCTCGAAGTTTTCCGTGAGAAGGATACCATCCTCGATGAAAAGCAATCCTTGGAAGCGCAGCGTATCCTCAATAACCGGCTCAAGGAGATTGAATTGAATCACAACCTACGTGTCGCCGAAATGTCGGCTGTGGCTCGCGCACAAATAGGGTCGCAACTGGCTCAACTAGAAGCACAGAAAGAACTCGATCAAGCCCGATGGGACACTGTACGTGCCCAGCAACTCCGAGTTGCAGAACATGAGAACGAACTCGCAGCAATCAAGCGCAAGGAAACCCTCGAAGTTGGCAAGGACGAAATCGAACTCATGCGGCTCAATCTCGAAACGGAGGCTCTGCGACATCAGGCTAACGACGAACGACTCGACGTAGGTCTGCGGCAAGAGAAAATGGCCCAATTGCAACGTTTGGAAATTCAAAGAGCAGAGGCTGAACAATCATTGGAGATTCAGCGACAGGCGTTCGAGCTTGAAGACGAACGGGCACAAGCTGCCTTTGAGCGAGAACAGGCCTCGGCTGACGCCGATCAACAACGAACCATGGAATTATTTGGAGAGGTACAGAAACGCAAGATGGAACGAAAGGCACAGGAGGCAGAGCGGGAACAGGATCGGCTGAGTGCCTCACAAGCAGGTTCCGACAAGATTGTCGATACCCTCGCTCAAATCGCTGCTGGGAGCAAAGACAGCGAAGTTGCCATGGAAGCGCTCAAGCAGTTAGGAAATCTACGACAAGCAGATGTCCAAGCACAATCAGACGCCTATGTCGAAAGTTCTTCATCATCAGAGGATGACCCAAAAAAAATCTGATTAGAGATTCGGTCACAGACCTTGAGATAGACCAAATCGAAGGAATCACGGCAAAGGATTCTGTTGTCACCATCAATGTTGGTGGCAAACATGGACCAGAGAGCCTCCAAGCATCATTGGATCGATATCGCCGAAGGTTGCGAAATCTTTCGAAAGGGAGGGATAGAAATTCGGCGAAGGAACTTGACAGCACCATCGATGAGATTCGACGACTCTCAATGGATGCAATCGCTGCAAGATTGCCTGCCAATGCCGCAGAGTACAGCGCTTTGTGTGCTTTGGGACATCGTTATCGGGGACGCTTGGAAGCAATGACGGCTGCCTTGCAAGAGGCTTTCAATTCAGATCCTA
>PAZI01000025.1 GCA_002715545.1 Methanobacteriota archaeon
GAAGAGGCAGAATCAGATGCTGAAAATGTCAGCATCGAGGAAGAAAGCACAGATGATTCCGAAGAGGATGTCGAATCCACAGATTCTGAGGAACAGCCGGCTGAGGACCCTGAACCTGAATCTGATTCCGATCCTGAAACTGAGGAAGAGCCTGAGGAAGAGCCTGAGGAAGAAGAATCAGAACCGATGGTTGAGGTCAGCCCAGACGAGTTGGACCGCCTCTCTCGACTCGTTGATGAGATTGAAGGCATGGTCGATCGAGAAGCATCAGAACTGCATCGTCTTCGCAATACACTCAACGAGCTGCATGACCTTCCTGTGGTGAATAGGAACTTCCGATTATTATCAGAAGCGAACGAAGATGGGCGCTGGGTCGTCCCACTTGAGCCTCATGAGCGTAAGAGCCCCAGTCCCTTGGCACCTGTTGCTCGGTGGATGGGCACATCCCTTGGCACTGCGATTTATTCCACAGTCGTTCTTTCCATTGCAGTTCTTCTGTCAGGACGATATGGTGGTGGCGACCAACAAGGCATCCCGAATGATGTCCTGATCTGGTCCACGATGACCATCGTGTGGTCCTATGGTGTGTTCTGGGCGTACAGCTCCTATCTGAGTGTGCTCAACATCACTCCNCTCATACGGCTCCAGACCTCGATNGGTGTGGGGCTGCTCGTTGCCATGGGGATGCTGATCTATGACCGCGATCAAGTGATTATCGGGAATATCTGGTCCATCACAGCGGGCGTCATCGTCATTCTCACCTTGCTCGGTGGAGTCTTGCGCAGCCTTGGTGATGTGATCTCGAAGAAGAAACCCAGTGATTCAGGTGACGATGGCACTTGACCGTCGCCTACATATCGAGCATTGAATCTCCCTTGTNGTGGATGATGAGAACGCCTTCGCAACCCGTGCCGTGCACGCAGGCATCGATCACGTCGAGGGTGCGATCAACACCCCTGTCTTTNTGTCATCGTCCTATCATCTGAACGAGGAGCGCTACCAAGGCTGGGCTGACGGTGCCCAACACACTCTGTTCTATGGACGGATGTCCTCGGTCAACAGNGAGGCAGTCGCNGCTAAGCTCGCCGCGCTTGAAGGTGGCGAGGATGCAGACGTATTCTCCAGCGGTATGGGTGCAATCAGCACAACNCTCCTCTCTTTTTTGTCCGCAGGAGACCACGTCGTTGCAAGTCCCGACATCTATGGTGGGACCTACGAGCTGATGACTGGTGACCTTCCTCGATTCGGGATCGAGGTCACCATGGCAGACATGCGTGACCCTGCAAGTTACGAAGCTGCAATCCAGCCGAACACGAAGATGCTCTACGCTGAGACATTGACCAATCCCACNCTCAAGGTCTGTGACNTNCCAGCCATGGCNGCNATNGCCAAGCGTCATGGCNTGATCGCTGTGGTCGACAACACGTTCGCCACACCATGGGGNTGCAACCCATTNTCGATGGGATTNGATCTTGTCATCCACTCTGCGACCAAGTATCTGGGCGGTCATTCAGACCTGATCGGTGGCACGGTGATCGGGGCCAAAGAACACATCACCAATGTGTTCCAGAGAAAGAAACTGCTTGGCACCAATGCAGATGCATTCTCCTGTTATCTGATCGAGCGTGGNGTGCGCACCCTGCACGCCCGCATGCCGNTCCATGCATCTAATGCTGCCGAGATTGCTCGTCGCTTGGAGGCACACCCACGTATCGGTCGTGTNATCCATCCAAGCCTCACCTCTCATCCAGACCATGAATTGGCTCAACGCATCATTCCNAAAGGGACTGGCATGCTCTCATTCGTTGTTGCAGATGGCGACGATGCAGCTCTCGCAATGATGCGCTCGATGACCGTNATCACTGAGGCAACAAGCCTTGGTGGAGTTGAGAGCCTCATCGAATGTCCCTTCAATTCGAGTCACATGTTCGTTCCCGAAGATGTCAGAATGGAAGCAGGTATCGCTCCTGGCTTCGTGAGGATGAGTGTCGGTATCGAGGATGTCGAGGACCTGTGGCGTGATATTGAGCAGGCATTGGAGGCTTGAACATGCTCCGTCTAGGAATCGACATCGGTGGCACGTCCATCAAAGGAGCCCTTGTGGGTAATGTCGTTGGCCATNCTGTCACCGACGTGATNCGCATCGAAGCCGAGGCACCCTACGACCCTGAGGTCGGGATTGCTGCTATCAATGAGATTGGTAACAAGATTGGATGGACTCCTTCGATCGGCATCGGATTTCCAGGAGTGGTGTCAGGCACAACAGTACGNACAGCNCCGAATCTCGGAGATGAATGGGAGGACTTCGATTTCTCAGAACTCATCGAGAACAACGACGCGGTCGAGGAAGTCACGCTGATCAACGATGCAGATGCAGCTGCTTGCGCTGAGATGGAGTTCGGTGCTGGCAAGGACGAAGAGGGAACAGTTCTCCTGATCACTATTGGGACTGGCCTTGGNACTGCAATCTTTCGAAATGGAGTCCTGGTCCCAAATCTCGAGCTCGGACTGATGCGTTGGGATGGTGAACAGGCAGTCGAACACTTTGCCTCTTCTCGAGTCAAAGATGAGGAGGATCTCGATTGGGAGGAATGGTCGTCACGCTTCCAATCAGTGCTCGAACACTACGAGATGCTTCTGTCCCCTGACGTCATCATTCTTGGTGGCGGCTTCATCCACACATCCAGACATTGGTGGGATTCGCTGACTACTCAAGCAGAATTGCGCAAGGCATCATTGGGTAACGAAGCAGGCATTGTTGGTGCTGCACTTTCTTGAACGATCACATATGATCGATGATGGCTTGACCGAATTCACTGCACTTCAGCAGTTTTGCACCATCCATNAGNCTCTCGAAATCGTACGTCACAGTCTTTGCAGAGATTGCACCTTCCATNCCTTTGACGACGAGNTCTGCNGCCTCTCCCCAGCCCATGTAGCGCAACATCATCTCTGCAGACAGGATCATACTCCCCGGGTTCACCTTGTCCTGACCCGTGTACTTGGGAGCAGTGCCATGCGTTGCCTCAAAGATGGCGATACCAGTATCGTAGTTGATGTTCGCACCCGGCGCGATACCGATGCCACCGACCTGTGCAGCCAGCGCATCTGAGATGTAATCACCATTGAGATTCATCGTGGCAAGGACTGAGTATTCTGCAGGTCTTGTCAGTACCTGCTGCAGCATAGCATCAGCAATGACATCCTTGATGATGATTTCAGCCCCTGTCTTTGGGTTGGTCATCGTGCACCACGGGCCACCATCTAATTCAGTCGCTCCAAATTCATCCTGAGCTAGTTGGTATCCCCAGTCACGGAATCCACCTTCTGTGAATTTCATGATGTTCCCCTTGTGGACCAAGGTCACACTTTGCAGATCCTGGTCGATGGCATGTCGAATCGCCGCTCGAACAATGCGTGCCGTTCCTTCCTTGCTGATGGGCTTGATTCCGATTCCACTCGTCTCAGGGAAACGGATCTTGGTCACTCCCATCTCTTCTTGGAGAAACTGGATGACTCGCCTTGCGCCATCACTACCTGCTTCCCATTCGATACCTGCGTAGACATCTTCGCTGTTCTCTCGAAAGATGGTCATGTCCACATGTTGTGGCTCTCTGACAGGACTTGGCGTGCCTGCGTACCAACGAACGGGTCGAACACAGGCGAATAGGTCGAGTTGTTGTCTCAGTGCAACATTGAGTGAGCGGATACCGCCTCCAACAGGTGTTGTCAATGGTCCCTTGATCGAGACAAGACCACTTTTCATCGCAGCTGTCGTCTCATCGGGTAACCACTCACCTGTGGCATTGAATGCTTTCTCACCTGCAAGGACCTCCTTCCAGACGATGATACGCTCACTCCGATATGCCCGTGCAACCGCTGCATTGACCACTGACATCATCACAGGGGTGATGTCGATTCCAATTCCATCACCTTCGATGTAGTGGATGATGGGGTCTTCAGGAGTCTGCAAAGCGCCGTCTACCATTGTGAAGGGGGTGCCGCTGCTCATGTCAGGCCGTTCTGCGCCACCCTCATCAATTCACCGCCGCAACCATTCATTTCCATCGTCACAAAGATGGCCCCCCACCCCCTCCTGTGGCTGTGAGCGAACGTTTACACCGACTGTGGTCAGAGCACCCGTTCCTTCGATTCTCATTTGTTGGTTGTGCAAACACAGTGATGATGTTCATCATCTTCTCATTCGTCGTCTTTATTCTCAGTGATACATCTCATAGCCGTACATTCGCTTGGTCAATTTCTTGGGCTATGCAGTGCATCATCGCTTATTTTCTCCATAGAAGAATCACTTTCCGCTATGNNGGNGNNTTGGTCTCGAGTTTCGCTCGAACGATGTTCATCTATGGTNTCTCTTTGACTGGTTCAACCTTNACGTACGAGNTATTGGATTACNGATTGGGGTTACCCTATCTGGTCGCATGGCTCTCAAATGGAATCGTTTGGGGTGTCTTCAATTTCCTCGCTCTTGGTCGTTTCGCCATGAAACAAGAATCCTCTTCATGAACAATGTACCAACGTGCTTTAACCACAAACCTCTCTGAGGGCGAACATGGTATCAAGCAGATTGAGTGCTGTTGTCGTTCTTTTGTTCCTCATCACCCCGATGTCGGGCTGTATTGCAGGTGATGAAGAGTCGACAACGACGACGCCTGTCGAGAAAGTATCTGATATTGACAATGATGGAATTCCAGATTCTGAAGATGATGACATCGATGGTGATGGTATCATCAATGAAGATGACCCGGATGACGACAATGATGGGATTCCTGACGATCAAGACACAACCATCGGTGATGTGACAACCCCTGGAGTCTTGCCAGCATTCCGTACTGTACAACGTTCCTCCCCCTATCTTCGCTCCTATGATGCATGCGCGGCTCTCCTAACAGATCTCAAACAAAGCATCAGCGATGAGATGCGAACCAATCTAGAGCAACAGCGAGATTTCGCTAATGGGAATTATTGGCGCGGTGGCATGACCGATGATGTGATGATGATGGATGGAGATGTGGCAGTTGCAGAATCAGCAGATACTGGTGGTGCTCCCACAAGTGGGGGAACCCAGGGTTCTGGTGAGAATCTCAAAGCAGGCGAGGACTTTACAGGTACCAATAATCAGGAAGAAGGAGTTGATGAGGCTGATTTCATCAAGACGGATGGACATCACATCTACCTGCTCAATGGCGGCCATCTGTTCATCATGGCCGTGCCAGAATTCGGTCAGATCACCCACTTGTCGAATGTCTCTATCCAGGGCACTCCGACTCAGATGTTGATGTCTGACGACCGTATTGTCGTTGCTTCGACAGTGAACGTCTGGAGCCTTCCTCCTGACGATCCATTGCGTACCTCCGCCCTCTTTCCAGGCGAGACCTCACACTATCGTTGGTCGTCGTTCACAAAACTCACAGTTGTTGAGATCACCGATCGAGCCAACCCCTTTGTTGCCGATGAATTGTACATCGAAGGGTACCAGATGACTGGACGTGAAGTCGAGGGTACTGTGAGGATGATTACATACGGCTGGATTGACGTTCCTGGGCTGAAGACCTGGGTCGATTTATGGACCATTCTCGGTCAGGACGCCTATCAAGCATATTGGGGCGAAGAGATCACAGAAGAACTCCGAAATGAGACTTGGAATCAGGCGATCAACGTCACGATTCTGGAGAATGAAGCAGTGATTTCATCTCTCACACTTTCTGACCTCATCCCCCGAATGTATGTGCGAGGTTCGGAGGGTAATACGATTCAGTCATACGAATGGACCTCTTCTGATTGTCGTGGTTTTTCCTCTTCACAGGACGCCTCTTCACGGGGTTTGACCTCAATCATCTCGATTGACCTGACCGGGTCATCGCTTTCATTTGATGCAGATCACATTCGTTCGAATTGGCCGATCGTCTATGCTTCGAAAGACACGCTTTTATTGGCTGAGCAGGCCGCGGATTGGTGGTGGTATTGGGGTAACAATGACTTGCATGAGGTCACGAATATCCATTCATTTGACATCAGTGAATCCGGTCAGACGACCTATCTGTCGAGTGGACGCATCAATGGTACAGTGAACGACCAGTTCTCCCTTTCGGAATATGAAGATACCATTCGTGTCGTGAGCACAACTGGACAGTGGGGCCGCTGGTGGATGAGCGATCCTGAACCGATGATGAATCACGTCATCACTCTTCAGGAGTCATTCAAGGATGGTGTACGTGGACTGTATGAGGTTGGGCATCTAGGTGGTATTGCACCAGGAGAGACTCTCTGGTCCGCACGCTTCGTTGGAGATACAGCCTATCTGGTCACCTTCGAACAATGGGATCCCCTCTGGACCATTGATCTTTCAGACCCGACCAATCCTAGGATTATTGGAGAACTTGAGATTCCAGGTGTGTCAACCTACATTCATCCCATGAATGACGGAGACTCCCTCCTTACGATAGGATTCCCTGGTGGTGAAGGTGGCATTGGCCTTGACTGGTCACGAACTCAGATATCGTTGTTCGACGTCAGCAATCTCTCCGACCCCACCCTTTCTGCTGCCCTCCCTCTCACACCAGGATATGAGGACAAGAATTGCGAGGATATCAGGTGGTGCGGGTGGTCTTGGTCTTGGTCGGAAGCGACTTACGAGCACAAAGCTTTCACTTACTGGGATAAGAATGGATTGCTTGCAGTCCCCCTTTCCACGCACAGATACGTACACGACACCATCGAAGAAGATGGCAGAACTTACACCTATCATGGGTACGAATATGTCTCCAAACTCGTCCTCGTCTCTGTCGATGCCGACAATGGAGTGCTATCGATCTACGGTGAGGTGAATCACTCGGATCTCTATGGAGAAGGTCTGTCCAGTAGTTGGTGGGGTGGAGACATATCGATCAGTCGCTCGATCTTTATGGGAGATTTCGTATATTCATTCTCAGATGCTGGCATCAAGGTTCACAATGTAACATCTCTCAACCAGACTGCAAGCATCAATCTCCCTGGATATCGCTCGCTTGTCAACCAATATTATTTCGAAGACGAGGTTGCAGTAGAAGCGACCGTAGATGGCGAGGATAGAGAAGAAGAAGCGAAATCAGATGATGGTGAGGCCACTTCGTCAGGTAGTTCTGGCTCTGGAGACCCTCCTCCACCTAATGCAGATGCTGCCGAACCCGATGGTGCCTGATACCATCTTTTCAGATGACTTTCCGTCCCTCTGACCGAGACAAAGAGTACTGTATTGCTCCGGGATGAGCCACTGCTAAGCGTGATTGTGCTTCGATACCGAGATGATGTGTGATTTGATGTGGGAGGCTGACAATCGTGAGAGAGATCAACTCTCCAAGAAATACTTCCAGATCACCAGTGGCAGAATCTGAGAGTTGCTTCGGTGGCCAGGATGCAGACTCATCTAGAATCATTTCTACTGTGATCGCCTTTCCACCTGCGCGGACGTTGACGATCAGATACCCATCATCGAGATCGATGTCGAGAGTTGAGAGATCGAAAGCGATGTTACGTGGTCCCAATTGCCAACGAAACACATCACCTTCTGGATCTGCAGTACTATCGGCAGCCCGGATGACGGATGCGACATGGGCTTCGAACAAATCACGACTGATGGTCAGATCACCGTCGGGAGTAGCGTGATGGAGCTCCTCACCCTCTTCGTGAGTCCATACGAAATCTTCACCGTCAAGATGCACTTTGAGTTCAGGTAGCCAAGGAAAAGATGTCTCGCTTGAGAGCACATCCCAACCACCTGACATTCTCATGACAATGGCGTCGTCAATCGATGCACTGCCATCTTTTTCAAGAATCAGTCGTAACCGTTCTTTCTTTTCTGGTTCCTCATTTTTGATATCTTTCGAATCAATTGCTAATTCTAATTTGACAGCTAACGGATGCAATGCTTCTGGGAGTGGCATCACTGGAAATTCATCATTCGACCACGCACCTTCCTCAAATGCGATATCCAACCCGAATGGTTTCAACCATCTCAATGCAATGCCAAGTCGGACTCGGGAGATGCCATACTTACTGAATCGTCGACCAAGTGATCTGACAGCACGATGCGTCTTCTCTTTGCTCAATTCATCTAATGTATCGCTGAAATGGGCGAGCAACTCAACACTATCTGCACTATCATCTCTGTCAATGAAATCAACTTCTTCTTCCAACCATGCTTCTTCAATTTCAGAGCGATCTAAATCAGACATCCCTAGTCGTTCTTGTAGATGTTCAAGCCCTATTGCACCATCTCTGGATAATGAACCGGACTTCCATGCCAGTGTGAGGGCATGTGAAAATGGATGGTCCATCAATCAAGCCCACCAAGCATCTCTCGCGTCATTTTGAGATGGGTTTCAAAATCGATACCCAACTCAATGCGCTTTCGTCTCAAGAGATCAACTTCAGCAGGGTCGAGCAAATCATCGACCCAAACAGTCTCCAGAAGGAGTCGGTAAGTATCTAGTGTGCTACTCCTCCTTCCTCCTTCCACTACGTCATCGTCTTCCTCTTCTTCCTCTTGTACACGTCGTGATTTAGATGAAGCAACCGGGGCGGCAGCCATAGCCCTTCGAGCAGGAGCTGCACGACTTGCCGTACGCACGTTACTCTCTCTTGTGGCCATAGGAGCTGCTGACGAGGATCTTCTTCTCCTCATCCTTGTTTCAGGGATGTCCTCCTCGATGAATTCATCTTCAACAAACTCATCTTCATCGAGGTCTTCTTCAAGATCTTCTCCAGCCATCTCTTCTTCGTGTTTGATAGCTTTAGTTAATTCAGCCACTTGTTTCTGGAGTGCGAGTAACTGATCCGCTGCATCTCCATCACCTTCCTCATCACCGATTTGATCATCTTCCTCGACCGTTGGTGAAGCTTGTTCGGTTTCTGGTTCCATGACTTGAGTCGCCTGAGCAGATGTTTCTCCCTCTGCACTACCGTCCATATGGCTCATGGGTTCTGCTCCCCCAGCCATTGGTGCTAGCCTGAGTCCAGACCCAGGCTGCTTGACTTCTTCCTCTTCCTCCTCATCCATCAAGGTAGCAATAAGCGATCCATCCTCTCCTCCGCCTTCTTCCTCATCGAGTAAAGAATCGAGCAACTTGTCATTTCCCACCATGGCTGCTGGCTGAACTCTTCTCTCAGGCACAGTTTCAGAATGTTCCATACCAAAAGATGCACCTGAATCAGCACCCATGTAATCGGAGGTCTCTCCTGCCTTCTCAAGCACTTTCTTTGCGCGGTCGACAAGACGTCGATATTCCTTTGATTTCCGCCCTGGTGGAAGGTCACCATATTCAATGGCGTCAATAACTCTCTTCATTGCTTGGCGAACAACATTTCCACGTTGGCCCTGCCAATCTCCACCATTTCTCGCGGAGCGGATATGGGATTCAGCCTCTTCTCTGTGTTTGTTATTCACATCCAGGATTTTCTGAGCCTGTGTAACGATTGGTGCAGCAAGGCCTCCGCGCTGCCCAATTTCAAGGGACAGCACCATGATGGCGTGGAGGGCCTGAGCCCTTTCTTTCTCCCCCATTGCATCCCCCACTCTCATCGTGTGATATGAGTCTTGAGTCAGTCCGGACCCCCCGCCCCCCCACCTTCTCACTTGTGGCGATTCTCACCATCGTCTCATTCCGCACGTTCAGCGGATTTCACCCCTAAAACTCATACCCGTCACGAACACACAGGACGTCGTGGGTCAGTGTCACGCCTGCCAGACATCGACTGAAATCGACTGGCGCTATTGCCCTAAATGCGGCTCGTCCTTTGTCAAGATTCAGCGCGAAGACACACCTCTTTCGGGGCCCGCCACTTCATTGAGCAAAGCAGCCAAAGGTGCAATTCGTTCTTTAGCAGCACGTGCACATGATGATTTACGAGCTATCGAAAGTCTAGCAAATGATTCACAGATACTTATCGCACAAATGGCCGAACAACCGAGTTTGAGCACCCTCATTGAGTTGAGCGAGTGGATAGGTGAGGTGCATGATGAAGGAGGACAAACATTCACGCGCCTGTGCTCGAGTTCAGATGCCGTTGGAGCCCGTGCTTCGCGCACACACATCACCTCACTCCTCCGCCGTGCCCGGCGCATGCATCAACGGATGCGGGCTGCAGATCAGCGTTTTGTTACACTAGGTAGTGATGGTCGAATACGATTACATGAAGCTCTATCCGGCTCGATACTCGAACAATGGTCTGGCCACGAGGGCCGAGGCACATGTATCGAATCACTCCCAGATGGCCAACATATCCTCACAGGGGGAGAGGATGGGACAATTCGATATTGGTCCTTGCTTGAACGAAGATGTCTTGCAATCATGCACGCTCACTCAACTTGGGTCTCTTCTCTTCTACCATTGGATGACACGAGTGCCATAAGTTTCGGTGGTGACGGGAGAGCTGTCTTGCTTGATCTTTCAGAACATCGAGTTCAACCGCTTCCTCTGTGTGATGGACGCCATTCCATAGGAGCAGCATGTATCTCCACAGACGGAACAATCGCAGTAGGCGATGTGGATGGTCGAATCGTGTTGAGTCATTCAATGCATGTCCCTGCGCGGGAACTCCTGGATCTCAATGTCTCAATCAACGACATCATCTGGACGCCAGCAGGGCGTTTGTTGGTGGCCTTGGGATCTGGTGAGCTTGCAATCATTGATCCTCAAGGCCATGAACCACTGCATCGAATCGATTTTGAAGGCGATTGGTTACAATGCTTGGATATCGATCCAACAAATGGCATGGTTGCTATTGGCCAAGGTTCGGGACATATCATTCTCTTTGATCTTGGCGAGTTGCGAATCCTTGAGCGCTTGACAGTCAGTGGGGATTGGCCGTCTTCCTGTCGTTTTGATATGGAGACAGGCTGGCTGAGAGTTTCCACAGCGAACGGAATCATGTGGTCTTGGTCCACTGAAGAATCAATGATCGGACCAAGCACGAATGTGTTTGAAGGTGCTGTAATGGGCTTCGCTAATGTTGCACCGTCATATCCCTCAGCAAGCCAGATATCTCCTGAATCCGATCAAGTCCAACTTTCTCCCATCGTTGAATCATCAATCGATGACTTGGTGTGAGTGGATGCCGGATCGATCCAGTGGTTCTGCCTGGGTCCAACGAATGCTTTCACGCGAGAATTCTGTTCGTCGCCCCAGACGCGATGAATCAGAACCCCCTGATGGGGTTGCCCGTCTTTTCATAGAAGCAGAGGGATTATTCCACGCCATGGCTGAGATTGGTAGGCGGCCAGGTATCGTTGAACTTGATTGCGTCATCGTTGACCCTTCATCACGCGGCACTGGTCTTGCCCATTCTGTTGTCAACAAAGCTTGTCGTTTGTGGTCGAACGACCCCATTCTGAGTGGCCTATCTGTTGAAGATCCATTCATCCCTCTACCTCTGGTTGCTTTGACAAGGGATGCCGCAATGGCGAATGTATTGATTCAATCAGGTTTCCACCTAGTTCCTCCCCGCAGAACGTGGCGTTCTCTTTGGCTTGTAAGAACACGATTCACATCACTACCCCTCCGTACCGTTTGGTATCTTCACCTCAGGTGGCTTGTGCGTATCATCAAGTGGCTTCTCATTGGCGAACCGCTTCCCGAAGGTGCACGCCAACCTCAAAGGCGTCTGAATCGTTGGTTTCAGAGACGTAGGAGGCCATTCACTATGCTGATCAATGCCGGCTCATCGAAAGTGTTCATGACTCCACCATCTTCTTCTGGAACCATCAAAGTATCAGAAAGTGATTCAATCGCAGCCCTTGCTTCGATGCATGTTCACGTTGTAGAGCGTGAGGAGGAGCAAACACCGAATACGGCCATCGAAGACTGGGACATTGGTCGTCAATCTGAGGTGGCAGAAGTTATCGATCTCACGGAGGATTGAGCAAGTGCGCCGCAAAGATGGTTTTGTCGACACACTCGATGAAATGGTATCTGATCAGATAACACGCCGTGGTATTGAAGCAGTTCGTACAATCAAGGCCATGCGTAGCGTTGATCGCCGTGCATTCGTGCCACGTGATACCTCCCCCCATGCATTTGAAGACCGTCCCCTTGCAATTGGCCTAGGCCAAACCATCAGTCAACCGTACATCGTTGCTCTCATGACCTCTCAATTCGAGGATCTACCCCTAGGTTCCAAAATTTTGGAAGTTGGGGCAGGCTCTGGATATCAGACGGCCGTTCTTGTTGCGATGGGCTTCGAGGTTCACGCAATCGAGTTAGAGGCGAAATTAGTGCGCCGAGCACGGCGTGTACTCGATTCACTTAGTTTGTCTCCAACCACGTTGATTGCGGGCGATGGACGCCAAGGCCTCCCGAATCAGGCGCCGTTCGATGGAATCATCGCGGCAGCTTGTGCTGATGGTCTGCCTTCTTCTTGGAAGGAACAAACAGGCCCGAATGGACGTCTTGTTGCCCCGGTAGAAACCTCACAAGGTCAGGTTCTGCGCCGCTTTGATCGAGTTGGAAAGAATTGGAACGAAAGTGACCTCTGCAATGTTCTCTTCGTGCCTTTACGTTGATACACAGTATTCCGTTACTGGTGAAAGGAGCACGAGGGGAGATTCGAACTCCCGTATCAGGATCTGCAGTCCCGCGCATAACCGCTTTGCTACTCGTGCGCGTCGCCTTCGCCGTGGTCGCGCTATTTCAACAGTGCCTTCAATCCGTAACGAGTTCTAATCCTCTCTTCACCCACTTCTCTCCTTGGTGGACCCATTCCTTGATTCTTTCAAGATGCTCATCACTCATCCCAGCAGCTTTTGTGATTTTTTTGATGAGTTCTTCTTCAGCGACATCGACGTTTCCGTCGACATGTGCAAGATAGTATCCATCACGCACCGCCGTCCTCAATGTAGCCAGATCAGCAGATTCCAGTAAATCATCGAGGTCTCCGGGTGACACAAGCATCTTCTTCAGAAACTCTGGGCTGACATTTGGGTTCATGGTTGCCATATCTGTCACAAACTCCACCCATTCTTCAGAGTCAATCTTACCATCAGCATGTACAACATATGCTAGCAGTTGTGCGTATTCCTTGACCATGATGGTGGGTGATAACAGATGCATGATATTTCGATAGAGCTGCCCATGATGTGCTTTTCCTAGCGTGCCACATCGTGAGATTCTCAGAAGATATCATGTGGAAACGATGATTGGCATCATGTGAGGTGCGGTGGCCCACCCTCTCTCATCGCCTAGGTGTTCGAATGGTTCGTCTCTCTTCCCGCCTCTCTTCGATTGGGACTGGATTTGCGAAGTATTTCCAGAAACCTCCCGAAGATGTCATCCGACTGACAATAGGTGAACCCGACCTTGATACCCCTAAGGCAATCTCTGAGGCAGCGATTGCAGCATTACGAGATGGACAGACCCACTATTCCCGATCGTTAGGACTTGAGCGCACTACACGGGCAGTTTCTACTTATCTTTCCAGAGGTGGTCTTGAAGTCGAACCAGATGATATCATGATCACGAATGGTGCTAAACAAGCCCTTTTCTCAGCAATGTTGGCCATTGGCGACCCTGGCCAATCGATGATTATCCCCTCCCCTGCTTGGGCTTCCTACAACCCACAGTTGAAGGCATGTGGTCTACATCCGATTCACGTTCCTCTTGACCAGATGCTACATCTGGATATACCGTCGATTGAAGCAGCCATTGATGAGACAACCGCAGCTATCATTGTGAATTCACCGAACAACCCAACAGGCTCGGTTTATACTACTGAGGAACTCACATCCCTTGTTGAGGTAGCAATTGAACATGATCTGTGGTTGATTTCTGATGAGATTTATGCTCCGATGGTCTGGTTAGATGACAGGAATCACATTCCTATTGCATCTCTACCTGGAGCGAAGAACCGCACGGTAACGATTGGAGGTTGGTCGAAGGGTTGGGCCATGACAGGATGGAGACTTGGCTGGATTACCGGACCATCCTCCTTGATTGATCACGTGTCAGTCGTACAGGCGAATACCGTGACCCACCCCCCTACCTTTTTGCAGATCGGTGCAGCAGTAGCTCTTGAGGATGAGACTCTTGTTGAAGAGATCGTCACTCCCTTCAGAGAGCGCCGTTCACTAGTGCTCAAGAGACTTCAAGCGATGCCGAACATTGTGGTCCCTGAGCTTGAAGGTGCATTCTATGCCTTCATCGATATCCGTCCAACAGGTCTCAGTGATCTTGAATTCGTTGAGCGTCTTCTTAGTGAGGCGCGAGTCCAAACGATTCCGGGATCACTGATGCCATTCGGAGAAGGATGGGTAAGATTGTCCTACACTGCCTCGACAAAGGATCTGATTGAAGGATTGGACCGAATGGAATCATGGTTGCATAAACTGGATTCTACATGAATCTCTATTTTTCCAGATGGAAGCATTCATGGTCATCCAGCCTGAGCATCTCCTATGGAAGATGAAGTGGCCCCGAAGGGCAAAGGTGGCTTGCGAGGGGGTCTTGCGAAGGCGGCATCGAAGGCAGTCAAGAAAGCAGGTAAATCAGCATCGATTGAAGCGGCGATGAAAGTAGCTAGCACTGCTGCCTCATCTTCTATAGAGGCGGCTAAGGATGCCGCTAAAGAAGCCTCCAAGCCATTGGTTGACAGCGTCAAGGAAAAGGCGGGTGAAATTCAGCAGTCAGCCTCTGAAGAGATATCCAAGAAGGTGAATAAAGTCGCCCAGGATGTCGTTATGGCTGCTGCAAAAGAACAGGCGAAAGATCTGCTCGGTGGGAAAAAATCCTGATTACCTTGCATCACGCAGATCGACATAAGTGATGCCTTTCTCTCCTTTTTCGTCCTTCATCCTTCTTTTTGCTCTCTTTTTGGCACGCTCGATCAGATCCGTCATGAATCTGTGCCGAGCTTCATTTGCTGTTTGTTCTCTCTTTGCTCCGCTTGTTTCGCTCAAGGGTCCCATCCCCTGTTGGTCCATGACCAACGCCGCGTGGAGGTTCTTCCATCGATATAAATCAGAAGGTCTCTGGTTCAATCATACAGTGGTTGAGCCCTGATTAGTCCTTGAGCGATACAATTCATCACCAATATTCAGACCACATTTGAATCAAGCGTGGCGTTATTTCCTTTCAGGTGTCCGAACAAGACTTCTAGTGATGATTGTGGCATATGAACCGCTGTCCAGTGAGAATGCTACCTTAGTTGCCCAACGTGGTTGCCTGCGCTGTTTAGCACGCTTATCCTTGAATACTTCACCGACAGTGAGGTCCTTTGGCCGAAGCCGAAGTTTTCTCGGATGATGAGTAAGCCAAGCTCCAAATGATGAATCAATCTCAAGATTATTGTTTGTCATTCCTTCTGATTCTAGTACTTCATCGATGTACGGACTCCATGGCCCATTTTCTGTGTCGGTAGCAGCAAGAGGCCAATATTCACAGAGCTGATCCAAGAGACGCTCAAGTCTCTCAATCCACCTCCTCCTCTCTCTTCCACGTATCTCGAACGGTACTTTTGGTAGAAGCAATGATGATGCCCTAAGTTGGACATTATCGAACGCCCATTCTCCAATCTCATTGACAAGATATTTTCCCACTGATGCATTCCATATCGATGATTGCCATGCCGACATCCATAATCGTCTCAGGTCCAATGAAATTGCATTGATCGCCACTTTAGCATCCTGGTGCTCATTCCATGCAGCAGTCACTTTCTTCATTTCATTAGGGACATCTTTCACCCGCTCAAGATTCGGCCACGCCTCTCGTGCCATTTTGCGAAATCGCCGTAATCGTGACCTATCTGACCCTTGATCCCCTAAGAGATGCATCTTGAGAGCGCCTTCCCAATCTCCTAAGGCGATTAAACGCCCCGGCAACTTCCCACGTGATGCAGATCCAAAGCGCTGATTGTCAAATCCATTGATGGTACCTAGACGTTTGAGCAATGAGGTTCGGGCGTTCAGGCGATTCACATCATCCTTGCTAAGATCCCGTAGAAGGATGTCGAAGCGATTCCCCTCATGCTGACCTGAGCTGAGGGGATTAGCACTGTGTGCAATCCATTCCAGCCTCCATCCTTCTGAATCCATTCTGTCATCTTTCCAACCTATATTATCTCCAAGTTGGTGTTTATCTGCTAAGGTGAGGTATTGGACCGTGACAGCTCGCCTGTCCTTCAATCCCGCTAGTCCGAAGGCCTTTCTCGGCAACCGATATCGCTTGCATAATCGAGAAAGTAGAGCCAGAGTATCCCAATCCCGCTTTGTGAGTTGATAGACTCTGAAAGGTCCGTCCACATGTTCAGAAGAGGGAACATCTTCGAGGATGTCCAAAGACGGAATCTCAGTGACCATGAATTCTTCAGGCTCACTCCGAAGCAGGACCATCGATGAACGACCGAATAAGGCGATGCCTCCTTTGACCTTGAGACTATTTGCTGATGATGATGCGTCCCAAGCTGACAAGACCGACGACGATCATGATAGCATGAATCGATCCATTGAGAAAACGGTCAGAGGGTTGTATCCTGAATACCTTCTCAACAATGTTGCGAATGAAGACACCATCACCCCTTTCCCGTCCAGAATCTGGTCCTCTCAAAGTCACCTCAAGGTCACTGAGAATACATCGATTATCATTCGTCGCCCAGTGAATCTCTAGGAACGGTACAAGGATCACAATGCTCCACCATGCCCAGACATATGGGAGAAAGGAACCTCCAATCATCCACATCATGAGCATCATATGAAAGAACCAAACGAACCAAGCAGCCAGAACCCTCGGCCTCCCCATCTCCATACTCCCCCCCCCCTCATCTTCTGTTTTCATTGCAACGTTCCTCGATTGCAGAAAATCAACAATAAGAGTACAGACCGTTTATTGGTCATAATAGCATAACCCTTTGAAAAGGTCATGATTCCCCTCGCATCATGAACCGGGCATCGTGTGTTGCTTTACTGATGCTTCTCAGCAGCCTTTCTGGTTGCTTGGGGGGAGATGAGCAGAATGGGGATGATATCCAACCAAGTGAAGAAATAGTCTCTAGTGACGGACCTGTCATCCGTGGATGTTTGAATGCATCCGCTACAAATCATGATTCGTCAGCGACTCAAGACGATGGGTCATGCATATTCGATACAGACGGCGACGGGATTCTAGATTCAGATGAGGTTTCAGGATGCACGGGTCCATCCGCGAATAATTACAATTCGGCAGCAACAGAAGATGACGGATCATGTGATTATGATGCTGATGA
>PAZI01000026.1 GCA_002715545.1 Methanobacteriota archaeon
CCATGACGCATCGCGCAGGTGCTGGCCATCCAGGTGGTTCTCTTTCTGCCATCGATTTGATGGTCTGCCTATACGGGTCGGTGCTGAATCATCGTCCAGATGATCCTCAGTGGGATGACCGTGATCGATTCATTCTGTCAAAGGGTCATGCTAGTCCTGCGATGTATGCAGTACTGGCAGAACATGGGTATATCCCTGAGGAGGCCTTGGAGGGCTTTCGCACACTTGGCTCGATGTGTCAAGGCCACGTTGATTCGAAATGGACTCCTGGAGTCGATTTCAGTGGCGGATCACTAGGGATGGGCCTTTCATTTGGCCTTGGCGTGGCTATAGCTGCTAGTCTCACAAATAGTCAGAGGTCCACGTGGGTGATGTTGGGAGATGGTGAGTGCCAAGAAGGACAAATCTGGGAAGCTGCCATGGCAACAATCCATCATGAGGTTGAACGAGTGTATGTGATTGTCGACCGGAACAGGATTCAGAATGATGACTTCGTAGACGAACAGATGCGGCTTGGTAATCTCTCAGCAAAGTGGAGTTCTTTCGGATGGAGGGCCATAGAGGTCGATGGACACGATCATGCTTCAATCCTCTCCGCTTTCCAAGAGATGGTTGCCGACCCCACCCCTGCCGTTCTCATCGCTCGAACCACCAAGGGGAAAGGAGTATCTTTCATGGAGAATAACCCCTCTTTCCATGGTGCCGCTCCCAGTGACGAGCAACTGGTTACCGCGATGGAGGAATTGTCTTGAGTGGACGGAGTGCCTCAAGAGATGGCTACGGGAAGGCCCTCTTGGAGCTAGCCGAACGTGATGACATCGTTGTGCTTGATGCGGATTTAGGTAAATCTACTCGCAGTTCGTGGTTCAGAGAGCAGTATCCAAGGCGTTCATTCAGCCTTGGCATCGCAGAGCAGAACATGGTCAGTGTCGCAGCTGGAATAGCCTCCTGTGGATTCACACCTCTTGCCTCTACATTCGCGATTTTCTTGGAGAGAGCTTTCGAACAGATTCGCAATAGCGTCGTGCGTCCTGGTCTCCCAGTCCATTTTTGTGGTAGTCATGGAGGAATTCACACTGGTAGCGACGGGTCCTCGGCTCAGTCCATTGAAGACTTGGCAATCTTCCGAAGTCTGCCGCAAATGGTTGTCATGCACCCTTGCGACGAACGTTCGGCACATGCCCTTGCCATGCAATCCTGCGATCTTGATAGTCCATCGTACATGCGGACGACAAGGAATCCTTCTCCTATCATCTATGGAGATGGTGATCGTATTCAACTCGGTGAGGCCAATATTCTGCGATCAGGTGATGATGTGGCGATTATGGCCATGGGTGTCATGGTACACCGTGCCCTCCAAGCAGCGGAGATACTTGCTCGTGATGGTGTTCATGCTCGCGTGATTGATGTTCACACACTTGCTCCATTGAATATTACGACCATCACTAGTGCCGCCCATGAGTGCGGCGCTATCGTCACATGTGAGGACCATCACGTTGTCGGAGGACTCGGTAGTGCAGTTGCCGAGGCGGTCACAACCTCATCCCCGGTTCCTGTCATGCGTGTGGGAGTTGGGGACCGATTCGGTGAATCAGGAGGTTCTGATGAATTGTTGGATCACCTCGGTCTCTCTATTGGAGCGATTGTAGATGCAGCCCATAGTGCAATGAACCTCCGAAGTCGTGCGTAATCCCATGGAGTTCTTCCTTGACACGGCTGATGTGGATGAGATTAGAGAGATTGCGGCGTGGGGTGTGCTTGATGGAGTCACTACGAACCCTACTTTGATTGCCCGCTCAGGGCGTGATTTCAGAACTGTTGTCGCTGAGATCGCAGCAATCTGCAGCGGGCCTATATCTGCTGAAGTGACCGCTACTGAGTTTGCTGGAATGATTGAGCAGGCACAGAATCTGAAGGATGATCTTCCTGAAAATGTCATCATCAAACTTCCCTGCACACCTGATGGTCTTCGAGCAACGCGATGGTGTAGTGATAACGGCATTGATACGAATGTCACTCTTGTTTTCTCAACCACTCAAGCCACCTTGGCAGCTAAAGCCGGTGCCACGTATGTCAGCCCCTTCGTTGGTCGAATCGATGACCAAGGGATGAATGGCATGGAGCTGATACGTTCTATCATGGAGGTATGGAATCACTATGGGTTTACCACGAAGGTTCTCGTAGCTTCTGTGCGAACCACATCTCACGTGTTGGAAGCCCTTGAGCTAGGTGCCCACACAGCTACCATCCCCGCGAAAGTGTTCCGGCAATTGATGGAGCATGAATTGACTGATGATGGTATTCGCCGCTTTTTGGATGATTGGAAATCAGTGCTTGATTCGGGTAACGCCTGAACGAATCTACGTACAGTAGAGCAATGCATTGATGTGTCTGAATGTTGAGCCGGTGGTAGGATGAGCGACAAGGCCACACGTCTGCGTCGCTTCCTTGACGGTGATATTGATGTCGCCGATGTCAAGGACGACCCGCTCTTAGCCTCCTTGGCTTCTCGGATATATGGCGTCGAGGCTGAGGATTTCGAAGAATTACCCATGGTCGACGATGTGATTGGTATCCCTGGTGTGGATATAGGAGACGTCCCTCCTCCAGTTCCAAGCGATTCAGCCTTTGATTCCCCTCCCCCTCCCAGCAGTTCAGTTCCCTCTCCTGCCACCACTGCTCGAGACAATCTTTCTCGTTCAGCAGCAAGAAGGCGGCTGCAGGGAACCTTCCCTGCCTATTTCGGCCTGCTTTTGTTGGTACTGGTCATCTGCAATTTCTTTGGCCTGTTCGGTGGCTTTTTTGTTGAGATGTGCCAAGGTGAAAGCAAGTATTGCCCGCCAGATCAGAACAAGATAGCTCTTCTTTCGATAGGTGAGATCGACACAAATCAGGGCTGGGCAGACGAACTCACGTTTGGTATCCCTGATATTGCTATGGGTGTTGGTAGCATCGCCGTTCTGTTCTATGGGTTGAGCTTGCGGAATCGTGGTCGTCGGTTACTGGAATTCAAGGCTGTTGCAGACATCATTGCAGAGGATGGACGCGTGACAAAGGAAGAAGCCATCGAACTGCGTGATGCAGCTTCACGGCTCGGCATCTCTGAGATTCAACATTCCTCTATTGCACGTGAACTTCAATCGATGGCTGACGATGGAGTAGATCTTCTCCCTGGCCAAGATGCCTCAACCCCTCTTCCCTCTCTACAAGAACCTGAATCCCGACCAGCTCCTTCAATGATTGACCTTCCACCTCCCCTCCCGATTGTGAGTGAAAATGAGGAGGCTTCGCTTGATTCTGAAGACGAGGAAGATAATCTAGATGAGGCCGGATTATCTGATTCTGAGGCGAAGACTGACGATATGGTGGATGAAGAAACTGATGAGTCTGGTCAATCCGATTTTGAATCAGTGCCTGATATTGGCTCAAGTCAAGAAGTATCCAACCCTAGTGACGATGAATCCACTTTGAACACTCCCGATGATAACGATGCACCCCCTCCCATTCCTTCTGACGGACTTCCAAATGGTTGGACAGAGGAACAATGGCAATATTATGGACAACAATATTTGGATTCCTTGGAGAAAGATTCAGGGGATGTCGTAGATACACCCGCTGAACCTGACTCGTAACCTCAGTAGGTCCGGGCAAGAATGACTCGGCGTGTTGTCATCACTCCAGTCATGTGACATGGTACTGCGGTAGGATAAGGTTCCACATCGTCTCCAAGGAAGGTGAGACTAGTGAGGCGCTCGATAATCTCGGCATGAGCGTCTGTTCCATCGAATGCCATCTCATAGACCCTTCCTTCTTCAATCTCAGTCTCCATCGTCCATTCTCCTTCAATCTCTTTGAATGTAGGGAGGGGTTGGAGGATCTCGTCCCGGTGTGACCTTGCCCTCTCACTGAGAACCAGAGCAATGGCCTCGAGCTCAGATTTGACAGCAGTGACAAGGCCGTTCATGGGGATGGGTTGCTTTCCCCCAGTACGTCGTGCAGCAAATACAGTCCTGTTCTCTACATCACGCGGCCCAATCTCAAGTCTGAGCGGGACACCTTTAATCTCCCAATCGTAGTATTTCTGCCCTGGGCGTATGTCCCTCTCATCTATTTTGACCCTGATACCTGCCTCCCTGAGTTCCTGTGCTGATGTCGCAACTGCATTGGTCACAGCAGCTTCGGCTCCGGTCTTGATGATGGGGACAAAGACCACTTGGATTGGGGCGATTGCTGGAGGGAAGATCAGTCCCGAGTCATCTCCATGTAGGCCTACGATTGCCCCCAGTAGGCGCTCGCTCATGCCATAGGTGGTTTGGTGGACATGGGCTTGGTCACCTGTTTGAGTCTCATATGTAATGTCAAAGGCCTTGGCCCATTGATCTCTGTAGTGGTGGCAGGATGCGACTTGCAGTGTTCGCCCATTCGGCATTACAGCATCAATGCCAATCGTGTACCACGCTCCTGGAAATGTATCCCATTCAGGCCTCTTTGCCTTCACGACGGGGAGGCATAGGTCTTCCATGATTCGATCCACTATCTCTAGATCTTCGGCAATCTGACGGTTTGCATCTTCCTCATTCACATGGGCGGTGTGAGCTTCGAAGAAGTGAATCTCACGGACTCTGATGAATGAACGTGTCTGCTTAGTCTCATAACGAAATGTGTTGACAATCTGGTAGATTTTCATGGGTAGGTCAGCATGGGACCTGATCCAGAGGGGAAACATAGTGTACATCGCAGTCTCCGATGTGGGCCTGAGGAACATTGGTACATCAATCTCATTTTCTCCAGCATGACGGACCCAGTAAACTTCCTTGGCGAATCCTGCTTCATCTTCATCCAGTCGCAGATCTGTAGGATCTACGCCTTCTTCACGCGCTTTCTTGAGCAAGGCGACAAGTCTGTTCTCCTTGTCCAGTAGATGTTCAGGGATTAAGAGTGGGAAATTAACTTCCTCGTGATCTGTGCGTTCCATCTCCTTATGCGTCAGTTCATCGATCATCCTCATTGCTTTCCAGCCATATGGACGCCAGACGTCCATTCCTTTGACGGGGTAACGCTTGTCGACCAGTTCAGCGGCCTCCACTATGAATGGATACCACGCTGTGAACTCGTCCTTTGGGGGGATGCCTCGCCTGGCCGCAGATGGTTCATTCGGCATCTGTTCCCTCCTCTTGTGGATGAACATGAGCATATAACCGGAAGAGGCCGAGAGCCGCAAACGCCCCCCAAACCATCGCGAGTGCGAAGAATGGCCACTCTTTGGTTATCATGGCTCTCACTCCAAGCAATATCTGTCCTGTTCCCATCAGCAAGAGATATGTTGCAGATTTTGATGACATTCTGTCGCTGACTTCTAGCCCAAAGGCAGTGATAATCATCACCATTCCTAGGTAAGCTCCAATCATCGTGACTTCCATTTCTCATACCTCTTCGATGAACGCACATACCTTCTCAGTGAGGTCATTCAGTGTAGGGATGGCCTCTGTCTTCTCAGCATCGATCCAGTGGGCCCGCACACCATCGTCAAGGTCTTCTAGTCTGTTTGCAACGACGGCTGAGAGATTATATGCCTCTCTGAGTGACTCTGCAGCAGCAAGAAGGACTTCAGTGGTTGTCCCTGCACCCAATTTGAATCCTATTTGCCTCACTTCCTCTCCAAGACGGGGTTGAATCACCTCTATCAATTTTGGAGTTCGGCAGAGTTCGATATCGATATTTTCCAGCTCACTACTGATTTTGGTAACAGACTCTGAAACAGGAACATAATCGAGGATTGCCGCAGCCCATATCCAGATGTCTGGGGGATTTGATGCAGTCGCGAGTTCCAACACTTCTTCCAACATGTCATCTGCAGATTTGACATGAAGACGATTCCAGAGTTGATGATTCGGTGGGTTCACTGTGCGTCCTTCAATGGTTGTAATCTCATGCCCCTGGAGAAAAGCACTCGTAGCAAGTGCGTACCCTGTCTGTCCTGTAGAACTGTTTGTGATGCTGCGAACAGGATCTATTTTGCCCTCCGTTCCACCCAATGTGATGGCTATGGAACACTTGTTCTCTCCGTGGGCATTCATGACATTCGCAGTAATCATGCCGATTAGCTCGGCTCCTAACTGCTTGTGCTTTCCTTCTTCCGTGGAGCCCCAGTGGGCTGTGACTCCCATGGCGGCCAATCGCGCAATGATATCTGATGTCTGGATGTCATTGGCAAGGTCCTCGTGCATTGATGGGAACATGATGATTGGAACCGCACTTGATAACGACTTGGCAACTGCCATCAATAGAGGTTCGTCGAGAATCCCAAGAGCACATCTGGCCATGAAATTCCTTGTCGATGGTGCTATGACAACTCCATCAAAAGAATCTAGCTGATTCATTTCGGCATTCCAGTCGGCAATCACGGGTGAGGCCGATGCCCATTCAAGGGCAAGCGGCGAGATGATCTTCTGTGCTGCTTGAGTCATACAGACGGTGAGGCGGGCTCCGTGACGTCGTAGTTCTCTAGCGACTCGCACAGCATCCACTGAGGCAATACCTCCAGTTACTCCATAGAGCAGGTGCTTACCTCGCAGTGCGTCACTCTTAGGTGCGACAGCACGGTCAGATGTGGACGACACACCCATCCCACAGATGATGTCATCAAGAAGCGCTCGGTGGGAGGTGTGTGTTGCCATCCGATCAGAACGATCCTAGCGTAGACGTGCATCGATTGAAGCAGATGCTTGAGTTAGTGCATCGTCAGATGTCGTTTCAGATGGCTTTGAGTGTCATTTTGTGCACAATTGTTCTTCTTTCCGAGTCCCTCACTCTTATCACAAGAGGAGGTGCCTCTTTCTTGTTCGGATTTCTGCTCATAGCACCCATTCCGGGCTTCGTTATCATCTGGAGTGGGTTCCGTAATCGTGCAATATGGGCGCTTCGCCCAGCTCCTTTTGCAATGTATGCGGCAGCTATCATCTACGGCTGGTTAGCCTTGGTGAACCTCATGGAGGGCTCGGTGATGGGTTACATCATGGGACTTCTGGTGCTGTTTTTCATCCCTCAGGTTGTCCGAATCGCTCGCAGTGTCAAGGACCCGAGGATGGAGGCTTTCTTCCGTGATGAACTCGAGGTACTCGGTGAGAGGATTACCCAAGCGGGCGAGGTATTGGCTGTGTGCCCCACTTGTTCTTCAGTGCTTGCCATAGTGCCGTCCAACCTAGGGCCCAACGACAGATGCCCCGTATGTTCAGGGGCATTGGTATCGATGGAGTCTGAATGAGTCAACCTTCTGAGAATGTGAGGTTCTTCCAGTACTCCTCGGGTACTTCTTGCCCAAGTCTCAGTCCCCCGATTGCTCCAAGTCTGACGGAGTCCTCGACTGTGTGAACCTCAACGTTGCCGAGTTCTTGGAGTCGAATGCTGAAGGCTTCTCCAAGTCCTCTGATTCCACTCCCTCCTCCTCCGACAATCATGTTGGTTCGGAATTTCTTCTGATACTCTGGNTTNGANTCAGCNATNAGNNCNTTCACNCCNCNAATNATNGGTTCAACGATTGAATCGCAAGCGGCTGCTATGCAATCNGTGATGTCAAGTGACATNGCCTTTCCTTCGACTGAGAAATCNACGATGACGGGTTGCTCGGGNTCATGNCCTGTGACAAAACCATGTTCCTCTTTCCATCGACGNGCCATNTCTTTGGTGACTTGACTNCCNGCATATTTCGCANCGATGGCATCNATCAGCNTNCTATCNATATGNTCNCCNGCGTAACTGTTGTGCATCTGGTCCTCTGGTCCGGGTATCGTTCCATAGACGCGGCACATATCGGCAGTTCCGGCACCTATGTCGATGACAACTGCATTTTCGATACGATCGAGAGCATATGCNACGGCGAAGGGTTCTGAAATAATCATGCATGCATTGACGGCCCCTGAGGCCGCGGAGAAAATCGCAGTCTTGTCAACGTGAGATGCTTCAGCAGGTGCGCCAATCACTGCGACAACACGGTCATAATCATCCGGATTGGCAAGTGAGATGATGTATTGGATGAAGGAAGCAATGTGCTGTTTGTCCTCCACTGTGTCCTTGATGACACCATGTTCCAGAGGGCGGTAGAGGTCGAGGGCTAACCGNTTTCTCANNGCCTCNTCGCCGAANAGNCANTCNGCNCGNAGNAAGTTCCGGGCAATCGTATCTTTTGGTGTTCCCACGACGGTCAGGACGATTTCTTCCTGTCCTTCGCTCGTCACAAGCACGGAACGGAATGTGCCTAAGTCGACTCCGATGTATAGTGTATCATCTGCCATATCTTCGCTCCTTATGCAGTCCGTATATATACACATCCACGCATTCTGCAGATGTCATGTCCATGTCTGACAACCATCACAGTACCAGGCAAGATGTTCAGTGAACAATTGAGCGCCTCCTCCACAGTTGTAGCACTCTTTGAGAACGTCTTCGCCGAATAATCCTACAACGATGCGGATGTAGTCTTGATCGCTTATTCCAAGCTGATCGCGCATGGCATACAGAAGCTGATCCTCTGATGGCGTGATGACACCGTCTGCAAGAACAATCTCAACAGCGGTCTTGAAATCATCCAACCTGTGAACATCACGCGGGTCAAGCGACACCCCTCCCTTCTCAGCAACCATATCCTGGCCACCAGGGTCGTCGACGAAGATTACGAGTGAATCTACATCGAGACTCTCATCACGTAATTCGAATAGAATCTGTGGCCCAACGCTGTGAGAGTAAACGAGTTTTGAATGCTTGTTAATGATGAAGGCGATAGAACGAGCGGTGTCTTCTGTCGAGACTCCTCGTCGCCAGCCTTGAGGCGAGTCCTCTTCGAGGTGGTAGAATTCGGTGCCAATACCAGGGTATTCCAACCGTACTTCTTCACCACCATCAAAATCATTGGTGAGTAAGGTCACTGAACCAACGACGGTGTCTTCTACATTATCATCGTCATCAAAGGCAATCATCAGTGGTTTACGCTCCTCTGATGCAACGTTGAAGTGGCCTTTCATCCCATCCATCCACTTTGATTGGAGCCTCTTCAGGCTGGCCGCTTGCTCTGAAGAGATGTCTTGATTCACGCCTATGACATTCTTCCATTCACCCTGAGAGAGTTCTTCCCGAAATCGGTCTAGATCCTGGCTGTCATCGTCAATCGAGCGCCGACTGGGGGGGCCTCGTGCTGACACGTGCGAAGGGTCAGCGAATTCGTATCCACACCGCAGACAACTCAAATATCCAGTCATGGAAGAGGTGTCGGTTTCACCTCCGCATCGAGGGCAATCGCCTTCCTCACTGACACCAACGCGCTCCACGGACTCTCGCACTCCTCTGCGCGCCATAGGTGTGAGGATGAACTTGTACACATTATGGTATCCCCGTCGGATTCAAAGCACCCGGTCCGTTCGGACAAGCATGATTCGTAAGAGTAGCCACGGTTTCTTCAGAGGCTCAAACTGCCCCATTACCAACGAGGAAGGTAAATTCATCATGTCCGATCGAGAAGCCGAGCGTCTTGGTAGAATTATGGCCCTCGTTCTCAGACATGCACCTGAGAAGTTCGGTCTTGAGATGGACTTGAACGGCTGGGTGAACATGAATGATTTTGCTGTTGCAGTGCAGAATAAGAATCGACGTATGCACTGGATCAGGCAGCATCATTTCCAAGCCATCACTGAAGTGGATGAGAAGGGTCGTTACGAATTCAAAGGTGGCATGGTCCGAGCAACTTATGCTCACAGCGTAGATATCGAGTTGGACTTGCCGACCGATAATATCCCAGACCTGGCGTTCTTTCCAGTTGAGAGGGGAATTGAGGATGAGGTCCTAGGTATAGGACTTCTCCCAGGGGATAGGCGTCACGTTCACCTTTCACGAACCTTCGAAGGAGCTTGGGAAGCTGGTTCAGTGCATCATGATCAACCTGTGATTCTTGAAGTGGATTGCATACGTGCAGTGGCAGATGGGTACACGTTCTATCGTGCAGGTCATCGAGTGATCCTTGTTGAGGAGGTTCCACCTGCTTACATCAGCATCGTTGGTGATGACGATGGGCGCTATGAGGATGCTCGCGCTGCAGCAGCAAGCGAAGAAGAATGATCACTTCTGGCGGGTAGCCCCACACTTGGCACAGAAATCCAGATCTGCTTCCATGGGCTCTTCGCACGATTGACACGCATTGACGTTCATGGGCTTTTTTGCGTCTTTCTGGTCTCCAGGCTCGGGGGCTCGCTGGATCAATCTTACAGTTGGTACCTGTTTTGTTGGTTGGACCCCTGCTTCGGCCCGTTGACTGAACTCACGGTCGAATGAGATAGCAAGGAGTAGTGCCGCTTCAAGTTCGACGAGTCGTCTATTTGAGTGGTCGAGGTCGTTGTCACCTTCTGTTTTTTCGATTTCCCGTTGTAGCCAGCGCCGGAAGACATCCAGTGATGGTTCCTGCGCCATGGTCAGGGTGAGAGCACGTCTCTTATGGATTCACCGCGTCGTCGGGTTGTGACCGCCCGTGCACTCGTCAAGCTTGGAGGTGCTTTGCTCACCGATAAGCTCACTTACAAGACTCTTGACCACGACGCGCTGAACCAGTCTGTCCGGGCTGTTGTTGAAGCGGCAAAGGATGGGGTCGAACTCCTCCTCGTCCTAGGGGCGGGCAGTTACGGCCATTCCCTTGCACGCCACCTTCGGTTGAATGAGGGATATCTCCCTGGATGGAGCCCAGGGCCGGTGACTCCTTGGGGGAAATCTTCTGCTGACCAGATGCAAGGCGTACATGAGGTTCGCTCTGACCTTGCTGAATTGAGTGATGCAGTAATCTCTCAATTAGTCAAATATGGTCTAGATGTCCAATTCATTCCAGCTCGCGAGTTCGTCACATTGACCGAGACTGGAGAGGCTGAGTGGACTCCTCCGAATCTCGATTCACAGGTGTTCATGACTCAAGGCGACGTAGTCGATCGGCATGGTTCTGCTCGATTTGGAATTCTTTCAGGAGATCAGCTGATGTGGTTATTCTCAGGAACCGGTTCAATGAGTCATGCAGTCTTTGCTCTTGATGGCGTTGATGGTCTTATGACAAGACCCCCTGATCATCCAGATGCGGTTCTCATTGATTGGTTTGCACCCGGTGACATCAGCAATGTCTCAGTAGATGAAGACCATGACGTCACGGGCGGCATGGGAGCGAAAATCGAGATCGCCTGTATGATCTCATCTCAGATGCCAGTGACTTTTGTCAATGGAAGGCGTGCTGATCGATTGACCGCTGCGATTCTTGGTAAGAAGGTGAAGGGTACTTTGGTGAGTGCTGAACCGCCCTCGGTTTGAAATGGGGGGAGGCAGAGGCGTGCGCGTGGATGGCACTGTACCTGACGACATTGAGGCCCGCAAGCGAGCTCATATCGACCTCTGCCTAGATGCTGAGGTTTCCAGCACCGTCAACTGGTGGGACGATGTTCGATTCGTGCACGAACCACTCCCCGAGATCGATCGCCCCGATATCGACACCTCCACTACTCTACTCGGTTGCACTTTGAGGGCACCCTTGCTCATCTCAGGTATGACAGGTGGTTGCGATTCGGGGGCCTCGATCAACGCCCGCCTCGCTGAAGCCGCAGGTATCGTGGGTGTTGCTATGGGTGTGGGCTCACAGCGCCCTGCTCTTGAGAAGCCTGAATGGGAATGGAGTTACGAAGTTGTCAAGGACAAAGGAGTCCCACTGATGTTTGGAAATGTTGGAGTTCCACAGCTACTGCCTCAAGGCGGACGTCCTGCGATGTCCGTCGAGACAATCGGCCGAGCCATGGAGATGGTAGGCGCAGATGCTTGTTGCCTCCATCTGAATTTTCTCCAAGAAGCAGTGCAGCCTGAAGGGGATGTGTATGCCAAAGGTGCATTGAGCCTCATTGCTGAGGTTGCTTCGAAGTATCCAGTCGTTGCAAAGGAGACGGGCGCAGGAATCCATCCTTCTGCAATTTCTCGTCTTGCTGAGGCAGGTGTGTCGGCAGTTGATGTCGGCGGGTTGTCGGGAACCTCATGGTCTGCAGTCGAACATCATCGTGCTGTAGCAGGTGGATTCACTCAGAAGGCTGCCTTGGGCGAATTGTATTGGGACTGGGGTATTCCAACGCCTGCGTGTGTTGCCTGTGCGCCGGCTGACGTGCCGATTATAGCGACCGGAGGTCTGAGGCACGGCCTTGACCTACTCAGAGCGATTGTGCTTGGTGCTCAGGCAGGAGGTTTTGCCCGTCGCTTGCTTCGAGCGGCCGATACCTCAGTAGATGCAGTCGTCCAAGAGTTAGAGGGAATCATCGACGAATTTGCTACGGGCATGTTCCTTCTTGGTGCTCGAACTCTGGCTGATCTCACTGATGTTGAAGCAATGGTCACAGGCGATCTAGCATCTTGGGTGAATCATCTAGGGAGAGAGTGATTTGATTCACATTGAAGACGTTCATGAGATTCTTGATGAGCCACGACAACGGGCAGAAGTGATCATGAAATCTGCAGTCGATCAAGTCAATCAACCTCGGTTGAACTTGGCCATGCGTCATTTGCTAGAAGCCGGAGGTAAGCGGCTACGGGCCACGATTCCTTGGCTTGTTGGGCATGCGACTGGTGGTGCCCATAATGGGCATGTGGAACTTGGGGCTACCTTGGAATTGATTCACAATTTCACTCTCATCCATGATGATATCATGGATGATGACCCGCTAAGACGTGGCAGGCCCTCTGTGCATGTTGAATTTGATGTAGCCACCGCTTTGAATGCCGGTGACGCTCTTTTTGCAATCGCTATTGAACGACTTGCAGGTGCAACAGACGTCCCACAACATCTCGCATTGCGCATTGTCCGAAACATCGCAGGCATGGTCCGCCGACTCTCTGATGGGCAACAGATGGACATGGATTTTGAATCACGAGATGACGTTTCCGAAGAGGAATACATTTCGATGATTGAAGGTAAGACCGCGGCAATCTTTGAGATTGCTGGATGGGCAGGTGCTCTGATCTCTGGTGCTTCCGAGAGTGTTGCAGATGCTATGAAGATCTGGGGCCGTGAGCTTGGCCTTTGCTTCCAGATTGTCGATGACATGATCGATCTTCTGGCTGATTCAACCAAGAGTGGTAAGCAGCAGGGCAGTGATCTGATGCAGGGTAAGCAAACCTTGGTTGTCATTCATGCCCTTGAGCACGCTGACCCTGAACAGCATTCAATCATTCAAAANGTACTAGGCCGTGGCGATGCAACTGAACCCGAATCTCTTGATAGGTGCATGGATGTTCTCATTAATCTGGGGAGCATTGATCACGCCCTCAAGCGTGCACATGATTCGCACGACCTTGCCATTGAATGCCTCTCGGTCCTGCCAGAAGGCAAAGCGAAGGAATTCCTCACCACTCTAACTCATCATCAACTTGAACGAGAAGCGTAATTGCATCAATCTGCATAGTATGATTGGCCGGGAACCTCGAGTTTGAGCCCCTTTCGTTGTCGAATGCTAATCACGACATCATTCATCATGCCAGGGGGTACCGGCTTGAACCCCTCGTTCTCGGTATTCCATATGGCTCGCCCTTGGCTAGCTGCACGAATGTCATTCGAGAAGCCAAATGTCTCTGCAACGGGAATCTTGCCTATGACTGTAGTGCTGCTTCCCTCGGCTGGCATGTCGTCAATCACTCCTCGACGTTGTGAGATTTCACGTGTCACTTGACCGAGCCAATCGTTCGGAACTGTAACGTAGATCTTCTGAATAGGTTCCAAGATGACCGTCTTGGCTCGCACCATTGCTCCCTTGGTTGCATTTCGCATAGCGGGGATGACTTGGGCAGGTCCTCGGTGGATTGCATCTTCGTGGAGTTTGGCATCTACAAGTCGAACCATGACGCCCATCATTGGTTCCTCTGCTAGGGGTCCTTTCTTGCAGACCTCTCGAAAGGCTTCCATAAGAAGTTCCTTTGTCTCGTGAAGATATTGTATCCCCTTCGTGTCGTTAACGAGAACGGAAGTGCCATGCACAAGATAAGTCTTGGTCATCAGATCCTTGTCCATTCCGTGCTCGGCACATAATCTCCCAAACGCCTTTCCATCTTTGATGGTCCCGTCCGGAATCTCTCCCTTACGAATCGCGTTGACGAATTGCTCTGGAAGTGACTCGACTTCGACATAGAACCTGTTGTGTCGATTTGGAGACTTGCCTTCAAATGGACTCCCCCTGTTCTCACCGGCAACGCATTCACGGTAAACGACGATTGGCGAGGAGATGTTGACGGCAATACCCTGTTCCTCTTCGATTCGATATGTTGTAATCTCAAGATGTAGTTCACCCATGCCTGCAAGCAGAGATTCACCAGTTTCGTTATTGATCGACACCTCGAGTGATGCATCTGCTTTGGCCAATGAACGAAGGGCGGATAGGAATTTTGGCAGATCCTTGAGAGATTTAGGCTCGACAGCCACGGTCACGACTGGATCGGTGTAATGGCGTATTGCTTCAAACCCTGTGATGTCTGGGTCTCTAACAATTGTGACTCCGGCAGCAGCAGAACGTACTCCTGTGACGGCAGCGATGTTTCCTGCACTGACTGAGGGTAATGAGATTCTGTCGGCTCCAACCATCATTGCGACCTGTTGGGTCCGTTCAGCTTTGGCAGCTCCTAGGGCATGAACACTCTCTCCCTGTCGTATCTCACCAGAGAATACTCGCCCAACAGCAACTTCGCCTGCGTGTTGGTCCATCCAAATCTTGGTGACCATCATTGAGAGCGGACCAGTTGGATCGCAGTTCACCATGGCTTGTCCCACTTCGCTCTCAAGATCACCCCTCCAGATATGTGGTATGCGATATTTCTGCGCTACGATAGGGGAGGGCAACATGGTGACAGCCATGTCGAGTAGAACTTCGTGAACGGGGGCCTTCTTTGCCAATTCATTTTGCCGCTCCTCATTGCAATGATTGTAGATGTCATTGAAATTGATTCCAGATCTCTGCATGAAGGGTACCGTGATACCCCAATTGTGGTATGCTGACCCGAAGGCGACTGTGCCATCTGCTACATTCACTTGCCATTCCTTGCCAACATCCTCTGGAGCATTTTCCCGAATGAGTTTATTCACTTTGGCGATTGTTTCCATGAATCTAGCTTGCATGTCTTCAGGAGTCACCTGCATCTCATTGATCAAACGGTCGACCTTGTTGATGAATAGGACCGGTTTTACCTTCTCTCGCAATGCCTGTCGAACGACCGTTTCAGTCTGTGGCATGGGGCCTTCGACAGCGCAGACAAGAATGTAACATCCATCAACCGCTCTCATGGCCCGGGTCACGTCACCTCCAAAGTCAACGTGGCCTGGAGTATCAATCAGGTTGATGAGATAGTCTTCCTCATCGATGCTATGCACCATCGAGGCACTCGCAGCGTTGATGGTGATACCACGTGCAGACTCTTGATCATCAAAATCGAGCACCCTGCCTTTTCCAGCTAGATCCTCTGACATCATACCTGCTCCAGCAATCAGATTATCGGAGAGGGTGGTCTTGCCATGGTCTATGTGGGCTGCAATACAGACGTTGCGAATATTCTCGTGTAGTCCCATAATCTCTGATGCTCGACGTATGTTGTCTTCCTTACGACCCATAACTCATGACTCTGACCGGGCGACTCGACAACGGTTGATGAACGATTCGGGTTCACAGGCCCTCATCGTGCGCTCGCTGCTATGCGCTCAACTTCCTCACGCTTAGCCACTGCAAAGGATGCAACATCTCCTTCAGATGCCCGAAGAATCTCCGTGATGATGCATTCAGTCAACGATTTTTTCGATTTGAAAGTACCTTGAGCTGACCCTTTAGTGAGGTTCCTGATAGCTAGGTCAAGGCGTCGCGAGGGACTGGTGTCCACTGCCTTTGGTTGACTGACTGCCCCAAACCTGATGCGAGTCACCTCTTCCATGGGAGCCGCGTGACAGATTGCATCAACCAGAACTTGTAGTGGATTTTCCTGTTTCATCTCGTGGATTCGTTCCAAGGATTGGCGGAAGGCCTTGGTTGCGGCCATCTTTTTGCCCGTGTACTTCCCCGAGCGCATGAGGCCATTGATGCACCGCTCAATCAGAGAAAGGCGCTGTTTTCCGAACCACGCATTGGCATGCCTTCCACCTGAATGGGGGACTCCGACTGTTGTGAGGTTGATGTAAGGCGCAAGGCCTTGATCATGACACATGACCTCGGTAGCATCCCATTTGCCGAAGACCAATGTTCCTATACCCCTGATGGGAAGAACTTCTTCAATTACTTCTTCCGCATTCTCCTCCTCTACAGGTTCGGAATCTTCAATCTCAGCCGACATGGCATTCACCGTACAGGTTTCTCTTTTCGACCTCGGACCATCTCATCGAGTGAGACCCCATTGACTTGAATCACCTTGTATCTGACGCCGGGAATATCACCATAGGAACGTCCCATACGTCCTCCAATACCTTCTACGAGCACTTCATCATGCTCGTCAATGAAATTGATTGCACCATCACCCGGTGCAAAAGCGGTGAGTTTGTTTCCAGTGCGGATGAGGTTAATCTTCACTGCTTTGCGAATGCCTGAGTTCGGTTGCTTGGCTTCAACACCGACCTTCTCAACGACGATGCCCTTGGCCTGTGTGCTCCCTCGTAGGGGGTCATGCTTCAGAACACCCCCCTGTCGCCTCTTCAGCTCACGTTTCTTGTAGCGGCGATCGGCCCACTGAGCCTTCTGACGGTCGCGCTTAATCTTAGCACCTGCAAACAGACCGCGACCCATCAAAGCACCTGAGCGATTTGCCGACCGTGGGCCATTATATGAGGATGACGTATTAGCACCGCGTTGGCACCCAACGGATTGAAAGGCGCCAGCCAGTGGTTCCAATATGGCCTTCCGAGACCATCTTGCTCAGGCAGATGTCATCTCAGACCCTGTCTCCGTTGAATTAGGGATTCGTCGGTTGAGCATGCAGAGAGGCGATATTCCTCTGATATTTGATGAAATAATCGAGGCCACTGGGCAACGGGCTGCTGTGAATGTACTGACTCGATCGGCTCTGTGTCAAAAATGGGATTGCACACCTAGCGAACTTGGAGCAGCCATGATTGAGGCCCAGCATCATCCTGTTGAACCTGCTCATGTTGATTTCACAGATGCCCTATTCAACTACCTTGTATCTGATGATGTGGACCTGACAACGATTCCAGTGCCTTGGCACTTTGAGGAGGACCGTGGGAGGTACATGTCGGCAAGCATCATCATCGCCCAATATGCTGGACGTCGGAATCTCTCGTTTCACAGGATGTACGTCAGGAGTCCGAACACTACTGTTGCTAGACTCGTTCCTCGTCATCTATGCGAAATGGTTGAACAAGCAAGAGCCAACGGTGATGAAGTTCCGATTGCCGTGGTCAATGCTCCCGACCCCACAGTCTTGCTTGCTGCAGCCATGTCATTCGAGGATCACATCGACGAGTTGGAGATAGCTGCCCATTTGCATCAGCGATTGGTTGGTAGCGAACTTAACGTCTGCATTGCTCCTAATGGTATCACGGTCCCTTCAGATGCCGAGTATGTATGGCTTGGTTCAATAACTCTCGATGATGACCTTGAAGGTCCCTACGTTGACATTACAGGAACTCTTGATACTGAGCGCATGCAGCCAGTGATACGCTTCGATACTCAATATCAAAGAGAATCTCCAATCTTTCATGCATTGATCTCGTCAGGTGCTGAACACCGTACTCTGATGGGCCTTCCACGCGCGCCAATCATCCAGAATGCTGTCAACAGAGTCTGTCCATGTCACGATGTCTCGCTCACTGCCGGTGGTAGTGGTTGGTTGTCAGTCGTCATTCAGATTACACCTAATCGGCCATCTGATGGACATGATGCAGTAATGGCTGCCTTTGCAGCTCATACTTCAGTCAAACAGGTCATTGCTGTGGATCAGGATATTGATCCTGAGGACCCAGTAGCCGTCGAGTGGGCTCTCATGACTAGGTGGCAGCCTGCTAAGGACACAATAATTCTTGAGAATCAGCGAGGCTCAAGTCTTGACCCTTCATGTAATTCAGATGGGACAACTTCAAAGATAGGTAAGGATGCGACTATTCCTCTAGGGGTTGATCGCTCTCCCTTTGAGCGAGTCACCTGATTACTTCTTTCCGATGTTTTCCACAATCTCTCGCAGGACTGCAGCAGTTCTGCTGAGTGCAGCACGTTGTCTCAATGTAGTGAGTCTCTCAAATACTGCTTCAGGCGGCGGGGTCTCTTGTGTCATACGTGTTCGCAGATGGCTAAAGCTAGTATGTGCTTCCATGTCATTGAGATGATTGCTATTGTTCATTCTGGCACACTTCTCCTCTCTGTGATGTCTGACCAAGCGGCGTCGATTCGCTGGCGCTTGTTGAGTAGTTCCTCTTCACTTTGTAACTCCGCCATCAGGAGATGCTTGAGCGCCATTCCTACAATCGCATCTGCATTCCCTCCAAAGAGCGCTATCAAATCCGTAAGGTGCTCGCGGGCACGTGCACTCAGCTCGATGCCACTGCTTGTTGAGCCAGGCATGGGGGCGTCAAGAGCCTCTTCAACTGCATTGCGGATGAATTGCGTGCGGGTCATTGTCGGTCGCTGGACAGCAGCCTCGTCGATAGCCTCGATCAACGAAGGTGGCAGGCGAAGAGAGATAGTGCGTGCGAGTTCCCGGGATTGCATGACAATGTAATGCATTGCAATACGTTATAATTCTATGCCTTGGTGGTTTACGCCTGTCGTGGCGGAGCGCACCCCCGATGCAGTTGACCAAGCGGATCACCCCCGGCGTAACCGCTCTGAACGCTGCCGTGCCCAGTCGCGAAAATTCCGTGACCTCTCTCTGCGTCAATTAGACCGCAAAGATGCAAATCTGACTTGGGCAGAATCAATGTGTGTAGAATCTCTCAAACATGATTTCACCAATCCAGCAGCTTGGCTTGAATATGCGCTTGTCCTTGAGAGCTTTGATGGTAACCGAACCGTCAAGGAACTTCTAGAGGAGCTCCTTGTTGTGCTTGGACGCTCCAGTGAGCCAATGGTTGTGCTTGAGGCAGCAGGAGTTGATACAACTCTTGATCCCGAAGTGATACGCTCTCTATTGAGGACTGACCCCCTTGAGCCGGTGGAATGGTGGAACCAAATCTCGAATTCATCAACCGCTCAGGAGGACATAGATGCATTTGCTCGACGTTGTTCTTCTCTAGATCTACAGGATCAGCGAGCGAACATACTGTTTGGTCGCCGCTTGGAATATCTCCGTCTTGCAGGTCATGACGAATTATTCGTTCGTTTGGCAGAACACTTGCTTGCACTTCGACCAGTGAATCATGAGTTATGGGTTAGACTTGGGCAGCATCATGAGCACAAGAGAGACATGGGGGATGCCTGGCTTGCATATGATCAAGCCCAGCGTCTAAGGCCCCGACATCGTTGGGCTGACCGATTCAAGGCTCGTGCAGAAACCTCTCTCTTGGACGTTAAAGCACCAACTGATGAGGACGCCTCGAGGATGTTTCGGCGCCTTGAGACATTGCGCCATTCAGACGAGTCCGCCTCTGCTTTGCAATCAACACCTGTTGAACCACTTGGAAATAGTACTTGGGAGGGTGAAGCAGTAGCGGAACTTGAGTCTCTGTTTGCTCAGAACAATTTGGCAAGTGCATATCTCAAGGCCCGACGGCACCATCTCATGGGTCATGAATGGGCTGAACCTTACCTTTTGAGGGCAGAATCCTCTCTTATTGAGGAGGATGTTGTTGATGATGCCTTCGAGGCTGAGGAAGTATGACTTACGTAGTGGCCTGGGTCACGGTAAAGGGTTGTTCAACCCATTGGTTGATGGTTGAACATCAGCAAAGGGGTTGGGAGTTGCCAGGAGGAATAATCGACGTGGGTGAAACTCCTGCTCAGGCCGCTATGCGTGAAGTATTGGAAGAGACTAGTTTGACTGGTTCGCTGGTAGGTCTCCCATTGGTTCACGATGGTGACGGCTTTGTTGTTCATCTTGAAGTGGATGACAAACCGACCGTACAAGCTTGGCCAAGTCAGGATCCTGCTATCCGCAGAGTGGGTTGGTTCACCAAACCCCCGGAACCTCTGGCATGGGGTCTTGAAGAACTGAAGGAAGTCTCGCAGAGGTTTGGGGGTCCAGTAATCACTTGAACTCGCTGAGGAACTCGTCGATTACTGAACGATCTTGTCCATGAAGGCCTGGCTTACCCATGGCAAGAATCTTGCCCGATGAAGCAGGTGGGTTGACTTCATCTCCGTACCTCCAACTGAGGTCGAGCCCCGTGCGTTCTTTCAGCATCACGTCACTTTCTCCGCTACCTTCAGAATACACCAAGAGCATTGTGGCTGCCTCCCTTGCTCCTTCGAAATCTCCCACCCCCCTGAGGAGGCATAATGCGATCCAAGTCACTCGAACAGCCTCGGCGTGTCTACCGAGGGCAGACATGATTCGGCCAGCAATAAGTCGCGTGTGTCCGATGGTCCACGGGTCGTGTTCAGCGTCCCGTGTGAACTCACTACACAGGTGGAGAGCTCTCACAGATTGGCCTGCTTCGATGAGGAGATTGATTCTCACAATGACGGCCATGGCATGGTGGCGCCCCCCTTGGCCCAATACTCCCAATCTTACCTCTGCCCATTCAGCACGTTCAAGAGCTTCCTCCAACCTTCCTTCAGCGGCATCGAGCACCGCTTGTTCGAGTCTGATTCTAGCTTCAAGAACCTGGGAGCTGAACGGGGTAGAACGTACTTGGTCAAGCAGAGTCGCCAAGTCGAACGCTTCCTTCTCCTCGAAACTGTGGGTCAGATGTGTTAGGAACGCTTGTACAGGTTCTGGAGCCTTCTCAAGGAATTCTCCCCAATCCTCAAGATGTTGTGTGATCAACATCGCTTCGCCGACGTCGACCCAGTCAATGAGTTCGCTACGTTCCCTCACTAATTCTAATGGAGGTGTGCCTTGTTCAAGCAGTAGCATGATTTGTTGGAGAGGCCCTTGAATCATGGTGAACCATACCCACGCGCAAGTTCGTCCAAGAAGGCATGCACAGCAGCTTTGCCATTAAGCCCAACAACTGTCCAGCCAGCTGCACCTGCATGGCCACCCCCTGCTCCTCCCCGCGTTGCAGCGAGGTGTTCGCACAAGGCTCCAAGGTGAACTCCGTTCTGCACGGCAGCGTGACGTGCTCGACAGGTTAGCCGTTGTCCTTCATCTGTATTTCTGTGTGCAATGGCGATATCAGCTCCTGCTCGGACCAGATTTGTGGCGACTGTCCCCTCATGAGGACCGCTTCGACAATGAACTANCACCATGTTCTCTACCTGCGTAATCTCGGCTCTTTGTAGTGAAGTCAGGATTCCTATTCGTTCCGAGTTCCGGTGATCATTCGCTTGCATACGTTCGATGAAGACTGCTAAAGCCTCGTCAAGATGCTCTGATAATCCAGCAGCACAACGAAGTGCAGATGCATCTGCATGGCGGAAATTGCCTGTGTCAGCGATCACTCCTGCAAGAAGTAGAGATGCTACACGGTGGTCGAGAAGATCTGGACGAGCAGTTTGAAGCCACCCTGCCACGACTTCAGCAGTTGATGTAGCCTCACTGACGACAATAAGATCTCCTTCCCTTTCTTCCCATCCCTCACCTGCTGAATGGTGATCTAGTATCAATCTTTGAGCATCAGGCAGGTCTACTCCTGTTTGAGATGGACCCGCTGCATCGACGATGATCAGTCCCCCGAGCTTACGTGGCCATTGCGTGCGTGAAGTGGACAAAGGTCTGTGTTCAAGGGAGTGGTGCTCAAGCAGGCGCTTAGCTGGTCGACTTACGTGGACACCACAAGCTCGCGCATTGCGTCCTATGGATAATGCGATAGCTTGTGAAGACCCCACTGTGTCCAAATCGCCGTTCTTATGAGTCAATACGGCAATAGCCCCTCGTTGCTCAGCGGCTTTGATCCATGCTTCGATGGCTTCGGCTTCAACCACCCTCAACCTTCCTGTTCGAAAGCTTCGACTTCGCTCTCATATGCTTTCTGAATTTGATCGCGATCCTCGCTGATTCGTTCTACGTATGATGAGATGGTGGTGAGAGTCTCTTGCAATTCAAGCAGCAACTCCTTTCTATCATGGACCTCAAGAAGAAGTGGCCCTCGTTGCCGATACACTGGTCTGCCTTCGGGTTGGATTTCAAGAGCCCCTATTGTGCCTTCAAGTTCTCGAACCTGGGACTCAAGACTGGAAAGCTGTTGTGCTACTGATTGTAGTTCCGCAGCCAATTGCTNTATCTTTACCGCCCGCTCCTCGCTCATCATAACCCCTCTCTTAGCGCAAGCGCGGTGGATTCTGATGCTTGAAGACTTCGACAGACACTATTCCACATCGCTCGAAGATCGACTCTTGCCTTTTCGTCGAGAATCAGCTGCGAATTATTCAGATGGACGTGATCCTCAGGTGCAATCGCTTGGAGAAGGACATGTGCATGCGGATGCGCCGAGAGGTCCAGATGGATCTGCCAGCGTTCATTCAAGTTCGTCATCGGACGCTCCACCATCTCCTTCGGGCGTCTCTTCCTCAATTTCTGCTGACCCGTCGTCATCTGAATCCATGTCATCCATCGCAGATTCCTCAACATCTCCATCCGTCTCGACTTCTTCGTCAATCCGAGCTTGTGTCTCGATTGCTAGTTGTCGCGCAATCAGCGCTTTGTCTGCAGTAGAGGATCCTTCAGTGGATCGGCGGATGATTCTTGCATTTGCTTCGGATGCTCGTGTGAACGGTTGCCATGCCCCTCCAGCGAAACGATGCCCACATTTCCTACATTGCCAGATACCAACGGCCTGTCTGCGTACTCGCTGATAGAAACAGGATGGGCACACATAGGTTGCCTTTGCTCTTCGCTCTATGGCGCCGGCTGCCCTACGGTTTGAGACTCCATAGCGGCTACCCCACTTGCCCGCATTACCTACCTTATTCGTTCTGCGACTCAACCTAACACCTCGTCGATCATGTTGCGCAATTCAGCGGTTCGCTTCTGAGCGTGGTCGAACATCTCCTCGAACTCATCGGAAGTGAAGGCCCCTTTCAGACCCTTCTGAAGTGAATGAAGATGTCCATCGTCACCCAATGTGATGCACAGACGTTCATCTCCTGCGAGTTCTTCCTCGTGGTCTGGGTCGTAGACGAAACGCCCTCCAACCCTCTGATAGGTACAGATGATAGGTGTCTTGGCGACAGGGAGTGGTCCATCCTCGCCAACATCAAAACGCTCTGCAGGCAATACGGCGCTGCGCAGGGCTGTGATGGCTGCCAGTCCACAAGCATCGAACAGATTACCACGGTCAGAAAGTACGTGACAGTCGAGGTTGACATTCCATACTTTTTCACCTGGCAGGATGCAGAGGGCTTCCATATCAACACAACCACTTTCTCGGATTCCGCGATCTACAACGCGGCCGAGTTCGATAGCAGCAGGGCTAGGAGGACCAGGGCTATAGTTGGGTCCAGCAATGGGCCTGACTTCTGCGCTTGTCATCAATGATCCGTGTGTCGGTCGGTCAGGCCAAGGCTCTCGCAAGCTGAATTTCACTCCTGCAATGACAATGGTGTCCCCAAGTCGAACTCGGGCACTACCTTCAGCACGGATGATNACATCACTTGTCAATTCGATGCTCCGAGAGTCCCACTGACCTCGGTTACCGATTCGCTGATCCTCCTCGGCCAAATGTCGGACATGGTCCTTCAACAGAGCTGGGACTACTGGAGCTGCCATCAAGCATCACCTCCATCCTTTGCCCAACGCGCTTTCAGGGCTTCGATCTGCTTGGCGTGAATGGGCGCGATGGCCTGTTCATTGTAGATCATCGCTTGCTTGACTTCTTCGGGTGAAAGGTCGCCGTCCATCTGCATGAATGCAATTTCTCCAGTTGCGGGCATGATAGCAACCGGGAGATCCGCCTCCCCATAGTTGTCTTCAGCCTGATCGAGATCACACACGACAACCCCTCCAATCTTCCCCGAAGCGATTGACACGAGTAGATCCTTCATTGGCAGTCCTGCATCCGCAAGGGCTACCGCTGCAGCTGTGATTCCAACACAACGTGTACCTGCTTCAGCCTGAAGAACTTCAATCTCGACACTGATCTTTGTCCGTGGGAATCTTTCAACTTCGACGATGGTCGCTAGAGCATCGGCAGTTACTTTGCTAATCTCGATTGAGCGCCGATTGAAGCCAGGTCGCATCCTGTCTGAAGTTGAGAAAGGAGCCATGTTGTAACGAACATCAATGACTGCACGATCCTGTAGCTGAATCTTGCGCGGGTGGGCTTCGACAGGGCCGTATACAGCTACGACCACAAGATTCTGTCCCCAGCGTACTTCTGCAGAACCATCTGCTTGGGGAAGGATCCCAGCTTCTATGCTGACATCTCTTACATCCTCTGGCCGACGTCCATCGAGGCGTATGCCATTCTCATCAATTAGTTCAACATCTCCATAACCACCCATCATTATTCCTCCTTCACATTGGTGCTAATTTCATCTGAGCATCGATTATTGGACGAGAGTCGTTGCCCTTAGCAATCATTAGTATCGTTTCACGCAACCAGTTGATTCCGTTGAGTTCTCCATCGATCCAAATGCGACCGTTGGATCCGACAATTGCTCGGCATCCTGAACCTTCCTTCAGGCGCTTGATTGTCGAACCTGATGATCCTATGATTCTTCCAATTGATGTTACTGGGACTTCGACGACAACGCCTTGTGACAATCGCCGCATGCCTACTCCTTTCATGGTAACGACACAACGCATCGTTTCATCCACATCAAGAATTCTTCCGAGCAGAATTGATCCCGTGGGCATCTGTGCACTGGTCTGGCCGTAACCAGACCTCCAGGGAACATGACTCTGGGGCAGAATCGCTTCAAAGGGCCCTCCCACATCCACAATCCACATGTTATTTCGAACAGATGCGACCATGCCGATGACGAGATCGCCGGTGGACGGAAAATAAGATTGGCGATAAGGTACAATCGATGTTTCAGAATTGCGCGTCACCACGCGTCCGAAAACGGTTGCGATATGGCCATTCTCAGTTGTGGCGAAGTGTTGGCCAATGTCACCGTTGACATCGACGACCTCGCCGGGGGTCACGCTCTTCATCGTCGCTTCATCACCTTGGCTGGCCACCCGACTCGGGAGCGTGGTTTAATGCTTCCACCTCTATCAGAGGTCTCGGGATTCAACATCTGGGGAAATTTTGGCTAGGCGTCCAAGGATTGCTTCTCTGCGGGCTCGAGGAATCTCAATCACTGCCACCCACGAACCATCAGAGGTCCATTCCTCTTGTTGTGTGATCCCTCTCAGGAGTCTTGAAGCCGGTCCGTAGGCATGGTGAGGCACCTTGACGGCCATCTTACATTCCTCGAATGAGAGTGGTATTACTGGTCGAAGGACCTTGATGGCCTCCTGATAGAGAAGGTGATCGGATTTGAAGGGGTCAATCAGATACTTCGCCTCTTCCAGAGCCTGTTCCACTCGAATAGCAGGGTGAGGGAGCCCCGTCTTTGGATCGACTGCAGCTTCCACAATGGCAGTGATAAGTCGTTTTCTCTTCTGTTCTGTCATCTCCCGCCGCTGCTGAGTTGTGAGCTGTATACTTCCTTTGGCAAGAATATGCTCGACAATCGTTGCAAGTTCAGTTGTGTCGAAGGCCTTTTCAAGATCATCTTCTGATACCCTCTCAGCCTCGCGTGCTGAAGTCCATACTTCTTCGACTGCAAGCAGAGTGAGAATGTCTACCCCGTCAGAATCTTCCTTCCAATGTTGCACACCTTGCGGGTCGACGAGAATCTCAAATCGCTGACCATGCCGATCTATGCGAGCAACCACGGCATCGTCAAGGCTGACCATGCATCATGCTCCTTCATCAAGTGGCTTGAGCCGCTCGATCTGCTGCACTATCTTCTCTCTCTCAAGTTCGTGGACGTCAGATGCGTCGATGACGGTGATTTCGACCGCTTCTTTGTTTAATTCGTCATCTAACGATGATCTCAAAGCTTCAAGACCGAGTTTGATGGCAGCATTCTGGGTCATGTTCGCTTTCCAATGCTTTTCGAAATATTCGGCGGCAATGGATCTTCCCGAGCCAATGGCCCCTGCAGAGTAAGATTGGTATGCTCCCGATGGGTCTGTTTCAAAGAGATGTTGTCCACTTTCGTCAACACCAGCTATGAGTAGAGCTGTGCCGAATGGGCGTACCCCTCCATACTGGGTGAATGATTGCTTGAAATCACATATCTTTCTAACTAGTATATCGGTTGTAATCGCCTCGTTGTAAGTCAATCTGTTTACTTGGCATTCCACACGTGCTCGGTCGACAAGTACGCGGGCATCTGCTACGAGGCCAGAGGTGGCGAAGGCAATACCCTTGTCGATGCGGTAGATCTTTTGAATGGAATCAGGGAGAACCAGTGAACTAGCAATTCTCTTATCTGCTACTAGCACGACCCCATCTCTGAATCTTAGGCCTACAGTTGTCGTACCTCTTTTCACCGACTCGCGAGCGTACTCTACCTGGAACAGTCGGCCGTCCGGGCTGAAGGTAGTGATGCCGTGGTCGTATCCCCTTCCAGATGGTTGCATGCTGGTGCGAATCATCGGTGTGTTTTCAACCATGCTGTCAGCAGGAAGGGATGAATATGATGCGCGTCCTAGTTCTATCTTCTGCGGGAAAGGACTCCACGCTCTCTCTTGACTGGGCCATGCATAAGGGCTGGGAGGTCGCTGCAATAGTGACGGTTCTAGCGCAGCCAGGGTCATGGATGTTTCAGCACCCCTGCGTCAATGTAGCCAAGATGCACGCAGGAGCACTCGGGATTCGCTGGGTTCCTGTTGAAACATCAGATGAAGCGGATGATTTGACCGAGCTAGAGCGTGTGCTGGGCTATGAAGTAGAGATGGCAAAGGATGCAGGTCACTCCATAGGTGGTCTTGTTTCAGGGGCAATCGCATCCGATTATCAGAAGGTTAGGATTGACCGCATCGGTGCCCGCCTCTGTATCCCCACATTCGCGCCACTTTGGCATCACGAACCTGAATCTCATCTGCGAGCAGTATGTAATGCGGGTTTTGATGTCCGCATCGTTCATACCTCTGCAGATGGCCTCGATGCAGATTGGATCGGAGTGCAGATTGATAGTGAGAGCGTGTTAAGGCTCCAGGAAATAGCTCTCTCACATCAGATTCGCATCGATGGAGAGGGTGGTGAATTTGAGACTACAGTTCTGAATGCCCCTTGGATGGAAAGGGCCATCTCCCTCAAGGGCACACCTCGCTCAACATCCTCGGTTTCAACGTTTGACGGCACCTCAGCAACTTGGTCAGATGATGCCATGTTGGATGGAAGTATCTGAGTTTCATCCGCTGATGACTGAGAGTAGTTTGAGCATAGCCCCCGTCAAGGTTGCTAGAATCACGAGCAAGAAAATCATGGCATGGGGTCCAAACCGATTGATGTCGTCGAGAGCAACTTTCCACACTGCAACTCCACGTGCGAAGAGTCCTTGCTTCAAGTTGGCCGCTGGCTCAAGTGGTTGCAGAATCTTTCGAGGTATTCGCTCGCCTTCACGAGGGGGCAGAAAACCCTGCTCATCGGCCTCCCCGGAACCCACCATGAACCGACTTTATCGCCTCGCTACATAGCATCATCGCAAGGATAACTTTGAAGCGGACCCCCTCTCCTCGATGCATATGTCAGCCGAAGAGCCCACAGTGGGTGACATGTCCATCACCGATGAGCATGGCGTCCTGAATAGTAAAGCCACTTTCAAAGATGTAGCCGCACAATTGTCCCAGTTTCCCAATGGAGCAATCCTTGTCGAGGACGCTAAGTCTGGCGGCATCGTTGGTGTGGTGACGATCAGAGAATTGCTCAGCGTCTGTGCTCAGGATAAGGCTCCTGCCAAGGTTAAGATTAGTGCGAGGATGAAGCAGAATATCGTTGAGATGCCTTCTGATATGCCTCTATCCAACCTCCTTGATCAGTTGAGCACTGCNTCTCCCCCACCTGATGCCATTGTCATCAGAAATTCAGAAGGACAGTTCGTGGGTTACTTCAGTCCCGATGATTACAGAGATGCTGTGAATCGTCTTGAGGCTCACAAGGCAATGCTAACCCATCTTGAGCGTTCTAAGAATAGTCTTGAGGGTGCTAGAGGTGGNGAAGATGAGCCCGAAAAGGAAGAAGACGACCTCCTTTCGACTCTCCTTGGTGATTTTGAAGAGGAAGAGGAAGACGATCTTGGCGATACGATGTCCTTGTGACGTCCATGGGTTCACTTCCTTCACTTTCTAATCGCTCCATCATCCTTGGAGAACCTGGGGTTGGACGAACAACTCTAGCACTTGTTCACGCTCGTGCGGTGCTGGAAGGTGGAGGGCGAGTAGCGTGGATCAGTCCCGAAGCACCACACCCTGCTAGAGTCACCTCGATTCTTGGATCCTTGGGACCTTCGACTTCAGCACGCTTCATTGCCCTTTTTGATTCAGATGTTGCACGGTCCATTTCCCGAATCTCACATCTAATACCATCGTTGACCTCTCTTCGCCTCATTGTTGTCGATGATTATTGTCCATCGACCGGACGTGTTCCTCCAAGTATGGATGATACCCTCACTAATCTCGCGAGTATTGCTACTGACATCACCATTCTTTTGACCGCCGCTGCAGGTTCAGATGTTTCTGGTGAGTCAGGTGATGAGACTCCCATAGATGGTCTGTCGATGCGCCACAGATCATATCTGCTTGATAATGGGTATGAACCACTTTGGATTGAGCGCCTTGACATGGCTCGTCGTCGTTTGCACACAAGTGAGTCCGTTCTCTGGTTGACCCTTGTTGACGAGGGCCTAGAGTTCAGTGATGGGGAGTGAATTCAGTCCTCATCATTCTCGCCTAACATCTCTCCGAGTTGATCGAGGATATCATCATCTGGCTCGTCGAATTGTTCTGGGTTCAGCGCCTTCCCTTCAAGCTCATCCTGGCCTGCAACCTTTGGTGCCGCAGCTTCAAGAGCTGCAGCTCGATTGGCTTGCATCCGCATGGCAACAAACCAGATGCCTCCAATGAGCATCCCGAGGAAGATCAAGCCAGCAATCACAGTCTTCGGGTCTGTTGCCATGGTTCAAGGACGAGTATCATAGACTTAGGTTTAGCGACGGCGGTTCTCCTCTTCTGCTCAAATGCCTCCGGCGGTCTGAAGGCGGTCTAGACCATTCGCTCCACTCTCCTTTCTCCTCTTCAATATCGGTCAGGGGATNCCTTCGTCTGCATCGCCTGCATCGCCTTCCTTGTCCAGTTCCCATGGACGTCAGTGAACCTCCGCAATCACATCGCTGGTTGGTACTAAGTGTTTTCAGAGTGCGAAGTGATTCTAGGTGCAAGTCACCATTTTGTGTGACGAGTCCGGCACCCTTGATGGAATCACCTGTTGAAAGATTCCGAGCAAGTTGAACCACCTCTCCCCCTTCTCGAAAGGCCATCCACACTACATGGTCCTCACCAGTGTCCACAATAAGCCGGACGTGCCCACCCCTGATGATCTCACTCTCAATAACAACTCCTGATGTGACCCCATACAGATGGTCGTCAGTGCCTTGATTTGAGCGGAAGATTCGCCAAGAACGTAAACCTGGACGGCCCCAGATATTTTGCAGCTGGGAACCTAAGAGGCCTAATGTCTCTCGTTCCCTCGACCTGAGGCCGAAGAGGATTGGACAAGGCGTGTTAGGTACGCATAGGAATCGTCCTTTCTNACGAGTGCCGTTCCAATCCGGGTCGGGATCGAATTTCTCTAGGACCTCTGTGTCGATATCTCGGTTCCCTTCCCCTTCCTTTCGATAAGCTATCAGCTCCCACGACCAGTCGGATGTTCCTGGCCAGGCAATAGCTGCAGATGCACCTACAAGGCCACGCTTGGATCGTGGTGCCCAGATATTGGCTCCTAATGTATTGAGAGTAGTGAGGACCTCATCTACATCGACATATTGCCGGACGGCATTCCAATACAGTGTTGGGTGGAGCTGATTCTCTGAAAGGATGCATGCTGGAGAGCTTTCGTCAGGCCATGGTTCTTGACCTCGGAACCATTCAATAATCCATGCAGAAATGTCATCAAGGCTTAATTTCGTATGCACCTGGCATGCCACTGCCCCGTTCCCTCTTGTCCTATGAGGAGCCATAGGCCAACATCTGACGAGTCTTACATCACTAACGTACACTTCAGGATCGTGGATCGATAAATCTGCAATCAATCTGTCAATAAAGTCCGTTGTGCATCCTCTGTCTGGACCATCCGTATCATCGATCCCTAACCAGACCATGAATTGTATCACCTGTTCAAAGTGCGCTGAACGCAACGGGTAGTCCGCCGGCTGAGACCATGATGAATCGTACTCCTGCATTTCGTGCTGCACCTCGGTCTGCGCTTCGATCCCCGAACATCACTGACTCTGGGTGATGATGAGGATCCATTTCAGGGCCTTTACCGAGTTCATCTCTCAGGCCATTGAGCAATACGTTACCCGTATGGAGCATGCCTGGCGACGGCTTCCTAGCCCATGCTCCTGCCCATGGTGGTTGTGGTGCGTAAAGGATCAAATCGAGGATTGCTTCTGAATCCTGGTCCAAGAGCATCTCAATCAGGCGGTCGTGAATCTCATCCAGTGTCTGTACTGATATAAGACCGCGTCCGACGGGTGATTGATTGGTGACCAAAACTGTCCGATATCCAAGATGCCGAAGTTGAGCAATACAACTCCCTGCACCCTTGAACAGGATGAGGTCGTTGGGTTCGAGGACGTATCCTTCCCTCTCACTATTCAGAACGCCATCGCGATCAATGAATGCCACTTTGCCTTTCCATTCCACCCCATCGGGTAATTGAGTCATCTCCAGCGGGGCGTCAAGTGGCTGACGGTATCGGGATGGCATTGAATCTTCAGGGGTCAACAAGAAGATGTGAGCCCATGTCGGTCCTTGATGGCTTCCTTAATGATGTGATTAATGATTAATTGAAAATCCTCGATACGCTCCATCGAGGTTGTAGGACAGATGATGGGTATATCTGCCATGGCGGCTAGATGTCCTCCTCCTCCTCCTTTGTAGTCTCCTGTAATCGCTGCAACCTTGACACCTTTCTCTTGTGCCAGTGNAACTCCCTTGAGGACATTCTTGGAATTTCCAGAACCACTGTAGGCAATGAGGAGGTCCCCCTTTTGCAGATAAATGTCCAGAGATGCTGCGAAGACGTTGTTGTAGTCGGTATCATTGGCCCAAGCCGTAAGGGCGGAAACATTGTCCATATGGCAGATGGTACGCATGCTCAATTCCTTTGACCAATCTCCTGCACTATGGCTGGGCGTCCCTGCACTTCCTCCATTGCCAATGAGGTGGACAGTTCCCCCATTGATCCTAACTTCATCGACAGCATCAACAAGTTCTACGACAAGTTTCAGAGGAAGTTCCGTGATGGCACGACTCAGGTCTTCGAGGTACTTCCCGGCGAATGTGATTGCATCCACATGGTGTCGAATCCATGACATTATTAGAGGCGTTCGGATGCTTTGACAGGATGACCTACTCTATGCTACAACTTGGTGTTGCGGCAGTTGCCATCATTGCATTGATTCTTTCTCGGAGCGGTCCGATATCAATTCGTCTTCAGATGGCGATGGCCTCTTGGCCCTTGTTCTCGGTCTTCTTGCTTCTTGATATCCCACATTATCTAGAGATTCATGATTACATCCTCCTAGGTATGATTCTTGCAACAGTTCCTCTATCTCTCATTCTCGTAGTGTGGGAGCTGCGGGCGAATGAATNTGGAGGCGATAATGCACTGATGTGGCTTAGGGGTGCGGTCACATGGTCAATAGTGCCTTACCTTCTGTTCTCCCAGATACCTGTGGTACAGGTATTTCTGATTGAATCCGTGGCTCATCAAACTGCTTGGATGGCTACCTTCTCTGGCAGCGATTCCCTGATTGTAGGTTCCCCTCTCGTTGAATTAGCCGATGGCTCGGGCATGGTGCCTTGGTCCGAATACCCTGGTTCGAAGTGGTGGGTTGATCGTGAATTAGGGGATGCCGGATTCTATGTACCAATGCTTGACGCAACTACTGGCCAGGCAGTTGGCATCAACATCATTCTAGGCTGCACTGCAGTCCAATCCATGATTGTCTTTGTTGGAGCGATCATGGCTCTCGACGAATGCTCGCCGAGTACCAAGGGTCGTGCTCTCCTGATGACTATCCCTGTCATTCATGTGCTCAATATCTTCAGAAACGCAGGCATCGTTCATCTCACACTCCATCACGATGCGTTTTCCTTCATGGGCGCCGATATATTCCATTTNGCCCATGCCTATGCTGCNAAGGTACTNGCTCTAGGGGCTATGTTCTTGATGGCAATTGCTTTGTTTGATATAGCTCCCAGCATGCATCGCCATATCTTGCGCCTGATTGATGTTGTGAGCGATGTGGCTCGAGGACGAGGCCTCAACGTTGTCCAAGGGCTACACGTGTCGACCACTCGATAGGAAGTTGATGTTCCCACGCGAACTCTTTGATCACTCTGAGTCCCTTCTCTTCTCCTACATAGTCGGTGATGTCAATGATATTGTTTCGCGTATTGGCCTTGAATGCGGCAACTGGCTCCTCGTCCTTGAAGACGAGATAAGCTGAACCGAATCCGAACTGCTGACGGAGAATATCTGAGAAGTATGGTGTGAGGTAGTCGGAAGGGGGCAGAACGAAATCCCGCATTGGCGGAAGCTCTGCTGCGCGGTCAAGCAATTCAGGCCGTCCCCAACAGACCTCGTGGATATCCTCTAACAGGAATCCTTTGATGAATATCCCTTCTTCAACACCTTCCTGAAGTGCAGATTTCAGTTCAGCTGCTCTGAATATCTTGCTCGCCAGTCTGCTGAACTGGCGCATAGTGACAACCGGAAGACGTTCAAGAATCTCGAGGAGATAGGCTCTGCGCAGATCACCTCTTGTTTGGACAGAAAGGGGGTCGATCGTACTGAATCCATTACGGTCATCTTGAACAAGATGTCCAGTTCGAATCATTGGTTGAATGATCTTCCTGAATTCAGAACGACGAAGCGCATGGCGATCCATGAATTGCTGGGGGTCTGAGGCTTCACCAAAATACTCCAAGGCTTCTATCTGAATCGAGCTTGTCTCCTCAGGCAGGTCCCCTCCACGGATGGTCAAAAGGCGCTGAAAGTAGTCGTAGTTAGCCCGAACCTGATGTCCATGCAAGTTGACACCTTGATGGAGCCTGTTAGCTGAACTCATGGCCTTCAGATCCATTCTGTACATATGGCACCGGCCCCGCAGTGCGAAGTCATCACGAACACCATTCGATGATTTGATGGCTAGTGATTCATGCTCAAAACGGCTGGATTGGTGAAGATTATGCTGTTCAAATAGCACTCTGATTGCTTCAGTCATAGGCCGGGGCTGAATGATTCCTCCTCTGATGAGGCGTTCCCCACTACGCGTAAATCCTATCTTGCCGAACATCTCTATCATGTCTTCATCGAATTCATCGATGCCTAGACCATTGATTTGTGTAAGGATAGCAACATCGATGTTCTGATCGGAATAATTGTCTAATAGTTCGGCGAAGGCCTGGCAGAATTCTTCGATATAGGCCAAAGGTATCTGAATATCCTTGACCTCGTGGTAATCATTGACCCGGTACATGAAGACCTTGCCTATCGGATCAACACCTTTGAGGACGGGGTGATACCATCCTCGTTTCAAGACATATCTGACTTCGTGGACGAAGCGGGAAACGAATGGATCGGATTGAGTCAAGATTCTGAGTTTTCTATCCTCATGCAAGGGTGCATTCAGGCGGGCTGCATCTCCCATTGAACAGTAGAAGGTCACAGGATCGGACTTGAGTGCTCGTATCTTCACTAGTGATCATCGATTAACAAGGGTCTTAATCGCCTGGCCAATTGCTTCGGGACCAAAACTTACGTACAATCTCAGTGCGTTGATCTGCATTGGCCCAAGCCGATCAATCAATTGTAGAATCGCATCTTCAAGTTCCATTGGTTGCTCAGTAACACGTCGATATACCGTGAGCCTCCTCCTTCTACCTTCAACTTCTTCGAACTGCTTGACAACTGCCATGTTTCGTTCCAGGTTGCTGAGGGCATTCTTCGCTTCACGCAATATGTGCTTGTGTTCTTCATCCTTCGGATAGTGGCTGAGAATCTCCGCGCGTGTGGGGAATTCCCCCTCTCTGATGTGTCCAAGAACCTCGGTTTCACGTTCAGTCAACGCAGGTATTTGCCTCAATCCTAGCAAAAGGGGAATCTGATCAATGGTAGTATAGCCAACTCTATTCTGCATCAGGCGGCCCATGACCACCGCATCATCGTAGAGAAGATCCATCCAATCGCCGAAACGGAATCCTTTGACACGTGGCAAGAGTTCCAATGGTTTCTGGACATAGAGTTGTGCTCTCACAGCGGCATATGAGTCCTGATGGTCAGCAAATGATTTCTGCATAATCAAGTTCTGAACATCTCTGGCTTCGATGACGTCTTGATCACCACCTGAGAGACGGTGTTCATCTATTCTGAGAATATACTCAGGTTCGTCAATCTGGGTGAAGAAACCGATTGAGATTCTATTGCGAACCTCAAGGCCATTGAGAACAGATGAAAGAATCGTGTCTGAGAATGGTAAACGATCATTGAGAGCCTCCATTGTTTGGGGTCCTTCGGCCCCTAAAATCTCGATAATCTTCCGACGAAGTGCTTCATACGGTTCTCCTATGGCGATTTCCTTCCAAGCAGTCGGTTCAATTCCGTCGTACTCGGAGGCGACCTCGAATGTAACCCCGCTTGTACGTACCTCGTGGAGATCCTCGGCGTCGGTGTCGTGTAGAATACCCAAAGTTCCATGGATGTGTGCCATAGAGTGGCTGAACCATTTGTCATCAACCGCTGAATTCGTCCCTCTGATTTTCGTGATTGCATCCGCCTCAATGAGTTCTTTAATCCACTTCTTGATAGCGCTCTTATCGATGTCAGCTAGCTTGGCATCATATAGTGGATGGCTCAAATCAGAGGTCAGCCCTCCTCCCTTATGCATCAACATTAACAGACTCTGTGCGTTCTCTGGAGTGGGAGTTTTTGCTTCGTAATACGAACGAACTTGCTCTTCTGTCAGTTCTGTTGCCATTGTTCTTTGACCAATGAGGCTTGCAACAATCTCAGGGTCTAAGTCTTTGATGAGGTAGGCACGCGTTCTCATTGCGAGTAGGTCTTCGAATGCAGAGGCAAACAGACCCATTGTGATGGTCGATGGAATTTTGACAACTGAGTGGATGATTTCAACCTCATCTCGCCCAAGGCGCTCAAAGAATGATTTCAGTTCTGCGCGGTCAATGTCAATCTGAAAAATCTCATTCAGAGTCTCTCTAATCAGTACACTATCTGGTTCCTGCCGTTGACGTTCGAGAACGGCAGCAATATCACGTTGTAGGCGCTTTGGGCTAACCTCTTCCGCCCCTATTCTGCGTGGTGTGATGAGAGATCTACAACATACCTCGCTGAATCTGCGACGAAACAATTGAGTGTCTTGCACTGCTGCTTCAAACAAGGCTTCCCAGTCTTCGCCCGCCACAGCAGCAGGTATGGCCGAAGGGTCTAGTTCGTCAGAAAGGCGAAGCATCAGACCATTGTCATCTGATGATACTTCAAGTACCCCAATATCGTGCTTACGACACAATCCTCCGAGGAAATGGGCGAAGGCGAGATTGAATCGTCTCCCCCGTCCTGTAGCAATGAGGTAGAGTTGTGTAGGTCCACTTACTTGTTCGATAGTGATTCGCTCAAGACTTGGCCAATCATGAGATGTCGCTACATGGCCACCAAGATGTTCGACCAAGGAACTGGCGATTGCACGGTTGATGCCAAGTTGTGTCGTCAATCTCTTTGTGGGGTTCCCACCGTCCACTAGATTTCCTAGAATCCCATCAATGAGTTCAAGATACCATCTTCCAAGTTCTCGAGATCTGCTTCTAGCCTCTCCACTCCACGAGGGTACTGTTGGTCGGTGTCCTGTAATCGGCGTAACATTCACCCTAGTTGGAAGGATGGCATGTACTTTGTACGTCTGCCCACCAAGCAGGAAGACGTCACCATTGCGCAGCGATTGAACGAAGGACGATGAAAGTTGACCGATGACACTTCCATCACTATCAAAGACGAGATATGATGAATCGGTAGCGATTGTACCTACATTTGTGTAATATATCATTCTTGAGTAGCCGCGGCGACCGAAGGTGTTGTCTTCGTAGTCGATCCAGATACGTCGTTCCTCCTCAAGTAGGTCAAGTACGTCAATGAACGCATCCCATCCAAGGTCCCTGTAGGGATATGTCGACCTGACGAGTTCATGTGCTTCGTCCATATCCATCTCTTCGACAACAGTCAAGCCAACGAGGAATTGGCTGAGTACGTCAAGGCAATTTGTAGGAATGTGGAGGAGGTCCATATCTCCTGACAAAATCGCCATGTGGAGCGCCACCATCTCAACAAGATCATCAGGAGAGATGGGAATCATTCGAGCGCGAGGGACGCCCCCTACATGGTGTCCTGCCCTCCCTATACGTTGCAATGCAGTCCCTATCTGCCCTGTTGAACCAATCTGAACGACGAGGTCCACAGAACCAATGTCAATACCCATTTCAAGAGATGATGACGAGACAACAGCTCTCAGTTCGCCCGCCTTCATACGTTTCTCAACATCAAGTCGAACTTTCTTGTCCATCGAACCGTGATGCGCTTCAACACCTTCGACCCCGAGTAGTCTGAGTTTCTGGAGCACAGTCTCAGTCATTCGTCGCGTATTTGCAAAGACAAGTGTCGTTGTGTGCGCTTCGATGAGATCCTTGATGATCTCGATTGAATAATCAAGAAGATCTTTGACAGGTTGTCCAATGAAATTCCTGTGAGGGAGTAAGATGTCTAGGTCGAGTGAGCGAGCAAGTGACAATTTTGCGATGTTCACAATCTGGTCCTCGCCCTCTTTTTCACGTGCGTCAGAGTGAACAAGAAAACGTGCAACCTCTTTGAGCGGCTCCATTGTTGCAGAAATTCCAATGCGTTGTAGGTCGGTGGTAATCTGCTGATCCAATCTTGCAACTGTGAGGGCGAGCAGAGTTCCACGCTTGGTCGGAACAAGACTGTGCAATTCATCGATGATCAGGTGCTCTGTCTGGGAAAGAATGGCAGAGAATTTGGGTGAAGCAATGGCCAGAGAAAGACTCTCTGGAGTGGTGATGAGGATGTGGGGGGGGTTTCTCAACATCTTCTGCCTATCTGATTGAGATGTGTCGCCTGTTCTCAAGGCAACTTTGATTGGTAGAGCTCGGCGAGGGAGGAAGCGATTCCTGATCTCTTCAAGGGGCTGAATCAGATTCTTTTGTATGTCGTTAGCTAGGGCCTTGATGGGGGAGATGTACACACAATGGACTTTATCTTCGAGGGTACGATCCATGGCCTTTCTGACAAGTTGGTCAATGATGCTCAGAAACGCCGTCATGGTCTTTCCAGTTCCCGTTGGAGAGCACAGCAACAAATGCTCTCCTTCGATAAGGTGAGGGATGGCCATGAGTTGTGGTGAGGTGAACGATGGAAAACGCCACGAGAACCAATCTCTGACTGGCTGACATAGACGGCTTAGAATGGACTCGGGAGGGTACTCCTCCTCCAACCAATGAATTTCTGCCATATTCTCCCTGACCCCGCGTGGATGGTGTAAGTTCATAACATACGCGCAGGTTCTGCTGACTTTGACATCGAGCAAGTCTATGTGGTGAGTCGACTCAGAACGTTACATGCAGGACGAGGGCTCGGACAGCGTCCTCCAATCTCTCCTCAAACGCCGAGGCTTCGTTCTTCCAGCATTTGAGACATATGGTGGCGTGTCAGGCTTCATTGATTATGGCCCCAATGGTGCTTCTGTTCGACGCAGATTCCTCGATGCTTGGCGGAATCATTGGCTTGCTCGTGGAGATATTGTCGAGGTTCATTGCCCCACTGTGACTCCGAAAGAAGTTCTTGAGGCATCTGGACATGTAGCCGGATTCAGCGATAGTCTTTCTGAATGTGGAGCCTGTGGTAGTGCTCACCGGACCGATCATCTGCTTGAGAAGGTGCTGGGCGAGGTCGAAGGATGGTCTCATGCTGATCTTGATGCAGCCCTTGCAGAGCACAAAGTCAAGTGCCCTGAGTGTAACTCTTCTTCCTGGTCGCCCACGCGTTCGATGAATCTGATGTTCGCAACCAATGTTGGTCCCGGAAATAGCGCCCGAAGCGCATTCCTCCGCCCCGAGACTGCACAGGGGATGTTCACCATGTTTCCGACCATACATCGCCATTTCCGACAGAAACTGCCCTTTGGTGCCTTGCAGATAGGACATGGATATCGGAATGAAATCAGTCCCCGACAAGGCATGGTCAGGCTTAGAGAGTTCTCTATGGCAGAGTTAGAGTACTTCTTCGATCCTGAGAATCCTCCAGCTGTTGACCTTGAATGTTTTTCACGCCAGCACCACATGATTTCACAATCAGGAAAGGTAGAGTTGACTCTTGCTGCAGCCCATGCGCAAGGAATCATGCCTCAGCCGCTGATTGCAATGATGCTCGGTTCTACTCTGGAATTTTTAGAAAGTGTTGGAATCGACCTTGGACGTACTCGTTTACGCCAGCATAGGTCAGATGAGATGGCTCATTATGCATCGGATTGTTGGGATATTGAGATTCAAGGTCCTTATGGATGGGTCGAGTGCGTTGGTGTTGCTCACCGTGGTTGTCATGATCTTGAGCAACATGAAACAGCTAGCCCAACGGGACAGTTTCGTGCTTGGCGTGCCTTTGATCAGCCTAGACGGGTACATCGACATGTTGTCAAAGGAAATGGGGCGGTCCTTGGGCCACGATTCAAGCACCAATCGGGTGAGATTATCAGCGCTCTTCTATCGTTGGAAAATACTCCTGAATCTTGGCCGTTCACCATAGAATTGTCAGATGGTAGCATGGTCGAGATTGATGAAACAATGGCCTCTGTTGTAGAAGTCGATGAAGAGATTCATGGAACATGGTACCTGCCTCATGTTGTCGAGCCAGCATTTGGTGTTGATCGCATTCTGTATCATATCTTTGAGCACTCATTGAGCATCGAGGAGAAAGAAGGAGAATCGTATCTTCGCCTCAATCTATCTGCCATGATCTCCCCATATGACGTAGCAGTACTTCCGTTGATGGATAAGGATGGACTCAATGAGTTAGCAATTGGGATTACACAAACCTTGCGAGGTCACGGGATGGTAGTGGAACATGATGTCTCTGGCTCCATTGGCCGGCGATATGCCCGATGTGATGAGATTGGCGTGCCTTGGGTTCTGACTGTCGATCATGATTCCTTGAAGAATGGTGATGTCACTGTGCGTCGGCGCTCAGATGGCCATCAAATCAGGATACCCATCAGTGATCTGACGGAAATAGATTCCAATAAGTTAGAAGTAGATTTTCCACCGCAGAGTTGATGGTCCATCTGCCTTGAATAACATTGGTGGACGTTCACTCAGATTGGACAGAGCGCCATCGTCCGCAGGGTGAGCTGGATCTCGTTGGCAATGACAAACAGCGTGCTGTAATCCGCTCATGGCTGAAAGAATGGGAAGTGGGTCTCCCTGACAAACCGGGCTTGATTCTCATAGGTCCGCCAGGTGTTGGAAAGACGAGTATCGTCCGGGCGATTGCGGCGGATAAGGGATGGCATGTTATCGAACTCAATGCCAGTGATGACCGTAATGCAGCAGCCATCCGTAGGGCAGTTGGTGATGCCGGCCGTTCGCGTCAGTTGATGGAATTTACCGAAGGAGGTGAGGCACGCCGTACTATTGTCCTTGTTGATGAGGCGGACCATTTGTCAGGTGGCCTGAATCTGATTTCTGATAAGCGAATCGCAGATTCCATGGACCCTTCGCATAGCAAAGCCTCGCTCAAAGGAGATACCGGCGGGAAGGGTGAAGTGATTCGACTGTTGCAGGAGACTCGACATCCAGTTGTTCTATGCTGTAATGAGGAGATGAAACTCTGGGGTGTGGGCTTGGGATGGAGAGATAGAAGACGTCGGTTCACAGATCACGGTAAGATTATCATCTTCGAACGGGCTAAAGAACTAGATTTGCGACGTGTTGCAAAGATTGTGATTGAGCGCGAGGGTCTTGTTGTGGAAGAAGCAGCTCTTGATTTGATAGTTAATCACAATCCTGGTGATCTGCGTGCTCTTATTCGGGACCTCCAATCAGTTGTTAGTTCAAGCGGCACTCGTGTCATTGAATCTGATGTGGAACGAATCGTGTCGAGTACACACCGTGATCGGAAATTGAATGACTTCGCTGCAGTTCTTGACCTGTTACGAGCAAGATCCTCAATAGAGGCAAAAGATCGGATGACTTACCTTGATCTCGATCCGTTCAGGACCCTTGATTGGCTGCATTGGAATGCTCAGTTGTGTTCTGAATCGCATGGCAATCTGGCTACCATCGCTCGTCTGATGTCTGTAGGTGGCCGAGCAGGTGCGAGTCGTTTCCGTGCCGTTGGTCACAGAAGTACGTATTGGGTTGTGGCAAGTTGTATTTGCGCAGCAGTTGCTACAGAGATCCCCCCTCGATTCAGGCTACGCTATCCTGATTATCTGCGCCGATTCTCTACTCGAAGCACAGGAGCATCTAGGCTGTCCGAGCTCTGTTTGAGTAGCAGAGATGCAACTCGCCTTGAACTGTGGCCCCTCATCGATGCATCCTTGTCAAAGGAAGACGATTCTTCTGACATCTCACTTTCATGGTCACTTGGATTAGATCTTGATGACCATCTGTCTCTCCACGGCCTTCGCAGAACTTGGAAACGTAGTCGGGTGGTGATCGATGCTTGGGAGGCAAGGGAGTCTGCCTTCACTCCCCCTCTAGTTGACGTCACGGTCAACATGGACTCTGGTCAGGAGTTCACTCCCGCCACTGAGGAAATATCTGAAGAGCCTGAGGAAGCATCATTCCAGACCCGTCTATTTTGACGTAGCTCCACGCCAGCTACGTAGCCGTAGAACGACCATCACGGTGAGCAACTCAAGTCTCCCCATCCACATTAGTATCGTGCTTGTGAACAGGGTTCCTGCTGAAACTCCAGACCACGTCTTGGTAGGTCCAAGTTGAGCCAGAGCAGGTCCTGTGTTGCCCAAGCATGCTGCGGTCGCCGAAACAAGAGATTCAAAGGAAAGATCTGGATCCAATAAACCGATGACTATGATCCCTGTGATGAATATGAATACCCAGCATCCAAGCATACCTATCATGATGTTAAGGGTGTTCTGTTCAACTGTTCGATTATCTTCTTGCAGTGACAGGACTAGGCGCGGCTCACCCAACTGTGATACTTCTCGCCCAGAGATTTTGGCTAGGATGCGCATTCTGAGCACCTTCACCCCCCCTCCTGTGGAACCAGCACATGATCCAATAATCATCAAGAGGAGAAGAATCACCCCAGATAATCCTGGCCATAGCGCGAAATCTGTTGATGAATATCCTGTAGACGTGCCGATGGCGACGGCCTGGAATGCAGCATGGCGAAGTGCCCAACCAAAACCATGTCCTGATCCAGAATGTGTGAGGTTCCACGTCATCAGAAATGTTGCGGCAAGGAGTATGCATACATATGTCCTGAATTCTCGGTCAGCAGTCGCTTTGCGAAATTTACCTCGTACTAAACCGAGGTGTAGTAGGGTGAAATTCACTCCAGCGAGGAACATGAAAAGTATGATGATTCCTTCGATTACAGCTGAGTTGTATTCGGCGATACTTGCCGAGTGCGGCGCAAAACCTCCTGAAGGCATCGTCGTCAGTGAAAGGTTGAATGCGTCAAACCAATCCAGTGGAGTATCCAGCATGAAGCCAGCAAAGAGGAGTGCAAAGAACTCGATTACTGTCAGTGCGGCATAAATTATCCAGAGCCTGATGCCTGTGTTGTACAGCCTTGGAGCCAGTCTGTTCAGAGTAGGTCCTGTAAGTTCGGAACGAGCCATGGTGTGGCCCCCACTCATGATGCGCGATAGAACAAGAAGAGACATCATGACAATACCCATACCCCCGAGCCATTGGCTGAAACTCCGCCACACGAGGACACTCTTCGGCTGTGCTGCAATGCAATCCATCGTTGCCATCACACATATGCCTGGAGAAGAGGACGCATCGATTACGGTCGCTCCAGTTGTTGTAAAGCCCGACATTGACTCGAACCATGCGTATGTGAATCCGTGAAGCATATCAGGCTGCAAAGGCCCTTGAAAGGTAGGGCCAAGCCAATATGGAAGTGTCCCTATGAGAACGACTGCAGGCCATGTCAGTGCGACAGCGATGATGGCATCTAAGTCCCTTATGTTCGATACTTCTTCGAGGTTCTTACTTGCACGCCTAGCAGTCGGGATGAAGCTAATTGTGACGAGGAGTGTTATGAGTAGGCCAAGTATCTCTTGCAAGCCATCGCCAGCTGCCATTCCTATGACGATGCTAAGGATGACGAATGGCGAGAGCAAGGCGATAGCGATACTAGCGGTAGTCCAGAAGAAGAACCAACGCATCGGTCAGTCTTGATGAGCAGCGGTTGTCAAGATATCGACGAGCCGGGCCACTTCATGCAGTTCCTCAGGCTTTGAGAGGAATGTCAGGACGTCTCCGACGCGGATGTTACGCCCTGTGAATTGTGTGATGGTGTTGCGCTGGTCTCCCTTTCGAGCTATGAAGGCAAGGCTGCTGATACGATGCAATTCACGTACAGTGAGCTGAAAGCGATTTGGATTTTCTTCCTCCTTGTCGGGAATCAGAGTCTCAACGGGTACATCGATCAGAGCATTGTCTTGATGATCGGTTATCGTGGTCACAAACGTAGCAAGATTCGCTTCAGTTCCCATTGAAGCTGTGGAGGTCGAGTGCTTGTCTCTGAGGTGTTGAAGTATGCTCTCAACAACGACCTGCCTCTCATTGACAAGATAGGTGAGCGACATCTTCTGGGCCATCTGGAGTAATGATGGCCGCCTTAGAATCGCTCCAGTCTTACGTACCCCTAGGTTCGAGGCCAAAAGGCACAATCCGAGGTTGTCGTGGTCATCTTCCGTACAAGCGATGCCAATGGTATGGCCTGAGACATCCAATTCCTCAAGCAATTCCTCATCATGTGGGTCGCCATGGAGGATGTCCAGATGTTTGGTATGAGCTGTAAGTTGGCCGCTAAGTCTGTTCGCATGATCGAGTTCAGGAGTGAGGTATGTGACTGCATGTCCATCTTCTAGGTAGCGCAATGCGAGAACTTCACCGAAACCTGCTGCGGAATGCCCTAAGATTAGCACTCTTTCTCTGTTCGCTAATTCAGTAACTGTGTGGCCACAAATCCCTATTGCTTCACGGAGTCCAGCTCCATTTGGAGTGGCGATGTGGAGGCGGTGTTTGGGTTGGAGGTTGACAGTGGTATCGTCCGGGCTAAGAATCTTGATCGAACCTTCGCTGTTTGTAATGGCAAGAATATTCGGCATCCTCTCACGGAGTAATTCACGGGCTCCTGCAATCGTACGTTGCACCAGGTCCCTCCCATCAACTTTCAGCATGACCTCTGCAATGAGGGGTGCTTCGTGATAGGGCGAATCACCAAAGGGGGTAATGTGGCTGGCTCCTGGGCAAGAGAGCCCAAGAATCAGACGTTCAACAACCTCGTCATGCACTCCAATCCCTTTGCTGACACCAGACCAATCCTTGAGTGAATTCCGTTTAGCCTCGCCTTGTAACTCGGGGCGGGTGACTCGTGCGATGGTAGGGAGTTCATCCTCGGCTATTGAGCTGTAAACCTCGCGTGCTAAGTGGCAGATGCTGATGTTCAATACATCATCACTAGCAGTGGCGATTAGAACATCCGCATCTTTGAGAGAGGCTTCTTGAAGTGTTTCTCTGTTCAGTGCACTGCCAAGGATGGCAAGACAATCGATGTTCCTAGCTCGTTCGATTGCACTGGGGTCTTGATCGATCAGAACCACATCTGCTCTGGAACGTGAGAGGGATCGGGCAACTTCTCTGCCCACATAACCTGCGCCAGCGATAATGATGCGCATCTGGAATTGCACCTCGAAGTCTACTCGCCCTCGATTAGGCGTACATTGTATGTCCCGCCGCTTACCTCGGGCGAGCCGACCGTGGACCAATGTTCATCCCACGCATAATTCGAAGTGGCGATCTGAAGTGCTCCGTAGAAACTTTCGATCATCTTACCTTCTGAATCTCCGATGGGTGGAGGCTCGACCCATTCGCTGAAGGCAGTTGGAGTGTGCAGCAGGAACTTGTTATTGACAACGTCAACTGAGGCTTCGATGAAACACGAGCGGAGTTCTACTCCCCATTCAGCACATGTGTCACGACTATACGGCAGTGCAACATTTGCCCAACCGTGCCCTTCCCATCGGTCATATGTCGATGTTGTCAGAGCTCCGAATTCATACCACGTTGGGATGCCGAGGACTCTCAAGATGGACATCCAGGCATTGGATTGTTCATCACAGTCTCCAATACCCGTTGTTAAGCAGACTGCACCGCTTCTTGGAACGGCAAGACCTGTTGTGTACTCGACGTTGTCTCTAACATAGATGAACGAGGCGTGAGCAAGCGAAAAGGCGTTGTCATTCTGTCCTGAAGGTAATGTGGCCCTGATGTTCTGTGCTACTGTTTGTACTTGCTGATTTGAGCCTGTGATTGCGAAATCAGGTGCTCCGCTACTGGCTCGGTCGAACCAATTAGGATTATCATTGACGTAATATGAGTGGTAATCGGATAGGCCCAACGTGTATTCGCCTCCTGAGATGTCTGCGAGTGTACCACTATTCGCTTCATTCATACCAACAGTCAGGCGACCTATCTTCTTCCCGAGTTGAAGATCGAGATTAGGATCGTTCCACCATGTGAATGATTTTCCTTCGATAGTATATCTGACAGTGATGGTAAGGATGCTTCCTGGCAGGAGCTTTCCTTCCCAATGCACGCATGGTCCGAAGACGCAGTAATCATGACCGCTAGCGGAAATGGGCTGCTTAGACTGCCACCAAATTTGATGGTCACCACCTGTCAGGGCTCTTGCATTGTTCTCACCTTCAGACGTCATGTCTGAACCGTCCCAGGAGCCTACAGGGACTGGGATGCCGTTGATGGTCATGCTCTTGACGGTCTGTATAGGGCCGAAATCGGCTTCAGACTGTAGTGCTGAATTCGACCCTTGGGAGTCGAATTGAAAATATGATGGGTCGTTGTATACATTCTGCGAATAGGGTTTCACGCCTCGTTCTTCAGCAGGGATGGGCAGCCGGTAGTGGAATTCAGCACTTTGTGCGCCTTCATTGGCCAATGTCACTGACCGGTCGACAGTGAATGTGACTGCGATAGGGTAGGTGTGACGTGCAGCCGATGCATCTGCCAACATCTCATTGATCTGTGCCCACTGACCCATGACTTCTTCCTGCAAAGGCGTGAGGGTAAATACTGCAACAATCGCACCAAGCATGACAAGATTGCGGGCCCGCCCTTTCTTCTTTTTTCGGCGAGAGATATTGAGGGCGGCTTTGTGGTCCTTTGAGTGCTTACCACGTTTGGAGCCGCGAGTCGAGGCGGCTTGTTGGTAGCCTTGCGAACGCTGCATCATGCCTTGTGAACCGGTGATGACACGACCGCAGGAATAGCAGATGGATTGGCCGGGAGGTGCTGCAGACATGCAGTAGGGGCACCTCGTCATGTGTTCACCATTCTGTGGAAGCGGATAACAATTGCTGCGATATTCAAGCACTTCAAGACTGACTTCTAAGGCCCTCGATGAGTGCACGGCGCCAGCGCCTCAGTGCTTCTGGATCGAGTGCTGAAGGGAGCCACACCTCATCCGCCCGGCGCTGACCAATTGTAAGGAGGGGTAGCATAAGGAGAATCAGCAATGGGGTCTGGAATACTACCAAGGTGATGACGAGAAAGATAAGAGCAGCACAACGCCCAACGAGAGACGATCCGAGTGAACGTAATACAGCCTCTCTTCTTGCCCCTGACCAATGCGACGCAACCAGCTGGGCTTCCATCCATGGGAGCAGGAGCCCAAAGGGGATGGAAATGAGTGCTCCTTTCATGCGGCCAGAACTATGCTCGATGATGAAAGTAGTACAACTGATGGCAAGCATCGCCCCAATGCCCAATCCTAGTGTCCACCCAGTTGTGGCTCCGGCACCTGGACGCCGAACAGCGTCTACTCGGCCGATGAGGGCGATGATAAGGGTAATCGACGTGGTGACTACAAATGCCATGGCAATCGTTGAAACAAGATCAAGGGCACCTATGGTGTCAGCAACCCTAGCTGTGAAATTGACTGTGTAGAGGACCGGTATCTGTAATATCGCACCTAGAACAAGGCCATACATTAGATACCTTGTAGCAGTAGGTGCGTCATAGAATCCATAGAATCGCCGCATTCCTCCTCGCCATCCAAGCGCGACTCCAGCCAGGCCGACGACACTGGCAACTTGAGTCGTGATGATGTCGACCACGAATCCTCTGAAACGGTCTTGGACTAAAGGTGGAGTGGGTTAGGATTTGAAATGCTTGACGAGATGCGGGAATTATGGGTAGCCTGATTCTGGTAGGGGGCAAGGGTGGTGTTGGAAAGACGACCACTGCCTGTGCCACTGCTTGTTGGTTCGCTAAAGGAGGTCTGCGGACATTGCTTGTCTCGTCAGATCCTGCCCACAGCACCTCAGATGCCCTTGGATTCTCGCTTGGGCACACTCCTACGCAAGTGGAAGGCGTTCCATTCTTATGGGGCATGGAATTAGATCCTCAGGCACACCTTGAGACTCTACTTCCACGAGTGAGCGGTTCATTGGAGGGTAGCATGGTGCCCAATATGTCTACCCTTCTTGGTAGCGATGCTGCCGAGGAGGTCATTGATGGAGCATCATCGATTAAGGCAGGTGAATTAATGCTACCTGGTCTCGATGAAGCCTTGGCATTTGATCAACTGATCCGTCATCTTGAGGACCCTAGATTCGATGTAATCGTCTTTGATACTGCGCCTACTGGACACACCCTTAGATTACTTGCTCTCCCTGAGTTGCTCGATCAATGGACTGGTCGGATTCTGAAAATACTCAGAATGCAGGGTGGTCTTCGATCCCTCCTTTTCGGTCGTAAGCAGCAAGACGAGATGCAAGAAGAGCTTGAGAGGCTTTCACGAAGGATAGCACACGTTCGCCGTGTGCTCGCGGACGGGGACCATGCTCGTTTCCTTCTTGTAACGATAGCCGAACAGATGGCAATAGATGAGACAGTTCGAGCAGCAGAGGGCCTATCTGAATTTGGTATCAATATAGGGGGAGTGGTGGTCAATCGTCTAACGCCGGATCTTGATTTTGATTGGCTTCAAGGGCGTCGTTCAATTGAGCAGCGTCATCTGAAGCGTCTAAAGAGTCATTTCGAAGACCTTCCACTTGCAGAGGTTCCACTTGAAGCAACAGATGTTCATGGTATTGAAGCCCTTGAGGCACTTGGAGTTTCGATTCATGGTGATGTGATTGATGAATTGGAACATGATGGCCCGCAGGTTGTGGGCAAACAGATTGCGATGACTGTACGGAAAGGATTGATTTTGAATACGGATGCTGAAGGGGCTACGAGAGTCCGGATGTATTTGCCAGGGGCACGCAAAGAAGAGATTGGTTTGAAAGGTCGCGATAGCCAACTTCTTGTATCTGCTAATGGTCATGAAGCGGCCATAGACATCGGCCGTGAATTCGATATCACTGGATTGAAAGCCACATTCAAAGAGAGCATCCTGTCTCTCACGTTACCCCCCTCTCAGAACCCTCTCTCGGATTCTGAGGAGGAATGACCCTTTGCCATCCGAACCATTCATGAGGGTCCAGTTCTCCTTTGCAACGTGGTTCTTGAAGGTCTTCGGACTGGCATCGCGGCCGCGGTCAAGAGGCTTCGTGGAAAGCACCGTATTGACAAGGATGCTCTGGAAGAGATCACCCGCGTGATGCGCCGTGCGTTCCTTGATGCTGATTTCAATGTGCGACAGACCAAGGAACTGACCGAACGATTAGAACGTCGTCTCCTCGAAGATGAGCGCCGTCCTGGCCTTACGCTTGAGACTCATGCGATGAACATCGTCTATACTGAGATGGTGCGCCTGCTAGGTGGCCAACGAGAGATGAAGACAAGAGAATGCACGATTCTCTTGGTAGGATTATATGGTCAAGGGAAGACAACAACGACTGCTAAACTCGCCACATGGTGGAAACGCAAGCACGGGGGTAAGGTTGCCGTCATTGAAGCCGATGTTCACCGTCCTGCTGCATTTGAACAACTGACACAGCTTCTTGAGAATACAGACATCACCGTGATCGGACAACCTGGCGAGACAGATGCCGAAAAGATTGTTCGTGAAGGCCTCATTGAAGCAGCAGCCGCAGACCTTGTGATTATCGATACTGCAGGGCGACATCAGCTCGACGAAGACCTCGTTACTGAGCTCAATCGTATCAATCAGATTGCTGATGCAGATGAACGAATCCTTGTCATCGACGCCCAAGTTGGCCAGGCTGCTGGCCCAGTTGCAGCATCATTTCATGATTTAGTGGATGTCAATGGCGTGATTGTCACTAAACTTGATGGAACTGCACGTGGTGGAGGGGCACTCAGTGCAGTTGCCGCAACTAGCGCTCCAATCATGTTTGTTGGAGTGGGGGAAACTCTCTCAGATCTCGAACGCTTCGAAGCAGACCGTTTCATCTCCCGATTATTGGGCATGGGCGATATCCAAGGCCTCATCGATTTAGCTCCAGAAGATTTGGATGAAGAAGAAGCAATGAGGATGGCAAACCGTTTGATGTCGGGGCGATTCTCCCTCCAAGACATGTATGATCAGATGTCGATGATGTCGAAGATAGGCACAATGGATAAGATTCTCTCTCATCTTCCTGCAGGGATGTTCGGTGGATTAGGTGCACTTTCACGCCGTCAAAAAGTTGAGATGCAGGAGAACCTTGAGCGTTACCGTGTCATCATGGATTCAATGACTGCTGATGAGAAACTTGAACCTGCAGTCATCAAAGGAGAGAGGATCAGACGCATTGCTCGTGGTGCTGGCGCTCGTGAGAAGGAAGTCCGTGCTTTGCTCAGTCAATGGGATCGTTCAAGGAAGATGATGAAAGGCATCCGGGGTAATAGGCGGATGCATAAACAGCTCAATCAAATGATGAGGGATGGTGCTTTAGACGATGCAGATTTCGGAATCTGATCTTGGATATGACATCCCGGTCACGATTCTCATGATCGGGCATGATGTTCCTCCGGATGGTCCTGTCCGACTTGAAGATCTTGCAGGAGGCACTGGTCGACTTGATGTCCTCATTCGAGGACTACAAACCGGTTTACTTACGTCGCATGGGCTTCGCAGGGACGTGGTCTTCGACTGGTTGCTCTGTGGTGGTGGAGAGGATAGATGGCGTTGGGTGCGTTGGATAGGTAGGGATCTCCGAGGAGTTTCAGCAGATGAGCGCAGTATTGGTGGGCATGTACGTAGTGTGTTGAGTGAGAAGGTGGCAAGAAATCGTTGGACTCGCCATGCATCAGGCCTCTTCTCTCGACGGGCTACTTTGAACAAAGTGCTCAGTTCGTGGAAGGAAGCCAACAGGTCTGTAGTCGTCCTTGGTAAGGACGCCCCTGCCCTTGAAGGACCGTTGGTTACAGGTGCGAAAATAGGAGTCGTGGTCTCAGATCATCTTCCTTTGTCCCCAGATGAAAGTGACCATCTTTCGGAGTTTGGGGCAATCGAAGCAAGCGTTGGTTCGCGCTGGCTGCAAGGGCATTCTGCCATTGCTCTTGCTCTGGCCGTACTTGATGGCGATGTAGCCATCCTCGTTGTCTGATGTCAAGACGAGTCGAGGAGTGCGGGCCAACCCCCTCTCCCTTCTTCTCTTGCAGCTTCAATCAACTGGTGATCGACATAGAAGGGATGTCCAGAAGGCCACAGTGGCATCACCGAGAGAGAGGAGTAGCCCCTCATGACTGACGTGACATCAGTACCTGCAATCTGAGGTCTGTCAATGACTGTTGCACCAATGACGTATGCCTCCTCCTCTGTCCTACGCACTGCATTTCGATATATGTTGAGGCCAGGAACACCCGATTCAACACGGTTGGAGGTTGCTGTAGGGGGGATATTCAGATTGAACCATAGGTCGCCGTTGCTGAAAGCTAAGACAGCACGCTCTAAGTCACTTCTCTGTTCTTGATTCTCAAGAGATTCACGCCATGGTATGTGATCTAGTACGGGTCTGAGGTAATTGACCGGTTCTTCAGGGAGGATTCTCAATAATCGTTTGACTACAGCCGTGGTGACCTCAGCTGCAGCATGGAGAGCATTCTCGTCACGTGATGTGAGTGAAGTTGCAAGAGCTGGAAGACCATGTAATGCACCCTCGCGCGCAGCACCAACAGTTCCAGAGTGGTTGATATCAGTTCCAAGATTTGGTCCAAGATTGATTCCTGCAATGACCAGGTCTGGGATGAATCCCTCGCACCAACGCGTCAGACCCCCTGAGAGTGCAACAAGCATGCAATCACATGGACTTCCATCGACTCCTACAGCTCCAAGCAATCTTCCTTCCGCATTGGAGTCAGTCCAATCCTCCACATGCTGCACTTCAAGAGGCTTGTGAAGAGTCAGTTTCATGCTCATGGCAGAACAATCCTCTGCAGGTGCTACGACAAAAATGTCGTGCCTCTCTCGAACAAGTGCGTTTACGAGTATTCGCAATCCTGGGGCGTGAACTCCATCATCATTCGTGACTAGGATATTGGCCATGTGAGTTGGCATCGAGGCCGGGTTCAAGAGGGTTCGTCCACAGATTTGCTCTGTTCAAGATCGATAATCACGAGTATTGCGCCCGTGATCATTAACAAACCCCCAGCGACAGTCCAACGTCCTGGAATTTCTGACACGCCCATCATCCAGCCCACGATACTCCCAATGATTGGTTCAAAGGTGAGTGCAACTGAGATGATTAGAGGTTGAATATGCCGCATAGCCCCGTTGATCGCCGTATGGCCAAGCAGCCCCGGTCCAAAGGCGAGATATGCAACTGCGAGGATATGTCCTGGGCCCAACCATCCGAACAATCCAGCTGAGGCCGAGGGTTCAAGAAACAGGGCAGCCAATGTTAATTGCAGTGCGGCTATACCTGTGACTGGAAGGGCGTAAGCAAAGAGAGACATGTCCTGTCTAAGAGATCGCCCAATAGCGAGATATCCCACGATGGCAGCCGCACCTGCAAGTGCGACAAGATCGCCAGTGAGAGTTGCGCCACCAGTAGATGAAAGGTCCCTTGTTGTCAGAATTGCTCCGATTCCACCTGCTACGACTCCAGCAATGGCCTTTGAGCCAACAGGATGGCGTAGTAGGAACATTCCAAAGAGAATGAGAAATGGATGCGACGTCACGAACAATAGGCTATGGGTCAGCGAAGTCATGTCCAGTGATGCGATCCATAGCCCAAAGTGGGCTGCAAGAAATGTTCCTGAAACAAATAATGGCACCTCGCGCCCACTGAATCGATGTTCCTCCTTCTGTGTTCGTTTCCTTTCAACAATGGCAAACGGCATCAGGAGTAGTGTTGTGGCCTGTAATCGCCAAGCAGCTTTGTGAATAGGGGGTACGTCATCCATTGTGAGAAGAACAGCTCCTGCTGATGACACTCCAAACAAGCCAATTCCTAACAGGGTCCAAGCCACGGAGGCTCTCATTGATCACACCGTGTCGTCAATGATGGCATCTAAAACGCCATCATCGTCAGGGGAATCGAGGATACCTGCAGATTTGAACAAGGCATAGATGATTCCACCAAGCACCACAATCGTACCCAAGAAGGCGAACAGACGTATGAACTGCCAACTGGAGCCAAGACTGGTTGTGAATGACAAGGTGTCGACAAAGGAGAAGACTGCAGAGAGTGTTCCGAAGAGGGCTTCACCCGTCAGGAGGCCAGCAGCGATCATGAATGTCCCAAGCAGGAGAAGTGCACGCAGTTTCTCATCTCCTCCTGCTTCGTCAACTCTAGGTTTCAGGCGCTTCTCCTCCCACCAGTCTCGGGCTCCTCCTCCAAAAATCATCGGCAAGGTGAATGTGGTCGGCAAATACATGCCCAGTCCGAATGAAGTCCCCATCCCAGTAGCCCATTCAGCAAAGACACCCAGCGCAATGCCTAGTCCTAACAGCCAAAGATCACCTTGCCCTTCTGCTAGAATAATTGTGAATGAAGCAAAGGCATTCGCTTGTGGTGCAAGTAGATCTATGGTGCCATTTGCCAACAAGTAGGATAGGAAGATTGCCACTCCTGCTCCGAGCACAGCACCTGGCACGACTCCGAAAATATTGCCTTTGGAGATATGATATGGACGATTACCGATATACAAACTATTCTTGTAATCTGCAACAACGGTCCCTGACATTGAAATCGCTGAACCGAACACTGTGGTGCCAACAAGTCCGAGCAGTATGGCTTGTTGCTGGCTGAGTCCCAGGGCTTCGTTGAAACCTAGGAAGATTGCCATCAGCATGATGAGAACAATGAAGGAAGTACCTGAGACTGGTTCGATGCCAGTTTCGCCCATGACGCGTACTGCAATGGCCCCGAGGAGAAAGGTTGTGAATAGAAGAACCAGCGTAAACAAGGCGCTCGCAACAATCGGGAAGCCGCCAAGTGTGAATATGACAATCATGGCGATTGCAGTGATGCCCATAAACACAGGAATCTGAACAAGCGGCCACTCATACCAGCCTTTCCCATCTACCCATTCTTCTGATTCTTCACCTCCAAATGCCTTCGCGATATCTGCGAAAATCGTCTTGAAAGTGGGAGCCATTTTGAGCAGTCCGAATAAGCCGCCGCCAACGATGGCGCCAATGGCAACCTGCTTGACGACCTTCGCATGAGCCTTCATCTGCAGCTTATGGCTGCTGATGAGCGCAGCATTGGCTGGATCACGCATCTGTTCGATAGAAAGGGTGCTGTATGTCGAGAGTTTCACATAATCCACCACATTGTTGTCGAAAACCGCAACATCAAATGCAACTGCCATTGGTACCAGGATGAACCATGCAACCACGGTTCCAAGGTTAACGAGAAGCGCAACTCGTAGACGCATGAACCATCCTATGACCCACGGCGATGGTGACAGACCCAAGCCGATGTGAGTATGTGCAAAGGGATTCCACGTACCCCCGACAGGTGTCAATGTCGTTCCAAAGGAGATGCCCTCGGAAGTGATTCCTGTAGGCTGATGCAATTCTGCATGGGAGTATAGTGAAGCGAGTCCAAAATTTCCTGCATGGAGTAGTTCTGCAATGAAATCTGCGAGTGCAAGTCTGCGTTCATTGGCCCAGATGAGTGGATATTCGATAACAAACATCGCTCCCATGCCGATTAATGTCCACAGTCCAACGGTTCGAAGTGAATCACGTGCACGTTCAGCAGCACCTGTATTCACATCGCATGTTATGTCGAGCAACTTGAGGTAAGCCTCGAACCCAGGCATTGGAAGAGGATCCTCGACAAGCCAGACCCTCCGGAAGATGATGAAATACATCACTCCAAGAAAGCCAGCAAACATCGAAGCAATGATGCCAATGAAGGCGAGATCCCAGACATTTGGATTTGTGATCAGTGGTTCTCCCCCAACTAGATAGGCCGCAGAATCGCCCGTCTGAGCGAGCAGAAAAATCGCAGGAAACGTGAAGATGAATCCGGTTGAAGCATGTGTAGCCCCGGTAGTGGCAGATGTCGAGATATTCACTTCACTCGGTGTCCATTTGAGTGCCATGCCCAGGAGATATGCAATGTACCATGCGGCTGAAATTGCAAGTCCTATCTTGAGGCCGATGTAGGCAGTAACGCCTGAGAAAATAGCGCCTATGGCGACTCCAATGAGGACTTTCTTAGTATCCCAATGGCTTATCTCAAAACCTTCGCTAAGATTCTTCTCTTCGAGATATTGTTCAAGAACGCCTGTATTGAGATTGTTGTACATGTTGTCGTCGAGCCAAGTCAATCGCCCTTCTTCCATCGCCTGGAGGCCGCCGGGTGTGGGCGGCTGACGATACGCGGACTTGCGAACTTGCCCCCCCATGACTCAATGGAGGGGAGGCATCGTTTGATTCTTGCTCAACTTGAAAGTCACCGCTTGTT
>PAZI01000027.1 GCA_002715545.1 Methanobacteriota archaeon
CTATTGTATTTACGCATGAATCTGACTTTAGATTCACTTGTTGGTTTGCGTACTTCTTTAATGTACCAACTATTTGATTATAAACTTCTCGTGGCATATGTTCAACTCCTTCTTTGCTTCTTTAGGCTGTCTGTACCCTTCTTTTCTGTCATGCCATCAACCAATACATCATAACAAACAGAGCGAAGCTGCTTGCAAGTGTAGGGAGCCGACATAACAAAACCCATCTTCCACTCTTGGTTCTTGCGAGTGAAGCACTTGTCTCCAATTTGGAAACGAGGAGTATTGATCTCCTTAATCCTGTTATTGAAGCTTTTCGCCGCGGCGTCAAAGAGGTACTTTCGGAAAGGAGTGCCTTCCTCTAAGAATTCTGAGATCCTTGCCATCCCTTCAGCGACCCGTGGGCTGCCACCGTACCAGTAAGTATTACGAGAAAAACGCACGTTGTTGAGGTGACGCATAGTCTCTACCTCTTCTTCTGTAGGAACCCAAGGACCGGCCTCTGCTTCGGCGAGCATTGCTTCGCACCAAGAAAGCTGCTTTTCTGAGAGATCCCAACCTCTGGCAAGCTTTGCTCCAAACTCACCTAAAATGTTGTGGTTGTGGGAGGCATGCACCATCTTCAGAGCCGCTTCGATACGATTGAATAGTTTACGGTTCTTTGCAGGGCACTCGACCTTCTGGAGGCCTTCCTCAATGATAGAGTCAGCCCATCTACGCTGACCTGGGGTGAGGCCTTTGCCCTTGCGTAGTCGATAGACGCAGTCATTAATGAAGTTGAAAGTCTTCTGCTGGACTTTGACTTGGTGGTTATCAACCATCCAGCCAATTCGCTCTTGCAGAACTCGAATGCGCATATCATTTTTCTTTTCGCGAGCCATCTTGACCTCCTTGACTTTATGATTAATTATACCACANCCAGNNGGGTNTTGCACGACTTTGGNNAGNNTTAATATCGTCTACGCAAGCCAAGAAAGGCTAGAAAAAAGACAACAATACCNGCTAAAGAANAGTCATTATCATGAGTAGAAACNCTNCACCCAGAGCCAGNGTAATCTGTCCCAGCTCCAGAGACGCTAATCCTAACTTCATGCTGAACATCNGCAAATGCTATAGTNCTACCNTCTGTAAATTCNCCAGTAGCATCGATGACAAGNANATATTCACCNGGCTGATCAGGTGTAAANGTTGGCATCGTTTCATAAATGTGTTCAAAAAGAGAAGACTCAGAAACAGAACCAATCGGNTTTCTGATAGTTGTCTTTGATCCTGTGGGNCTGNTGCGAATAGACCAAGTNTATTCTGCTTTNGTGTTTTCTCTNTTCATAAACATTCTAAGNTTTATAGNNTCTCCAGTGTTNGCAGCAATNCTAGGNGAATANACTCTAAACCCCGCATTTGGATCTAAGCAGTTTTCTTCATCNCCAAANACGACGAAACAAAAATNATCATCNCAACCTTCNTCTCCTNTGCCATCACGGTCAGCATCATTTTGCTCATGATTAAATACTCCGTTGCAATTATCTACTAAGTTTAATACACCATCCCCATCTAGATCGGGATCGCATGCGTCTCCCATAGTGTCTAAATCTGTATCATATTGCTCGGGGTTATACACTCCTGGACAGTTGTCGGCGTTGAAACCATATTCAGGAATTCCGTCGCCGTCCAGATCAGGAGCGCATAAATCTGAAGACTCGGTAGGATCTCCCTCTAGCATGGGGCAAGGATCCACTAAATTATCTAATCCGTCACCATCAATATCTTTATCACATGCATCTCCCTCATCGTCTCCATCGACATTAGATTGATCAGCATTAAAGACTTTTGGACAATTATCTGAAACATTCTTTATTCCATCATTGTCTAAATCATCGTCACACAGATCTCCGATTCCGTCGCTTTCTAAGTCCCACTGATTTTGGTTGTGAGTATCACGGCAGTTATCGCATAAGTCTCCCACGCCGTCCCCATCACTGTCAAACTGTTCACGATTCGGTTGCCTAGGGCAGTTATCATAAGAATCCTCCACTCCATCATCATCATAATCATCGGCGCTTTGATATGTATCGCCTAGATCAGTATTGTTTATAAGTATGGCGCCACCACCTCCGGCATTACCACCACCAGACATCTCCGGTGTTCCACATTCCCCATAATTGTTATCACACTCTAATGGAGCGTCTTGTCCCATAGCGATTATGGGAAACATTAACAAAACTACAATTAGCTTATTCATCCTCTGCCTGTTCCTCTTACCTGATCTGGGAGGGTCACGTCATGAATCCACCCACTAATATTTTCCGCTTTTTCTCTGCCGACAAATGGAAGAGAAATCAAATACAAAACTTCACTAACTGGGTGACTTATAATATTATGCACAGTCCAGTTTTTCCACAACTTATCCATCTGTACCTTCAGGCTTTTTTCCCCAAGCGACCCAACATAGCGGGCCGAAAAATAAAACATCTGAAATTACGCCTAGGTATAATGGCGCATCTAGAAAATATTGAGTTAGAGTAAACATTACTCTTCCTCTGCTTTCTTTTTTTTATAAAGCTTATACGACCAATAAAGGCCTAAGAATAAAAAGAAATCTGATCCCATTCCATACCAGATATTACTTCCATCAAGCCAAGCCTGAAGTGTAAACATTATTCTTTATCCTCTAAATTAATAGTACAAACTTTTTTACAACCACAGTCTTCATCCTCATAACCTTCGAGGTTATTTTTTCTTGCCTTATCTGCAAACCACTTCCCGCCATACAACGCTATGAACACTGAAATCCAGAATATGATATCGGAAAGCTCCATTACTTTTTCTCCTTTTCTACTTTTTCAATTTTCTTGAGGATTGCTAGTATTTCATCCATATCTTTTTCTACATTTCGAAGTTGTGCGGTAAGCAAGGCAACTTCTTGGATGACCCTAGACTTGTGTTCTGATTGAATCTTTGCAATATCAGCTGTGACTTTATTGGACTCTGCTGTCTGATTCATTACCATAAACCCAGCAATTCCCAAGCAGCCCACTAATAGAATTGTCACAATATTGATTAAATTTTCTAGACCTTTTTTACTATTTCTATTCATGCAAAAATTATATTACATGATTCTAGAATGTTCATGACTTTTGGTAATCTTTGATGCCTTTACCATACCATCGTCGATTAAACCCACGGACGTCGTAATGTGTGAAGTGAGTGTATAGACCAACACCACCTTTTTTCATTTTACCCTCTTTTATCAGGTGTACGATAGCAGATTTCACTTCATCAGGTGTCATGTCTTTTACGATTAAATCACCCGCTTTCGCAAGGAGGTGTTGACTTCTTCTAGCGCCACCAATCTTTTTGTTATACGCTAGAGATCTATATCCTGAAATGACCGTTATTGGCTTTTGGATGTAGTCTCGTAAAATCTGTAGATTTTCTGCTAGCTCTCTTACATTATCCATATACTCTTCAGGTACATCTGATCCATCACGACACCTAAACTCATGTAGCGAAAAATTTTCTGTTAGCTTCATTGCTCTTCCTTTGGATCGAGTATATCATCTTCTAGCCATATAGTAGAATACAGCCAGTTAGCGTACATAAGACAAATCTTTTTAATCATTTCGTTTCACCTAACAGGTCCGATAATCTAACTATATTATTTCCAATTAGTTTGTGAGACCACCCTTTGTTTTTAACATAAAATTTCAGATTGTCAGGCATATCTTGGAATTGCCCTAAAAAAGCCGTTGTTCTTTTCCAAGGGCTTAGCCATTTTTGAACAAAAACTTTGACTAAGATATTCGATTCTCCAAGACATCCGTCCCAAGCGTTTTGAAGCCACAAGCCATAAGAAGAATCAGACCACACTACAATACTTGGGTTTAGTTTGCAAAGATCACCAGTAATCCCCAGCCGCTTAATAGTGCTACCCCCAGCAGAGTGACCAACAACACGATAGTCAATTTTGCCAAGTCTGCTTTTTGTTCTGGTAACATCGCTAGCCCCACTCTCTACATGATTAAGTAATACGCTCTCTACCTGACTGACAAAATTCATGAAATCGCCAGGCTTGAGCCAAAGTAGACTATTTCTTTTTGTCGGGGTGCTTGTATGAACTGACCATGGCATTTCCGGAATTACTACCACGAAATTCTTTGAACCAACTAACGGAACAAATTGCTTAAGAGTTCTATCTTCGAAGGTCCGTTGAGGAACATAGCCGTAATGGCCGTGAAACCACATAACGGCTATAAAATCTTTGGTAAGATCTGTATCTTTAGGGATCCAGACTATTACATCACGATGGCCTTTTCGATGCAGTTTATCTTTACCGCCAACTTTCTTTTTAATATATGTAGTTGAACTGACAGTGCTAACTTTGTCTAAAGAACCTGTCCATTCTTTGACTACCTTTTTATTTACACCCTTCTCCCAATGCACCGTATGTACAATCGTTTGGGAGAAAGCTAATGAAGTAGACAAAACTATCCACAACAACGTCACAAAATACTTCATTTGCTTTTCCTTTCATTCTATGACCTGGATCATTCCAGACATAACCCAATCATTAAGGCCTTGGGCTGACCAAACTATATCTCCATCTGACGATAAACCCGTCAACGATATTACAGCTGCAGTTCCTAATGCGGTAATGACTGGTCGGATGTCATCATCTAAAAATTCTGTTTCTCTATTTTCACAATTAGAAGTACAGCCAAAGTTAGTTGGGCTTTCATAATCACAATGATCTGAACTCGTAACTTTGACCACTCTTTTTCTTTCTATCAATCCGTATAAATCTAAACCATTATTGTCAGCGTTACAAGTAGAGGGTTCTCCAATTATACCAAACACCGGTATTGATACACTCCCCGCATAGTCACGCCCAATAAAATTACGAACGCCTGGTACATCTTGAGTATCAGTAGCGTCCAGCCCCAATACACCTAAGGCATTATCGTCTTGAGACGCTGCAATAATAGCTGCCAACCCGCCGGCGGAATGTCCGGCGTATACTACTCTATTATTCCCAGCTAGTTCTCTCATGTTTTGACCGTTCATTTCGTGATCAACACCAGTAAATACATTATAGTGGCACAACGTAGGAAGTACAACTTCTACTCCCCACGATGAAAGATGTTCAGCCCAGCCAGACATAGCGCCAGAACCACGAGCGAACCCATGCCCTAGGATTACAATGGGGGGATTAGGAATACCCATAGGCGTATAAACAGAGTAACTTATGCTGCAATTTGTTACCTCCGTCGAAGCTCTTTCTTGTTGTACTTCATAACTTCCACGCTGCGAGAAATCTAACACTTGTTGAGCCAGTGGATCATTTACCCCCATATCTTCAGAGCTCATAATGGGAGGCTCAGATTGGGAAGCCATATCTTCTTCAACTTCGCTGGCATCTCTCAATACCGGTCTTGCGTCTTGAGATGTATCTATCACGGGCAATGGAGCTGCATCTCTGTCAAGGTTTAGGCGAGGCATTATTCCAGCATCGTTTGTTACAAGGGTATCATCTTCGTCACAAGACACGATAGAAATTAAGCACAAGCTAATTAATAATAATCTCATATTCTTCCCGCCGCATCAAGAGTAGCTAGTACTCCATCGATAGTCCAGAACGCTGTCCATATTTCAGTTTGAGCTGGCCAGCCACCCCATGATTGCTCAAGCAGCCATCGGTTATTCCATGATTTAGTTCGAATGGTCTGATACGAAAGAGTAATTGTTGTATCTCTCCCAAACGCACCATCAATCCATCGTCCAAAGAAGAAACCATTTAAAATATCTTCAGCGTCGGTCTCGTAGTATCGCTTAAGGTCATCTAAAAAGTCCGGTGTAATCTCTATCATCAATTCGCCAAGGACAAAGTAATCATCTTTTTGATCTTCAACCGTATCGATAGCTACTAAGGAATATGGCAGGTCTAAAGTAAGATGCGCGACCATAGCTACTACCACTGCTCGTGTCCGCGAGACATCAGGTTGATCAGCTAAATAGTAGTAATGTGCCCAAGCGTATGAAGGGCTTTCTCCGATGAGTATCGCCCTAAGACTGGATAGATATCTAGACGCAAAATCAACTACAATTTTCTTAGCCCATTCCGTATCTTCAATTTCGTTATTCTCAATAGCTTGAATAATTCGATTTGTGATATGTCGATATGCTGTTGGAAATAAACCCCAAGCATCATTACAATTCTCAAATGTAGACGCTATATTATCGATACGAAAAAATGTGGTATAAATTGTTTCGTCGTCTGTTAATCTGGTTAGCTCAATCAACTTATGAATTGAACCTTCTGCAATTGTATTTTCGCTACATAGCTGTAGACTATTTACATCGTCATATTTACCTTTGTTTACGTAAGGGTCGTAACTATGTTGTACAGCAATATTAGATTCATCAATATTGGCACAACCGACCGCTACAAAGATAAAAGATAGTATCACATAATTTATATTTTTCATATTCTACCTTCAGCTTTCAGATTTATTAAGCACGGAAAGTCTAGGGCTCTTTTAATAAAAAAGCAACCTGCGCCATTGCAGGTTGCAATTGTTATATCAAAATCTAATTTCATAAATGATCTAGATTTAAGCTCACCCCTTATAATGACTTTAGCGCTCATTTTAGCTGTATTTAAAAGCGCTGGAAATGATAAATAAATCTCTTTGCATGTAAATCCAAAGTCAATAATAGAACATTTAGTTTCACCAATACTAAAAGAAGAAAGAGAAGTATTCGTAATGATAAAATTGGTAGGCGCTATCTTTTTAGGATTACGATATTTACTAATATTACAACTATCACGTATCGAAACTACATTTTCAACGTTCCACTTTCCAGACTCTATAGTTTCTCCGGGTACAAAAAATGCAACCAGGACAATTAATGAAGTTAGCACATTATGAATCTGTGATATTTACCAACTCAATTTTAAAATTGAGAGACTTACCAGCAAGAGGGTGATTAAAATCCAGCGTAACAGTTTCTGCTTGTTCGCTTATAATCTGTGCTGTTATCTGCTGTCCGTCCGGATTAACACCCTGAACCGGTGTACCAATGCCGAACGCAAAGTCATCAGGAAACTGAGTTTTTGCAATTTCCTGAACGGCTTCTTCATTTCTAAAGCCATACGCCTCTTCAGGATGAATCGTGATATCCTTAGTTTCACCTGGTGCCATCCCAACGACACCCTGATCAAACCCTTTAATCATTTGACCGTTACCAACTTGAAATGTTAAGGTCTCGCCTGCGTTATAGGAGCTATCGAATTCCTCTCCTGTCTCTAAAAAAGTACCTCGATAGTGTACGCTAACTGTATCTCCGCTCTTTACTACACTCATTATTATTCCCTTCAAGCAGCTGTTTTAACTTAAATTATTGCTACCATCGATTGATTATAATAAACGAATGTAATGTTTACAATTTCTTTTAAAGACTAAACAAGATCTCTTTCGTCGATGAGAGTATATGTAAATGAATTGCTATACATACCTGCAGCTATATCACAAGTTTCCATAAATTCATAAAAATCTACTGAGCTCTGAAATACCTGACAACCGGCTGAAACGCCTCCAGTATATTCACGATCGTCTGGACCCCATTGGCGATGAATATTTATCCCATAACGACCTTCATGAATATCTCCTTCGTAGTCTGGTGTTCGATCCCTATTATCGTCTCTCCAAATTTTAACATCGCCAGAGCGTTGGCACACCGCTTTGTATTTTCTTTTACCACCATGAATGTCTATTTTATATGTACTACGATATTGTCCAGGTATTAAAATCGCAGTTCCACCTTTCACTATGGGTCTTTGTAAGATCCTAGTGCCTGGCTCTGTAGTTGCTGGATAGCAGTCTACCACCCAATCACCGTCAATTTTATAGAATATATTGATATTATCGTCGAATGTGTCTGCAGACGCAGAATCGTTTCTTACGCCGACTATATTGAGGTTATAGTCGCCGCGCTCAAAAAAAGCATAATTTTTATTTTGGAATGCTGATCTGAATTTGTCTACTAATATTTCGGCATCAGCGCCTGTTAGTCTTGCCATAATTAAACTCCAATTTGGTAGTATTAATTATTCGACAATGAAACTCTTAACACACTCAACAATTTTTTCAAGCGTTTCTTCTTTTCTCATGCGGTGATTATCATTACACGCAATCACAGTAATGCCCACACTACTTCTGAAAAGCTCTTGAGTATCCTCGAATGGCACAACGTCATCAGTCTCAGAATGTAGAATTATTGCTGACTCTATTTTCTTTACCGGACAATACTTCTTCCATGCGGGGGCAACCAAAATTAGTTCTGCGCCCTTGGGATCAATAGCCATGGCAACCGCACCACCTCTAGAAGAGCCGACTATGACATCTGGACGGTCACAGTTCACAACATCCTGAGCAATTTTTACTGATATATTAAATGGCTCATTCGGCAAAGCAGGGTTCAAAACATCAAACCCTGCAGCTTTCAATGCCTGCGCTTTTGCGCCACCAGGTTTAGAATTTAACCCATGTAAAAAAAGTACTTTCATTTGATCTTCCTTTTCACCGCAAATGCGCTGAGCTTTGTGACATTCTTATTGCTAGACATAAGAACAGCGTGTCGCGGAGCATCGTCGTTCCACATAACAATATAGTTACGAACCGGAGAACAAGGGTGTCCTGGATAAAGCATCTCTTTATCGAGAATCAAACCAGTGTGACCCGTATTGGTTTCAATCATGTCGCCGATATCCATCTTAGCTCTCCACCAATGCAATAGNCCAAATTCCGTGTGAGCATATGCAGTCTGCCCATTGGACAGTAACAGACCCATCCTCTTCGTGAATGTGAGTGATGTTGCCCTGCATGTTAATGCCTGCGCTTTTGTGAAAAACTCTATCTCCAACCTTAAACATCTTATCTCTCCTGCCTACCGCTTTTTGAAAAGAAGACTTATTCCTTCCTTCCTTATGATACTATTATACCATAGCCAAAAGAGTATTGCACGATTTTGCTAAATTAATTCTAAATTATCTTCGTACTCATCGAACGTGCCACACTTACACATGAGAGAACACTCATAAACTTCTTTGTCGTGGTATACTTGCGAATCAGTTTGAACAGACTCGTGGTGACTAAGCCAAACGTTGAGTACCAAAGCTGAATCGCATCGGATTTCCCCGGGCCTACCGCCACAATAATTTTCAGGCTTTACCAGATCACCGGCTTTCATGACAAAACCTTCAAACAAAAAGTGGGAGCCCAAAGCGGCATGTCAGGAGCAGAAGGCCACATGACCCAAACCATATCTCCAACAACTGCCATTACTAATCCAGCCCTTCCTACTCCTGATTTATCACTACATCGGGTATCGTCAACTAGATCACCTACTGATGGTGTTGTTTCCATCTTACAGCCTGTCCTTCAAATCGTTAGGCATCCTTGCAAGAACATCGGCAGTATCGCAAAGATCCTGCCAACAACGAGAAACCCAGTCAGCCCATTTTGATTCGCCAATACCAACCAAGTCTTGAAAAATTGCCTCAAGACCCGCGCCCGGACCAAAGTCGTTTTCAAGATCTAAAATTTGATTATCGTAAGCGTGCATTATACAGCCTCTACGTAGTTACGAGGAACGTAAACTTCGCGACCGGTCTGAAGGTCAAGAACTAGGCACTGACCTGGATGACGTCGGTAATTCCAGCTACCAACGCACCGCGCTCGAAGAACCTGGTAGGCTCGGTCCGGATAAATGTGAACGTTGACTGAAGTTGGAGGAAGCCGGCTCTCGCCGTCATCTCGCATTGTGATGTGCATAGCACATTCGCCGGCAGCCTTTGCTTCAGCGATCTGCTTTTGAATCTCCTCGCGATAAGCTCGATGGTCTGCTTCTGTAAACTTTGACTTGCCCCAGATAGCTGGTTCATACTTACCACCATGTGTAAGGCGATCAGCATGTGCCACGCCATGAGCGTTCAGCTTGACTAGACCACCCTTGCGAATCTTCTTTTCGTTAATGTTCTTCATCTTATCTTCTCTCCTACCGCTTTTACCGCTTTTTGAAAGGGAGGCCTATTCCTTCCTTCCTTATGTTTATATTATACACTATTGGCAGAAGAATTGCACGATTTTGGTGGGGTATTTTTAAAAAGTTTATCTCTTTTTTTTGCTAACCAATAAATTTCTTCTTGGAGTTTATTGATCTTTTTCATCTTTTTTATAATTTTTTTTTGAAGCTTTTTCTTTGTCATTTTAGCCATCACAGTATTTTTTTAAGCTTATTTTTAGGAGAGCGCTTATCAAAAATATATTCTATCTCTATATAGATTCCTTCTTCATCACCTAACAACGTTGCTATGATTTGAAATTTTTTAGACTTCCAATAGGTGTCTATTGTACGCAAACCGACACGAACAGGCGTACAAACATCTGCAGTTACTAAGTCATCTATTATGGGATCNTTCGTTGATCTTTGATATGTAAAATGCCCATACTTTTTATTGAGGAGATTCAGTACATCCCTATATTTTCTAAGACAATTCATGCTATCAAGCCCAGCTGGTCCCAAAATCATTATAGATTTCGAAATTTTCTTTTTTAAAAAATAGAGATGTAGTTCAGTCTCGAATCCAGCAACGTCTTCTTTCCCCAAATAGATAAGATATCCATATTCAATATCACCATACCAATATCTAAAATTTTCAATCTCAAGTGGTATCTTATATTCTTTAGCTACGTCTATATTCAGAGGATATGAAAACGCCGATGACGTTAATAGAAGGGCAAGGATGGTAAAGAAAACTTTTTTCATCTATCTTTAAATATAAAAAAAATATAATCGAGATTAAATAATTTCTCCATCTACAACTCTATGGGTTTGCAATTTTACTTCCCCATTGGCACGAATCACCTTTCGAATTTCTCTAATATTCCTAGCATTGTCTTCAAAGACCCTAACTAATTTTATATCGCTGTCTTTAATTCTTGATAAAACGTACTTGGCTTTCTCACGCGGATCACTACTGCCTACAGCATGAACATACACACCGGTAACGCCATTGTCATTTAAGAATTGCTTAACGGGTTTAGGGTTTCCGCGGGCTGTCAATATAACTGTAGACTCAATACCATCAGAATTAATTGCCAAAAATAATTCGTCAAAGACATCTTCTATTATTTCTGCATTTTTAGGGTAGTTATCAAAATCGCTAAAATCTAATTGATCACCTGGCTGCTCGTCATAAGTTGCATAAGCGTCTGATGATAATATCGATCTTGTACCATCTTCATGATCAATTACTACATTCGAATCTGACGACACTAATGTATCATCAAAATCAAATATGTGCAACACCTTCATAAATTAATTGTATATGAATTTTATAGAATTTACAAAATAGTAGCTGGGGAGGGACTCGAACCCTCAATCCTCGCGGCGGCAGATTTTAAGTCTGCTGTGTATACCAATTCCACCACCCAGCCATAAAATCATTTCTTCATCTTCTTATTCTTCAACTCTTCCAAGTAATCAAATTGCATTTTTTGAAGATTACATGTAAAAAATGGATCAGCTTTCTTAAAGGCCTTTAGATATTTCTTCCCCATAATAGGTTGAAACACTTGAATGTCATAATCTTTCATGAGATTAACATAGTACGGATTATCATCAAAAAAGACCGTAATATTATATCTCTTAAGAAGACTCAATTTATGATAAGCCATCTTTTCAAAATGCTCTAAACCCATATCTTTCTTTTCATATTCAAAACCACACAAAATGTCTTCGTAATCTTCGCCCTCTATAAACCCTAGCTTCTCTAAATCTTCAAATACTTCATTTCGTTTAGAGGGAGGAGTACCGGTAACAATATAAACTTTACCAGCCCACCCTTTAGTTAACTCTTTAAAAAAATCAGGAGCATACGATACTGTGTCGTGAAAATCTAATCCAATATTCAACGTTTATCCCTTAATAAAAGCACCCCGGACAGGATTCGAACCTGTGACCCACGGCTTAGAAGGCCGTTGCTCTATCCAGCTGAGCTACCGGGGCTTAATCAACACTTTCTAAAATAACGCCATTGGAAAAACCACCGCGCTCATCTCTTTTATAATATGAGTGGTTTATTACATCAGAAAAATCTATATCCCAATGAGACAAAATAGCAAGAAAAACTTCATATATATCTGCTGCTTCTTCTACGCACGGTTTTTCCAGAAATTCTTCGCTCTCTTCTTTAAGCTTATTAAATAATAATAACCTCATTTCCTCACGAGAGGCAATCCTATATGAGCAACCCCTGTTAGATTCTGCAATAATCTCAGGGATCTTATTCCTAACCAGCTTTGGGAGATCACTCATCTTCGGTGCTTTCGCCAATAATCAAATGCAACAGAGCCTATAAAAATAGCTAAACCCAAAGTAGATACATTAACCAAAAAATCAATCATCTATCTTTTCCTCTCTAGGTAAGTAATCGCAATTACACCTTATAAAGATCCCCATGCCTACGATAATACCTAGCGCGAGAATTATATCCCCAAGTACGTCTAAACTCATTGTGACAACACACTAGACAATAAATAAGCAATAAGACCGAGTTGAGCAATAGCAAGTACATAGACTGCATTCCTGATTTTATCAAGCCTCTTATTCGTTCCGTCTAACTCTTCTTTTACATCTCTAATTCTTAACTGTGGCATTGTATACCTTCTCTCTTTTTAGTTATCGGAATGGCAGGATTTGAACCTGCGACCCTCTGGTCCCAAACCAGATGCGCTACCAGGCTGCGCTACATTCCGGAAATAGTGGGCTGCCCGGGACTCGAACCCGGAACCAGCGGATTAAAAGTCCGATGCGCTACCAATTGCGCCAGCAGCCCTTAATATTCTTCGGTAGAATTTGCAACAATAAAATCATAAACAAAGTGTGCCAAAAGTACAGTGAAAAATGTCCCCCAAAAACCCATCATATTTCCTTATAAAATGGAGCTGACGATAGGACTTGAACCTACAACCTGCTGATTACAAATCAGCTGCTCTACCAATTGAGCTACGCCAGCCTGTTTATTAAAACCTCTTTAAAACATTGTCGGCTACTAAGTTTTTATCAAAAGACTCGGCACGCTTCTCTAACCATAGCGCAGTTTTTACCGCCCCAATATTTTCTAGCTTTCGTGATACGCTAGTCAATACTCTGGCGAAGCGAACCGAGTTTTTCTTTTTAAACACTTACACACTCTCGATAGAAAGCGCGACAAACGGTTTGGAAATAAGCAGTGCTACCCTCTAGATCCGAATGCATTGTGTACAATACCTTATGGTCATTTGCCAACCTAGCTTCAGTCGCCTTAGCCCAGACATCATCGACCATAGTATAGGCAAATTCCCGAAGTTCTTCCGGTAGTGTATAAAACATCTTATCAAGCCTATCATTCCTAATACAATTCATGATATACTTGTAGCTAAGCTTTTCCTTAACCATTTGCCCAATATAGTCGATGTACTTAAACTTAATAAGCTGACCATTGAAATCCATAACCCAACCTTCGTTATTATGGACAGAACGATCATTGATCTCTTCAATCATTTGATCAAGTGTCATCATACGTGCGTTCGGTAAAGTAAACAACTTTGGATTATCGTTCACTAGTGTCTCGATATGCCGAAGAGGGAGCTTGGTGCCGCTCTTTGTATAGGCAGCCAGAAGATAAAGCGTTTCCTTTCCTTCATAATCAACATGCACTTCAGTGTTCGGTGTCACTAGCTCTACTACAACTGAAAGTAGATCTCCACCGATTGTGTTATTCATGCTAATAAAATCATCTACCGTAAACATAGACAAAGCCTCTACAGAGCTAGCTGTACCAAACTTACCACGGGTCGATGCGCATAATTCTCCCTTATGAACAAAGTACTCAATCATGTGACCATCTGCTTTTTCACGAGCAATGAATTCATTCTGCCCATACTTTTCCCGCAGCGCTTCGTAAGTATTCTCTGGAAGCTCGTTTGCATTGAAGAACTTCTCGAAGCCACGCGAAACAAGAGTGGGCACCTCAGTTGTGAAGTCGTAAATCAAACCGCGCATTTCGCGTAAAGGTTGTGACCACCCACCCTCAACGTCATGTAGCTCATTATGCGCTTGACCTGTATAATTTAACAAAATCAAACCACGCTCTGCATCGATATCAAAACCAAGCAAAGTCCCAGGATTTTTAAAATCGGTATGATTTAACTCAAGCAAATCACGAAGCGTATCAGCATGTTCACGCTTAAAGCTGGCCCACTTCTCCTTTTTATCTTCTTGAGTGCGAATTTCGCTGGTAATAAGTTGAACAATACGGACAATATTCTCATTCATGGTTTGCTCCCCATGTTGTTGGTTGTAGTTTATTATACCAGGTGCGTCCTGGTTTTGCACGAACTCTAGTTTTTTTGTAAAAAATTAATAATTGGATCAAATCGCCCACTATAAAGAAAGCCAATCTCAGTTAAGGGTACCCATTTCCATTCATCATGCTCTGGTTTGCCTAAATCTGGATTAACAGGCAAAACAGGTTGCTTACTTGACATTCTTTTTGCTAAAAAGAATGTTGCAGTCTTTTTGTTTTTTCCAGACCCATAAGTAATCGAAGGAGCAGTATCTCCTGTCAAAATATAATCAGCGCCATGCTGCAATGAGGTTTCTTCCGAAGTCTCACGAATTGCAGCTGTAATGGCTTGCTCACCTTCTTCAAGCTGACCTTTGGGGAAATCCCAATTCGAATATGCTCGAAGGCACAGAACAGTCTTCTCGGGCCCTGATTCATCTATAATGATTGTACCAGCAGAGTATTTCATAAATTATCCCAAATAAGGCTTGAGGGCTAATCTAGAATGTAATCCAATCCAGCGCTCGCCCCCAGGCCTTTTCCACATAATTTGATATTTATCGCTTCTATGGTTCGCATATTGAATTGCGCCGATTGCTCCATTGTCTTCAAATTTCAAAACAACAAGCTTACCTTTGCCATAATATTTGCTTAAGTTACTCATCGAGTATTCCTTCCACCTTCTTTTATATTATAACATACGGTCAAACAATTTGCACGATATAACTAAAAATTATGCATCTTTAAATTCTGTATCTACTATGTCATCATTGGGTGGCTCTTCAGCATCAGGGGTTTGAGCTGCTGTTTCCTGAGCCGCGGATTGCATGGCTTTTTGGTACATTTTACCAACAGCTTCTTGAACTTTTGTTTCAAATTCCTGCAGCATATCAGCGATTTCATCATGCTGATCTGTACCTAATAGACTCTTCGCAGACTCCAGGGCAGACTTAATATCATCTAGATCTCCATCTTCCATTTTGTCTTCATGCTCAGTCATAGTCTTTTCAGTTTGATAAATTAGACTTTCGAGTTTATTCATGTTATCAATTTGTGTTCTTCTCTCTTGATCTTTTTCTTTATTAGCCTGAGCTTCTTCGACCATCCGCTGGATATCTTCATCGGAAAGAGAGCCACCATTTTCAATTACAACACTTTGCTCTTTACCTGTAGCCTTATCTTTTGCTGACACACTTACGATTCCGTTTGCATCAATATCGAAAGTAACTTCGATTTGCGGAATACCTCGAGGAGCAGGAGGAATATCACCTAGCTTAAAGTTACCTAAGGTCTTATTATCTGTAGCAAATTCTCTCTCACCTTGCAGTACGTGAATATCAACTGCTGGTTGATTATCTGCGGCGGTACTAAAGGTTTCAGACTTTTTACATGGGATTGTGGTGTTTCTGTCTATTAGTCTTGTCATAACGCCACCAAGCGTTTCAATCCCTAAAGACAATGGGGTTACATCAAGCAATAAAATATCGTTAACTTCACCTGAAAAAACACCTCCCTGGACTGCAGCACCTAAGGCGACAACCTCATCAGGGTTTACAGAAGAATTACACTTCTTTCCAAAGAGCTCTTCAACTGCTTGCCTAACAAGTGGTGTACGGGTTGATCCACCAACTAAAATAACTTCATCAATTTCAGAAGTCTTTGTACTCGCATCTTTTAAAGCAGCCTTTACTGGCTTAAGAGATTTTTGCACTAATCCATCGATGAGTTGTTCAAACTTAGATCGTGAAAGCGATAAATTAAGGTGCTTTGGGCCGGTCGAGTCTGCTGTTAGGAATGGCAAGTTAATATCAGTTGACTGCGTACTTGAAAGTTCAATCTTAGCTTTTTCTGCGGCTTCTTTCAACCTTTGCATGACCATAGCGTCTTTAGAAACATCAATGCCTGATTCGTTTTTAAATTCAGCGACAATATAATCGATTAAAACATTGTCAAAGTCGTCACCACCTAGATGGGTATCACCATTTGTACTAAGGACTTCGACAACACCAGCGTCAATCTCAAGAATAGAGATATCAAAAGTACCACCGCCCAAATCATAAACAGCAATTTTACGCTCGCCCTTTTTATCCATGCCATAAGCAAGCGCTGCCGCGGTAGGCTCATTGATAATTCGTTTTACGTCAAGTCCTGCGATTTTACCAGCATCTCTTGTGGCTTGGCGTTGTGCGTCATTAAAATATGCAGGGACGGTGATGACTGCTTCAGTGACTGACTCGCCCAGATATCTTTCAGCAGCTTCCTTTAATTTAGAAAGTACTTGTGCACTAATTTCTTGCGGTGAATAATCTTTATCACCTATCTGGATCCTACAAGATCCATCATTAGCATTAATAACAGTGTAAGGTACCCTCTTGATCTCTTTTTTCATATCATTGGTTTTCATACCAATAAATCGCTTAGCAGAAAAAATCGTTTTCTTAGGGTTCGTAACTGCCTGCCTTCTTGCAGTTTGACCAACAAGTCTATCACCCTTGTCTGTGAATGCTACGACAGAAGGAGTTGTTCTATTGCCCTCCTCATTAGTAATTACTTCTGGATCACCATTTGAAATAACGGCAACGCATGAATTTGTCGTCCCTAAATCGATACCAATAACTTTCGACATGAGCTTCTCCTTTAATTAACCTCAATCTTTTTTGTCTTATTAATAATAACTTCATTAACCGGGATGTTCAAATTAAGAATACCCGCAGTATAGTCAGCTGTAATATCTTCAACGCTTGTATTCTCAGGAAGACTCCAAGCACGAGAAAACTTATGATAAGAATATTCTTGTCTTAAAGAGTTTTCATTATTTTTAACATTGCCCTCTGTTGATACCGTTAATACGTTGTCTGTAATTTCGATATTAAAATCTGCCCTAGACAAACCAGGCGCAGCAATTGCGATTTGATATCCTTCATTATCTTTTGAAATATTTGCCTTAGGCGTAACTTGGCCTGTGATAACAGAATACCTATTGCTTGGTCGAACCAATGTATTAAAGATATTGTCAAACTCACCAAAAAAACTATCACGAACTACTGGATTAAACATGCTTCCTCCTTTGTTTTACTAATCGCATGTCACGAATGATTATTTTTTAACCACCGCTATTAATACGATAGACACCGTTTTATGAATGAAAACCCCTAAAGGGCATTTTTTTTAAAAAAAATTTAAAAATGTAATGATTTCATTTATTTAAGAATTGATTTTTTTTAGTTTCAATAAGGTTAGCTTTTTCCAATACTTTTCTAGAGTACTTCATTCCAAGCTTACTTATCTTTCTTTTTTTATTCTTACCACATCGAAAACCTGCATTGTACGAACATAAAGCTCGCTTGAGGTCTCCATCATGGTAGTTGATCCACCACCTAAGTATTTTTGAACCAGCTCTTATAGATGTATAAGGATCCTTAAGTTGATCACAGCTGTATTTCTTAATAGGAGAATATTTGCCAGTATATTTTGGCATCACCTGAGTCAATCCACACGCTCCCTTATTACTAACAGCTTTTCTTCTAAAGCTACTTTCAACAAAAATTAAGCTAACTAAGATTTCTATTTTTATTTCGTGTTTCTTAGCGCTTTTTACTATTTGGGGCATGTATTGGCACGCTTTTTTATTTTTGTAAGTAGACATCCCTAAAGCAGGAACAGATAAGCAAAGAGCAAGTATCAATTCATTCATCAGGCTCATCCCAAAAATCTGGCTCTTCAATAGAGACAGTTTCTAGATGCTCTAAAGTCTGTCTTTTTCGTCGATTGAAAATTGCTTTTTCGACTATTCGAACTACATCTGCATTAACAAATGTCATTTCCCCTAAGTCTTCGCGGATCGATATCAAAGTACTCATTTTAACACTATTCAAAATATGAATAACGTGCTGCCCTTTTACTACTAGCGGTTCCCATTCATTCATAACGTATTATTATATTATTGCAAATTAAAATTTACAAAAATAAATTAATCAGCGTCATCATATAGATTGGGATCATCCCATGGATAATCATAGTCGTCGTAATCTGGATTTACATAAACATTATTGAATGGTGCATCTAGAATTGTGATTACTTTTTTCTTTTTCATTGATTTTGAAAATACAGGTATCTTTTTCTTAAATTTTTTGTCATGTTTTTCAAGTAAAGAAATTGCCAATGTTAATATTGCAGTTGGATCACCACCTTGAAAAACCCTCAATTTGCTACCGTCATCAAGAGTCAGAACAGGATCCATGTATTTTATTTTTGGATGACTAACTAATTGAACAGCTGTAACCTTTATTAATGGCTTTGAAAAAGAATTAGTTTTTGAATTAGGAACTAAAAACATGCCATCAGTATCTGGTGTCAATTTTACTCTTTGATTATTCGTATAAATAGAAATTGATACTATATTACTACCCATGCCTTTAAATATAGAGTTAAGTTGTATTAGGTTTCGCTTTACCAGAATATCCGTCTTTATACCACCCGGCCCCCTTAAGTGTAAATGATGTTTTAGCAACTAATTTGTTCGTTAATGTTGATGAGCAATTTTCACACACTACATCTCCATCATCAGACATCTTTCTTATTACTGTAAACTCGTAGCCGCAGCTATCACACTTAAATTTATAAATTGGCATTTTTGCTCCTTCTATATTTCTGCATCTAATAAAATTTTGTTTATTCTTTTTATTAACTCTGTATGCTTTTTTGTCCAGCCAGAAAATTCTTTTCCTTCATGATCAGGATCAGCGTGGACTATATTCTTTCTCCATATTATTGTATGGATTAATTCATGAACTAAAGCAGACGACCAAATTTGAGATGTTTTTATCTCAACCCATATTAGGTTTTTATTTAGCGCTAATCCGCTAACCGGTACGTCCCCCTCTAATAATTTACCATCCACAGTATACGCAGCCTTAACTGTTCTGGGGATGGCGCTTACCTCAATATGCAAACCGCTTAATAATAGCCACGCTTCGTCTTCCGTTATGTCAAACGAAGATGAATACTCTTGCACAAATATATCCAAAGCTAACTTAATAGATCTTAAATTAAATTGGTAGTCTTTACAGTGCGATGAGCTAATAGAGATATTTGGAGTTCCTGGTATCGCTTTTGGTACATGTGATATTTTTGTACAATCTACTTCAACGATTGCGCTCGTAACATTCTGATGATAGCAAGCGTTCATATTTGGTAACAAAATGATTGAAACAATCATTAAGTATTTAATGACCCTCATGATCTTAAATATGGGGACCTAGAGCTTACAGCATAAACAAAATCTTGAATTTCTTTTAAGAAGAACTAAAATCCACTAAAGTAACTGTTTTTGTGGAACCGCCAGCTGTAATTTTTATCATAATATCTCCATCATCACCAGATCCAGACCCATTAGACATCCACAATACGCAATTACCCTCAGCTGGATTTGCGGGATCAGAGCTTCTTTCAGTAAAAGTAAGACTGCCATTGATGTGTAGCTCTGTTGCTGGAGATGTTGTACCAATACCAACCTTGCCATCTCCCCTGATCCGTACCCTTTCGGCGACTGTTGCTCCGGTGCCTAAAGCCAAATCATTATTAGTCCCACCAGAGCCGCTTTCATCTGCCAGGAATTTTACATAGGCTCCGATATACCCTGCAGCTCCCTGAAATTGAATAGCGCTAGTGTCAGCATTATTATCTCTACGCACTGTAGCCACTGGAGCGTCCCCGTGGATATAAAGTAGAGTACCCGGGCTTGACGTACCGATCCCAACATTCCCCACATTATCAATAATCATACGCTCTGCTCCAGCGGTATCGAACCTTATTTTGTCTTCATCAGCAGATTCTTCCACTTGGATCTTTGTATCATTATCTTTATCTTGAAGAGCAGTCTCTTCTACCTGATATGCTTTCACTATAGTCTTTGGCATGATATCTCCATATTGGCGGAGAGGGTGGGATTCGAACCCACGGTAGCTTTCACTACGCCGGTTTTCAAGACCGGTACATTCGACCGCTCTGTCACCTCTCCATGATTAATAAATTTAATCAATCTTTTCTTTTTATAAATGGATTAGATGTCTTTCTTATATGTTCATCTATCATTTCTTTTCTTAGTTTGCGGATATGTCTTTCTCCTTCAGAGGGTATTTCGAAAATGCGATTAGGTAATACAACTATTCCGTATCCTATACCAGGGGCACTGAAATTATATATAGATGAGTTTATGTCTTCTAGCCTTTTGCTTAACTCGAAAGTGGAACCTGATGGGTACAGCTTTCCCCTATGAGATCTCCAGGGTTTCTTAAGGGTAGCTCTATAAATCACAAAATCTAATTATTATTTTGCTTATCTTTATAATCTTGAATTGCAGCCTTTATTGCATCCTCAGCCAAAACAGAGCAGTGAATCTTAACAGGCGGAAGTGAAAGATGATCCGCTATATCTATATTCTTAATTTCTTGAGCTTCGATTATAGATCTTCCCTTTATCCACTCTGTGACCAATGAAGATGATGCTATTGCAGAACCACAACCGTACGTTTTAAATTTAGCATCCTCGATGATACCGTTTTCGCTAACCTTGATCTGTAATCTCATTACATCACCACAAGCTGGTGCACCAACAAGGCCAGTGCCAACACTAGTGTCGTCCCTATTAAGAGTTCCAACATTGCGCGGATTCTCATAATGGTCTAATACTTTTTTTGAATATGCCATTAACGACCTTGCCCACGATATCTTTTGCGGTAGCCTTTGGGCGTTTTACCACCCCCAGTAGATTGACTTCCTTTTTGAGAAAATTTGCTATACTTTCCATTGCCTTGTCGCGTTTTCTTTTTAGTCTTTCCTGGTATTCTTGATTGCCTCGCCATTTTTTTTCTCCTATTGCTTTTAGTTAGGTACGTAAGTTAGTACATTTTCTTGAGCAGTATCAGCACTAAGCACCCTCCAAGAAGTAGTCTTACATTCGTGTGGTTGATTCATATTCATAGCCCCTATTGGCGAAGGAAGCTCTAATACTAATATCACAACTTCGTTATTGGGCAATTCTTTTAACAAAATAGCTTCTCCAATAACGTCTAAGCCTCCGAATAATTTTCCTGTAATCATCTTACTTCCTTAGGTGTAATAGATTGTTATTTTTATAGATCCGGCAGTTAAATATCCGCCGCTATTCGATGTATCATTAGTGACACCCTTAACCTTTACGGTAACCGCTACTCCCGAACTCGTACTTGATTGCCTACTACCTACAAAACCGTAAATTCCTGTAGTGTGGTTTTTTAACCAATAACCTGACTCGGAGATATACCCATACGACTCTGTGTAGTATTGGGGTTTGTACCAAACATCACCAATTTTAATTTGCATCTCTCCGCTGGCTGTACCACTATTTAACGTCCACGCTGCAGGAATTTCAAAAGATACGCCCGTAATAGTTTTATTAGCAGCAATTGCTAGCGCCGATATGACTGTATCCTTCGCTGTATAAGTACTTGTACCTAGATCAAAGGCAGCATTATCATATGTAAGAGTTGACGTAACATTGGACTCTGATGAGCTTCCGCCCGATCCGGTAGCTGTTAGATCAGTTTCAGACACATCATTTGACTGCCAATATATTTTACCATCAGACTTAGTATAAAGCCACCCGTGACCATCTGCTGGGGCAGATGGTGTAGAGCTTTCAGCTGTTATCGATATCTTGCCAGCAACAGATAATTCAGATATAGGGTCATTATCATTTATACCAACTTTATCAGCGCCAGCGTCTACAAATAACATGTGATCATTGTTATCACTTTCTACACGAAAATCGTTTGTAGCATGACCATCATCATTTAGGACTACCCCAGTGGAATTTACTGTAAGCGCTAAATCATTTGTATTATGAATTTTTGTTTGGAAATTTGATTCGCCATGATTAATATGAAGTACTTCATTTCCAGCGTGGAGATATAAAGCTTTTGTTTCATTAGGTGACTCTATTATAAAATCAACATCTGCCCCACCTTCATTAAAGACAATTTTATCCTGACTGTCATCTTCAGTAATATGAAGCATATCTACACCACCAACTACAATTTGGACTTGATCAGCAGCTGGAAAATCTAGATATGTATTACTGTCTCCAAGGTGTTGTAGCCTTTGGGATATAGCTATATCAGCGGTATGAGATGAATTATCAATGCCCACCACAAATGTACCAGCGCCCATACTGCTTACGCCATCTGGCCCAAACCCAAACCGCCCATCGGCTCGGGCACGGAACACAACGTCACCATCGCCGTCTTCCATTTCTAGAATCCGACTACCGGAACCGTTACCATCAGTTAAGAGTTTTAAGACATGACCAGCCGAACTTTGATCATTATCGAGAATTGCGACATAGTTACTAGAAACATTTCCAGAGACCGTTAAGGTATTACCATCAAACGTCATATTCGATTCTACCGTGGCTTCATCTGCATCCTTGTATGTTAGTACACCATCTGCTGTACTTCCATCGTGAGATATACCACTCGATCCACCAGCTGTTAAATCAGTCTCAGATAAATCATATGATCGCCAGTACAGCTTACCATCAGACTTAGTATATAGATAACCTTTACCATCTGCCGGTTGGGATGGTGTTGAGTTTTCAGATGTGATTGATATTTTGCCAGCAACGTCTAGCTCTGATATTGGTGAAGATGTTCCTATCCCAACTAGGCCAGCATCTGTGATGATCATACGCTCGGTACCTGCAGTATCGAATCTAATTTTATCTTCGTCAGATGATTCTTCTACCTGAACTTTGGTGTCACCGTCTTTGTCTTCAAGCGTATCTTCTTCAACACCATCAGCGCGTATTACTGTTCTTCCCACAATTTTCTCCTATTGCAAAGCTAAAAATAAATAGTGGGCCCGCTCGGATTTGAACCGAGGACCGTCCGGTTATGAGCCGGGTGCTCTAACCACTGAGCTACAGGCCCCTATGGGAAAATTAGTCCGCCTCCAGGGAATTGAACCCTGCTTCAAGACGCTTATAAGACGCCTCCTAACCACCAGCCAGCCGAGGCGGTTAAGCCTTATATGTCGTTCTTAGCTATTTTACAATCAGAAACGTCGACCCTTGTTGGGAGTCCATCGCTAAATACCTTTAGATAAGCAAATATTTTTTTATTTTTATTATCTAACTTCAGTCCCTTCACAATTGCGATATATTTCTTCCCAATATTTACAACAACTGAGTCTCCCACAGTAATACTATTTCTATTATATCTATGATTGACTAAATTTGTTGATTCCGTATTGTGTTGCTGCAATTGATTTTGTTCCTTTATTGATAAAAACGCATTGTTTCGAGTCAAGCTTTTCTAAAGCTATTTCAAATATATCTGGTTTTGCCTGTTTTTTTATAGAAAAAAAATCAGACATCACATTTTTCTTTAGTTCTTCGATCCTCAAATAGCTACCATTTAGCGGGAGATTTTCCATAATCAAAAATTCGACTAATTTCATTAATTGCTTTTCCTTAAGTGAAATCTCACTGTGGCTGCTTGATGAGTAAGAGATTTGTTTTTAACGCCAAATTTCTTTTTAAGTTTACGCCATTTTCTCTTCATTGTTCTAGATTCTTCTTTGCTCATACCAGCAAATGGGTCTTTTTTTTCAATATGATTATTCAAAAAGATGCTTGTAGGAATTATTCCAGCCTGTAGTTCTGCCAAAACTGTCCCTATATCATCTGGAGCGAGTCTATGTGGCATATTTTATCCAAAAAAATGGGTGGTTACTTGAGCGCTCCTAGTAAAACGACTCGTTCACCTGTTACTATTTTTAGAGAATCTTGAAACGCTCCGCGTGCTGGAACGTCACAACTAGGTTCCCTTTATCGTATAATATTCTCTTACCGAGAAGCACGCACTACATGTATTCCAACTGAATACTTTTATATTATATCTTAATCTGGGGTAAATTACACAAAACTACTTATCTTTTCTAGAAAGAATTTGAGCCTGAGTTACAATGAAAAACGCATGATGTAAATCTAGTCTTGTGGCATATTCTTCCAAGAGCTTTTTTGGGCTTGCGCCAGCAGTCAATCTTTCTGCTGCTTCGGAAATTTGATCTTTAAAATTTTCACTCATCGATTTTTTGTTGCTCTTTGGTTTAGGAGGTAGAAATATCTTTCGTGAGTATTGGCGCTGGATGACATTAGATCATCCAGCCCTAGTGACATATGGCCGGAGCCACTTAGCTTCTCATAAGTTATTTCTAAAAGCTCTAAATAGGCTTCCACAATATCTCTACCAGTCTCAGAAATCCCACAGCCCTCAAGAGCTGATGGTGAGGGTAATGCAGCCAACATTTTTTCAGCTGCAGCGGTAATCTTGATAGGGCAACCCATAGATTGATTTCGTGTTAAACCTATCGAGCGCTCTATAAAGTCATCTATTTCGTTCTGGATATTCTCATAGATTTCTTCGTACAATTTATGATCACCCATAAAAGGCATACCATAAACCGTATTATGAGCTGCATGAAACCAAAGGTGCATAGCTCTTAACATACTATTTATCTGTGCTAAACAAGACTCTAGGGCTTCATTATGAGCCTCGCCTGCTTGAACTATAACTACTTCTTGCTCGCGTAATCTTCTTTTCATACTCGCTCCTGTGTTCAATAAATATATACCAAAATTAACTCGAGTATAAATCATGTACAATTGTAGTGATAGAAAATTCAGTAATAATATAGTCAGCTATATCCTTTGCTAGTTCTAGATCATTTAGATATAAATTAATCTCATTATATGAAGCTTTTGTGTCCTTCATACAACTTAGGTGATAGCCCAATTTAGACATACAAAACTTAAAAGTTTCTTCACCTGGGTCTTTTCTTATTACTGTGTCAATTTCAACACCTAAAAATTTAATAAGTTGCTTTATTCTACTTTCTATTCTATTTTCTTGAGCTTCAATTCCAGTCATTAAAATAACATCACTTTTCAATTCATTTATTTCACGACGAAAAAACGAGCAAGCAAATTGATCCCAAGCATCTGGGCCAGGAATATCTGAAACGTTGGGGTAATATAAGCACTCTGGATCTTTTAGCCATTCTTCTCGTAAATTACCCTCTGGATAATTCAATAATAGGCCCTCAAAGAAAAAAACTGATAGTTTCTTTTTCACTACTTAACCCTGCTTATCTTTAATAAATAAGCAAGATCAACCCACTCTGTATAGGTTTCCCATAAAATTAATAATTTATCGTGATTTATCTCTAAAACGATCCCAGGTAAAGAACTGGGTCTTCGTGGAATATCAAAATTGAATAACTGAACCTTGCTCATTCGATGAGTTACAAGATCCCCTACTTCTATCTGATTCATAAGTTAGCTCGAACTCCCTGGGGTTGCAAAGAATACACTCAAATAAATATGGATCATTACTTATAGACTTGTATAATACTCCGATCATTTTTATTTGACAACACTCACAAGTGCTCGTAACTATCTCTCTTTTCATCTTTTAACCATGAATACTTGAACATCTGCTTTAACGCCAGAGTCTAGTTCGACTTGAGTATTGGCAGCCTCTAAAGCTCTTACTTCATTAGGATCTGCGTAGATAACAGCCGGCATAAAATCCGAACTTGCTTTTTCTTCTATAATAGGTGTATCAGGTAAGCACATAGAGCCATTAGTCATAACTAGACTAATATATGATACCAAAAAATAACTAAACATCAAAATTCTCCAATATTTATAAATGCCATGTACGTTAGAGCAAAAGAAAATGAATACATAATAATCAATTCAATCAATCGTACAGCTAGGATTATAGAAATATATACAGTACAAAATGAAACTGACCGGCTTTTTTTAATTAAATACCCAGATAATGAAGAGGATCTCGTATTTGAGTCACAAACAGTGTTGCTCAATCAATTAAATCAGTCTTTTCCGCGACAATAAAGCTGTACTTTCCAAACTCCCATCGTTTATTAGATTTTATCTTAGAACACTCATACCAGTCCATATTAAGGACCTCACAAACGTTGTTAATCATTTCTAAAATATCTGCAAATTTCTCTGTACTTTTTTGGCTAACTGCTTCTGCAAATAGTTCTGGAATTTCTTTTTTTACATACAGAATAAACTCTGGCTTGGTTAATTTTTTAATAACATAAGATTCCCCAGCAGACATTTGCTGTATTTTCTTATCTCTAATTAACTTCATTTTCCTCGCTTAAAACTAGCGTAATATTTTGCCTTCTCGGATCTGACTTAAGAATATTCGATATTTTATCTCTAATTCTTTCAATCATAATCTTTTCTTCTTGACCGCCAAGCGTTGCGTCGAGTACCCAGTTTAAAGTTGACTTAAGTTTCGATGCCTCCTGGCGCGTTAATTCTAGCATCTTCAAATTCCTCCTCTTTCGACATTTCGTCTATCTTTTGCTTACAGGCGGGACAAATAAGTCTAGGATCGCCATCAACAACATAAACAACCCATGAAGCTAAAGCTTCTGAATCTCTATTGTCAAACTCTTTTCCACATGCTCTACAGTTATCGCCTAACGAATCCATTCTTTTCGTTATGCCTTTTGACACCTTTTTAAGGTTTTTTAATTGCTTCTTCATTTGATTTCTTTTTAATTTTCTAGAAAAATTCATAAAGCTCCTAGGTCATTTAACTATGAAGGCGAAACTAAAGCTTTGGTTTCACCCCTTGGGGAAAAAAACGGCACTTGTTCAACTACCATCTTATTGGTGATCATATGGTACCTTCTTGCAAATGCGTCTGCAGCGACTTGAGGATCAATTTTTTTCCTCAATGGACGCCATAAATTTTCATGCAATGACAACGCATTAGCAATTCCAATCCTTGCCCATAAATATTGTAATTTGTCTTCCTTGTTTGTACAGACTGTTCCAGTTACAGGAGTCCCGAACATTGCATGCAGTTCGCAAATGAAAGCAGCAACCCATGGGTCTGTCTCATAATCTGGTGGAAGGGATGCGCCCTTTTGCATACTAAATTCCATTTATAAGCTGACTGAATTTTTCCTTAAGACCTTCTTCATCGAGCGCACTTGATTCATGTAACTGCATATAGGGTTCACCATCAACCCAACTAATCTGTATTGTCTGCGCGAGATACAGCTCTAAACATGCTTCCAATGTTTTAACTTCGGCCTGGGTTTTCTTTGGGTTTCTCTTTGTATTGAGAATAACTTTACGCATTCTATGTGCGGTAAAATCAAAAACCTCAGCATTCTTTACTTCAGAAGACATCATTCCTCCTTTAACAAACAAACGCGATCAGGAAATAAGCTCCAATTTACGCGAGTTTCTCCCCTGATATTATCAAGCTTTACTCTCACTAAAATAAAACGAGCGTATCCTGCATTCGTCCAATTACATTCTAAAACGGTTCCGGGATACAGTTTACCTTCAAACCCACGACAACGTACTCTATCGTTAATTTTAAAAGGTAGTTCCTGCAATCCTTCACCTCCTTTTATAAATATGGATCGCTTTCTACGATTGAATAAGCGATAAATAGAGCCAACTGGTGGTATTTTCACTACCTTAGCTTCCCCATCCATCTCTTGGGCGGAGACTCTGCAATTTTTGAAATAGCACCTACAGCGAATCTTTTTCTGATTTTATCAAATAATGAAAATGAGGGCTCAGTAGTATCTGTTGGATGAAATTCCAGTATGGTACCGAATGCCCACTCTTCTGTTCCGTAAGGATCAGTTCGAACCCAAACCTCTTGACCAATTTCATATCCTGCGTACTCTAAAATAGACGGCACACGCTTGGTCGTTGACTTCGACTTTTTTCTTCTAACAGGTTTCTTTGCAGGTTTCTTTTTTGTTTTTTTCATTATTCTTCTGGTACCATAGCAGCCTGTTGCCCTTTTGAGTCTGTAATGATCATAGCCCAACCATTCCTATCAACAAGAACCTGAAGCTTATTAATATTTTTAGCGTTTCTCATAAATGCGCCAGACCTTAACTCGACTAAAGAAAGAGCTGGTCCCCACTGTGAGTCATGACGATATGCAAATATTCCAGACTTATCAGGCCGAGCTGAATTAGGTAGCATTTTTTCAGACCAAACGCATTGAAACCCCTTACACACGCTCGGGCTATCAGCGTATATGCTACAACCGGTTCGTGTTAATTTATCACATCGTTGCTTCGCTGGTTTTTGTAATACAGGAATTTCAAGTTCAACGCAACAGACAGTACATTGCCCGCACTTTCTGAAACTTTTAAATTCCTCAACCATTAAATTTATCCAATTACCATGGTAGCGGATCGTCTTCGATAGGCTTACCTTCTAAAAGAGTCTTCAGGCTATCCCGAACATCTTCACCCATCGTTTGCGGCGACTCGTTTCCAATACATGTCCATCCGAGCCTTGCTCGGCGCGCGAAAATTTCTAGACCAGCCCGCTCGGGGAACATGGTGTCTAGACTATTTTGGAGATCTTCTGGCTTGCTACTATGCGGAAGAGACGGATGTAGGAATACATTACGTTGGCTTCGGTTTGCCAATTCCTTTGTGTACTTACCCTTAATGCCGATCAGGCAAGGCTCATGACAGTTGCGAGCCAGGCGACCCATCCCAAATGCAAGCTTACTCCGATCATGCTTTTGTGTCTTCGCCCAAATCCATAGCTGTTTGTACGTGAAACCCCAGGCCTCCATAACCTTTAGACCATTGGTTAGGTGACTTGAAGGGACCCAGAGGGCTAGCAGCGAATTCTCAGCGGCCAATTCTCCAACCGGCAGGTCGGCTATAGCAGGAATCGATAGCGTTGGATACATCATGTCCGCNCCGCGGACCGTCGCGTCCTGCTTTTCATACTTAAGCTTGTCGTTAAAACTCCAAGGTGGATCAGCTACAATCAGACCAAATTTCTTCATAGGGAGGTTTCCTTTCTTTTAGAAATTATAATTGTAGTTAGTGAAGTTTTCAATCAAGTTATTAAGTACATGAACCTTTTAACCATTGGGATCGGGATATTCATGATCCCTTTATTGGCAAAATGGAATGTGACAAAATACTCTTGGCTATTATACTCATATCCCTCTTTAATTCCCATAACAATTCCGGGCCCATAGATCTCTTGACATCCAGAGTCATCACGATGCCATTGCCATATTTCACCTACCTTGGGTTCCATCTACGTCTTCATCATCTCTTTCAAGAGCCCACTCGAAGTAGCTTTTCAGATTACGATTTCTAAAATCCATATATTTTAGCTTGTCCACGCCTAGGCCCAATTTATGCGCCAGCTTGATTCCGTGTTCCCATGTTTTAATTTCATCGATAACAACGGCAACACGGTGGCGCAGGGTCCTCTCGTTGACGGTTGCGTACCACAAGTCAAGGTAACCATGGGGTTCTCCGCTTCGTGTCTCTGGAGGGCCTGCCAGGAGGTCGACGTGGGCGCACTCGTGTAGAAGAGAATAGTAGCGATGTCGTGGGATTTGACGTTTGTTTATTGTAACTAATCGAGTAGCGAGAGTGGCGGCATCTATGTGATCACCCGAGGAATACCATTGTACCGTCCACCCCATTTCTCCCAACCACTCCGTAAGTACTTCAATAGGCTTGTCGTAGTTTAAATCCCTACCGCCTTGAGTAGTATTATGCTTAGCATTATCCCTAACGCTATTATCGGAATCGCTGCCTGCCAATTCAACATTGACCTCCTGTTCACCCTTTTGTTGGGCGCCTATAAATATAGTGGACGATTCGAGAGAGACACCTTGGGGTGTACTATCGAGAAACGACCGCTTCAACTTTTACGAGGCTTTCGATTTTTATCCATTCCGCTCTTTCTTCATCCGGCCAAAGAACATATGCTCCTGGCACCGGACCCCTGGCTTGTACCTCAATAATTAAACCAACGTTATCTGAAGCGCTTGGCATAGTATTAGCACTATTACGAAATAATACTAGATCACCTTTCTCCATATCGCTCCTGCTCTTGGTTTTTTCTTTTCTCAAATTCTTTTCTTAAAGAAAAATACTTTATATTATCTTTAATCTCTTTGTAGGCTAACTTAAAATATTTTTTAGACTTCTTTGGAATTGCATCTCTAATGGATCCAGCACGTAAATACTTTAGAGCCAGGTCTGCCCCAACGAAATCACCTTCATTTAGATAATCAAAAAACATACCTTTAATTGATTTAGAGCTTTCCTTTGAGGCAGCCGGTGTTGAAAAGCGCCAAAGTTTTAATAACTTTGTTTTATATGGTTCACATGTGTACATACCACCGCAATCATCTGTTACCTCATACTTTAGTGGATTCACGCTATAATTAATATCATGTTTCCATCTATTAGCGTTTTCTACAATTTTAAGAAATTCCTTAGTACTTACCATAGCTTGCCTTTCAAAATATGATTCTAATACCCGGGACATTAGTAAAGCTGAACTTTAATAAAAGTGTTAGTCCTGAAAGCCTTGTTCTTGCGCCCACCGAAGGTGATTTTATTAAGCTATATGAAAAAATCGATATTGAATCATATCCAGGCTGGAATGACTTTAGGGGATATAGCAAATTATTTAAAGATGAAACTCTTCTTGTGGTCGCCAAGAAGGGACGCCCTCTTAGCTTTAGTAAAAAAGAAAAATGGGATCTTTATGACGTTTATTGTGTGTCTTACGCAAACAGAATATACGAATGCTTTTCGTATTGTATGGAAGGCATCAACGTCGATCAACCTTAAACAAGTTTCTCAATAAAATATTAGCTGGTTTTCCCCTTAAAAGAACCAAACAACGCCTTTCTGGTGTCTTTTTTTCATCAATGCTTAAAACAATACCGACCCTTCCATCTTTATTCTTAACAATATCGCCTGGTTGTATTTCCATATAAAAAAATAATATTTGTTTATTAATAGTTTTTCAATTAAATTTAAATGCTTAAATTTGACAATACGCTGCGCATATTATCCAACAAATTGCCACATACGCTCTCATATTCCTTTATATTATTCCACCCCAGCTCCGGCTTCAATAATGTCAAGTCCACTGTAACATCTAAAGGAATATTCAATCCTGTGTAGCTATGTTCAAAAGTCTTTAGTTTTGCCAATGTACCATCATAAATCTTATTTAAGATATCTCGAGTGTCTTCTAGAGAAATTCTCTCTCCCACCCCATAGGGTCCTCTATTCCACCCGGTATTTAGCATCCAACAATTTATATCTGAATTTTCTAAATTCTTCTTTAACATATCTGCATATTCTTTTGGTTTTCTTGTCATAAAAGGTAATCCAAAACAAGGTGAAAATGTTGCTGTTGGCTCATTTATCCCCTTTTCTGTTCCAGCGATTTTAGAAGTATATCCAATAATAAAAAATTTCCACGCTTCTTCCGGTGTTAGTCTTGCCACTGCTGGTAGTACACTAAATGCATCGCACGTCAATAAAATAACATTTTTGGGCTGGAGCTTTGTGCTTTTACTTGAGACAGAATTTTCAATATATGATATTGGATATGACGCCCTTGTATTTTCTGTTTTTGAATTATCAAAAAAATCTAAGGTACCATCGCCTTTTAAAACTACGTTCTCTAAAACAGCGTCCTCTTTTTGACATGCTGACCAGATCTCTGGTTCGTCCTCTTGGCTTAAGTTTATGACCTTTGCGTAACAACCATTTTCAAAATTAAAAAGACCCGAACTTGACCAACCGTGTTCGTCATCACCAATTAATCTCCTATTTGAATCTGCTGATAATGTAGTTTTACCGGTTCCAGATAATCCAAAAAACACCGTTGGGCTTTCTAGATTAGAGTCTAAATTAATAGAGCAATGCATCGGAAATATATTTTCTTCTGGTAATATATGGTTTAAAATAGTGAATACGCTTTTCTTCATTTCTCCTGCGTATTGTGTACCAGAAATTATTATTAATCCATCCTCAAAAGAAATTAATACAAAAGGCTCTGCGGTAAATGACGGTACATAATAAAGAGAAAAATCGTATTTATCACAATCATCAATTTCTTGGAACATGTTTAATGATGCGATTGAATGCCAAGCTAGCTCGCAATGAATCTTAACGCTAATCCCTCCAAAATCTTTATGGCCGGCATAAACAGAAGATTCGAATAAACCCTTCTTAAAATTTTCACTAGCGAAAAAATCCCCTTTTATTTCTTCCCACACCTTTGGGTCCATACCCCTTACATATGCCCAATCTATACTATCTTTAACGCTATCATCTTTTACTATAAACTTCGCATTGGGAGATCTTCCAGTATGCTCACCTGTCTCAACGACTAATGCCCCAGACGGAAGTGGCGTCGCGCGCTCTTTTTTTATTGCTATTTCACGTAATTCAATTCTAGATTTTTTCATTAAGGTGCTCCAATATCATTAATGATTCTATATCTGGAATTATAGTTTTACATATACATTAATGTTAAGTGGAAACAGTAAATATCTCTAAATCGCTTGCAGCTGTTGACGCTGTACCCTTAATCGACACAATGTCTTCAAGGGTTACATCACCACCCGTAGTTACGTCACCTTGCTTATGGGTTAGCATATGGGTCTTTTTTGGACCTAGAACAACTTCGTAAGTATGACTACTTGTAAGAGTAAATGTTAATTGAATATCATTGGCGTCATCTAAGTTAGTTAGTCTAACGTATTGCATTCTTACTTTGTCAATGGCACCGCCCGCGTCGGCGGCTGCGAGAGTTAGAAGAGTTGTGGCAGTCGTAGCTACAGACATAATTCTATGACTATAGTCGGTGACATTTGGGATTGAAAGCATTGTATAAACCTGCTGTTGCTGGCCATTGATTGTGATCGATTCCAAAATTCTACTAGTGAAAGTCGTTTTTGTAACTGTTGTTGCCATGTAAAAATCCTCCTGAGCAGTTATAACTATTCTATAAGGAGACTAAGATGATTAAGTTAACAAAAAATGCTAGCAATAAAGTAAAACAAATTATGGAAAACAAAGAAAAGACACCATTGGGATTACAGGCAGGTGTTAAAGGCGGAGGTTGCTCTGGGTTTAGCTACTATTTAGATTTCGTTTACGAAAAACAAGAAAAAGATCGCGTAATAGAAAGTGAAGGAGTAACCATATACGTGGATCCCAAAAGCTACCTTTACTTAATGGGGACTGAAATTGATTATATAGACGGATTGTCTGGTAAGGGCTTCAAGTTTATTAATCCAAATGCCAAGAGAACTTGTGGATGCGGTGAAAGCTTTAGCGTTTAATATCACTTATAATCAAAGCGCCAAAATTATGGGCACTTTCAAAATGAAATTCATACTCATATTCATTAATAATTGCCAGTACAATCTCCCTCATTTGCTTAGACCTACCAGTAATAATTCTAACTGGTAGGTCGGCGAAATTTAAAAATTCCCTCACCTTATCATCTACATACGCATGACGTACCATGTGTAAATCCAAAGTTTTAATTTTCATCTACATATTTTGTTCTTATAGTCATAATGATATTTAGACACGTTATAATCATACATGCTCACATATGTATAGCTAGAATCAGAAAAGTTCATTGCACCTTGCTCTTCAACCGGTTGATCTCTTGGTAAGCAAGCTTCATCGATTATTGACATTAGATCATTATACATGCTAACTGCGTTTGACGTCAAATCAAATAAAGCACCGTTCCCAGCCAGGGTTAAGCTCTCCCAAAATCTACCTTGAACCCCAAACCCGCCATCGGAAAATGCATAAACTTTTAAGTTTATTCCTGCTCGAACTGCGTCTTCAACTATTGCTTTCGTTATTGGTCGATTTGGCCCTTCCGGATCATTTAAATCTCTAAGATATGATTGCTCTACTTCATCGCTAAATACAATCACAATTCTTTCCGAAGTTGGCCTCCAATTGATATTAAAGTTTTCTTTCTCNGGTAGTGATCCTGTATTTCTCCACCATGTCGTACTTGCAATATCCACGTTAGCTGCACCTGAAATATTTCTTACAGCTAAATAAATTGCGTCTAAAAGCATTTCACTCCCCGTATCCATACCCTCAGCGCCTAAAGCTGCAAAAGCTGCTAAAAATTGATCAAAAGGAGAAATATCAGAAACAAGAACTAATAACTCGTCATCTCCACGAGGTGCTTCTTTAGGCGCAACTATTAAGCCCCATTGAAGTGGTTCTTCTGCTGCAAAGTGAGTTGCAAATCTATTAAGTGCAATCCTGACTGCCTCGATTTCTTGATCCATAGAACCTGACCAGTCTACAATGAAAAGTATATCAGTCTCTCTAATTTCCTCGCCATAATCAACTATTCCNTCGCAGTCATTATCCGCACCATCGCAAATTTCTTCCTGCGGGGTCACCTCTCCCAAGCAATACCCGGGTTCAAAACGCCCATTACGATCATTACCCCAAGTCCCGCGATCACAATATACTTCTCCGGGAACGCAAACGCCAACCAATAAAGTTTCAGGCTCACCAGTATAGCATGCCTGACTTAAGTTTTCGTCTATATTTTGATCACAATCTTCATCAAAATTATTACACTCTTCTTGCTCTAAAGCAATACCGACTCTTGGATCACAAATCGGTGGTTCGGGCATAGGGACATATGTACATAGTGCTGCGCAGTCAGTTACCCTCATTTCTGTACAATTTGGATCTACACACTCACACGTCTTGAACCCTTGACCACAAATCAAAGGAGGCTCTGAGCAGGGCATAAGGTTTCCAACATCTTGAATAGTACATAAGCATTCTAGTTGTTCGTCTATTCTTCCGTCGCAATCATTATCTTCGCCGTCGCATTCTTCGTCAACCGGTTGTGTTGCAGTACAGGATATCCAGTTACCGCCGTCGCAAGTTTCAATCCCACGCCCACAAGCTGTTTCACATTCCCTAATTAACTCTTCGTCGACTGTCCCGTCGCAGTCATTATCAATACCATCACAGATGTCTGGCTGTAGTGGTCCGCACTCATCACATGCGTTCCTTTGGCCCTCATCGACTGCACCGTCACAATCATCATCTTCGAAATTACAACGCTCTTCGCCAGGCTCTTCAGCGTTACATTGAGTCACTTCTCCCTCTACGCACAACCCTACCCCGGGTCCGCACGCAGTTTCACATGGAAAAAATCCTTCATCAATTAAATTATCACAATCGTTATCTTCGCCGTCGCAAGATTCTGGATCGCAGGGCTGGCATGGCAGATGCCTCAAACTTCCTTTATCACATATTATTTGTTGCTGGCCCAGGGAACCATCTTCAAGTTGACACTCAAACCATCTAATGAACTCTCCGCTTGTCCCAGGTGGGCACTCCCATTGAGTCACACACTCACTTCGTGATATGATTTCCGGTGGAGGACAATTAGGATCAGCCCCAAACTCACAACGCTGCTTATTTTCATCACAAACTTCTAGAATAACTTGCATTACGTCTATTGTTTGCCTTGGGTTGGGAGGACAATACCATCGTTGACGATCACAGCAGTCTGGGAAACATGAACAATATGCTTGCGTTTCTTCTACAGAAGTTTGAGCACACCGCTCTTCACGAGTTAGCTCAGGTTCCGGAGGGGGTGGGGGTGGTTGATAGTCCAAGATATATACATCTGCCTCTTGTCCGGCATCTTGATTATCCAATATTAAACGTGCATCAGCACCTGCTCCGCCTGATTGACCTATTGGGCTAGTCTTGTCTTCACAAGCAACCAATAAGAAAATAAAGATAAGTAAAAACCTCATATATCGCCCTTATGTTTTCTATAAGCCTCCACTGAATGAGGGAAAAATTGCTCAGTAATTTGTAGGCAAGCTTTTGCAACCTGCTGTATTTCCCATTGCGCACCTTCATGAATTCTTAAAGAAACAAACTTTAAAAGGTTATGTAAGTCTACCGTACCGTAATACTGTGTATATAAATTTTGTGGTAATACTCCGCGCGCTTGTTCACGACATACACCTTTCTCAATAAGCACGTTATATAATTCTAAAGATTTTTTATGATGATCAGCCACTGCTGCACTAGCAGGATAAGACGCGGTAGGTAATAATCGTAAAGTCGCTGAGCTAGTGTCTGGGTTTATTAGACTATCAGTGCTAGCCTGTCTATTAGATTTATGTTGCGAACGAAATGCCTTTGGCTCATAAAACTGTAGATCTATTGATGTATAGCGTCTACTAATTTCATTATACGACCAAGTGCGATGACGATGATGTTGGCTTCTTATGAAAAGAGGAGTAACGAAGCGGAACGTAATACCACAATGCTCGAAAGGACTAGTATGCCCATGAGACATAAGGTAATTAATGAGCTTAATATCTTTATCATCTATATTTTCCTTATGAGCGCCAAAAGAAACCCTGGCTGCATTTACAACAGTTAAATCATCGCCATCGTGCTTGACGTATTCAACCGAACCTATATTATCATCGAATGTAAAGACTTTCATATAAGACCCTTAAATTATAATAATCAAGAAAATCTTATATGAAAATTTGTTTTTTTACACCTGAATTATGACAGCATTTGGCTCACAAGATTAGAGAAGGCTTCAATTGCACTGAACATTGCTGTGAACGCCATTGTTGCATAAATTATCTCAATTAAAAGCGCAACGAAAAAAGAAGCTGCGCAGGCCCACAGAGCCCACCAAAAATCTTTCTCCATAATGCCATAAATAAAAACAAAAATCGCAACACAAGCTGCCATAGCAACCACCTCCTTATATTTTTATTATATCAAATATAAGGTGTAATTGCACGACTTTGGCTATTCTTCTAGCCTAAGATCAGATGTATAGAAATTAGACACGGTATTGTCATCATGCCTAACAACAGCAACCAGTCTTTCTTGTGTTGTACCCCCCACCATCCACTGCTTACTTTTTACCTGTGTTATTTCTAAAATAACGCCAGGACGGTTCATCTGTTGATAGTGAACTACTCTCATACCAGGCTTAAAATTCATAATACTGCTTATCCTCTTATATACCTTACCCAGTTAAATCTAGGTCTTGAAGCTAAATAATCAATGTCCATTTCATTTCTGTAGGCTTCTCTTTCAAACGGGCTTTCACGATAAGCAAGTTTTCCATCGCGATACTTTATTAAACCCCACAGCCAAAAAGAGCCATACAAGATCCATTGACCCACGAATAGAAGCTCCAGCTGTTGTTGGAAATGTATTGTCTCATGCCTTCTAGTCGCTTCAGACAATGTGCCTCTACACCATACCCAAAAACCAAAACTGATTGCCCATATATCAATTGGAGCCAAATATGATAACCAAATCGGAACCCTAGAATTTTCTATGAACTTAGGACGTGTTTTTTTTAACATTATTCTGTTTTCTTCACCTTCAGTGTTGCCTGAACCAAAGCAGATTTTCCATGATGTGTCATTGTTAAGTCACCCGTAATTTTCTTTGGTACTTTATATATCACTTCTTTTCTAACATCAGGCTCTACTTTGCGACTTTTAAAACCTACAGTCTTGCTCTTTTTCTTTTCGACGTTTAAATCAGACTCTAAGCCCAAAACCTTAATGTGCAAACTGGCAAGAGCCTTATGTACTTCAGATATCTTTCTATTATACGTAGTAATCGTCATAAAAAGCATACAAGTACAACCAATAGCCAGCAGTCCGAATATGATTATTGCGTATTCCATTATAAAAATATAATTTCTTATTTACAGACGTTTAAGTCACATTAGACAAATATCTTTCCCCCCTATCACAAAGCATTGTGATTGTTTTGCCATATGTTAGATGATTTTTTTCGTACCACTCTGCTGCAAGTACATTAGCGGCACCTGATATTCCGACAGGAATGCCAAGTTTTTGAGATAGTATTTTAGATTTTTTTATTGCATCTTGCGTTTTAATCTCGACAGTGTGAGTCAATAGATTTTGATCTAACAGATAATCTCCACCATCGCCAACACCCTGGATACCGTGCTCTTTTTCAGCTGGTTTCATGAAGATCAATTGAGTACCCAACCCTTCACATTCCACGTATTTTTGAATACCCATCATGGTTCCGCCGGTACCAGCGCCAGAAACAAAAGCACCCCAGACTTCTCCCATATCTTGAAGCTGTCTATATATTTCATCAGCTGTAGTTTTAAAGTGGCATTCGATATTCAGTTTATTCTCAAACTGATTGGGAGACCAACAGCCTTCTTTCACCATCTGATTCCTTAGGGCAATTGCGCCTTTAAAATCATGCGGAGCAACCTCAACTATCTCTGCGCCAAATAGTCTCATCATCTGTTTGCGCTCTTCCGACATGTTTGACGGCATAATAATCTTAACTTTGTGTCCGATGTGAGATCCCATAGCAGAAAGCGCTATGCCAGTATTTCCCGATGTCGCTTCGACCAGAGTCATACCGGGTTTGATCTCTTTAGACTCGACAGCTTTCCGGACGATATAGGAAATTATACGGTCTTTAATGGAACCCGTGGGGTTGTATGTTTCAAGCTTAACGAGTATCCCAGAAGATAACTCAATAAGCGGAGTATTACCGACTAGATTTTGTAGCATGTTTTAGAGCTTGATTCTATCGACGATGTGAACTGAAGAGTAGCTTAGTTCGCGATAAAGCTTTTTAATAACAGCTTTTGTTATTTCACCAATTTGATTTTGAGTTGCTTTATCTTTAAACATTTTCTCTATTTCTTTCTGAATAGTGTCTGCGACAAACTTATTAATTTTTCCAGGCTCACCAATAAATGATACGCCGAGCGCTTTTTTAAGCTCCTTATTAAATTCAGCCTGGAACACTTTTTGCGTCATCTTCTTATTCGCGGTACCCTCAATTTCTTTAGCAATCATCTTTTTAATCTCAGACTTATCTGCGCCTGTGAGCTCTTCAATGATTAATGAGATTTGACTTTCAGAAATAACAGTTAATTCTTCTATCATTTTTCTAATTAGTCCGTCCTCTATTACTTTCTCGACCCTTTCCGGAACCTTATTACTCTTTTCGGGATCTATTAAACTAAGTAATTTTGGCAAGTCAGAAGTCTTCCCAACTTGTAACGGCTTACCTCTTGCTAAAGAGCTTATCTGAATCTGAAAAGGTGTCAAAGTTTCCCCACCTACCTCTACCTGAATATCATAACCTTTGGATTTAGAGCTTTGACCCTCAATTGAGTTATGAACTACCACATTCACTTCTAAATCAACAGCAAATGCCATCACTTCAAGAGTTGCGGTTGAGCCCTTTCCGGAAAAGTTGAAATAATAAACGCCGCCAGGGGCACGGTCTGCATTTGGTCTAATGGCGTTTTCAACGTCTGTCTTTAATAATCCCGGTATTAAATCAAACGGCGGCTTAGCTAGCAATAAAGGATCAAGCTGCATTAAAGAAGAAATTCCACTCTGGAATATTCCGTCCTTATGCATATTTGTAACTAAGCTTCTCGGATCTAAGAAAACGTTGCTGGCTCCCTCAGGTGTTGCTTCTGTCATGGGATTCCAATCCGGACCTATTTCTATCGTTCCAAACTTTCTTAAACGACCCTCAACTTCTTTATTACTTAAGTCAGCTATCATATAAGGATCGAAATTAGTTCTCTTTTTATAGCTAGAAACCCAAGACATATAGCTTGGTAAAGTCGGAACATATTGACTTAAAACAGCATTTCTGGCTTTTGTAAACTCAGGAGAAGCCTTAGATCCATCTGCTTTTCTTAAACCGAACATCCTGGTTTTGTCATTATACTTGACATGAATCTCAGCAGTTTGACCGCCGGCGTTTACTGGGACATCGACTGCTGCAGTATTACCTTCTCCCTCTTGGGGCCGAGGGTCAACCGGATCTGAAAAGCTTGGTGCAGTGTCTTTACTCAAATAATTTTCCACTGAATCATATCCCGACTTCATTAAGGATTCAAATCTAGCTTTTTCTGAATCACTCGCGTTAGGGTATTTTGCAGCTCTTGGATCTCTTACAGCCATTTCAAAAGCCTCATCCCTTCCCAGGCCATTAATCGCTGCAAACACGACGCTTTCTATTGCAGCCCCAATTTCAGCATCATTAATTTTCCCTTTAGATGTCCCAGCAAGATTATGATGAATTCTATTAATGTGAAGATACCCTTCTAAACCCTGTTGGGTTTTAACCTTAATAAGACTTCCAACAGCTCTTCCTTTCATCGCTACTTTATTATCATTTATGGTGGTATTGCTCATGGGTTCTAAAAGTTGAATCTTTGTTCCTTTCCCTAGCTCTATTTCATCTTTCGATAAATCACCCGTTTGTTGAAATGAAAAAAGAGTTGCAGAACTAAATGTTTCAAAAGCCCCATAAGAATTTCTAAAATTTATAAAGTTTTCTATATCATCCGCGTATGGCTTATTGTCTGCAGCTGTTGGCATTCCGTCGCTTAACCACGTCATATAATTGATCGCTCTTGCGGCGCCACCAGAATAACCAGAATCCAAATAGTGCTTTCTAGGATTAATAGCCTGCCCTTCTTCTAGAGTAAAGTCTCCAACTAGAATTCGCGCAATATCCTCATTAATCTCTTCACCGTAGCCGGCCTCATCATATTCATGAGCCCAGGCTTGGGACGCTTTGTATTGTTTTTCTGTTTTATAACATCTTTTTGATCCATCATTTTTGACAGTTTGAAACTTGCCTTTTGAACCACCAGATTGTGTGCAGTCCCTTTTACCTTTAAACTTATACGGCATATAACCCCCAATAGATGAATCTATTTTAATCTAAATATTTAATAAATTAATGGATGTCTAGTTGTTTTTCAACTTTTCTTAATCCATTTGATCGTATACTTGCCTGTCTTGAGGCGTTTCACCGCCTAGACCCTCTTTTATTTGAAGAAATAAAGACTCGGCAACTTCTTTACCATACTCTATATCAGTTGGAAAATGTACTCCGCGATCAATCCTTGATTGTGAAATTATCTCTGCTATTTTAAGCAAGTTCTCTTCATGCTCTGGAAATTGATCACTTAACATTTTTGCCATTACGTAAGACTGGATGGTGTGGCCGCTTGGATATGACGGAGATTGGGCAGAATCGAGCTCATCACCTAAAAAATCTATGCCCATACTCTTGGCTAATGCAGCGGGCCTAGGGCGATCATAGTACTTCTTGAGCTTTATGATTATTGGCTTTAGACCAACGATCACCATGTCATAATAATCTACGTTGTACGTTCTACCTTTGGACTCCAAAAAAACTTGAAAAAGTTTATTAAAATTTTCATCGCATGTCTTCTGTAATTTATCTGAAACTTTTCTTTTTTGATACTGGGCGACAACCTCGGCTAGATCTTTTGCTTGCTCCTCAACTGATAATGGATACCCCTTATGCTGAAAGATATATTTTCCAGTAGGAACTACTGAAATTGATTCTTTTAAAATCATGATAAGTTGAGATGACATCCCTATACCTTCTTAACGCTTAATATCTTTTCAGGCGTCGCTATATATTCATTCCACAAAGAAGTACGAACTTCGCTATCACAAGAGTCCAGCTCTCTACAAATATTATCCTGATCTTTGCCAGGGTACTCTAGTCTATACATATTACATGCTCTGCGCCCAGTATCAACTGCGACAGATTTAATATCACTCCTAAAACCCCCACGAACATTACCTATTAACTCCACGACCAAGCTAGATTCAGGTCTAAAGAAAGGGCGTTCCGCAACGGTGAAACATGATATATCGAAAGGTCGACCTGAGTCAATAGCTGCCTGAATTCTTTCTACTCCCGCTTGAGTTGTATAGTGACTAAGACGTTTTTGATTGTCTAGACCACCATAAATCTGAGTTGTAAATTCTTCATCCATCAGTACATGAGGCTCAAGATCTCCACGAGAATAGAAGTAAGCAAACTTCAACTTACTTATATCGGGAAAATAACTACCGAACTCTCTCTCCAGTCCCCAAAATCTGTGATTGGTAAAATCCTCGATGAAGTCTAAAATGTTCTTTTGAGTTAGGAGATCGTACCTCTCTACCTCGATATTGTATTGAAAACCAAAATATTCATCGATTATCTGAAGTAGTCTCTGATTTAAGCTCATGCCTCCTCGAGTATCAACACCCTGCTTCTGAAGCTGTAGTAATTCTTCTACCACAAGCTCCCACTGTAGAAGTGTGTGAAAAGAAGAAGACGGCTTAATATAGCCGCGCACTCGGGCTTTCTCATTTAAAAGTTCTCTTATGTACTCGCGTAGTAGTTTCATTACGGGCTCCAGATTACGTTTTTGTCTGTGTCATACATTGGAACGTCGAATACCTCAGCCATCTCATAAAATTCTTTTAGCCAGCCTACACCGTCGCCTTCTGGGTTGTCCTTGATTGCATCGATAATACTTTGGTCCGAGACAATCAGTCCCTTTGCTCGCCAGTTGTCTACTAGCGCCTCGTTTATAGAAGCTGGATTCCAAGTCGACTGATCCAGAACATACGGAATCTTTCTGGCCAGCTTTTCATGGTACTCATTGCCTCTTTTTAGCTTTGCGTACCTGCTATAATCTTTTGAAACAGTGGGTCTCTTGTTTACACCTGATGATGCTTTGCGGTGCTTATCTTTTTCAAACTGTTCGGGATCACGTCCTCTCATGTAATCGAAGTAAGTACCAGTGTACAGGTCGTCTTGACTATTGGCTGCCAGAGTTATACGACCCTTTATCCACAAGCCTAACTCTAGGTCAGCATTAAAACCTCTTGGCGCTTTAAAAGGCTCGCTAGGCAGAGTCATAGTGGCTGATAATTCATCTCGAGATCTGCCTATGAGCGGTTTGAGATTGTAAGCGTCTTTAATCCAATGAACAGTATCTAAGGAGTTGAGAAAGTTATAATCAGCGTTGGCAGCAAATGCACGCTTGATCGCCCTGCCTCCTGACTTACCTGGGTTGCCGCCGTGAAACTCGTTAAAGTCTTCGTCACGGAATTGATCAGATGCCGCGGCGAGATCCTGAACAAAACCCATTGGATCTTCCTTCAGTAGCTCTCTTATGTACTCGCGAAGTAGTTTCATAATCCTAACTCGCTTTTAATACGCTCAAAATCAGGTCCTGGGCTAACCATTCTGTTGCCTTGTGAATCTCTCTGTATCGTTAAGGCGTCGATGTCACTTCCGAACCCACGCAACTCGTCAAACGCTTTGCGGTACTTTCCTCTTAGCTTGAATGTCTTTGGGTTGTAACCTGGCAACTCGTGTTCTGGTACCGAACTGCCTGCAGCGTCGATGACCGCTTGCATTATTATCTTTTGGTACTTGGCCATGTCTGAGTCTGCCTTGCCTAAAGTTGCTCTTAATGCTGCTTCACCCTCTGGAGTGATGGCAAGGTTGCTAGCACTAGATGAAGCGCCGTAACCTGGGAGAAATTGATTACCTTTCATATCNCCGGTTACAAAACCCTTATCTATTAGCCTGCCTATGACGATTGCCTGAGGTCGTCGTCGTTCATGTCTTGAACCGCGTTTGATGGCCTGCAGGTGTTGTATCTCAGCGCTGGACAGCTTATTCTCAGATAGCAATTCTTTTATGTACTCGCGTAGGAGATTCACGCTTCTTCTCCAGATCTTCTAGACAATATTCCTCTAACTAACTCTCTAATTTCTTCAAATTCATCAGGTTCTAGAGTGCTAATATCTGCTAAAGTTTTTAAATCTTGATTAGAAAGACTAATCCTTGAGTCATCAATAGCAGCAATACTACTTCTCAAACTGTCTAAAGTTTCTTGGTCGGCTACTCTAGCGCTATCTGATTTTTGATCTTTTCTGCCGCTAGTTTGTGCAGGAATTACAGAGGCTGGTTGCTGCATATCTTCGCTGGTTAAGTTATCAGGGGCGCCAAACGCGCCACTTACTAGGGATTCGCTACCAAGCTTACCAACGCGTGTCACTGGGTTTTCATAAAGCCCGGCCGCGCTTGCTACAAACTCAAATTCCTTCGGACCGTATTTTTTAACTGTAACACCTATCGCTCTAGGGTCAGCAAAAGCATCTCTCGGCTCTTCAGATTCGTCCTTAGCCATCGCTCTAGGAAAGATCCCGATAGCTCCCAATCTTAGCTTGACTACTTTACCAGCCTCGGCAGGTCCATAAATTGCATCAATTTCGTCTCTTAAACCATTTTGGCCGCGTTCATTGACTAATTCGTATATAGTGCTACCTTTGATTCTTGAATTAGCAAAAGGATCAGCTCCTTGCCATACACCTTTTCTAAAAGTAATGCTGCTACTTGCTTTTACAGAATAGAGAGGTGGAAACGGATGGCTAGCGTTTTGTCTTTGCCTATAAGTCCGCTCGCCAGTAGCAGAAGGCAGGGGCCCAGCAGCTATATCTGCAAATGGGAAGAAATTATTATTCTTGATGCTATTTAGGTTCATTCCATTCGGATGCCACATCAGAGCTATCTTTTCTCCAACTTGACCAGAAAAATCATTGCTCGGGGAAACCATTATCTTCGAAGCAAGATCTTTCAACTTTTCTGGGCTAACACTTTCTTGAAGTAACCCTCTTATGTATTCACGTAGTAGTTTCATAGTGTGTGGTCTTCCCTATCGTCGTAAAGCATGAAACGCGCTCTAAGCTCATCTATGACTGGCGTACCCCTCTTGCTTATCTTTTTTGACAGGCCTGACTTGTGCCAGTCTGACTTGTACCTGTCGTACGCCGGTACCTGATCGCAATCGTCGGACTTGTCATCAGGAGTTAACTGTTCTTCTCCGTAGTCCTTCATTATGTCCAGCTGGTCTACTTTGACATCGGGCCTGTTATTCGCGTAGTAATCCCAAACGACCATCGCTTCGTGGGAAACTTCAGTTCGATCTGACATCAGACCGCCTGTAGCCTCAATGGCAACGTCATAAGCTAATGGGCCAAAGCCACCTTCTGCTTTTGCATAAGTAACGTAAGCTCCACCTCTGCAGGGGCCGAAAGATGTATCTCTTTCAAAGTGAATTTTAGCGCGCGGTTTATCGGTGTTGTGGCCGTCGTAGATGATTACGCTGTTAGATGTGATGTCCACGAAAAGACCATATTTCTCTGCCTTGTCGATCATTCTCATGATCTTTGGATCAATAGTGGATTCAGTTAGCAGTTGCCTTATGTACTCGCGTAGTAGGTTCATTTCATCGACCCTCGTTTATCCAGTTAGGGTTTCTAAATCGACTAGTAGTTTCATCTAGATCATCTTTAGCAGGAAAAGCTTGAGATGGATGAAGGCCGATAGCCTTGTTTAGCAAAGACAGCTCTAGCTCTCTATTATTTGGGTCTGGAATACAGCACTCAACTGGGCAGACTGTCTGGCACGCTTCATCTCCGTGGAAGCCAACGCACTCTGTACAGAGATCAGGGTTTATTACGTATATCTCATCGCCTTCTGAAATTGCCCCATTCGGACATTCAGGCTCACACGCGCCGCAATTGATGCATTCATCTGTTATATAAGTCGACACTGCAGCCTCCTGTACTCGCGTAGTAGGTTCATAACTTCAACTTCTCGATTTCTTGCTTTGTAGCGTTAATTTCAATCGCTGTGACTGTACAGTCACCAAACAATAAAATCTCTTTTTCGTGAGCGTTTGGGTTTAGCTTTTTAATTCCAAATTCGTCTTTATATCTACCACCCTGAAAACTCTTAAATCCATCAGTATACATAAAGTAACCAGAACTACAATCTGAGTGGAGAATTACAGGAACGGTATCAGCAGACCATTGGGTCGTAAACCTACGGGCTTCTTTCCATATGTGTGTCCATGAGCTAACATTCCCAAACTTCCCTTCCGACCTATATGTCATAGGCTTTATAGGGACCGGACCTCCCCAGTTTAGTGGGTCTTTTCTCTCAGTAGGTAAACCTCCCAAAGCCTCTAAAGCATATTGTTCTAGCCAAGAAACCGGAAGCCTCATCCCTCGAAGAATCTGTCCGGAAGTACACCGAACAAAAGTATTACTATACTCGCCTNAATCTAAAATTTGTTTTATGATCGCTACTGCTTCATCGCTCAGACCAGAAATTGCGCCAAAGTGATTGTGAAGCTGCTGATATAACATTTCTTCCACATCAGTGTCTGGTTCACCTGCCATTGGGTGTCCCTTGATAGCGCTAGGCCAAGCGTACTTTCCAAGAATACCCTCTTCCTTCAGCAGCTCCCTTATGTACTCGCGTAATAAGTTCACTTTGGTCTTCCTAACTCTACTTCAGTTTGCACTTCAGCCCATTGTTCTTCGGTAACCTCTTTGTAAACCTTAACTGCCGTTACCAACACAGGACCAAATGCTGCTACTTCTTTTTCATGGCTGTGTTTACTTAGCGCTCCAAACTTGTACAGCTCGCTAAAATCTAAGAAATCATTTTGGCTAGAGTCTGTATATAGAATTACGCCAACATTTCCATCCCAAATACCGGCGTTCTTTTTCGCGAACCGAGTACAGACTCTTTCGCTGTTCGTTGACCACGAGGACACTTGGTTGCCAGACTTAGGGGAATACTCAAATGGAGGAACAGAGACCTTCTGTGTCCAAGCTTCAAACTTCTGGAATGCATGTGTACGACCTGTTGCACTCTCAAGTGGCATGTTGTCGAAACCAGGTATAAGACTTCTGGCTTCTTCTAAACTCAGCCGAGTCCCTCTGCAAACTTCTCCACCCGAATATCTGATAAAGACATCGTTGTAGTCCGGATCATCCATGAACCGCAATATGTAGGGACCAAGCTCACCCAACTCTTTTGATGAAGCGCCGCCTGCAAACAAGTGATTCGCTAGCGCACGTTTCAAACTGGTCTCCAACTTAGTGTCCGGCTCATCTCCGGCGTGGCGAGAACCTTCAGGTGCAGATTGAGCGAACACTTTTTTACCAAGCTCGCCCTTCTCTCTCAACAACTCCCTTATGTACTCGCGTAGTAGTTTCATTAGCTGTAATATTCTCTTGCTAGCGCTGCATAGGCTTCGTCTGGTATCTCATAAATGATACCACTAGGATATGTCGTTTCATCATGCTTCCTTAAGAGATCATGTGCCTGTGTATAACCATCAGTGCGATTTCCCCTTGCGTACTTCGAGAACGCCCTAATCTCTTCCCTTGGACTTATATTTAATTTACGCCATATTTTTGCAAAGCCTTTAGCGAATACAGGCATGTACATGGCGTCAGCTAATTTGAGCGCTAGCTCTTTCCCTTCCTTAGTGGCGGTGGCATCGTCCTCTAAATCCGGCTTAGGAGCGGATTGGGATTCTTCGTACACATCAAGAAGCTCGAGGAGAACTAAATCACTTATACTCTTCTTATAATAGGTCTTCATCCAGTCAAGATGGGCACCAAGCCATTTAAACAGTTCAAATGATAGCCCCTGTAACTTTGCACCTTCTCGTGCTGCTTTTGCCTGCTCGACCCAATCTTCATCACCAGGATCGAGGAGTGCTCTTCCATAACGCTCTAATAGCGTATGACCTTCAGCTACCCCTAAGTCGCTAAGCCTCTTTGCCCATTCGCTATTAGGATCTTGGGCCTGAACTATAAACCCTTGGAATTTCGCGAAAGAGAAGGCGTTTCCACCCAAAGTCATTATCTTTTCCAGCGCCTTTTTATAGTACGCCACCCACTCGGGATTTGTGAACCAGGGGTAACCGTCATCACGTTGATAGAGCTCTGGATGTACTACTACGATCGAGCCGTCTTTCGGATATTCCCACCATTCCGCGGACTGTCCTGCATGCAAATCCACACCGGCGACTTTGCTTCCGTACTTGACATCCCCATTCTTTTCGTACGCAGCATGCAAGACGTAACCCTCAACCCCGTTATACTTGGAGGGAATAGGCGATGGTGGCTTAATAGTCCAAGTCCCATCCTCGTCGGGGTAGTACCTGATATTGCCTGTCTTCCTGCTATTCTTAAATTGCCATGGCAACTCCCATTGCTTTCGACCTTGGGGATTATACCATTTCCCATCCTCACCTTTGATGTACCCGTCGGCATCAACTTCATCGGATTCTATTAGTAATAACTCTCTTATGTATTCACGTAGTAGTTTCATGTAAAAGCCGTCCTCTTTTTAGCTAAAGTAAGCTCATTAAATGTGTGCATATGAACTATTAATAAATCTTCCAATTGAGAAGCAGTAATACCTAATGAGCTAGCAGCAGTTTCTGCTGTTTGTTTCCCTATATCTGTTTGTAGCAAACCCATTGTGCTGGCTGTCTCTCCAGCTGAATCGACCGGCAAACCAGCGCCCNGTAATCTGCCTTTTGTTGTATTATGAAATTCAATAAATTTATCCGGATTTTCATAAGCCAATGTCGTGAGGTCTTTTTTTGTCCCCCTAGTCTTCATCCAGTCCCAGGTAGCGTCTGCGGAATCTGTTACTACGTCTTTTATAACATCCCACGCGATCCCCAAAGCTTTGCCGGTCGACTTTAAAGCAAGTTTTCCAGCTTCGTCTGCTACGTTTAATGCTAAACGACCGGCTTTCTTCACGGCCGGCTTAAGTATTCTATACAACCCCTTCCCAGCAGCTTTTGTAAGATCAACAATCGCACCACCCGCACCGGCTATCATATCTGCTTGTAACCACTGGAATTTATCCNCCCCTTTTGCACATGAACCATACCATCTCCAATATGCTTCACCTTCATCATCATCTAAATATTTTTCAATATGATCCATACCGCGGCCATGCTTAAGATTTGTACTTATGCTCCCATAAGTGTGCTCAAAATCGCCACATTTCCCAGGAGTCCAATAATTCGAGGACTTTCTTGCTTGATCAATTGTCGCCAAAGTATCACTTTTTCTTTCGGCAAGTAAAGACTTTCTTATAAGCCATCGGCCCTCTACAACAATATAGTTTTTTGGATTAGACGGTATAGATATAATGCCTTCTTTTAAGCAGTATCTAATGCAACACTCTTCTATAATTTCGTTAAGCTTTTTTAAGTTAGCGCTTTCGCTTATTAACGCTTCCCTTATGTATCTTCGTAGTAAGCTCATGATAAGTCCTCAATCATTTCATCGATAGCCGCGGCTAACATAAAAGTTCTTCCACGCAGTCGCCGGTTTTTAAAAGCGTTTTTTGCAGGATCTAAACCGGTCCCTTTTTCATCGTCCCAGTCTTCAATACTCTCAAGCATAAACTTGCCTAGCATACCTAAGCTTTGGTATGTATAAAGCGCAACTTTAAAAACAGAGTCTGGAAACTCTGGCTCAGCATCTTTTATTGCTTTTAAGCGGCCCATATTATTTCTAGCTTTTTCTTCAAGTTTTGGTGCCGTCTTTCTAATGTCATCAATTGCACCCTGGTTCCACTCAGCAATCTCTTCCCTTCGATCTTCTCTATAGCGAGTGATATCGTTAATTTGGTCTATGTACAAGTCTCTAGAATACTCTTCTATCACTTTCATCATGATGCCGATTTCTTCTAGAAGGTGCTCGCGTTCGCCGACCATCATTGAATGCCACTCTGTTTTTCCGGGTGCACCGACCCTTCTACCAAGAGAACCAAGAATACAATGAGCAGCCTCTCCGTATCTTTGGGCTGCGACAGTGTACTCTTTATGGGGACCAAACCCGCCGCCTGCAGGCATGCCGCCGTACCAAGCCCCGCGAATAGGACAAGATATACCCTCACCCTCACTAAGAAGTGCCACTTCATCCAGCTCAATTAATAAACCAATATATTCTTTTAAAGAATGATTTTTATTCTCAGCCAAAGAAAGAAGAGTGTCCCAATGTTTGCTAGAAATTCCAGAAGGAGGCTGGCCTGAAGTCTTTATTGAAATTGCGTCTAAAGCTGATTTATATTTTGCTTTTTGTTTTGGAGACGGATTATCGGTAAGATTATGAACCATGTCTGATAACTTTACCCTTAGAGTAGGCACATCACCCATTAAACCGACTACGTATGACAAATAATCTCCACCCTTTTCATGAGTCAAAGCGCGTACGACCCTAATCACTTCATCAGCTTGAGAATTATCCTGTATAGAACCCCTGATAAAATCTTCCATCTCCTCAGCAGACTCGACTGTAGATCCTGGGGCGTCTTCTAAGGAATCGTGAAGAAGAGCCGCTAATTGCGCGAGTTTATCTCTAGGATAAAAACTTCTGGCGATATTTCTAACTTCTGATGGGTGTGAAAAATACTCAGAACCATCGCGTCTGGTTTGACCTACATGAGCCATCCTTGCAGTATTATAAACATCCTTAAAATCTTCAGAAGAAAAACTTTCGCGGATAAATTTTCTTAGCTGATACTTTGCGATTTTCATTTATATACCTCTGCGAATCCCTCTCTTAGAAGCCAATCATTTACGCACTCATCATTGAACCAAATCTCCCCAAGCCAGCGACCGAACTTACCCTTCTTATCTTTTTCTGTTTTTAGCCTAATCCATTTATTACCAATTTTTTGACGAAGGGCGTCTCTAGACTTTAAGCCAAATTCTCTTTGTTCACCTCTGACTTCAGGAGCGTTTATACGAAGTAGACGTATTTTCTGAGCCTTAAGAATGACGTCGAATCCCAGATCAATATCTACAGTAACTGTATCACCATCATATACTTTTCTGACAAATGCTCGGTATTCGTACACTTACTTCGTCCTAACTTTTCTCTTTTGCTTCTTAAGTTGCTTGATTTGCTTTTCTACACTAGCGACATTCTCTTCTAGATGATCTAACCTTAGCTGAGTGGAATAGTAAAAGCCGCCCATCGTGGCAGCAAAAGTTACTATCGTTATTAAGGTCTTGACATCTAACTTCATCTTCTTTTTTGCCTTGTGTGAACAATTTCTCCAGTGGCTTTATCTCGAATTTTGCCGCTATCGACCCTAAACGGATTAAAGGACGAAGGAATTTCGTAACCAAGATCTTCAAGCTCATCTTCGAGTATGTCATAATCATCACTAACATTTTCGTAATCCGGATCAGAATTACTCATCTGGGCTAGCCTGTGTCCTAGATCATCAAACCTTTGAAATAAATCAGCTGCCTTACCACGGTTAACTTCACGTGCTTTATTTAACATCGCGCGTGAAGCAGAAACTTCCCTGATTATTCTTCTCAACTGTTTCTTTGTAACTTTCATTATAGCAACTTCTCCCAAGGAAGACTTTTTTCCGAATCCCACACAAGAATAGACGCTATTTTACCAGACTTTATTGCTTCTGGAGTTTGCTTATCTTTGCCAAAGTGGATTGATTCATCTTCAAGCATTTTCTTAACTACGGTGTTTATTTTACTAACTACGCTTTTTGCTTCAGCGCTAGTTTCATAAGGCTTTTGCACAGCTAGAATATATCGATTATTCAAAAGAGCCATGTCTACTTCTGCGCCAATCTCTTTTCCTAGTTGCTTTTCAGATTTTCTATTTTCATTATCTTGGTCTTTACTTATTCTGTAGGAATGGGCGGCCCAGCTTTTTGGAAAACTATCTACTCTTATAAGATAAACGGGTTTTTCTATTTTGCTTTCTTTCTTCTTCTTTTTACCAAAGCCGAATATTTCTGTCTTCAAAGATTCTTTAACAATTCTTCTTAGTTGCGCCTCTGTGATTCTCATCTTAGAGCATGACGATCTTGCAGAGGCCATTACCATCCCGGGCCCTCGATTTGAATTCAGGTAATCTTTGTACTGAGCCATTCGCTCGGGGTCTTTAAGACTTTCGTCCATAGTTTTTTTCAGTAAGTCAGCTAGTTCTCGAGGGCGTTTATCGACGTTGCTAAGGTCGCTGAGGTCAAGAGACTTTATACCGTTAACTGTAATATACCCTACCAGTGGAGGGTCCTTCCGGTCTCTAACAATCCTAACTGTAGCGCCAGCGCGATTTCCATACCTTTTCATGAACGTCGACTTGGCATAGCTAGACCACATAGGAACGCCAAGGTACCAGCTTATTCCTATCCTGTTACCTGCAGGTGATCGTAGCTTACTATACTCATCTTGCGTGTTGCTAAGATCACCATACCAATCATCAGCGATGTTAATATCATCTCGCCAATCTTCGTAGGTAGATTCCCTGATAATTCTTCGCAGTTGTCGTTTTGTGATTTTCACTCTTCTTCCTCCAGAGACTTTTTACTCCATTTAGATTTTGGCATCAGCTTCTCTATTCTAAAGCTGAGCGCTTTCATCCCGTTTATAGTAGGTTGGCCCATGTCATCAGTCCCAATACTCTTTACGACTGTTCTCTTGTTTTTAAAACGACCAGTAAGAATTACATCGCCGACTTCTAGATCCAGTGCTAGCGCTTCTGAAATGATTTTTCTTAATTGTCGTTTTGTGACTTTCATTAGTCCTCCATCATTCCCATTTTTTTATACCAGCCATACAGCTCGTCATTTGTATCGTCGCCGGTCCATGTCACATCTTTCCCGCTCATATAACCACGACTTTGACATGTTCCATCTTGGTGAGTGTTCTTCCTATTAGCCTTTATACTAAACTCTAATAGCGCGCTTATATATTCTCGTAATAAGTTCACGCTGGATTCCCCAATATGATCTTTGTTGAGCTTTTAGCTCCGAACTTTTTAGTATACCAACCCTTTGCGCTCTTAAACAATGGCGGAGCATTTGGGTCCGGGTGTTCTCCATGAAAAATATAGTCATCACCTGCGAGTAATTGTGCAACCTTCGCTTCATCCTCAACTGGCTTTGCGCCTCTTTTTAACATGGCGTACGCAGGCTTTCCGCTAACCTCACCCCACCAATTCCCAATACCGGCAATAGATCCACCAGCTCTAAGCTCTGCAGATTTGCTCTTATATTCCCCTGAGGCCTGTGGTGAGCCATCATTTGCTGCGGCCCCCATTTTTACTCCGCCGACATCAGGTTTTCCCATAATCGCAACATCAACATCTGCATCATCATCAATATCTTTAACGACCCAATAGGTGTATCTATCTAGACTATCAGGACTAGTAATTTTAAAGTGGCCACCGATAGGAGCGTATGTTTGCTGCACTAAATCGAATAAGTTTTGTTTTACTTGCTCTCTTCTTGGATCACCAGACTGCAATAAAGTCCATTCATTCTGGGGTATTGTTCGTTGCGGAGCGACTGGACTAAGCTCATCTTCAAGCATTTCTCTAATTAATGTTCTTAATTTGCTTCTCATATCATAAGTCCTTTATCTTAAAGCAGGATCAGCCTTAGTAGCCTCAAGTTTGGGGAGAAAATCTTTTTTAAGCTTTAGTAATCTCTCAAACCGAACCTTTTGTCTAGCGTCAGTATACAAAACCTGGGGTTTCTTATATTCTCCGTTAATTAAAAGATCATCAAAATTATAAAATTTTGTTTTGGTTGGTTTAGGACCAGAGCCCATTAAAAGAAATGAAACGGCTATTAGTAATAAACTGATTTTTCGCAAAGCTCACCATCCTACATCAATACCTGAATAAGTATTATGCAGAATGACAAAAATATACAAATCGCCGTCTTAAGGGTAAACATTGTTTCACCCAATAAAAACCACGTCATAAATGGGAACACCAAATAAGATAATCCGAAACCAATAAATCGAATTGACCATGCTGATGAAAAATGAGCATATAGAAATCTTGAACCAAAATACCCACAAATAGAAATTGGAATTGCTAATGCGACACAAATGAGAAGTGTATTATAGCTTTTGAAATATTCTGAAAATTGGCCGTTTGCGCCGACCCAGGCCATGGCTTGCAGTGTGAGGATTAAAGCGACGCCATAAAATAAATTCATCTCAAAATATGAGTAGAGCTTTCTTGTTGGGCCGAGTTTGATTGTACAATCAACTCAGATTTATTTCTAAATTCGCTTAAGCTAACGGCACCAGAGTATGAACATGCACTAGCTAATTGCTTTTTCATTAATTCAATTATGTCCTTAATAGAGCCCTTATATGGTATTGTTGTAGAGATACCCTCGACTGAATTATGGCTGCCCTTCCAGTCCCTTTGTGCCTCCACAGAAGCCATACCTCTATATACTTTATATTTCTTATTATCAGAAGCTGAAAATACCTCTCCAGGTGATTCATCGGTACCCGCAAATAGAGAACCGCACATCACTAAATCAGCTCCGGCAGCTATCGCTTTTGCAATATCACCTGTGCTCCGCATTCCACCATCTGCGATTATCAAGGCATTACGATCCGTCTGCGAGCAATCTAGTATGCTTTGTAGAGTTGGGACTCCATGACCAGTTTGGATTCGTGTGGAGCAAATAGAGCCCCCACCAATACCTACACGAATACTATCGGCGCCCCAATCAGCCAAATCATTAAAGCCGTCAAGAGTTGCTACATTACCCGCCATAATGTGAATATCATCACTAAAGATATCACGTAATTTTTTTAAAGCATTCTTCATTAAAGCGTGATGGCCGTGTGCCACATCAACACAAAGTATTTTTGCGCCCTCTGAAATAACTGCTTGGGCACGTTCTAAAAAATCTCCCGAAACACCGATAGCTGCAGCAACTTTATCAGTTTTCATCTGGACTTCTCTTACGATATCAGCCTGTCCCTTGATCGTATTATATCTATGGACAATACCAAGACCGCCATACTTCGCCATAGAGATAGCCATTGTATGCTCTGTCACAGTGTCCATTGGGCTAGACACAAAAGGACATTGCAGATCCAATAAATTATCCCCTAAATTAACAGAAAGATCAATTTGTTTTCTAGATAAAATCTCTGAATATTGGGGAACCAATAAAACATCATCAAACGTAATTGTCTTTCTCAACTCTTTACCCTCTCGTATTCTTCAATAACGCAATGCTTATAAACCCTATTTTCACTTAATATGTCTATAACCATCTTTATCTCAGTATATCTCACCTTTTGCTTTAACCATGGCTTTATAGCGTAAATAATATCAGACACATTTTTTTCGTATGGGCCTTTGACGATTATTCCAATAGAGTCTAATTCCATTTCATTATAAAATGTTCTTTCGCTCTTTTTAACTCTTTTTACCAGATCATTCTTTCTCATTAATCTGATTTCGCAGCCAATGAAAAAATTGTATCGTTTGTATTACACACCCTAGAGATTGTTTCAAGAGTATCTTCTAATTGCTCTTTATTATCATAAAGCTGCTGGCGCGCCCAGTACCTGTAAACAGACGCCTGATAGTCTTCATTTGGTTTCTTAAATCGATTTATGGTGTTAATCCACTCTTCGACATCTTCATATGAACTACTTTTAAGGATCGCTGGACACTTACCTGCTAGTACTAATACTTTCGTTCTAATCGCGTTAAAACTCATCTTTTGTTTGCTTTCCTTTTTATACGATTTTTCTTTCTTGTTCTTAAAGACTTTTGTCTTGATCTTTCATCGCTAGGTCTTTTGCTGGCCTTTATTACTTCTAAGTTTTTCTTTTTGATTTTCTTAATAATCATACTTCGGCGTAGCTGCGAAATTCTATCTATTGTAAGAACGCCGTCTAAGTGATCGATTTCATGCTGTACGCAGGCAGACGAATAATCACTAAACCACTGTCTTTTTAATTCACCATCGATATTCTTCCACTCAACTAGTACCTCAGAACTCCTCTCTATATCTAAACTTAGATTAGGCAAAGAAAAACACGCTTCACTAAAAACTTGTGTACCCTTTCTGTCTATAATAACAGGGTTTAGCATTAGCTCTTCGTTATTTAAAGAATCATCCTTTTTTAACGCGCTGGGATTTATTACAATCGCTCTAACATGTAACCCAATTTGAGGAGCAGACAACCCATAACCACCAACGACCTTAAAAGTATCAAGTAAATCGTTTATAGCTTCTCGATCTTTTAAGATGTCAATATTGGCAGATTTTATTTTTAATTCTTCATTCGGCCATTCACGAATTTTTCTATAAGTCATTTTGCACTTTTCCTATCCTCCAAGAAAGATAGCAAACGCATGCTGTCAAAAAATTCAAAAGAGCGACATCTTTATTTAAAAATTCATAACTTACAACACACATAAACATATTAAGGATTGCTGCTGGCAGCATTATCTTTTTTAAAAATATCACTTATCTTGTGTTTTCTTTGGTGCTCTTTTACGCGGTGTACGAGGTTTTCTGGTAGTCTTCTTTGGGACTGGTTTTTCATTATCCTCTACAAGCGCTTTTGTTGCAACAGGCTTCTTTTTTATAGTCGGCTTTTTGGCGGTCTTCTTTTCAACCACATTATCAGCTACCTTAGGGCTAGCAAAATATTCATTTATTGGGGCTGTCATATTCTTTTCAGCACAATAAGCCCTAAGCTCTTCATCGCTAGTAATACCAGCTGCGCTAAAAAAATCCTGAATATTAAAATTCCCTCTTGCGATAAATCTTTCAAATATAAGCATATACTCTCCTAACTAGATCATAGATTCTTCTTCTAAATATGAAGCAACACATTCTTGAAATCGGGGGTCGCTTGCTACTTTCATAATATCAGTGTCGCTCATATCGTATAGTTCGCAAACCCCAACAGCTAATTTCTTCATAGCCTCCAACAAAATATTTCTAGCAGCAGAATGCTTCATCTTAAAGCCGCGGCGGGTCATTTCTTCAGCTATATCCTTATAGCTCATGCCACCTGACTTTACTACTGTTGCATAACCATTTTCAGATTTATATCCTTTTGGCATACTCATTTTGCAATCCTCCTAATTTCTTTTACTTCAGCTTTACTTAAAGAAAACTGTTCATTTGACTGTTCGGCTGGCTCACCAATCCCAAATCTTAAACGTATAATATTTTCCTCTCTGCTTGTAAGACTTTTTAATGCGCTTCTCATTACACCCTTTATCTTAACAGAGTCTAATAGATCATCAACAGACGTCGCTTCATTATCTGGAACAACTTCTGCAATCTTTCTACCAGCGCCACCAGATCTATCCCTAATATTTGCATCAAGTGACAGCTGTGTCGAGCACTTGATCATAGACATTAGCGTACTAGTCGGGATACCCAAAGCTTCCGATACTTCGTCGTATGAAGGACGTTGACCAAACTCTTCTTCATATTCCTTGATCATTTCATTCATTTTCCAAAGAAGATTTCTGGTGTGGGCAGGCAGCTTAATATCAGAAGCCTGACTTGCTACATGTGTCCTAACAGATTGTTTAATCCACCAATATGCATATGTACTAAACTTAAAGCCTTTACGCCAATCAAAACGATCAACAGCTTTGATTAATCCCATATTAGATTCTTGAATCAAATCTTCTAGAGAGCAACCCTTGCCATGGTACTTTTTTGCAATTGATATAGCAAGTCTTAAATTTGATTGAATCATCTGATTTTTCGCCCTTGCGTCACCAGCCTCAATCTTTTTAGCTAAATCAATTTCTTGTTCTCGGGTAAGAAGTGGATATTTGCCAACTCTAGTGAAGTATGTTTGTAATGCTTCTGACATCTTTTCTCCTTTTTTTTATTATATTATACCATAGAAAATAATGATTTGCATTACTTTCGAAAATTAAAATGAGCTTTTTTTCTTTTATCTCTTTGATCAATTTCTCTTTGAATATAACAAATTTCTTTCTCAATTAACTTAGAAGATTTTTCATCTTTCTTTGTTCTGGCTAATCTAAGATTTTTATTAAGCCGATCGCTTAGGGATCTAATTTCTTCATCATTTTTATGGACTAGATCTTCCCAGTTGATATTGATGATAATGATAGGATCATTTTTTCTATCTGGTCTTTGCTGCGATCTTCTGTCTTGTCTATTATTTCTATCTGATCTTGTCGTTTTATTTCTCATTAACGCTTCTCCTGTTCTTTCACGACGGCTGCGCAACCAACCGATAATAGATTTAATGCGGCGCTAGTGGCATTTTCTAATGCTGAAACCGCTACTTTCACTGGATCAATTATTCCTTCTTTCATTACATTTGTAATCTTACCGCTAATAGCGTTATATCCCGAGTTCCCCTTAGTNCTTTTTAACTTTTCTAAAATTACCTCGGGTATATCACCTGCGTTTTTTGATATTTGGTATACAGGCATCTTTAATGCATGAGATAAAATCTGATACCCTGGTTCAGTCTTACTGCAAAGCTGTTCGGAAACCCTAAACAACGCTGCACCGCCGCCCGGGATAATTCCATCTTCTAACGCAACGCGAGTAGCGTTTACGGCATCATCAACACGATCTCTACGCTCGTTGACTTCACTTTCCGTAGAACCCCCAACATAGATAATCGCAACCCCACTTGTCATTCGCTTTCGACGGCGGTCTAGTACGCTGCGCTCATCTATAGATACGTTTGGTTCTCCAGAACGAGACTCTATTGCTGCAATTCTTTGGTTTATGACATCATGATCAGAATTGCAATCAACAAACACACTCTTTTCTTTGTATGCTTTAAACGTTTTACAACTACCCAGCATTGAAAAGATAGGCATATTAGACCACTCATCTGGATTATCGTGAATTAATTCAGCTCCCAAGACAGCAGCTAAGTCTTCAAGCGCCTGCTCACGAGCGATACCGAACTCCGGAGGTCTCAAAACGCAACATTGTAAATTGCCCTTTGACTTATTCAAAATCAAACCTTGTAAAGCCTCACCTGTTACATCATTAGCCATTATAATTAAAGGTCGATTTTCACGAACAGTCTCTTCCAAAATTGACATAATACTTTTCAAACTAGTTATAGTTTGATTTGTTAATAATACAAGAGGATTTTTAAACTCCACTGTTTGCTTCGATTGATTTGTCACAAAATAAGGTGAAATGTAACCTCTATCTATTTGGTATCCATCAACTAAAACAAGCTCCGTATTGTACCCCTTGGAGTTTTCAACTGTCACATATCCATGTGATCCAACCTTACTAACTGCATCGGAAATAATTTCTCCTAACGATTTTTCGCCATTAGCAGAAATTGTAGCAACATTCTTTAGGTCTTTTTCATTTCTAATATCAATAGCCATTTCTCCTAGAGCAGAGATCGCTAAATCTTTTGCTTGTATTAACGACTCTCTTAAATCTCTAATATTACCACCCGTATTTAGATACTTGCTTCCTTGCTCAAAAATTGCTTGAGCCAAAACTGTCGATGTAGTTGTGCCATCGCCAGCGATTTCAGCTGTTTGACGAGCAGCTTCTTTCACAACTTGGGCGCCTAAATTCTCGAATCTATCAACAAGATTAATCGCCTCAGCGACAGTGACACCGTCCTTTGTTAAAATTGGAGGTGCTTCATTAATTTCTATTAAGACATTTTGACCCCGTGGGCCCATGGTGATCTTAACTGCGCTTGACAACTTTGATACACCTTCCAGCAAAGAACCTCGTAGTTCTTCTGAATATTTTAAAATTCTTTTTTGCATTTTAACCCTTCAGCAAACCAGGCTTTTTAGAGTTTTCCACTACGTAATCTGGAACACTTTGCAGCTGTCTTCTTGCGCCCGTTATAGAATTTTCAGCTATAAACAAATCACCAAACCTATAGGCAATCTCTTGCTCATTAATCATATTAATTTTTCTTAAGAATGCCTGTGACTCATTGCTTAATACAGTTTTCATTTAGAATTCCCTCAAAAGTTTTCTTATATTTTACCCAAGACTTTTCATTAACCATGCTATGAAAGTTTAGTTCAATAAACTTGGCCTTAATCTTATCAAAATCAGCCTTATTATTACCCACAAAAATCTTGGATACATCTTTGGGGTTTCTAAATTTTATTAAATTCCTATTTCTTTCATAAATCTCTTTATTGTTTTTATCCTTATTTAAAAATGTATGAAGTTCACCAGAGTTTAATGCTAACTTTGCAGCAGTTTTATCGCCGACCCTAGGGATACCAGGAATATTATCTGATCCATCACCCCTTAAGGATTTCCAGGTTAAATAATCGTATTCTGGAGCCAGTCTCATTTTTTTAGTAATTGGATTATACAACTCACAATTTTCATGTTCTTGTAATAGTTGTACGAAATCTGTGTCTGAAGAGATAATTACACATTCATCTTGTCTATGTACTTCTAGAACAAGATAAGCTATTAAATCATCTGCTTCTAGCTCTTTATCACGACATACTGTTATAGGAAAACATGAATCTACAAGCTCTTCTATTGTTTTCTTTTGACTAAAAAAACTTTCGTCATGCTCTCTTATTCTATTTTGTTTATATTCTGGTAATATATCCAGTCGATCGCTTGGTGCACCATCTCTTACAAAGTAGCATATATCAGGATCAAACTTTTCCACTAGAGGTCTTAAACTTCTAAAAAAAGAATAAACAATAGCTGCATCGCCTTCACGTGCATATTTCGCTGAATATCTTGCTCTATAAATTAGATTATTTGCGTCGAGAAGTAATATTTTCTTCAATGTTTGCCCCCTCTGAGTTTGCCTTTGCAAATGTAAACGTCTCTCGACATTCTGTTAACATCGCATTAACTGCGGCGTTGACGTGTTCTTGCAACTCTACTTGTAAATCTTCAAGAGTTGAAAACATTTTGCACTTTTCTTCGCTATACTTCAATTTATGAGATACAACTTCATCAGACTCTTGTCTATAGGCTTCTAAAATATACTCTGTCTTTAAACCATCAGAAATAGTCTCCTTGACTGTTTTTTCAAGAACTCTAGCAGAAAATATACTGCCCGTTTTATCAAAAAACAAGAAGACGTAATCTCCAACTTTAGGGTTGTTGTTCGCTTCCAACTATTTTCTCCAATTTGAAAGAATATTGCTTTTCTTTCCTACCCCAATTTATAATTCTTTCTAGAGCTTTTTTCTTTTGATAGGGTGGTTTTTTTTCATCTTCCACCACTTTTTTTGCTCTATCTATAATTTCTTGATTTTTATCGACAACTTCGCCGTATAAGGGGGTGCACTTTTGCATAGCAAAAGCTTTTCTCATTCTAGATTTTCCGCGAGAGCCCGCAGCGGGTGGGTGAAAATCTTCCGTTGTTAAGCCTTCGAAATATAGGACTGCTGCATTTTCAAAATCCCTATCGACCAGCATATACAAAAAATCCAAAGAACCTTTTTTTTGAAGGGTCGCGTAATCGCATTGCAGCGCCCACGTTTTATTACTGTGTGGTGATGTTAATTTGCATTCAAGCTCGGTGTCAATTTCTCCAATAACAATATCAGGTTGACCTGATCTTCCGTCATTTACGACACCGCTAAATACTTTAGCTAATTCCTTGGAAAATTCTCTTTCCTGGATAGACGACATTAAAATATTTCTTCTACCAATATCTGACTTTATGTCAAGTCCTTCAGACTTATAAAGCGCAGAAAGTTTTTGATTAAAGCCATACATTTTATTTAATGCACGACCAGCCATTTCTTCAGTTATATATGCTTTATTCATGTATAAATTATACACTAAAGCACAACAAATTACACAACTTAATTGAGGTTTTCTCTAACCTTTTGAGATATTTCTTGACCCTTTTTTGCTGCAATGGCTAAAGGTTCTAAACCTAGAGCCAGCCTAACTTTATCAAATGTTTCGGGATCTAAATTATTTTTTAATGTAGCCATATCTGCGTATTGGTGCAAGTCCATATTGTAAATTGGTAAAGGGTTACCATCTTCACCTGGCTCAAACTCGCCAGTTTCTTGGCTTTCGAAAATAAATAGAAATCTTGGCATTTCTTGATTTTTAGGTACTTGTATAAAGGGGATATGAGAACTCATTCCCTCTGCATCTTCCTCATAACATATTTCAGGTATCCAATTCTTCATAATTTAGCCCCATAATTTGATTAATCCAATTATAAACTAAAAACCTAATATGTAATTGTAGTTATCGATTTATTTACCCTGAATTATTCTAACCATACCCTCTATCTTCTTAACCATTTCTTCAGCTTCTGGACTGGCATCTTTGATTTCTGACATTTCATCAACACTAGNCCAAGGCTTTAGTAATATTTCAACAATCTCCTGCATATCACCTTGAATGTCAGAAATAATCTTTCCGCCGTCTACTTGTAAGTTCGACTTCAGAGTATTAAAAAGATATTCTTCCATTGCTTCCTCAAAGTCTTCTTCAGTTGCTTTATCACCCAACTTTTTAATCTTTGGTAGCTTTCTCATTTGTTGCATTAATTTAGACTCAGCACCTTTATCAGAGCCATTCTCTTCTTTGTCTTTTGAAAATGCGGCAGCTATCTCTTCTTTGCCGCGAGTCATTTCGTCATTAAAATCCTTTAAATAATTACCCATATCAATTTCTGCAGAATTGGCGGCTGTGATTGCTGCTTCTAATTCTTCATAATTTTTAGCGCTCATCATCGCAGATAAAGCCTTTAGTCTAGCAGGGATTCCTTCGTCTTCGATCTCCTTGATAGTTTCTTCTTTCATTTTAACAAAATCGCTAAATCCAGATTTTATTTTCTCTAAGTCTATATCAATACCCTGTTTTTCAATTTCAGCCTCAACGTCAGCAGCGACATCTGGATTTTCTCCACCAACTTCCAAAAGTTGATTTAAAATGCTTGGTTTATAAGATTCACCAAAAAATAAATTCTTTAAATCAGCCAAAGCCCCCCTTATTGGACCACGAGCGTCAGCGGTTGGTCCGGTAGGTCCGCCAGAGTCAGGCTCTTCGGCATCTTTCATCGCTTTTCTTTGTTCTTTAAAAGTGTCATTAACAAAAGAGGCTACATCAACACCCTTACCAATTGCTGCAGCGCCCATATATAAGGCGGGGTTCGCCATAAAAGCCAGTAGTTTTGCCTCACCAGGGATTTCTAGTTTTTTTCTAAATGCCTCATGCTCTTTTTCAAACTCTTCTCGTCTTTGTTTATAGGCCTCTAATAATCTGGCTTTTTTTGTAGTACTAAATGTAAATAATATTCGCATATTATACAGAACACCTACGCCTACATCTTTAAGGGTAAGCTTTACGGCTTTTAAAATATCTGCAAAGGGCTCGACGAACATCGCATGCAACTCGTTGGGGGAAACAACCATCCCATAACTTTCATCCAATATCACTTCACGAGCGAACAATTTAGCATATTTTTCTTTAATCATGATTACTCTCCAGTCTTAATTTAATACCGGTCTCACCAAAATAAATATCAATCATTTGTCTTTCGAAATTATTTAAGGTTTGCTTTTTCGTTTTTGGGTGGCGAGTGCTAAAATTTTTTCTCATTTTTGGAGGTAAAGATCTAAGCATAACTTTCTTGAAATCCATCCAATCATGGTTATCTTGAAGCATTAAAAAGGCTACTTTCATATATCCCTTGTACTCGTCCACCTAGTGTCTCCTAAATATTCTTACGCTTTCGTTAGCTGTCTCAATTAAAATTGATCGACATTTAGATATATCCCAATCTGGTATTCTAGATCTACCATTTAATAATAAAAATTTTTCCAACTTTTGAAACAACTTTTTCCTAGTATCGTTAGGCAAATCACTTATCTTAGCGCTCAAATCGAGATCATCTTCCAATAATGCTACGAAGTCTGTAGCACTACCAATATAAGCTCCAGGATTCTTAACAATATGAAAGTGCCCATAGTTAATACCGTCAATACGACCTAGAAAATTTAAGCACTTTTTCTTAGTCAAAGAAATTCCAGTTGACCCAATGTCTATAACTTGTATTATCTTTAAAGGACTTTCAATTCTGCATTTTAGCCATATCGATCTTGGGTTTATTGTGTCTATATTAATGCAGCGAAAAATTGCACGAACAACCCTTAGATAATCATTCTCCAGGCCCTCTATCCTTGTCTGGAGTTTTTCTTCTAAAAAAAATGCAGAACCACCTACGTCATAACCAAAGTATGCGCTAGTGCCCTGCAGCTCATATACAACCCTTCCATTAAAAAGAGCCGTAATAATATCATTAATCGTTACTTCTTTTTTAAGACCCATTTACCTTTTGAGCTGCTCTTAATTGCATTCTCAAATACTTTAATAACCCATTATAATGTGATCTTGCTTCAGAGCCTCTTGAGCATGTATTTCTAGAAGATTCAGCGTCAGATATCCTGCCCTCTATATCTTTTATTGCACGTGTAGAGGCGAATGGTACAAGTTTACCATTAATACATCGGTGCTTTTCCTTCGTGTTTTCTAAAACGATCATAAGCTCTGATAGCTTCTGTGAATTTTCACCTACGACAATCGGGGCGTTACCAGCTTTTTTAACCGGTTGCACCTTTGTGTCATCTTTGCCTTTTGGTTTCTTAATATCATCTGGCATAGGAGCATCTTCTACATCTCCCGCCTTGTTCATGATTGTAGCGAATCCAGCCATCATAGAAAAAAGCTCTTGCTTTTCATCAGAATCTAGATTATCGAAATATTTCAAAAGACCTTGCTTTACATCACTGTCTTTTGTGCTGGCACCTGATCTTAGTGCGTTTAATTGGTGTAGCACATCCTTAAATTGAACATTCTTTGGCATCTTTTCAGGAATTTCGTAAGAAAACTTATTGTCTTTATCTTCTTTTTTCTTAACCAAATCTAAGCTGTCGCTTTTTTTATCACCAGTGTCTTCTTCGGTACCCTCTTCATCTTCTTCAACTTCGTCCTTAGACGACTTTTTCTTTCTAATACCTTCATCATCTATGGTGTTAGAAATTGCCTGTTGTTTTTCTTTTTCTTCTTGTGACGCATCCTGAACTTGCTCTGATATCAATGCGAAGGCCTCTAGGACTGCTTTTCTTATAAGATCATCATTAATCACTTAATACTCCTTTTTGCATTATAGAAACCTCTAGCACATAGGTGTCATTATTATATTTAAAACAATCGATCGATTCGCAATCGCTAGCTGTAATATAAATATCTGGCTTGTTACAGTTAATGACAAATTCATCCCCGGACATTAAAGCACCTATTACTTCTGCCCCAAGCAGTAAAGATATTCTAGACAACTTTCTTTTATCAGGCACTAACGAGAAAGAATCTAGTGTGCACTCAAAACGCTGCTTACCAAATGATATAGATAAATCTATGGATTGTGATGAAGGGCCTAAGCGCTCCTTAAGAGAATCAGAAATAATCTCATTTTCTGGATTCCCCAATATTCTTTGAAATTCTTGGTTTGTATAATCAGTCATTTTTTAAAACTTTCTACTACATCATAGTAGATATTATCTATCTCTTGAAAGAAATGTCTAAAATGATTTCCCCCCAGCAATTGATGTGGCACCTTTAGATCTACAGTGTTATCATCAGCCTTATAAGAAAGTGCTACATGAACGCCGTGTTGTTGTTCTAAATCGAATATATATTCACAAAATGAATGCATAGGTTGACGACTTATAAAACTAAAGCTTTTATTCGAAACTCCTTCGTCTTCACTCCAGCTTGAATTACCAGCTACATTACAAGGAGATTCATTTGATCTACCTGGAAGCTCTTTGGGCAAAAATGAAGGCGATGTAAATTCTTCTCTTAGAAAACCTTCGCCCATAATAGACTTAAGCTTCATCTCAACCCTATTTTCCCAGCCTGATCTTGAAAGTCTTCTGCATCGTCGATAGCAGAAAATGTTATATCCATTTTTTCCTTCGTTGATTTTTTGCTCCAGGCGTCCTTAACGGCTTTGATGAAGTCAGCATCTGAAAGGTACTCTTTTTGATACTTTTCTGTATTTGACTTAATAAAATCCATTGCCTTTGAAACGACATCATCCATCTCTTCAAGATTCATATCAGGAAATCCTCTATTTAATTTGAGACGAATTTTTCTAGCGCTAATAGGAGAGTTCCCTATTAACTGATTAAACACCATCGTTTCTATCTGGGGTGGTACATCTAAAGACGCAATTTCTTCTTTTGCGTCTCGATCGCGCTGGACTCTAATCGGCTTTAAAGATGGCTCCAAAAAACCAAGATTAAAAAAGCTTAAAAAAGCAGGGTTAGTCAACGTATAATCAGATTTTTTTAGCGCTGCTGCTTCTTCAGAGTCTAGTGCCTCTGTCGCCTCGAGCGCTCCAACCCAAATGTCTCTTGCGTAATTTTTTGCTTTTTGAATTTGATCATCACCGATTAAATGAACAGCAGCCATCTTCTTTTTCTTTCTGCCGATCCATTGTTTCGCGCCAGACTCCCCAGATACACCCGGCATTAACCCAGTGTTCACCAAGTCAGAAAGTGAAGCCTCACCAGATGATTTCGACGCCTGGAACTTTTCAGATTCTTCAGGCTCCTCATCAGGTTCATCCTCTATTGAATATCCAGATCTAAATTCATCCGGCATATCGCTATCATCAGGAAGCTCAAATTCATCATAATCATCATATCCTTCATTTACGTTTTCTGGATCGCCGCCCTTTTTTAAGATGTCTTTAAACTGTGCATACACAGAAACAATTTCATCATTATCCATTAGCTCAGACATCGCCTTCACAGCTGCAGCTAAATCCGAAGGCGTTTTTGGAACATAGTCATCATCCTCTACAGGTGGACGAGACATAATCGCGTTGATCCCAGTCGCATCATCTGGCTGCAGTGGAACTTCCTTGGGTAAACCAACCTTTGACTCTTCATTTTCAGGATCATCCTGATGCGCCGCAAATTGACCAGCACGATGGTCATCTGTTGATCTTATGTTATAGGTCGTCTCAAAAAGAATATTGTTAATAATTTTTCTGACTTTTTTATATTTCATAGTGTGTACACCTCAATGATTAATTATCACCTTATTATAGTAATGATCCCTAATCTGCTATTTTATGAGTAAGATAACCTGCCCCAATGGCAATTAGCGCGCCAGCAACGAACCCTCCAACGAACCACCACTCTGTTGCAGTAGACTTTCTTTCAAGCTCTTTAATAGATAAATCTATTTGCTTACGTAAAAAATCATTTTGAGATTTATACACTGATATTTCAAAAAGATTAGCATTTTTTAATTTATCTATGCTCAATTGACAATTTGCATTAGAAATATCTGTCTCTTTTTTTACCCTCAAATTGCATTGCTCCTCAAAGCTATTCGCCTTAATGAGAATCTCTGCTATCGCCTCTTTGTTTAATAAAGTGCCAGTAAAGGGTGCAGATTGACCCTCTTGCAAAGTCTTTACTTTCGACTCTTGCGCAAGTGAAACGCTACATAATAGCGATATAGACAAAAATATGCAAAAAATCTTTTTAACCATGTTTAAGATAATATCAAAATTTGAGAAAAGTTTAGGTATGGACTATAGGTCATCTAAATTATCAGCACCTAAAAATTTTGCTAACTGAGCTGTCGCAGCCTCAGGATTACTACTCTTAATAGATTTTTCAATTTTTGCTCTCATCTTAAAATTTAAGCTGGCTTTATTTTTTTCATATATGCTGGTAATTTTATCAATTTCTTTTTGGTGCTTTGAATCGGCTTCATCATCTTTTTCATTTCTAATTTGATTTGATTTTTTTATCTTATCAAAAGAGCTGTCACCTGCCTTTGTCGATTCCTCTATTATTTCAGCAGCATTGTCCTTTCTAAAAAGAAGCATGCCACCTATAATAGCGACAAATATACCTAAGAAAAACTTCCAAGTCTTTTGTAAAAACTCCATCTTTATTCCTTGTTTATCGATTTACCGTGCTTCCATTGGACGGCCAAATCTACTAAGGCTTGTGAACCTATATAGACTAAAGTTACCGCAACCCAATCTCCGCTTGTTACTGTTCCATAAGCGCACAAACCAGTAGCTGTAATCCATGCTAAAAATTTTCTTGATACAAATCTTTCTAAATGCTTATCCGCGAATGCTTTCGCCATTTGTGTCATAGGGCACCTCCATGATAATATTAACTATCACACAAATGACAAAATGGATACTATTCTTCAGTCTTCCAGGGTGAGCCAGAAACTATTTCATCAAAAATATCTATTGATTCAACGTTGGTTATCTTTTTAAGCTCTTTATTTCGCTTATTTTCCTTAAGCTTTTGGATAAGTTCTTCCAGATATGGGTCTTTATCGACTAAGCTTGTTATAAGCCCCGAGATTATCTCTTGCATCGAGAGCTTATTCTTAAATGCAAGAATCCTAAACTCTGCATGTACAGATTCATTAAGATTAATATGAACAGATTTTCTATTCAAGCGCCGCCGCCCTCGCCACCACCAGCACCTACAGCGATAGGTGTTGGGATCTCTCTTTGATCCTGGTCTTTTTCATGATCAGTACGATGATCAACATGAAATCTAGTTCTCATAATTTCTAGAAAATCAGACTCTGTATCTTCATCATATTTTGACAATAAATAATCTCTTGCTTTAGACATAATAATTTCTTCGATATCTAATAAGACATCTGCGTTCTTAATAATTCGTGCAGTTTCAGAAGCAAATTTTTCTATGTCTAAATCAGGCGTTTCAGATTCCTTCAATAAAGCAGCTCGAAGAGAATATGACTCTTCCTGCTTTTGCACAGCTGCACTCTTTAATGCATCTGTCTCAATATCTATAAATAAAGCATTTAATGAATCATCTAAACTTTTATTAAGCTCGATTTCTTCGTCTTTAGTAACTTCTACTTCTTCCTCTTCTTCTTCTTCATCACCTTCGGCACCTTCTTCATCTCCAGCTTCTTCATCTCCACCCTCTTCATCGTCTGCAAAGGGATCATCTTCATCTTCGCCAGCTTCGGCAAGCATTCGACTACTCTTCTTAAGGCCCATGGCTAATTCTAAGAATTCTTTAATATCGTCTCTATTCATTGCGCTTTTCCTTGACTAACTTTTGCCATGGCCTCGACCTTCTTGATACGCTCTTCGATCCTAGACCACCTGAGTTCTTTCATCATTGCGAACGTATAAGATCTCTTATCTCCCAAATAGTCCCTATAATAAGCGTGTTCCCAACAATCTAAAACTATGACTGGATAACTTGCAAATGGAACATGATTGCTGTGCAAATCTACCACAATATTCATATATCTATTTAGGAAAAAATTATAAACAGTTATTGCCCAGCCGTTTCGAGAGCTTAGCGCGCATGCTATAAAATCCTTTTGCCAATTATCAAAAGAGCCGAAATCTCTTTCCAATCGCATAAATGCAATAGAATCCATATTAATAACAGAATGCTGATCGCCTATATTTTCAAAATAATACGCATGTAAAAATGAAGCATTAAGATTATATACTTCATCTTCCTTAAGAGAACGAAGCTTAGAGTTATTAATATCTGCTAGTTCTCTTTCGGCAGTATCTAAGAATGCCGAAACCTCATTTAGTTTTTCGACATGCGCTTCTAAAATTTCCTGGTGGCTATTTTTTGTTTTATCGCTAAGTAGCTCTGTTGACAATTCATATTTCTTAGCCTGTGTTACATATGCTTCGTCTAAGTTGTCACCAAGAGATCTTTTAATTTCAGACATAATCTTCTTATTTAAATCTTTCATCAATCAACCTCGTAATCTTTTTCAAATTCTTCTTGATCAATAGCAAATTCAGCATCATCTGTATCTGGCATTGAAATTAGCTCTTCTTCTTGGCCTGCGATTACGTGAGTATGAGAAGGAGAGGGCTTCACCCTAGGGGCGTCAGGTGTTCTTAAAGTGATAGAAATATTCCCATTATCATCTTTAATCTTTTTAATGGTATACTCGAACCCTGAACTTTTGTGGCGAACCTTTAAATCAGGATCAAGGACAACCCTACCCTTAGAGTCTGTTACTGCAGTCTCCTTTAGTAGGGAAACTGTTTTTAGTCTGTCTTCATACTCTTTTAATAAAAGAGCCTTTAAAAAAGCTTCAGGTTTATTCATGCTATACTCCATCACTAAATAAGTATTTTCTACACTTTATTCCTGCTTCACGTAAAATATCTAAACCAGTTTTATCCCTATATTCGTTTAAATAAACAAGCTCAGATATTCCAGCATTCACTATCGCCTTTGCNCACATCTTACAAGGGCTTAAAGTTAAATACATTACTTTAGTCTTCGGGTTATTATAGTCCATCTTAAGCAAACAGTTTATTTCTGCATGAATAAAACCAGATTGCCCAGGTACTTCTGACTCAACTTCGTTGGGACCACCAGAGTAATTACCATTATACCCCACTGATAATACCTGAGTGTTATCAGACGTTACGACGATTGCGCCTACCTGATAGCGTGGATCATATGATCTTTTAGAAATCGCAGTTGCTACATTCGCCCAGACGCTATCCCAAGAAGGTCTGTGGTTATTTTCCATTTTAATCTTTTAATAGACCAGCATTCTTTTGCCAAGTTTCGTACAAACGATTTTGTGGACGAAACACATCGTCTAATCTTTTATGAACAAATTTTCTAATTTGAGTTGTTGTGATCTTGCGCTGTCGACTTTCGCTAGTCTGAACTAAGACCTGTGCTGCAAGACTTGGAATTAGCTCCTCTAAAGAATCAAAGTTTTTCTTAGCAAACCTCTTTGACTTAATCAGCGTTTCTTCGTGCGCGCCACGCCAGGTCTTAACTGCCTTGGCAACAGCTTTTTCAACAGCAGCCTTGCCTTTATCAATACCGGTAAAGATTCCATCTTTTAACTCTTGGCTTCTGCCTTTAGCTTGAAGCGTTTTTTGACTCGAGTCGGATAACGAAGACTCCCAATCAGATAAAGCTTTGGCGACAGCATCTTTTGGTGACATTGGCTTAGACTGTACTTCGGCTGCAGCGGCCTTTATTTCTTTTGCAGGATCAGACTCTTCCTCAGGGTTTTCTGGAACCTCTTCACCCTCAGCGCCTTCTTCACCTTCAGCACCTTCAGCACCTTCTTCGCCCTCTTTACCTTCACCTTCGCCACCTTCAGCAGAAGCAGCAACAGGACCTTCTTCAGATTCTTTTCCAGGAGGCGGAGCTTCTTCGGCAGAACTATGAACACCCTTTACAACATCTGGTGGGACTACTGCTTTTTCAGCGGCCGCAGAAGTTTTTTGAACTTCTACGTCTAGTGACTTTAGCTGGCCGAATGTCAAATTTAATAATTCGTCAGCCAATTTATCGACTGGCAACTCATCAATCTCTTCAGCTCCAGGAATTGAAGCAATAAATTTTGATTTGCCCATTAAAGCGCCAAGCTTCGCCAAAAAGCCCTTAGGCTTAGAGCTCTTAAAAGCCTTTGATACACCTGATTTTAAATCATCAGCTGTAAGACCGTGTTTGTCAGCGTCTAGATCACTTAAGGTAACGTCGTCTTCAACTTTACCTTCAAGGTTTTTACTAATTAATTGAATTGCGCTGGCTAGCGTTTGGCCGGCAGTATTCGACTTATTTTGTAAATCAATTACAGCCTGAAGTGCTCTGGAAACATCCATCTTTTTCCCAAAAAACCCCTTAATTTGAGCAGCCACTCCATCTGCATCAGCTAAATCTAGCTTAGAAGCAAGAGTGCCAGCCTTTGTTAACGAGCCTTTTAGCTTATTAAAATAGTCGACCAATGACGCAAGATTAAGCTCATTTGCAACTTTCATATTTTGATCAACTGCCTTCATGGAAACCTGAACAGCTGATCTTAGCTTTTCAATATCGGCATCATTGATGTCTTCCATCAACATTCCATAGACAGAACGATTAGACATTGCATGCTCAAATAGTACATTGTCGTCGACTAATTTTAACGCTATCTCGTATAATATCTCAGAGTTTTTCTTCATATCTTCCTCCGCAATCATTAATTATGAAGATTCTTCCTTTTTTTCTGGTTCTAGAGTAAATAAATTGTCAATATGCTGATCTATTGGGAGAGTAAAGCCGGCGGCCTTCTTATGACCACCACCCCCAAATTTTTTAGCAAACTCACTAACATCTACATTGTCATGAAAAGATCTTAAGCTAACCTTAGTAATACCCATATCATGATCAAAATACCAGATCACTGCAAAGTCACAATCGGGAGATAATCTAGACCCAATTTCTGACATCCAGTGTGACGCATTTACTATCATAATCTTTTTATCTTCAAAGTAACGGACAACCGCTTTCTCACAAACTTTTTTTACAACTGTCTTTGAATATGCGAGGATATATGAACCACGCTTAACTGCATCATCGAATACTGAGTCATCTTCAAACTTTTCAAATTCCTCAAATTCAAATGGTACCATATCAAAAGCAGCGCTAAATTCCTTTGAATAATCAAGCTCCCATGTCCAGAGATCTCTATCCATAATATATCTTACAAACTTTGGCGGTTCTTTACCAGGATGAAAAAATTCCCACGATAACATAGCGCCAGATTTAGTCATATCGAAATGTGTATTTGATATATCATGAAGCTCTACCATTGCAGATTTGTGGTGATCAATAACAATTAAGCCCTCTGCGTCTTCAATCATTTGCTTTGTTGTGGCATTGTCAAATGAAAAATCCAGTATCGCAACAATCTTGTCTTTTACATCTGGAGGGGTTTGACCATGTCTACATGCATGATATTCTGCTCTATTACCCAATTGTTTCCAGGCAGCGTATGCTGCACCAAAACCATCGGTACAATCTGCGTGATAGATTACGCAATTCACTTGGTTGGGTTCAACCATTTTTATTCCTTTGTTCAGTCATATTAAAATATTCATCATTTAAAACACAAAAAGTGGAATTTCCTGATGAACTGATTTCATAAATATTACAATCAGCTAAAGCCTTTAAAGTGTATGGACACCCTGATTGAATTTGAAATACGTCTCCTTTAACTAAAACCCTTCTTGTAACTAACTGAACGTCTCTATTCAATAAATAAGATTCTGGAGCGAAAACTACTTCTAACTCTCCTTCTTCTAGAAAAAAAGTTTCGCTTTTATTGGTAAAATACTTGGTCCTTGTTGAGAACCCCTCTTTTATAAAAAGCTTTTTACCAAATATTTGCTGCGTTACAAAATCCCATCTTACTTCATGGCCCCAGTCTTTTACAATTTTTTCAGACTTTAAAACCCATGCACTTTTATTCACAATAATTCCTGTGGATTAAAATGATTATGACAACGAGGCTGATACAAATCAGATCCACCAATCTCCAATTTACCAGGATCATTATTCCCTGCGATTTTTTGTGTAAAATAAGCGTCTTCGCCACAAATAGCACATACTGCAGGACAAATTTGAATATTTGTTGCCCATGGTAAAATATCTAATATCTCTTTATAGGACTCGCCAGAAGACGATAATTGCAGACTAGAAACAAGTATTGTTTTCCCAAAAAAATTATAAATCGCTTTAAGAGCACTAGCGGATCCCCCAATCATAAATGCCTCGTCAACAGCGACAACGTCTATATCGCAACCAGAATTAAGATACTCGAATCTTTCTAATAATTCATCTCCATTTGCCACATTTTCCACACGACTAAACCCCACTGTCCTAGAAGATAGGCTCAAGCCGCTATGCGTTACAACGGAATTTTTATCATACCTATTATCAATCTTTGGTTTAAACAGTAAAATACTCTTATTTTGGTATTGGTATCTATCTAAAGCAGCGATTAGACGAGTCGTTTTTCCACCAAACATTGGGCCAGTAAAAATTTCAAATCGTGGGTTTCTTTTCATTAGGAGTTCTCTTTTAGACCCCACCACTTTATTGTTTCATTTAACCCAGATACAAAATCCCACTTAGGCTTCCAGCCAAGATCTTCAAAAATCTTTGCTATATTTGCCTTTGTATGCTTAACGTCGCCAGGTCTTTCAGGCGCGTGGTTAATTTCAAGATCACCAAACTTATTTTTAAGTAAACCCAAGATCTCGTTATTGCTATACGTCGCACCTGTGCCTACATTGTATGTATTACCGCTCATTGTCTTGGGGCTTTCAGCTGCCCTTATATTGGCATCAACAACATCATCGATATACACGATATCACGAGTTTGCTCTCCATCTCCATCACTTCGAAGTGGCTGATTAGTGGCAATTTTATCCAACCATGCAGATACTGCAGTTGAATATGGACTGTCTCCAGGCTGACCAGGCCCAAATACGTTAAAATACCTCAAGCAAACAGACTCAAGCTTATATAGCTTAAAAAATAATTGACAAAAATTCTCAACCACTAACTTTTGTAATGCGTAAGGAGAGGCTGGCTCATAGTTACCAGATTCCCTTGAGGGAAAATTGTCAGAAACATCTCCGTATACAGAGGATGAACTACTAAAAATAAATCTGTCTACATTTTCGATGCAAGCAGTCATAAGCGAAACTGTTTTCATAACATTTTGATCTGTTGTCAAAACAGGGTTCTCTACAGAAAATTGAACTCTTGGTAGTGCAGCTAAGTGAAATACATAATCGTATCTTTTATCAGCGATTCTAGAAAGGACATATGGACTAGCAAAATCCCCAGTGATTACAAGGGTCTTATCTTCAATAATTCCAGACTCTTCATACTGTATTAAAAGCTCAGGTGTGACAGTCCTGATATCTAAATTTTTTAATGCATCTAAATCGCCACTAGAAAGATCATCAACAACGTCAACGCTCCATCCTTGCTCAACTAATTTAATAGCCAAATTTGAACCAATAAAGCCACAACCGCCGGTGACTAACGCTTTTTTACTCATGTTTCATCAACTCCTAAAAATTTCTTAATTTTAAAAATCTGATTTTCTAGATTCATATCAGACGTTTCCAAATGTAAAATATCACATTTTGTTTCCTCTAAAAATATTCTATATTGTCTTTCTATTTTTTTTAGAGTTTCACAATTTATTTTCTCTGGAAATAAATCATCTTTAATTCCATCATAGCTACTTCTATAGCAAAAAACAAATTTACCGCTAATAGAAGAAAACTTTTTATCCAGCTTTAAAATTAAATCCTTATTAGAACTACGGTTAAACACATTAGAATAAGCATATTCACAAGGGTAAAATCTATCTAAAATAGCAGATGGATTTGTTTGTACCAAGAAGTCCATCAAGAATGTACCACCAAATTTAAGAAGATTTATATAATAATCATCTCCACTTAAATCTGCCTTCCATTCGCCTGTGTTCTTAAAAACAGGAATGTTAATTTCTTTAGATAGTCGAGAAGCTATATTCGACTTTCCTGTCATATCTGGACCAATAAAAGCTACAATCATTACTTTACCCGCAAAGCTGCTCCAAAAGGTCGACGCGGGCCTCAGGGCGAGGATCAATAACTGTCCTTAATGCCTCTTCCTGCAGATTTACCAAACCTAGTCTATCGTTTGCAGAAAGAGTTGATATCCACTTCGTCTTTTTAACAACATCCTCAGAAGATCTAACGATTAATGATTCGTCACTAAGACCAACAGGGCGAGCGTGCTCATATTCCCATGGAATTAAAGCTGGTACCCCACTCTTGATAGCTTCGAAAAACCTTCCCGTAATGTTTCCAAAAGGTGTATAGTCATCTTTCGTAATATGCGTTACCGTAATAGAAGAATTCAAAACAGAAAAAATATCTTTATAAGCAAGGCGTGGACCAAATGCAACATTAGGCGCGTTCGTAATTCTAGCACCAGGATCTTCTCTTTCTGGAGATCTGGCCAGCCAATTACCACAAACATATGTCTGAATACCTGATTCTCTTAGAGGGGTGCTGGGGTCAACGTAATATTTCTTAAACTGATTTTCTCTCTCGTAATTATTCCCAACGTAAGTATAGTTGTAAGAATATTCGACAGGCGAAAAATAACGCTGCATATAATTGCACCATGGGATTGAAATTCTTTTCCTAGTTAGCATTCGAGGATTTACACATGCATCGGAAATCACAGCGTTTGGCCAACGCTGTTCTTCTTCAGCTGTCATTTTAAGATCGCCGTCATGAATAATAATGGGCACTCCAGCAGCATGATAGTGATCTAAAACCTCACATTGCCTAGTATAGTCAGATTCTTGAGGATTGTTACCAGAATTTTTCCATGTCGGCCAACGCCATTCGCAATATACAATATCACCATCTGGAAAACCAACCGGGCTGTACTCAACACCCGGAAACTGCTCTTCATCTCTCATTTTCTGAAGCTGAATTACAGTGTGATCTCTACTTTGTAATTCTCTTACAAAATCAACTCGATTACCTCTCTCACCATCCGGGGTATTTACCATTGAATTTTTTTCTAGCGGCGTAATAAATCCCCAAAAGCTATAAAGAACTCTCATATTATTCTCCATTATTCCTTAATTCTTTTTTTGCCTTTTGCAAAGCTGAACCAATTACTTGGTGCATATCGTAATAACGATATTCAGCTAATCTACCTCCAAATATTATATCACTATTTCTAGCAAGAACAGAATACTTCTTAAAAACCTCACTGTTCTTTTTATCATTTACAGGATAGTACGGTACCTTACTTGGTGACCAATCCTGCGGATACTCTTTCGTCACTATCGTCTTTTCAAGACTCGCAGCCTCTTGTGGTTGAAAATGTTTATGCTCCACTATCCTAGTATAAGGTACTTCATAATCAGTATAATTTACGACTGCGTTTCCTTGAAAGTCGCCATCGTGAACTTCATGCTCGAAGCGTAATGATCTATACTCTAGATAGCCATGCTCATAATCAAAAAACTCGTCAATCTTACCGGTAAATACAGTCTTATTGGCCATGCTATCCCAGGTTTCTCTATCTTCTAGATAATCAACGCCTGTCCGGACATCTGCGCCTTCAAGCATATTGCCAATCATTTTCGTATATCCGTTTTTTGGAATACCCTGGAATTTATCAAAGAAATAGTTTTCTTCAAAGATTAAACGAATTGGTAAGCGTTTAATGATAGAAGCGGGCAACTCGCTTGGGTGCCGCTTCCATTGCTTCATAGTATAGCCCTTGATAAAGGTCTCATAAACTTCTCTACCAACTTGTGATAAAATCCATTCCTCTAAATTTTGTGGGTTCTCGCAAGGAATTCTGACTTCTTGTAATTTAGCCTCTGCCTCAGCGGGTGTTGTCACTCCCCAAAGCTGGTGTAGAGTCATTAAATTTATAGGAAATGAGTAAATATTTCCACGGAAATTGACCTTAGGCTTATTGATATATTGATTGAACGTTGCAAATCGATTTACAAAATTCCAGATTTTTTCATTGTTTGTGTGAAAAATATGAGGCCCGTATACATGAACATCAACACCTTCTCTTCTTTCTGAGTAGCAATTTCCACCGATATGCTCTCTTTTGTCTAATACCAAAACAGTTTTACCGGCATCTAACATTTCTCTAGCGAATGTAGCTCCGAACATACCGGCACCCACAATTAAATAATCATACTTCATTTCTTCTCCTTAAATCAACTTCGTAACCAGAATAATCAAAGTCTATCTTTTCTAAAATTTGTCTGTTGATACCTAGCTTCTTTGCTCGATGATAAGCTAGCAGACTCGCAAAATCTGTCCAAATGTTTTTATTCTCACCTTGATATATGTTTCGCAATAATTCATCTAATTCAATTTCTGTATTGGATGATCTTAATTTTTTCTCAAATGCTAAGATCTTTTGTAACCACTCTTCTTTCTTGCCGTTCAAAAAGTCGGTATGCTTGAGTTTTGGCATAGCCCCATTGCGTACTAAAGCCATTATTGACTCATGTTCTCCTCGATCTGTTAAAATTGTTCTACACATCTTAAAGTGTCTTTCATAAATGTGCAGAGAATTACTNCAGTGCGTATAAGTCCCTAATTNAACTCCTAGCTCTAGAGCAAGCATCTCTTGAAAAAAAGTAAAAGCCGGAATATCATAAGCAATCCCAAAAATAAGATCAGAACTCCTCATATTAACAATCATATGAAGCTGCGCATCTCTTATGAAGAATTGAAGACTTAGTGTACATGGTACATCCAGCTTTGCATCGACACTATCATCAGGAGTCCTTAAATGAATGATTGCCCTTCTCGAATCCGGGTCTCTTGTTAATTCACCTTTTACAAATTCCCACTGATTTAGCCTTCCTCCCGCGATAATAGGGTTTGTGTGGAATATCCTAGCGCCATAAGCGGAATTAGCGGTCTTTCCATCATCACTAATATTGGACCAGAACTTTGAATAATTTGATATCCACTCTGTAGCATTGTTACCAGATAAATACCAGATCATCTCAGCTGCAAGATATGTCGGGCTAAAATTTCTGCCCCACACAAAAGGGTATCTATGTCTAGGATCCTCTATTGTAAAAGAAACCCCCAGTTTTTCTCTTATCTTCTGGCCCCTAGGAGATGATTCATACTCATAATCGTCATAGACCTCTCTAATTAGAGATAGATAGCAGTCAGTAAAATTCTTAAATTTTCTCATAATTTATTATACTTTAAGTACCTTGATTTTTCTCATAGAAGTTTGAAATCCATAATCATTTTTATTCAACTCACCAACACACAAACTATACTTTGGCATTTCCGTCTTTCCATCCCAACTCCAACAAAAAATCCTAAATTGCTGGCCCGAGGTTCCTGCAACAGTTAGTAGCAGATATGGCTTTTTATTTTTAGTCAACTTTTCTTTCACATCCATTACGAGAAACCAATGTAAATCAACACCATTGTAGTCGTCAATCACATTAATGTCTTTATCGTCCAGTCTTTGAATCACTTCTGGTGATATTAGCGTAGATACGTTAAAAGATCCTAGGTGAGCCACGCTATTTTGTACCTGCTCATGTCTAGACCACTCACCCTCCCCAGAAGTCTCAAGCAAAATACGCTTAAACGCATCTTGTCCTCGTGTTGGATCTTTCTTGGTCCACTTTTTAACCTCTGTATTGTTGGCAATTACAACTTCATTCATATGCTTATAACTTTCGAATATTGAATCTTTACCAACGCACTTCATAGACCCAAACGCCTTAATCGCGATTAGCGCTTGCATCGCTCTTTTATTAAACTTAGAGTGCTTCCATTTACCATCTTCATTCCATAAAAGATCATCAATGTCTGAATATGGTCTATTGGCCAATATCTCATCAATCGCGGCTTCGCCAACACCCTTGCAAGAAAGGAATGAAGGCATAAACTTCTTACCTTCTAAAATAGTCCACGATTTTGTAGCGTAGTTAATGTCAATAGGTACGATAGTGTATCCTAGCGCCTTGACTTCCGAAAAAGCCTTTGCTCGCTTCTTATCATTACCTGACATTGACTCAAGATAGGCGCACAACCACTCTTCCTCGAAATATGTTAGTAGCCAAGCACAGTAGTAAGAATCAATCGCATAACAAACAGCGTGTGACTTATTAAAACCGTAACCTGCGAAGAATAAAATCTTTTCGTAAAGATCATCAGCTAATTGTCTATCAACACCATTCTTTACAGATCCAGCGACAAATTGCTCTTTAATTGCTCGAGCCTTAGCAAGTGACTCTGCGGCTTCGGAAGCTTTTCGCTTCATAATATTACGGCGCACTGTGTCTGTTTCCTCCTCAGGGAAACCAGCCACCACAGAGCATAACTTCATAATCTGTTCCTGGAACACAATCAATCCGTATGTCTCTTCTAAAACCTCTTTAATAAGAGGGTGACCATAATCAATATCATCCGGATTATTCTTGGCATTTATATAGAGCTTATCTACTTTCGCTGTTAAGGGACCTGGACGATATATCGAAGTTAGCGTAGCAATATCGACGATACTTTTTGGCTTAGCTTTCTTAAATAAATTCTGAGCACCTCTACCTGCCAACTGAAATATGCCGGCCCAACGACCCTTTGCATAGACATGTTCATAGACATGTTGATCATCCATATCTAAAACTTTAGGATCCATATTAGAATTGAACCACTCATATACTTGATCAAATGTTGGGTTTTCAATTCCTTCCTTACGCTGCAAAATTAATTCAATTGTGCGTTGAATTATACGAAGAGTTTCCAGACCAAGTAGATCAAATTTAATCCAGCCAAACGTTTCAAGATGCTTATAATTCATACCCTCAGCCCATGGCGTCTGTAGTTCACCACGAGCCTTAATAAGAGGCATTCTTTCAGCAATGTCTTCTGCTACTATACAGCCACCTGCATGTCGACCCAAGGCTTTATTTTGCTTAAATAAAACCTGGATAGGGTCGGCGACTTCTGGGTACTTTTCGATGAATTCCCTAAACGTCTTAGAATGAGCGATGGCGTCTTCGTAAAGTAACACAAATAGATTTTTGTCAGTCCCTTGCTTAAAGACTGCTTTCTTTACATCATCCTCAACAGGAGCCAAAGCCTTATTCACCTCGTTAAATGGAATCCCATAAAAACGAGAAATATCCTTGACAAGAGACTTAAGCTTAAATGTATTGTAGTTAGAAATTGGAACGATGTTTTCATCACCCCACTTGTCTTTCATCATATTAATGAGTAGATCTCGATCGCCAACATCGGTATCGATATCTGGCGCGCCCTCGCGAGATGGATTTAAAAACCGACCAAACATAAGATCATACTCGAATGGATCAACATCAGTTAACCTAAGAACGTACGCAACAAGACTTCCTGCTGCAGAGCCTCGACCCGGTCCTACGAGCATTGCCTTTTTAGCAATTTCAATAATAGCTTCCATCGTTAAAAAGTAGCGAGAGAAATTCTTGTCTTTAATAATTTTTAATTCGTGCTTTATTCTTTCAACGTATTTTGGATCATCCGCCAAACCCCTAGCTATAAGCCCCTTTTTACATGCTTCTAAAAGAGCCTTATCGTCAGTCATACCCTTAGGTACAACATACGAAGGTAGCTTCATACTTCTGTCAGGGTGGATTTCTCCAATTTCCTGATGTACAATATCGTGAGGTCTTTCTATTGCATCGCGGATGGCTTCGTGATTATAAAAATCCATACCTTCAGTCGTCTCAAGATATGTGTCCCAAACTTGCTCTGCATTTTTTGGATAAAGCTCACACTTTAAGTCTTCTTTAGATTGAGGTAATTTTGATNGATCAAACTCACGATAATTAAGCCACCCAAGCTTTTTATAAAGCTCACGCTCACGCCAGTGCTCTGGTCGTGCATAATGTGAATCAGTCGTAACGACCAATTTATCGGTAATACCCTGGCTATTTGCAAACTCTATTATCGCTCTATTCACCAGGTGCTGTGCGGGTAGCTTATTAAATTGTAGCTCAAGCATTACATCATTGATACCGACAGAATCAACTAGTCCTTGATAAGCATTTCCAACACCGGTCATTACCTTTTCATAAAATGAAGAATCGTCAAGCAGCTTATGGCTTAGGTCGTCAAACTCAACTTGTTGGGCGTGTCTAAATACCTCATACGCTATTGGGCCACCAATACATGCTGTCGAAACCATTAGGTGACCACCCTCTGCGGCTTCTTGTAGCATTTTATAGTCTACTCTTGGGAAACGATAAAACCCCTCCCTATAGCCCCTACTAACAAGGTGAAATAATCGTTGTAGTCCTTCACTGGTTTTTGGCAGCACTACTAAATGATGACGTCTCTTAATAGGATCATAAAACTTCGCAGACTTTGTTTCTTCTTCATTCTCCACTGTCAAGCCGGCTTCTTCGGTGGTAATATCTACAATTTCATCATCACCATCTACAACAGCAGTCAATGGTGTCGCTATTGCTTCACGTTGAGCTTTTAGCACTGCGATGGCATCCTTATCACCTTTTTTCGCAGCTTGTCTAATTTGACGATCTAATTCCCATACCTGCAAATCGGGATGAACATACATCTCGCAACCAGGGATAAATTTAAAACCTGGGTTACGTTTACGAATTTTTTCCGCATGTAAATAAGCATGTCCAAAAGAGTTCATATGGCCATGATTTGTAAGACAGTAGCTATCCATACCATTTTCTAGAACAAAATCTATATGTTCCTGGGGATAGCCTAATCCGTCAAAAGTTGAAAAGCCATCGTGCGCATGTAGAGAAGTAAATCGCTTAGGAGATTTAATCATTTATTTTCCTATAATTGTATCTTATTGCTGATTTATGATAAGAATATTATAATAGGATTATTGCAATTATTCAGTTTTTTTAAGACTTAATCTCTGACAATCTATCAACTATTATCTCATGTTTTCGATTATATGCTTCAAAAAATTCATCCGCATCTACACCTGTTAACACCAAAATAGCCAAAAAGTAATTAAATGCGTCAATCATTTCCTCAAGATATTCTTCTCGATCAAATTGATCTTTAGACGCTCTGTGATCTTTCCAGTTCTTGAGATGTAATAAGGCCTCGAATAGTTCTTCTACACTACGAAATGTAATTTCCCTTAAAGCCTTTTGAGATCTTTTGTCTTGTAAATTTACAGGCCACTCCGGATATGCTCCTGAAACTTTTTCTGAGATTAATTTCATAAAGGATCCGCGCAAATTAAAAATCTTCTCTAGCCGATCAGCCATATAGCACTCCTAGNTTCTAAAATTTTATTTTAATAAAAAATGGAGATTTTACAGCTTATCGTGATAAAAGCTTTTCCAGGATATCAGAGACATCTTCTTTTGTTAAATTATTTATGCCATAATGTGGTAGTACTGATAATAACAAACCCTCTCTTATCGCGGGATTGTCATATGATTCGCACCACACCCAAGGCAAAGACTCTGTTATTTTCTGCAGTTCTTCTTTAATCGAAGTTCTTCTTTTCTCATTATATTTCAGCTCTAATTCTGGATCTAAATTATTTTCTATTGATAACAGATTACATATTTCTAAAAGCATATCATAGTTTTCTTCGAAAACAGCTTCGTTTGCTTTTGCGTATAAATCTTCCAGCTCTTTTGCATTCGGCTGATCTCTAACTTTGTCAGGATGTGTTTTTAACGCAATTTTTCGAAATGCTTTCTTGGCCCACTCTGGCGTATTCGGCTTTAATTCTACTTCGTCTAATTTTTTCTCATCTTTATAATGATGAAACGAATTTCCGCCTAAGGTCTGTTTCTCTTCTTTTTCATTGGAGGTCGGCTCTGTCTTGGGTGACAAGTGCTCAAGTATAAACTTTAAATCAGAGCTCCACTCTAATGAATATTCAGTTAAGGCGTCTTCACATTCTAGCAGATATGATGAAAGCATTGACAGCTCAGCCTTCGCTTTACGAAGTTCTCTTAAAATTTGTCTTTGCTTTATTTTTTCTTTGTAGCTCACAAAGATAAATATTAAAATGTTATGCTGGTGTCTCGTCTAAATTGTTGGATTTTTCAATTTCCTCCATCATCTTTTCTATGTTGGATTCAAATTGCGCCTTAAACTCTTCTGTGGCCTCTAGAGTACCTGATTCACCTTCAACTAATTTCATCATTCTTAAGTTGTCAACAATATCTGTACCTGTAATCATTGCGATTTGCAACGCCTTGCATATGTAGACGATTACATCATCGCTAAAATTAAACTCTTTCATATTTTACCCCTGAACTTCTGGTACCCAGTGCGTTGTTCTGCCATCTGGTGTCTTTTCTTTTTTGACAGGATTTCCATCTGGATCACTATCTTGATTATAAACTAAAAAACGAGAATTGTTATCACCAATTTCACCATAAAAATCTTTATACGAATTTATCGTCGTACCGCCTGTTTGAAACGATTCCCTCATTACAGATTTTATTGATTTATTTAATATTTTTAAATTCGCATCTGATAGGTCTCTTACTTTTCTAAACGGGCTTATTCTTGCAAGATAAAGAGACTCTGCCTTTATATAGTTCCCTACACCGGCGACAACTGTTTGATCTAGTAGCGCTTTAGTTATATTAAGATCGTCTTTTTTTCTTAAAGAAGAAAGAAATACCTCGTTACTAATATCATCGGCCAGCATATCCGGGCCAAATGAAGCTAATTTCATTGCCAGTTGTTTTGGATCAAAAGAAAACTTAATAGTCCCAAAATTTCTCATATCATTGAAATACGCTATTTTTCCATTTGAGAATCTTAAAGATACCCGTGTGTGATTTGAGCTTGACTTTTCCCAAGCACCGGTCATTCCTAGGGTCGACCAAAGACTGCTTTTGTCTTGAAAGATGAAATAGATAAATTTACCATGCACCCCAACACCCTGGATTTGTAATGGTAGCTTTTTTTTAAAATCCTCTAAGCCTGGTAATTCTTTTTTAGAATACCTACCAGACACTATATTAATGCTTTCTAGTGTGTCACCACCGATATAATCACCTAAAAAAAGGGCATATTTTCTGCACTCTGGTCCCTCAGGCATAGGTCAAATGTCTCCATGAAATATAATGATTCATGAATAAATTATAGCTATTTTTTTAGTTTTTTTAAAAATTATTTAATAAAATTTATAGCCCAAGCAAATATTGCCATGGCAGCTTGAGCGACGGCAAAAATAGTGATCGACTTGGTTTTAAAATGTTTTAGGCTTTCGACATCATTAGCCAGTGTTTGAAGTTGGGTGGGAGACACTACTTCATCAACTTTTTCTTTCCATTGCCTTAGCTCAGTTACTCTATCTTCCCTGTCTCGTAAAAGCGCAATATCTTGTTTAAGATCATGCACTTCGTCCTTAAGTGATTCGATTCCTGTTGAAAGAGTTTCTAACTCTTTTAGCACTAGTTTTGAGTATTCGGCCCATCCGTTCTCAGACATTATCTTCGGCTCCGCCATTTATGGTTTCTTTTATTGAAGCCTGAATTTCTCTCAACTCACGAATGACAGCATCATTCTCTTTACAACTCGGCTTATACTTGTCTAAACATTCATCAAACTTCAACCAAAGAGAAACCAAAGCAGAGCTAACCTTCTTACCCCTTGCTCGAGAAGCAAGTTTCTGTCGGAGCGTCTCTAAATGATCATATTTCCCCATGCTTTTAAATATGGAGAAATCTATGTTTATTCTAATTCTATTTCGACTGAAACGCCTATTGTTATCTTTGGAATCCTTAGCTGATTAGCCATCCCATGTTTCTTTGCTTCTTCTGCATCAAGAAACCAATCTGCATGCTTTTTCTTATCAACAATCTTCATAAAATAATCATCTTTTTTTCCGCAATTTCTTGCCATCATGGTGTATATTTTAGTATTTAAGCGATCGGCTTCCTTCGCACCAGCTTTAAGCTCCTCTACCTTACCCCAATCCATGGATGAAACATCATGAATCATAACCGTTGCATTTGGGTCCATAAATCGGAGACCCTCTTCCCCAAATGAAAATAAAACAGCGCCGCAGCTCATCGCTTTACCCTCGACTATCGTGGCAATCGGAAGCTCAGAGTGTTTAATTGCTGATATCATTGACATCAAGCTATAGACTTGACCGCCATAAGAATCAATAACTACGGGAATTACCTTTTGTCCCGTATTGTGCGCTCGCGCAATTTCTTGATCAAATTTTTTCGCAGCATCCTCATCGAATTTATTAACCCTGACTATTACGGGGTTATGACGCATTTCTACTTCTTTTATTAACGGTGATATTTTAGTCATCCACTTCATATTTTACTCTCCTTAAGAACACTTGGAATAGCCACAAGAGGTACATGCAACACACCCCTCTTGGTACTTCATAGAGTCTTCTGCCCCACATTCAGGACACACTCTGCTCCCACCTGGGATTGTGCCGTCATTTATATACTTTTTTAACACCCTGGATACAACTCGTGCAAATGAAAATAAATGAGCGTCTCTATCTTTTTGTAGTTGCTCAACGATATAGTGAATAGGTGCGCCATGGCGCAAAGCCAAAGAAATAATTCTCGTAAACCCAGCATGATCAGGATTATCAAAAACCTTTACAATATCTTTAACAACTACTTCGTTCCCATTTTCGCCAAAGTGTAAATCATATTTAGACGGCATAGTCTTTCTGACACGCTTTGTAATTTTACCAGAACTATAAGCCGCTGGAATCTCTATAAACTCCGACTTACCACCTAGGACTTCGTAGGGCCTACCGTCCATTAAACCAATTAATATCGTCCACGCCTCACCTTTAACTTGTGATCTATGTATTTCACATGACAAAGTCTCTGGGCGCCTAGGTGCGTTAATATTTTGGATTTTTTGCTCAGAAATATCTGGGGCTTCATTACTGACGAGTACGCCCGTTCTACAACCATCGCGATAAATGGTCACCCCTTTGCAACCGCTTTCCCATCCTGCCATATATACGCTTTTAACAGTCTCGATACTAGTGTCTGCTGGCAGATTTGTTGTATTAGAAATTGCATGGCAAACCCATTTTTGAGCCGCGGCTTGCATTTTAACTTTTGCGACCCAATCAATTTCATTCGCTGTTGCGCCTGAATATGGGCTTAATTTAACCAGCTTATCGTTGTTTGTTGTATCCACCGTGTCTGGTGAAAGAGTCTCCATCCATTTTTTGAAACCATGATGGTATACTGTATATTCTTGCCACTTATCGCCACTATCATCCGTAAAATCAACTCGACCGTCTAAATCATTTTCAGTTAATTTTTTTCTTCTCATATAATGAAGCATAAACGCAGGTTCGATTCCAGATGTAGTTTGTGTTAATACTGATACTGAACCTGCTGGCGCTGTAGTTGTAATTGCGATATTTCTTCTACCGAACTTTTTACTTAACTCAAGGATTTCAGGATCTTTTTCCCAAATACGACTTAAGAATGGATGATCCTTTTCAAGATTATGATCGTGGACTGGAAATGAGCCTCTTTCTTTTGCAAGAATGCACGAAGATTTATAAGCGCTGGTTGCTAGATTCGAATATACTTCTTCAGTCATCTTGATTGATTCTTTTGATCCATACGTAATGCCTAAAGAAGCCAACATATCACCCAAACCAGTAATTCCTAATCCCGTTCTACGACCTTGAATAGCTCGACTTTTTACATTATTCCACATATCCAACTCAATAGCTTTTACGTGACTAGGCTCAGGATCAGATTCAATCTTATTAATAATTTTATCGATTTGCTCAAGCTCTAAATCGATCATATCGTCCATTAATCTTTGTGTCTTTATTACAACTTCGGAAAATTTATCCCAATCAAATTTTGCGCTCTTGGTAAACGCTGAATCTACAAACGAAGTTAAATTTACTAACATTAGACGGCAGCTGTCATAGGGAGAAAGGATAATTTCCCCACAAGGATTTGTAGAGGTTGATCCAAAACCATCAGCTGTGTATATGTCTGCTGGAGTCATTGATTTCGCTGTATCCCAGAATAAAATACCAGGTTCAGCGCAGGCGTGAGCTGACTCTATAATTTGATCCCAAATCTCGTTAGCCGACGCCATCTTCGAAACATCAGGACTCTTACTGTCTACTGGCCAGCGTAATTGGACTTCTTTTTCTTCTTTTACAGCTTTCATAAACTCATCAGTTAATCGAACACTAATGTTGGCGCCTGTAACGCGCTTCAAGTCCCTTTTAATTTTTATAAAGTCTAAAACCTGTGGGTGATGGACAGATATTGTTAACATTAGAGCCCCACGACGGCCGTTCTGGGCTACCTCTCGACAGGAGTTTGAGAACCTATCCATGAATACTTCAATCCCATCTGTGGTCCTCGCGCAGTTACCCGTGGCTTGGCCCTTTGGGCGAATAGTCGATACATCAAATCCAACTCCGCCGCGGCGTTTAGCAATTTGGACTAATTCCTGATCTACTTTCAAAATTCCGCCATAGGAGTCAAACGGGCTTTCAATCACAAAGCAATTTGAAATTGATTGTACCTGAAACTGATTTCCAATACCGGACATTGGTGAACCTTGAGGCACAACGTACTTAAACTGATCAAATAACTCGAATATCTCTTTTTGCGTTAGCGGATTTTTATATCTGGATTCTATTCTATGAAATTCGCTAGCTAATCGGCGATGCATCTGTTCAGGATTTGTTTCTAAAATATTCCCATCTCGGTCTGTTAAAGCGTATTTTGTTACAAAAACGTTTGCCGCTAACTCATCCCCACCAAAGTATTCTAGGCTTTCTGATAGTGCTTTTTCGAAATTTCCCATTTTTTCTCCTAACTAACCCTTTAGCTCATCCCACTTCTTTTTTAGATTTTCCTTCATCACCTTTTCGTCGCTTTGAACTGCCTCAGACAAAGTTTGGACTTCTTCATCCAATATTTCAATTTTAGACATACTTGTGTCTATGTGAACAGGAAAAACGATTCCGTCCTTTCCAGCTCTATTTTTAGCGACAAATAAGCGACCATGGCCAGTGGCTTTTTCCATTGGTTTTCTAGATAAAGAAACGACAAAATCAGCGACCATCGCCTTGCCATATGCTTCAGACATATTTTCAAGCCCGACAATATCAGAATTTGCAGAATCGCGGTTTGCTTGTGACGCAGTCCAAATCGGGATACTCATTTCCATCGCAAGATTTCGAAGTTCTTCATAAATTAATTTAAGCTCATGCCGTAATGAATCATAGGCTCTGGTTGATCTCATAATATCTGCATAGTCTATTATAATCACACTTGGCTTAAATCCTCTTAACAAAAGTTTATCGATATGATTTCTTATCGTAACAACAGAAGCAGAATTTGTGGGATATTCTTTTATTATTAATCTCCCAAGATCCTCGTTGCTTTCGTAAAAATTAATCACTTTTTCTTTCTGGTTAATTACATCTGACGAATTGATCCCACAAAGGTTCGAATCATATCTTAATCCAACAGCCTGTTCGGTTAGCTCAAATGTATAATGTAAAACATTTTTTCCTACACGCATCGCGTTGGCGCCCATTGCAACTAGCCAATGTGATTTACCAACACCAGTATTTGCAGTAACGATCCCAATTTCTCCACGGCCGAGCCCACCATTAAGGACATCAGACGCGTCGAGTTTTTGTATACCAGTTGGACATACCTGTCTATTAATCTTTATAAAGCGGGCCTCAATATCTTCAAAAAAATCATGACCAGCCGAATTTGGCAAACCAATTGATACAGCGTTCTTCATCAATGTAAGAACATGATCAAATTTATCTTCAGAAATTAGCTCTACTGATTTCTCGAGTGCCTCTTTAAACGCTTGCCTCTTGCAAAAGTCAAGAATCTTTTCCTTTACGTACGCAACATCACCTGGGTTCGGGTTCCTTTTCATTCTATGCAAAAAATCTATAACTTGATTTTTTAATAAGTCATCATTCTCTTCTTGAAATGACTCTTTAATAATCGATATTAAGAGCTGAGTTGTTGGAAAGCACTTATATCTAAAATAATAATTAAAATATTTTTCGCATAAGAACTTTAGATAAACAAGTTCAAAAAAATCGTATCTCATAACCTCCACCATTTGAGCGGCCCAATTATGATCAGTCAAAAGACCTTGTAAGATTTTTTCTTGAAATTGCTTGTTATATTTTGAAAACTGTCCAGATGGGACATGTTCTAAGACATCTGCTTCGTATGCGTTATTTTCCATTATCGACCTAAATTCCTAATTGCTAAGAAGAATCTTTCTACATCAAAATTTTTAACACCAATTCTATTTTGTTCACGAATAAACCCAAGTTTATCNCTTTTTTTATCATGAATATTCTCTAAAGAACTATCTATTTTTTGAATTTGAAATGCCGACAAATTTCTGATACCTAAATTCATAAGCCTCCAGTTGTTTCTTGGTATTTCTGAGTTATTCGCAATCTCTGAATAAAGCTTCAATTTGCTATGCTGGCTTTTTGCCTCAGCTAACTTAATTAGATCATCTATTAGTAAGCTGCTTTCATTAATTTCTGGAAACCTCTTAACCATACTCTTAAACCCAGCACCTTTTATACCCTGGAGATTATCAGAGGGATCTCCCACAAAACTCCTAACCAAACAAAAATTTTCAGGGTATATTTCAAATTTTTGTTTCACACTATTTCTATCGATTATTCTTTTTTGACCAGGAGACCACTGTAATGTATTTTTATCGATTAACTGATAGAGATCTTTATCAGAAGATATAATGATTTTTTCCTTTTCTGAAAATACATCATTACACATATACGCGATAATATCATCCGCCTCGCAATCAGATACGTAAAATTGTCTTACTGCAGCTTTGTTTAAAAGCTTTATAATTGTAGCAATTTGCCAATTTCTATTTTCAAAAGTGTCTGGGATCTCATCTTCAGAGTAAAATCTGTTTAACCTTTGTGGGCGTCGCATATCCTTATAAGAAGACTGTATCGCTCTTCTGCGAGGCGATCCTCCTCCTTCCCATACAACATATATGTCTGAAGGAGAGAACCTCTCAGACAAAAGCTGGATAGCTTTTAGAAACCCAACAATACCTCCAATATGATTACCATTTTCTGAAATTGTTGGGTTTGCAATAAAGTGTCTTGTAAAAAGATTCAACGAGTCGATTATAAGTAGCGGTCTTGCAAATTGCTTCACGTATCCAATTCCATAAAGTCGTCACCAGCCTCTAGCGATATTGATCTAATCTCCTCATAAGACTCTGGATCAATATCGACAGACTTTGGGTCTGACATTTTTCTGACCATTGTTGCTTCAAGCAAGTCGTCTATATAACCTTTGTGATCTGGATTACTCCACAGCTCCCCAAAATCAGATTTATAAAATTTCTTCTCAGCCAATACTTCACCGGTTTTCTGATTATGTACAAGCAAAGATTTCCACGCGCCGGTACCTGCTAACTCTATCTTGTTATCTCCAACTATCGCTGGACCCGCTTTCCTAAGTTCATCGAACACCTGCTCGTGCTCAACAATACCTTTCCCAAAGTGAATCTCAAAATTTACAGTCCTGAATGGGGGTGCAACCTTATTTTTTATCGTTTTCGCAGAAACGTTGATGCCAATTACTTCTTTTTTCTTATTCTCTATCCGCTGACCTGCACCAAGCTTGATTCTTACAGAAGAATGAAATGGAATTGCTTTTCCACCCGGCGTAGTTGTCGGATCACCATACATAACCCCGATATTAGTCCTAATTTGATTTAAACAAATCAGCAATGTATTAGTTTGACCTATTACACCTGTAATTTTTCTCATACCTTTCGAAATAGCTCGAGCCTGTAGTCCGATAGAGTTTTGATCATAATCACCAACCAACTCCGCTTTTGGAGATGAAGCAGCAACTGAATCCCATATAATAGTAATGGGTACATCTTTGTCCATTGCTTTTGCCTTCATAATTGTAGCTTCGGCAATGGACAAGACCTCTTCTGTGCAATGCGTATCAACGTACACGAAACGCTTTGTTATGTCAACACCTAGTAGACCTAAATTTTCAACGCTAGTTGCGTTCTCTGTGTCTATATAAACAACTATACCGCCCATTTGCTGGGTTGATCTAGCTATCTGTATCGCGATGTGCGATTTGCCAATTGAGGGCGGACCAAAAATTTCTATGATCCGACCCTCAGGCAATCCACCTTCTCTTTTATTTGAAATAATATAATCAAGCTGTTTTGAACCTGTACTTACCCACCTCTTCACATGTGTCGGAGATGAATCGGTATGCAGGTTATATGCAACCTTAGATCCATGCTCTTTATTTAATGAAGAAATTAGGTCAGAAGTAAAGTCGTCAGTTTGATTCTTAGACTTTCTTTTTGCCATTTAAAATCCTCTTTTAAAAATCGCTCTCTAAGTCTGCGAACGCGTCATCCAGACTGTTAAATTTCTTTTGTGTCTCTGTATTTGCGCTGGTATTATTACTCTGAAAGTTGGTATTTCTTGTGGTACCTGTACTTTCAGTGCTTGAGTCTTCTAGATCGCCATTTAGCCAATCATTTATAATTTTCTCAAGTTCCTCGCTGGACTTAAGTGAGTACATATCATCCAAGTTCGGAATACTAGAAACCCAGTTCTCAATTTGCTTATTATTGTCTGACAGCTTGCTTTGTTTGCCCCGAGGACGAACTTCTGTAGTTGCCCACATTCGACCTGGCGCCTTTGTACAAATCACCTTAACATCTCGTCCTTCAGCGACATCAGTAATATCGCCATAGTCTTCGTCTAACATAATATTCAACAAAGATTGATATACCATCTTACCAAAAGACCAAACCCTAATCCCCTTATCTTCTTCACCTCTAACAACTACAGGCGCGTAATATCTAGGCTTCGGATAAAGCTTCTTGGCTAGCTCATAAGACTCCTTTGTGCCTTCATCACGAAGCTTATTAATAAGATCCTGAATCGGATCTGGCTTACTAAACTGATATGGCGCTAGTAGGCCTGGGTTATTACCGATGTTGTAATAAAACCAACGCTCAGTAAAAGGTAGACCGTCATCATTATTGGGAAATGACAGAATACGTACTGTAACTTCTTCTCCCTCTTGCGGTCGCCACATTGCATTGCGCTTATTCCCTTGACCGCTAAGTTGGTTTAACTTTCTTCTAATTGCTTCAAAATCTACTGCCATGGTTCACCTCCATATTTTTAAATTGGCAACTTATCAACTGTATTATGATTATATTACCGAATTGAAGGGTTTTCAGAATAGATGCTATTTCTTTTTTTGTCTTTTCTTATTCTTTTTGACAATTTTAGCAGGGTAGGTCGGTCCAGTACCTAGCGGTGTGGAAACACCAGGCATACCAGCAGCAACAGACATTTCATCTTTCTCAGAATCTTTTTTCTCTTTTTCTCTTTCCTCTTGGTTTGAGAGGTCAGGTTCACCGAGTACATCGCTTGATCTCTCTAAAAAAAGTCGTATAAATTCTCTAATAAGCTTAGTGTTCATAATATTAATTATCTTGAAAATCTGAATTTAGGATCAATTTCGAAAATTTGTGGTTCCGTACCGGGTAAATTATTCGATAACCATTTCGATTCAAGCTCTCCTTGCTCTGTGTTTTCTAGTCCCAGCCACCAACTTCCAACATCGGGATTCCAGCGATATCGTCTTTCTTTCAGCAAGTGATTTAGCTCCCTAGGAGCATTTGCTGCGAATATTTGGAGATCAGGAGACTTGGCTTTTATTATTAGATTTTTTGTTGAATTGTTTAAGCTTAACACATGAGTTAAGGCGTCTAAGGTAGAAGCAGAATTTTTAAAATCATAAAAAAAGCCAGAAAATACTGATAATACATTTAGACTTCTTGACGGAAATCCCATCTCAGCCCAATTAACTTGATCCATGCTNCAACCCCATAATACATCCATATTCCCAGTATATTTTTCTATCCACGGCTTTACGAATGCTGCATTATGAGCGATTACTAATTCAGCTTTCTGTAACAACCCAGATATTAATTCCCAATTTATGCTTGAGCCATTCTTGTCGCTAATAGAAAAATCTAAAAATTGAGATTCTTCATTCGATAATTCCCTTTTTGGATCTTCAAAAAATGATGCTACATTCCTATGTTTTGTGAAATTTCCGTCTTTATTAATATGGCAAAGCTTCAAATTAATCCTTAATATATCACCCGCAGTAGGGCTTAAAGAGGTTGTCACTATGCTACATAGGATCACAGCGATATCATCCATTGAAGAATGGGTTTCAAGAGCAGATAAATCACTAAGATTTTTTAATTCTATAACTTCTTTTTTGCTATCTATAATCATTGCCAAGTCTTTTTTTCTCCAGAGTAAATAATAACGCTTCCTGAATCATTTTCTATTTGTACTAATGAATCTAAGTCTAGGATCCCGGCGCTTCTTGCTCCAACTAGTGTATGATATAAGTACTTTATACCGTCTCGCACTTTAATCTCAGAGATATCTACACGTAACCCAGTTTTTTCTCCTTTAGTAACAGTCTTTAGCGATGTGTATACCGNNTTCATTGCATCAGCACCGACAAANGCCTGCTTGAGCAACNNCTTCACTCTTTCGATATCATTTCCACCCGTNGCAGATCTTATTTGCAGATTTTTCATTAATTGCTTNGGATCTTCTTTGGCAAGGGCACCNGCCTCATTAACACCAGCAGAAAANCTACCAGATCCAGTTGAAGCCTCTACNCCAGGTTTTAGCTTCTTTTCTTTTTTCGGNTNATNGCCTTCTTCTTTCTCTTCAGAAAGAATGTCTAGCACAACATCTTTAATAGAAACTTTCATATTATATCACACTCCAGAAAAAAATGGCCAACATTTTCAATATCTATCCCTTCATTAATTATCTTGTAAACTTGCTCTATATCACTATTCTTAACGTCTAACACCAGCGCATCATGAATTATACAAAGTGGCTTTACGGTATTCGGCATCCTAGCATCCTTCATTAAGCTTGAAAATCCCATAAGNGACACATCAACNCTTGAACTTTGTATAAAGTTATTTACAGCGACATTCGATGTTAACTTCTTAAGCGGAATAGGTCTTCCAAAATAATTTTTGATCTTACCCTTACTATAATCACCAGTCATAGACAAAATATGTTTGAGATTAAAATATTCATCTATCGCCTTTTTGATAANAAANGCTTCCTTNCCCACAATTTCTGTTAATTTTGACAAACCAGCGCCGAATAATGTAGATAAAACAGCTGCTTTCACCTTTTCTCTGCTATAAGACAAGTCGTATTCTTTTATTATATCTGTGTAAATGTCTTTTTTAGCTACGTCGCTTGTTAGCAATTTTGCAAAACGTGGCTCTAGAGACACAAAGTCAACCCATAAAATCTTACCCTCGGAATAACTGCTTTCAAAAATATTCTTCATACGTCTAGGTAGAAGTAATACTTGCGGTCCGTTTTGCACCACCAAGCGACCTGTTACGGTTTTAAACCTATCATAAGTTAGCTTTTTAGTTAAGCCATTACTGCCCGGGGTAAAAGATTGTATTATTTTTTTAATCGTCGGATTTTCTATTTTAGAACCTAATACTTCTTTATTGGGCTTAAATTCCTCGAGCTGCCTTAATATAAAATTCCCGGCCTCTAATGTTTTTGCGTAATTATCTTTATTGATAATAGGGTATGTGTCCTCAAGGAACGTATTAAGAATATCTAGCTTTTTAGAATAAACAGATTTCGGTAAAACGTATTTCCAGTTTGGGGANTGCGCAGCAACTACATTCATCATTGCTTTATACTTTTTGTCTATAAATTCTATTGGATCAATATCGTATAGCCTCAAATATTCATTTAGAGTGTTAGATTCGTTAATATCTAAAAACAGATCATGATCTACATCNCTATTGTCAACCCAAGCGTATTCTTTACCATCTAGCAAAAGATACCGATTTTGCCCGAAAAGTGATCTATCTATTAGCAGTCTCATGAATAATTGTATAAATCTGAATACAGATTTTCAATTTAATCAGACTCAATTTCTGCGACCGCTTGATTTACAGCATTTCCGATATTGGTATATGAGCCATAAGCATTTAGGGGTTGAAACTCCCAACTTGTTTGAAAATTACCGGCAGAAATTGTATGACTAACTTTTGATGCACAGTAGATATTATCAGCGCTGGTACCCGTACCAAAATCCACAAAAAATGTTTGACCGATTGTAGCAATTGGAAAGCCCATGGTTTGTAGCGAGAGTCTGGTTGGTGCAATCTGTAATGGTAAGCCAGACTCCCTTAAGCCTAATGCAGAAGTACCTGCCCCCAACCCTGATCTTCTCATATTAATGCTGGTCATTGCAGGGTTATTCATTGATGCGAGATTAGCTGTTATTACGTTCGTGGTATTATTACCGTATATGATGGTGGGCATAACGGATTTCAAAAAATCTTTTACGTATGTAAAGTCTTTCTTGACTCGAAATCTTACGCTTCCACTTTCAACATCAGATTCTGTTATCTCAGTAGTTGATGGAATCGCTTCTAAAATTCCACTCTTTAAAGCAGCATTAATCTGAGATATGAATTCTTCTTTGCTTCCGCTTTTATCCTTTTCTTTTCTGGCGGCTTTTGCGATACCGCTAGTAAACGGCGTAATAGCTTCCTGTTGGGAAGCCTGCCATATCTGTGCCAACGTCGTATGTGAAGTAGAATTTTGATCGAAAATATGGATTCTATAAATTGATTTCCCATCCTCATCAGCAGTTAGACACTCTGCCTGCATTTGTATTCTGGGGACCTTAAAATTAATATCAGCTTCTTCGTCTTTTATTCCATACGCGTCTTTTAACCTTAAGTCTTTTACACTCTTTAGCAGCGTTTTTCCACCCTCATCTTCAAAAACTTTTTTAAGCTTAATTTTACCAGGATTCTCTTTATCTTTTTCGTATAGATCTGTTAGCCCATACGCTTCCGCAGTCTGGCTTGAAACAAATTCTTTTGATAAAAACCTAATAAACGCGCCGATAGGCATATTCGTAGACGTTTTACATTTTTCCCTAAATTTCTGAGTAAATGTTTGAATACTGATTGGAAAGCTAGATATTGGTGCATCTTTCATATATGAAGCATGGCTGTTGAAGGTATAGAATATGAATTGCACTTCATCAAATTGGCCAGTACCGCAAAGTGGATATCCGCAGAACGCCAAAACAAGATTACCAAAAGTAGTGTACCCTACATCATTCTCATTGATATTTACAAATTTCTGATTATGTCCTACAAAAGTTTTCATAAAAGGATCTAGAAGCTCTTTTTTGCTCGCTTGTAGCGATAATTTCCTTTTTTTGGATACATCTCCAACTTTCTTTGCAACAATGCGCGCCATGGCCTTTTGGGCTTTAGGGACTGCATTTTTTAACTTCTTTAATAATGGTAGGACTTTTTTTAGATTACCAGGCGCGCCGACTTTTCTGGCGTTTTTAATAAATTCGTCTATTTTCTTACCTGTCTCTTTATTAAACCCCATAGCAGATCCAGTATCAGACATCCTGGACACTATTTGACCACCATCAATCTTTTTTGCCCCTTTTGCACCACCAGGCTTTTGCTTACGAGCGCCTTTTAGCGCCTCAGTAAGTCTTTCAACATCTTTTAACGCATCCTTGACGGCAGCGCCTGCAGATATTTTGGATAATTCTACTTGTGCAGATCCTTTTAGCGATAACTTAAGTGTTATATTGACTTGCCCAACATTATCAAACGTAAAGCTAGAATTAACGACGCCATATTTCTCAGTGCACTTTAGACTATCCAAAAATCTTCCGTAAACATTCCCTGGCAGATTACCATCAGGATGAGACCAGCCGTAGGTAACCAACATCTGCGTTTTTCCATATAGATCTGGTTTAACAAATTCAGCGATTTCGGCGAGTCTAGATCTGTCATGTAAAATAAGGCCCATCTCTGCTGACTTAAACGTCAATAGCCCAGCAGACGGTACTAAATTTACCTTGAAGTCCTTTAAGCTCATAAAGGGTCTAAACCTGTCTATAACAGGCGCGCCTCTAGATTCAGGAGCATGCGGTGTATATGACTCATCACCCATGACAAGTGTTTGAGGTGAAGTAAAAATTTCCATACCAGCAGAAGTTAACGAAGGATCTTGCTTCTTTTTACTTTCATCGCTAACTTTTGGCGGTGGAGTATTTAAGACATTTTTTCTTACCTTAAGATCAATGCCCTTGGCAATAGTCTCGTCTGCTGAGCCTCCGGCAGGCTTAAAGTTACCTCTTAAAAATTGTAATAAAGATATTGTTTGAACTGTACCGTCGTCAGATAACGCAGGAACGGATGGGATTAATGTTACGTCGAGAAAAGGTACACATCTAGACATTTCTAGAGTGGGAATAGTATTCATAAAAATTTCAGCAGCCGGTGTACCCCTCTTTGTAGGGTTCAACGTATTTTTTAAAACAACAAAAGCAGAAAGAGCTGGCTTATCTTTACTCGGGTTTGTAACATCTTGGTTGGGTTCTATTGGTGGTTTGTCTCTTGGATCTTTATTGATGGGTACCACCAATTGAGACATTGAAGTCTTAACACCTATCTTGTCACCTAATTGTGCTTCTGAATCTTCATACACCACCATTAGCGCATCAGAAACCAGCTTTTCAGCATCACCACTTTTGGTCTTAAATTCGTTTATTTTTGCAATAATCTCATGAGCAAAATAGGCAGTTTCGTTCGATTGTAGCATGCCTATTATCGCAGCAATTCCTGGCTCAGGAGCAGGCTTGCCTTGGACCATATCGAAATTAGCCTTTTGGAGGTTATCCATTGTCGATACGCCCATAAGGACATTAAATAGATCATCTTGAGATAATACGCCAAAATAAGCCTTGAGATCTTCTATAGCTTGATTTAGCCTAGTTTTTGTACCTCTAGCCATCGATGTTCACCTTATACCAGGGCTGCTACCTGCATTAAATTGGTAGGTACCAACAAATAGGTCCCAGGTGGGACCTGCAAGCTCCAACCAATACCACTGGCACCTGCGATGATCCACCACAACCTTGAGTCGCCATACTCAACTCCAGCGATAGTATCCATTCTTTCACCTTCTCTAAGGTAGTCTTTTCGTATAGATATTGTACCGCTTAAAGCTGCTTCTCTTAATATTTTACTTGGGATATACGTACCGTAAAAAGTACCCCCTCCCATAATGGGGGCTGGCCCATATCTTCTCAAACCAAACCTCCTTTATTCATCTTGCCTACGACCCAAAGAGCCTTGCGTCTCCTTAAACGATTCCTGTGCTTTTGACGATTTTACACCATATTCTTCAACATTTGCTAACTCATCGCCGGCGAGATGCGCAGATATATCACCGACAGGGTAAAGTGGTGCACGCATACCACCCTGGCTGTCCATTCCAGGAGCGATATCGTGAATTGGCACAAAACTAATCGATACCTTTACCATCTTTGGCGCTCTACGAGTGATTGATCCAGTTTCGTAAGTTGCGTCTGTATAGTCGAAATCTAAACTAGAAATAAATCCCGCAAGGCCTCTACCGCGGGTAGACTCATATGCCTTCATAATAGAGTTCTTTTCTGGATCAAAAAATTCACCTGCGTCAGCAGCTTCTTTTAGATCATTTAATTTATTCTCTATAGGTTCGGCCTCCGTTGTTATTACCTTCATGTCAGAAGCTAAGACGATCATTTCGAAATCAGCCTTGTCATGCGGATTTGCTGGATCCTTCGGATTTTGAAACTCTACGCGATATTGATAGGGCTTTTTCATAACGTACTCTTCACCCTTGCTAGTATCAACATCGGGTGCACCCGGCCTATCTTCAGCTTTAGTAATTTTGACTATAGCATCTCCGCGAGTCCACGTATAAAATGGTAAAGTAGGTGGGCCCAAAAGACCACCAGCTGCTCCACCCTTCTTTAAAGTAACGTAAGGGTGTGCAGTAGATCTTCTTAAAATAGCAAACTTGCCTACGCCAAATGTGTCTTGCTCGCTTAGTACGTCGGCTTGACCCACTATAACGTCCCTAGCTTTATCAACATCCTTATTCGCTTTTTCTGCTTTTATCCCGGGGTTCTTACCGAATGTGAACTTAGGCTCTTCACCAGACGCATGTTGTAAACCAAACAGCTTTTGTAGATTAAACTTACTACCATTTGATCTAATAAAATCACCAACCCTTAATCGAATCATTGGGCTAGCAGTGGGAATTTGTGAAAAGGGCATTATGAAGCTTTTACCCTCTGAGGCTAACTGGCGACCCTCGGACCATTGAGGATAAACCATGTTTGTTAATTTATTAATACTTAGCCACATTGAATCAAAGTCTTCTTGAGAGGTTGCTATTAACCAAAAACCAACGCTTATTGAGCGAGCAGTTTTATTATAAATTTTCACAGGATCAATACGACCATAAGCGTCGGTATCAGTATAAGAAACAGAGAATGAATCCTTCATATCAGTTATAAATGCATGAAAACTTATTACTTCATTTGTCCTAAGATCGTGAAAATAAAATGGCATATACTCGGATTCGAGTTCGTCTTCAAACTTCAGAACATCATCAGATGAAATTCTACCGTTGTCGACAAAATCAATTCTTCTTCTATGGCTTTCTGTCCCTTCGTAATCACCGACCTTCGCAGCGACTGCCGTCATAATATCTGGGCCGTTATTTACTATCCCTTTTGCATTCAAAAGCTCAACAGGTAAAATCATTTTTGCTGGAGCAGAACGATGGCGCCATACCAGAGCATTAGACGTTTTGTGTACACGGCTCTTGGTCACTCGAGTGGCGCCATTATCTTGTATAGTTTCTATTAATTGACCACCAAGACCAGAAAAATCCCTTATTTCGCCCATCTTACACCGCTCACCTACAATCGCAACCGCCATAAAGAATCGAAATGATGACAAACCAGAAAACAACGATAAAAGTTTTACCAATACAGCCTTGATAGAGCCACCCAGAAGAGCCGCTTCACCAATTGCGCCTAGAACCAATAACGGATCCGTAAAGGTGTCTATGATCTTCGAATTGTCCCTCATAATGTTACGCATTAAATTAACATAGAAGCCCTTAGACTCGTTAATCCTATCGATAAACTCGAATATATTGATTGCTTCACCTGCAAACCAGAGTCCCAAAGAAATAAAATTCCCTAAATCATCATCAGGTCTAGCTTTGGGCCATTTCATTCTAAAAAATGCAGCAAGACCATAAGCTATACATGTGAATACTGGAAACCTTAGATAGGGAACCCCTATATCAATTAAGGCAGCTGCTGGTGCATCTGTTGACTTACCTAGCGGAAGTGATCCGGGGTCTTTGCCTTGGGCTCTTTCATCAGTAAATTCTTTAAAAAGCTGCTCTAAGAATATACCAATAACAAAACTTAGCCCAAATAGTGTTATAAGTCCCTGGAGGATAAAAGTAACTGCTGCTAATGGATTACCTGTAAAGGGCTCCAAATGAGAATTTGTAGCGCCATAAGACTTACCATCATTAAATTTGAAAAAGTGATCATCATCATCTTCATCCTGCACAACGGCATCTAGTGATGGGCGCCCTCTCCGGCCAGATCCTTTATGGGCATGAGAAGCGTATGTGTCTCGAATTGGAACTCGAGTATCTACAAATGATCCTGGAGCAACTGTAATAAAATTTTCGCTATCTGGGTTTCCATCTGGACCAGAATGTCCGGTTTGTTTTAGCATTAATGAATGAGCAATTTTTCTTAAATCATTTATAGCAAGATCACCAGCGGGTGAATTGCTAGTGTACATACCTAGGCTTTTTTGAATAGAACCATATGCTGCGCCAGGTTTCGTATATTGCCCATCTCTAATATAGGGCGATTCTGGTGAAGGCGAAAACCTATTGTTGTTAGTGAGAATTGCTGAAATTCTTTTTTGCACTGTTGGTGCGTCATCGGGAATTTTATAGATTTCTTTATCGACGCCAGTTGGGTCTGTTAACTCACCATTATCATATTTTTTAGTGGGCTTAATATCCCTAAGCAAGCTATGACCTGGACCTCTTTTGTTTTTATCAAAAAATGTCTTAAGCGTCGAAGACTTATCTTCTATATCAGTAAACTTCCCAGAATCAGAATACGTTCTCATCGCATTTGCTTCCTGAGAATCTCTAGACAAAGAAACAAATTGTGAATCGTTTGTATCGACTCTAATCTCTGCTATCCTATCTTCAGAATTTGCCCTTGTGTCTATTTCATCATCTAGACTTTTCTTTTCCTTCGTCTTGGGATCTATTAAAGAAGCATGAGAAATTGGAAACGCATTTTTTTTGCCGTGCGTTAAACCGCTTAAATAATCCTTTAGTGTGGCCTTTGTGTGACTAGTCAGATCATCCTTGTCAAATTCCACTTTACCAGGACGGCCGGAGTCAGGTGCTCCAAATTCACCAGATCCTTCAGGATATATTTTCTTTTCATCAGACACTATTTCTTATCCACTAATTCTTCTTTTATATGCTTAAGTAGGCCCTTTTTAGCAGAAGGATGCGCAAAAAGCTTCTTTATATTATCTATTATTTCATCATATTTGTCAAAGGGAAAATCTTTTAAAAGACCCCCATAAACTTTTTCAATTTCTTCTTTTTCTTCTTTAGTCATTTTATCCACCCGCTGCTAGTTTCATAGTTTTCTTGCCCATTGTTGGTTTATCCGTTAACGTATCACTTAACTTTTCAGCATCCATGGTCACGTTAACATTTACTGTAAAATTAAGTTTTTCATTATCAATCGTAAATGTAGAGCTATCCATGCCCATTGCGTCTGCAAATGTCTGGAGCTTAATGTCTAAATCCATCGGAGCCTGTGTTAGCGTTGAAAGAGCAGCATAAGTTGCGTTATAAGACTCGACAAGGCCCTGCGCTGCCTTTACGACGGTGCCAGAAGAACCAAAATAATCATTGTCAAATCCCTTAGCTATTGATTCTAAACCAGACATTGCGTCTTTAAGCGTATCAAATGGGGCGGAAATACTAGAAATCGAAGTTAATTTCTTGTTCCCGTCAGTGATCAACGTCGCCATTTGGTCAAATGCATTTAAGATTTGATCTTTCACAGAGGTACCACCGCCAAGGAACCCTGTTTTTTCGGTTAGATCTGGGAATTCTATTTCAGACATCTTTTGCATAGCATTACCCAGATTAGGTAATACATCACCCGCGATAGTTTCAAGAACCTTAATCTGATTTTTCATATCTTCAGGCTTAATTGTATTTAGTTTGACGAGCTGATTTGCTAATTCTATCATTGCGGTTATCATTTTATTGATAGCCCCGCCCGGACCAACCAACTTAGCGACCAGATCGAACATCTTTTCAACTTCTTTCATCGCGCCCTTAGTAGATGTTAGCCACCCGTCCTGCTTTCCAACCATCTTTTGGAATTCGCCTACAGCCGCCATCACATCTTTTACAGAGCTCATAATCTTGCCAAGAACATCTGCCTGCGCGGAAACTTTCTTTGGATCTTTGCCCTTCATAGCTTTTGTCATTACTTCAACTAAAGCTGTAATTAGCGGTGGCATTTTCTCTATAAGTTTATCGAAAAATACGGTCATACCTTCCATAGCAGTACCAGTCTTGTGAGTTACCGTACCGGCAGATAATAGCTTCATTGTTGTAGCGTACGAAGCATCCTCTGATATTAATTTCAATGTAGGCGCCATAGCTGCGGCAACGTCTGCAATCGCCTTAATCATGCTTGCAACGACTTTACCCTTTTCTAAATCTGACTTGCTCATACCTTGCGCAAGCTTGACAAACCCCTTCACACACTCTTGCAGTTTATCTAAGATTGAAGTAATAAATGTACCCATTTCAGAAACTAACGCCTTTGGAGAACCGCCAGACAACATAGTTGCAATAGAGCTAAATACACCTTGCTCTGGAACAAGCGATTTAAGCGCAGACATCGCCATTATTAAATCTTTTACAATCCCTACAACAGCTGCTGTCTTCTTGGGGTCTGGGATTTTTATCTTGTCAATACTCTTTACCATCTCGAATAACTTAGGTCCGGACTCGATAAAGAAGGCAGCGCCGCTGTCTATTGAAGGACCACCAAAGCCCAATAACGCCGTAAGTCCCATCTTACCAGCTATTTTTAGCATTTCGGCGGTCATATTTATTACGTCCTGGACAATATCCAGTTTCTTCTCAAAACCTTTTTTCATTTTGAATTTTCTATCTACAGTAGCTATAGCCCCAGCGAATAATAGCATACCACCAGTAAAAAGAGCGGCAGAGGCGGTAAGACCCGCTATTATTAATGGATAAGCCAAACCAGCTAATACACCAACAGCTGCCATTCCCAATAATCCAACAGTGGCCAGCATTGCTAGCCCAACTACCTTGAGCTTACTTGGAAATTTATCGAAGCCAGATATCTTATTAATCGCAGCCATAACAATCGCAATACCACCTGCAAATGCGAGCATACCTCCAGTAAATAATGCGGCAGCAGCGACGATGCCGGCTCCAGCCAAAAGAAGAGCAGGGCCCATCATACCAATTGCTGCCCCGCCGGCTATCATCAATCCAGTTGCAGCCATTGCAAGTACTATAGTGCCTAGTTGTTTTAAAAATCTACCTAAGTCTACTTTGGCTAATATCTTACTAACGACCCAAATACCACCGGCAAAAGCAACCATACCAACGTTGAACAATAGTGCCGCCGCTAGCGTACCAAGTAAAGCCAGGCCAGCTGTTGTACCGCCATCAGCCACAAGCAAAGCAGCTGCGATTATTGCTAATCCAGTAATTGCCATACAAAGAACAATAACCCCAAGCTGCTTTAAGAATTGCATCATGGGAACTTTTGAAAGTATTTTATTAACAACCCAGATGCCACCAGCGTAGGCAATCATACCAATCGAAAATACAGCAGCTGCAGCCAACAGGCCAATAATAGCTTGACCCATCTGGCTCTTCATTGCGTCAAGTATAAGAGCTGCAGTTATTAGGCCAGCGGTGGCGACCATGCTGGCTGCTACCATTACCAGAACCTTCGCCATAGTATTCCAGCTAACTTTCCTTAATAGCTTACCAGCAGCCCAAAATGCCCCGGCGAACATAACGACACCCACAGAAAATACGGCAGCAAGTGCTATTAATGTTTGAGCAGCCTTACCAATCGTTCCCTTAGGCATCATCGCCAAAGACTGGAGCCAAGCCGCTAAGCCGCCGCTAGATGCAGCAGCAGCAGCCCCTGTTGAGCCAGCCTTCGAGGCAGCGGCGGCGGCGGCTTTAATTCCTAGAAATTTTGCTGCGAGCATTTTTGCTAAGCCGGCACCGGCTGCAAATACGAAGCCTTTCATTACAGCCCATATTAATAATGGAGCCATTACGTATTTAGCAACAAACATTGCAATTGGCTTCCAGTTCTTTGAAAGATAAGCACCAACTTTTTCAAACATAGATGTGAAAAGTGGAGCCAACTTCTTCCATAACCAACCAGTTACAGCGCCAAAGAGTTTTGAAAATAGTAGCCCCATACGCTTAAGCGCGCCGCCTGTTTTACCTAGCGCTTTCTTTTTATCGCTAAAGAAATTGGCAAACTTATCTGTAAACTCTTGTAGGATCTCATCAGGATTACCTGTCCCATCGATTAACCAAGCCTTGAGCTTACAGACAGTCTTCATTATGTCATCTAAAAAGATCTTAAGAGCACCAGGATCAAAAAGATCTTGCAAGCCCCCTAGCAATCCAGTTTCTGCCAATATATCGGCAAACACACCACCGATTTTCTTACCAAAGTCATATACAACAAACAAAAATGAACGAATTGTTGACAGCAAAGCCCTAAAATCTTTTTGATAAGCCATACCCTTACCAAAACCTTTGAAAAATGCATCAAAAATTCCAGTAAACTGTGGGCCGGTTTTGGTGATTTTTTCAATAGCTTCGGCAAGCTTAAGCATTACCTCTTTTTCTGACATTTGCGCTTCTTCAGAATCGGCGGCAGCGTCAGCAAAGTCTTCATACGCAATACCCTGGTTTTCGGCTGCGAAAGCGTTCTTTAGTGCAGATTCAGTTAGACCTGTTTGTTGTTGTAGAAGCTTCTTTTCTTGGCGAGTCATATTTTCTATAGACTTACCAGCAGCGAAGAAGGATTCTCTCAACATATCAATTCGCTCTGCTGGATTTTCAGCGTTCATCATCTTCATCGTATCAAGCTGGATACCAAATGCCTGATTCAATTGTGATACGCTATCTGCGGCTCCTTCAAAGTTGTCAAACTTGTCAACCACACCCTTAAGATCTTTCATGGTCATGCCAAGTTTTCTAGCGTAAGCCGAAGCGGCCCCCATTTGAGTTGTGCTCACATTACCAAACGTAACAAAGTCACCCTTCATGTCAGCTATATCTCGAGCAATATCTTTAGAGCTAAGCCCAAACTTTTTAGCCATTTGTAATGACATGCTACCAACTTCAGTCATCATTTCAGTTTGAGACTTACCAGATAGCTTGGCATCTTTCATAAGTTTGCCCATTTGCTCGCCAGAAAGACCCATACCCTTTTTAAACATTGCGGCTTTTTGAGCAACTTTACCAAACTCATCNCCCAATAGGTTCATTGCAGATCCAAGACCCTTAGCAATGTCAGCTACGTCCTTCAACATCGCAGCCATGCCATCGGGGCCCCAACCATAAACTTTTGAAACGGATAAACCAGTGCCACCTAAATTATTGGCAGATTTTGTCATATCCTTAAAGCCGGCGATTACATTTTTGGCAGGACCTTCTGCGAATGAACCGAATTCTTTACGCACGTCTTCATACGCTTGCCTTAGCGCAACTCCGGCTTGGGCCATATTATTAGCCATGCCAACAAGACCGCTAAAGATCTTAAAAGGCATCTTAATAATAGCCACACCGATACTGAACAATCCGGATACGAAACTCTTTATTAGCTTACCCATCCCACTAAGGGAAAAGCCCATATCCTTAAAGCCTTTGACTAACCCCATAACACCGCCAGTTGCGGCAGCTTGACCGGTTGTGATCTTAGAAAAGAATCCGTCTGCGGTTTTACCAGATTTTTCTTGTGATTTGCGAGCCTTTTCTTGCTCTTGCGTTATCTTTTGCTGGCCCTTTGCCTGCTTTTCTTGATTAGCGGTGGCCTTTTCAGCAGCTTCATTCATTTGCTGAGCGCAGCCGGCCTGTTGTCCGCATGCAGAATTTAATTGATTTTGAAGTTTTATGCGGTCTTGTAGAAGCTTGTTTAATTGAGCCTGTAACTCAACCTGTTTTCCCAAATCTTCAGACACGCTGCCCCCAAAAAGTTAACCACTAGGAATAATTATTACGCACCGATAAAATACGTACGCAATAGGTTAAAAGGGCCAACAAATGCCGGTGGTTTTTAGAAATTGATTCGCTGCTTTCTTTTTACTAATAATAGCAGTTTTCACCTCTAAAATAGAAGACTGCTCAGAACACAATACGTTATATAGCTTCCTGGAGCTAGACAAGGCATTTGCGGTTGCTTCTGCGATCTTCTTATCCCCGTTTATTCTGAAGCTTTTATTTTCACTAATAACGTATGTCGCGCAATCAGCAAAAAAATCTTTCCATTTTATTTCATTAAGCATATTCTTAATTATGTAAATCTTCTCAATTTTGCCGGAACATTAGCACGATGTCGACCCATCATTGCTCGAACATTTGGATCATTGTGATGCGCTGCCCTAGTTGCAGCACCCTCACCACCATTATTCTTATTAGATTCCTTAATTTCTTTATTGATTCTTTCTATGAACCAAATTCTTTGCCAAACTGGTAATAAGTAACATTCTCTATACCCAAACCCCATATAATACATCAAAAGAAATATATGGTTTAGAAATACTTCTTTATGCTCAGGCGTCAGGCCAAAAAAACGAGGCTCCCAGAGGGAGCTTTACCTCCGAAGTTTCGGTACAATGAGGGCACTCCATCCAGCCTGCAAGATCTATACCTGGTTCATTATTGTCTAAAAATCTTCTTAATGATAAAGAGTCTTTAGCCGGCATATTCTTAACAAACATCTGGATTTTTGTCTTATCCCTGATACCATTCACTTCGATTAGAGAATAAGTCAAGCGTTGGGTTATCATATTGTCGGCAGTTTGACCTTTCTTTTTTCTTCTCTCCGAAATGGTCATTATTTCCTGCTCTTCTGCGCCGGTTAGAAATCGAAACCTAACAGGTAACCCAGTCACTGGTAATGTGAACTCAAAAACATTAGCACCAATCGAGACTGGATCAATATCCAAAGTATTAATAGGCATATCTGTTAGATCGAAGCTTTGGCTTGATCTTTCACCACATGCAGGACACTCTACCTCGACCTTATATTCTGAACCGTAACCCGTAACACGCAAAGCAGTCATAATCGCGTTTCTATCACCAGATACCATATCATCAGGATTAATAGATTTATCTATCAAACAAGAGCGTAGTAGCTCAGTTATAACGGTACCTTTCTTTATTAAGGCGCGAGAAGTAAGAATATCTTCGTCTTTGGCTGTCATGGCCTTTATTTCCAAAGTCTCTTTTCCATGAAGCGGACTATCTGCATCATAAATTTTTCCTTTAGACGGTAGAGGAACAGCCTCTATAGGTACTTCAAACCCAAAATCATCCCTCATCACATTCTTTGTTGGCATGTTCGGGGCAGTAGAACCAAACAGCTCTTGTCGAGCCTCGTTATTACCTTCACTCATATAAGCACCTCGCTGGCATATTGTTAGTATTAAATTTAAAAGGAGAATTAAGAAGAGTAAATAAAAAAAGTCAAGAAGCGCAAAGCGCTTCTTGACAAGTCACAATTTAAAAGAAAATTATTTTTTATATTGTAAGATTAGTACTGAAGTACGCAGTTGTCAAATCTGATCGTGAGAGAAATCTCTGCAGGATCTTCTGAACCGTAATCTAGATCACCAAAGCTAGCGGACTCTAAAAAGCAACCCTTGATATCCCAAAGTTCTACAACTGTACCTACTGCATCAAGCAATTTAAGCTGGCAATCTCTCTTATAAAAATCTGCGTAACCAGAACGACCTGATACAGATTCAAAGTGAGTTCTTACCCATTCCATTACCTGCTGTGCACCAGACGGTGCAATTGGATCGTGTATTGTACAACTAATTGCATCGAACTTGGTTTTACCAGCGATATAACGAGTTGAATTCATGAATGGAATTTCAATATTCGCTGTGTTAACAGTCGGACGGTTCGCTGTCTTAACTAGATAAGCATCGATACCCTCGATTGCAAAGACCCATCTAAACTTTCGCTTTGGCTCAAATTTATTTGGCAACATGCTTGAGACATTTAATGTTTCGGCCATTTTTTTCTCCTAATCTCCTTTTAAATATACTCTATATTAGATTTCTGCACCTGCATTTGTAATAACAAAGTCAAGTGAAATAAACTCAACAGAACGTGTGGGTTGCAAGAATATCTTTCCTCGCAACGTATTGTTTTCTACATCTGTTTGTGTAGTGGTAGTAGTATCAATCTTTACCAAGAACCTATCAACACCTTGCTGCTGTTGAATCTGTCGTAATATTGGATTCACCTGGGCGGAGAATCTAGCGAGAGTTGCCTCTCTATTTGGCTCAAAGATAAAGCTATTAGCCACTCGCCTTACTCTTCTACGTAGCTCAATAAGTAATCTACGAACATTAACCCTATCAAGAGAACTCTGTGTTCTTAGTANTGTCTTTTGACCGAACACCACAACACCATCAGTATGAGGGAATGCTGTGATTGGGTTAATGTCTACATCATAAAGTGAATCTAGATTATCTCTATTAAGCTTAACCTGGGTCTCAGCTACATTGGCCATGGCGCCTCGCGTGAAGCCCGCGGGAGCGTACCATGGGTGTGCTAATTGATCGTTAAGAGCAAAGGCACCAAGGACCGGAACAGAAGGCGGAACCTGGATATTCTGGCCAGTGGATGGATCACTTAAAATAACATCTGGAAAGTATGCAGCAGCAAAGCTTGAATCAAGAACTCTGTTATTGAATCTTGTCACCGTATTTGATACGCTTGCCTTTTGCGCTGAGCCTGTAACCACTGTATTTTCTGTATCGTATACAATCGCGTCCATAATATACATGGCATCGAATCGTTCTTCAACAGCGTCAATTGCTCTGTCTGTTACCAGGGATTGCCTTATACCTGGAATCGCAAGAAGTTGAATATCTACATCACTTCTTTCAGCCAAGACATCGATTGCCTTCATATAGGTTGCGGCAGTCGCGCCTTCTTTGCCACCCTGTCTTGATACATCATCAACTTCTCTCATAATAGCTATATCGGATAACGCTGATTTTTCTTTATCAAAAATCTCTGTACCGTCAAAACCACCAGCAACGAAAAGATTAAACTTAAGATATCTTCTAACGGAACCTAAGTCTAGGTCGGTAGTTGTATTTAAGAATCTTGATCTGCCAGAAGCCGCGAGACCGTTGGTATCAACAATACTATCGTCTACAACACCATCTCTTCTATATTCTGCAGCAGCCCATTCGGCTGAATCAGGAATACCAGCGCTAGAAGTAAGTACCTGAATATTTTCAAGAGTAAATAAGTTGTTATTATGTGAATCAGCCGCTGCTGAACCCTTTCTTGCAGTTACTAAAGCCAATGAGTCTTGATCAAAATCAGGAAAATACTTTGTCCATGATTCGGCACAACTTACGACCTTGCTATTTTTATTTGGCTCATTATATAAATCATCAATCTCAAACTGGATACCCCAGTTTAGGGATGAAACAAGCCTCTTCTTTGGTGTTTGGCCCACCGCCAGGTTTCTTCTCATTGGAAGAGGTGGTGCGACCATCGACTTATGTGCGATATTAGTTGCGTCTAATAACGCGTTTCCAGCTGTGTCTACAATTCCAGACGGTGAATATAACGCATCGGCATTATCAATATTAAGCTTCTGCGGCCCTCTAAACCCGAATGGTAACGCGGTTGCGTCCATCGTACCATTCTCTACAGAGTCTGCTAATTCTACTCTAACATAGCTTGAGTTATTCGCGAATTTTCCTGCGAGGGTTAACTTTTGGCTACCCGCTCGTTTATCAAAATCGTAGAATAATCTTTGATCACCTATAATTCTTGAAATAAACCTTTCCGAATTAGGATCAAGGCTTAAGCTAGAGAATCTTTCTAGTACCACAGGCTCACGATCATTATCTGTGAAGCTTCTTATAAGAAGATCGAATGTTCCATATCTGTTTTTATCAGACTGTGATCTCCTTATATTTTCTACCGTTATCTTATATACACTATTTCCACCCGCGCCATCATCAAGAGAGTGTAGTCTAAATAATGGTTGATTTACGCCACCAAGCTTTTGAGACACAATCGTTGGAGATACCGCAGTTCGGAATCTATCAGAAAATGATTCCGCGTTTGCCTTTGTGGCGCTGCCCGTATTTCGGTCACCCCTTGTAGAGAGTAACATTGCGACATCAGTACCTGCCTGACCTTGCGACGTTAGGTATGGATTACCTGTACCAGCTGGCGTAGCGTAGGTGCTAAATACGTCGTAGTGAGTATATAGATAATGACCAGTTGTCTGAATTGCAGTTGGGTCAGTATTCAATACATTCGGAAAGTAATTCGACGCTTGAGGATCAAATGATGCCGTTAAAGCGCTTGGGTTGTTTTGAGTCGACTTATGACCATTAAGAATCATAATGAACTCTTGCTTTCCGCTTGTCGTAGTTACATTACCCAATTGTGAGCCACCATTTTCGTGACCTACCCTGTTTGGCTTTATACCAAAAGCTGCGGTTGAACCAGCATATTGAGGAACTGAATCTGCTCCACCTTCGAAGTGTGAAGGTATGGAAGCTACGGTAGATTCTATCGTTGTTGCTATTGCAGTGTTCTTAGCCGAACCTGCGATTAGCTGACTAAGCGTAACCATTGAACCTGATGCCACAGCACGAATTGTGCCAGAGTGGCCTGTGGATGCGTTAACAGCTCTTGCGAAATCAGTCGCGGCCAAGGCGGCTTTAGCGGCAGCGTTACCGCCTGAGTTACCTCGCTTAAAATCTAAGCCGGCTTCGCTACCATCGTTAACGGCGCGGTAAGTTCGAGAAGTAGATCCGTCTGTTACTATGATAGTACGTGTAGCAGTAATTTCGTTTAGAAAATTAATTTCCGCGTGGGCAGTTGCCTTAAGACTAGATTTACCGACTGGAGAGTTATTAGTAATTGCAGTACGAGAAGCTGCAAGCGAAGGTACCACACCAGATGGGTACATTAGCACACCGCGCAAGACGTTTGCATATCTAATACCATCAGTAGTAGCGACGCCCGTACCGGCTTCAGAGAATATTCTTTCACCGACTCCGCCCGTAAATGCAGATACAATCGTTAAGTTACCAATAGATGCATGCGATAATGTAATCGGCCTGTTACCAGCTCGTCCTGGCGAGTCCTGAGTTATCACCGCGTATTGAGCTTCAGCGGCGGCTGACGATGCGGCGTCTCCATCAGCGTCGTAAATTGAAACTGAAAGTTTTCCTGCATGACCGTCGGTGTCTTCGATCGACTCCTTTAATTTAGTCAAGAATGTATATTGGTTATCCTGGCCGGCGTCGGCAGTTAAGTCTAAGCTAACGGAAATGCCATCCACGACGCCAGCGGCGCCGGCGGTTGATCCGTTTCCTAGCGCGTCATTGGCTACAAGCTTTTTATGATTAGCAACACCACCGTTACCAGAATCTACGATCACATATGTTCTAGATGTTCCATCAGCGGAAGTGACTTTAATTGTTCTTCCTGCTTCCACCGCAGAATTGGCATTACCGGCAGCCACCGTAATTCTTGCAGAAGCCTTAGAGGGCGCAGACTCTTTCATCAAAACACTCAAAAAGTGTGTTCTGCCTTCCATACCATTACCATCGCGGCCACCAGTAAAGTCATTTACTGTCGCTGCTTCATCAATGCGAAGTCCGCCAAGAGTTACAGCTTGTGGTAAGCCTGTATTCAAGACTGTTGTATTACCTGCTGTCCCACCTGCTTTTTGCGTTAATGTTAATGTCTGAGCGCCGTCCATTGGGCCTTCAGCTGAGCCGTGACCCTCTGTACCAACGCCGGTGGCAGTAAAAGTAGCGCCGACTGTGGCATTCTCAGGACCCCCGAAACCAGACCAATTAGCTTCCAGAACTTCCGTTATCTTATATACTTGACTGGCGACGAATGCCCCAGCAGCGACAGTGCTTTGGACTCCAGCAATTTCGCCATCATGTCCGGTTGAGGATTCCATGGCAGTCTCTAATTCTTTTAAGAATGTATGCGCCGCAGATACAGAGCCACCTGTTGTATTAATATTTACTGCGACGGTGCCTACTTGAGCGGCCTCAGCCAAACCAGAACCGGTTCTATCATGAAGCGCCAAGACTGTTCCTGTCGCCACAGCTGAGCCACCACCCACAAAATTTCCACTAAACGATGAGCCAGCCGCCAAAGTCGCCGTAATCGCTTTGTTGCCAGCAGCAGTTGTGGGTTTTTGTGTGAACACAATATTACCAGCATTATTATTATCGCCAGCATTATTATGGGTCATTTCGATTTTGTCATCGGCCGATCCTGCGTTGTTACCCGCGGCGTGATTAATTGCTACAATGAGCTGAGCATAGTCTGCGTCACCGTTTGCGCCTCTTCTTACAACGACTTTGCCATCAACCACTTGGCCGGTACTACCTTCGTCTTTAAAGATATAGGTTTTTGTAATATTATCGTGGGTAATGAGCGTGATTACATTATCAGCAACTGGTCGGGCAGTATACGTTAAGGTCGCTGTTGCTTTCTGCGCAGCATGGCCACCGTCGACGACGCTGTAGGTCTTTGTTACGCCACCTGCATCTGTCAGTGTTATTGTATCATCTTCTGCTATGCCGTGATTAGTGGCATCACCATCAGTAACACCTAGGACGATTGTTGCCTTAGCACCAGCTGCCTCAGCACCTGCGTAAGGATTTGCAGCCACCCTGCCCGTATCTGGATTAACAATTTCAGAACCAACTACGAAACCAGCATTTTTTACTGCACCAGCGGCGATATCATTACCGCGAGAGTCTTTACCGGCTTCACCTATTCGAGCCTTACCGTCACCAACACCTAGGACCTTAAGGTAAAGACCGGCCCTCGCATTTGAAAACCATTCCCTTAAAGCCATTGGGCCGAATTTATCTGGACCCACAGCACCAAACTCAGCTACGAATTCTGAGAGGTTTGCGAATACCAGAGGAACAAAGGCACGACCCTTAGCGGATGTACCAATGACGCCAGCCGGCGTTCCAACCGGGCCAACTCTAGAGGGACCAGAAAGATCAATCTCTCGAGTGCTTACACCTGGACTTTTAAATGTCAGTTCTGCCATTTGTTAACTTCTCCTGTTATACTCTTATTCAAAAGAAACTCCACTATTAGTTATCACGAAGTCAATCGCGATGAACTCGATTGCCCTGGTCGGTACAACGACTATACGACCGTTCAATCTATTATTCTCAACATCTTGAGGACTATTATTCGAATCATCCATCACAACTCTAAAGCTATCAATACCAGCCTGCGCTTGAACAGTTGCAAGCAATGGAGTTACCAAATTAATAAATCTTGCTCTCGTTTCAGCGTTATTTGGTTCGAATAATAATCTTTGTGCAATGCCTGTAATCAAACGCTTAATTTCTAGTAGTAATCTTCTTACATTTACTCTGTCTAGTGCGCTCTTAGCCATTTGCAAAGTTTTTTGTCCAAAAATCACAAACCCACCATCAGGGAAGTTTGCAATTGGATTAATTCTAGCATCATATAATTCATCTCTATCGCCGGCTGTTAGCCTAACGTCTACATTCGTTACGTTATCCAGAGCACCGCGATTAAAACCAGCGGGTGCGAACCAAGGAAAAGATACCGAATCGCTGAACGCGAGGGCCTTCATTGCAGCAACAGATGCAGGTACCTTGACCTGCGTTGAATTGGCCGCATCTGCCAATATAATATCTGGAAAATATGCGGCTGAATAATTGTTATCAATCACTCTAGAAGATAATTGTTCTGATGTCTCTCTTACATCCGGGACAGACTTTCGCAATTTAGTAAATGCTGTTCTATCCTCTGTTCCGAATAAGCGAGTTCCATTCTCGGAGTAAGCAGGCACATCCATAAGGTATAATGCCAACGAATACTCTTTAACCTTATCAGAAGCAAAATCAGCCACAAAGGAATCCCTTATACCTGGCACTGCAAGAATATTATGACGAACAGTCATTGGGTCGGTCATAATCGAAACAGCTTGACGATATGAAATCACCGTGCTATTGTTTTTGCCTGTTCCTGGAGCGCCTGTATTTAACCCAGTGTTTGTTGTAAAAGCTGCGTTAAATTCAGTTGATGCCTTTCCTTCAAACCCAAGTGGGGCGTCAGATGATGTACTTCTATCATTCATAAGTGACATATCCTTGTCTAGAGGATTTAAACCATCAAATCCGCCGTACATAGGAAGTGTGAACTTGTTATAAGCAACAAACCTATTAAACTTAACAGATGAACTGTTTAATAGGGTCGCCATTGTTATTCTATCGCCGTATGAACCATCAGTTACACGATAGTCACTAGGATCAACAGCTGCACTTCTCATATATACAGCTTCTAGCATGTGCTCTTTAGCAGATCCTGTTACGTATTCGGCGATTTTTGCTGCAGATGAACCAACTTTATTTAAAGCCACCCTTGCAAGAGTAAACTTATTTGAGTTGTATACATCGACAGCTGAACCTGTGAGTAATGCTCCTGTCTTCGCAATACCCTGGAACTTTGTGTATCCTTCAATTAATGTGTTAAACTGCGCTCCTGCGTTTGGGTTTCTTGCCGCATTAGCAATTGATGCAGTCCTTGGTAAGCGTGCTGATTTCATACCCCAATATAATTTAGCATCAACCTTTTCTGTTAGTGCAGGATTACCGGATGGATCCGAACCGCCGACGTCTGCAGCAGCAGGCATTAGCCCACGAGTCAACTTATATCGTAGTGGGAATGGCGGAAAAATTGGAGAGTTTAGTGTCGCACTAGCTCTATCATCATGATCAATAAGAGTTGCCGTATGGATTCTACAGATATCGCGGTGGGCCGCGGCAGCTTGCTTTAGTCCTTCGTTACCGTCACAAATTGCTACTGTTGCGGATGCGCCTGACGCTCTATCTGCAATTACCACATTACCTAATGGACCAGAATCGTCCATAATCGTCTTGGTGGCGTCATCAGTAAGTGACTCAGATGTCTTAAGAACTGGAATCCCTCTAAATCCAAAAGGTAATGATCCAGCAGGAACCTCTCCTCTTTCGAACTTATCGCTCATCACAACCCTTACGTGAAGCGAACGATTAGGGTATTTACCTGAAACAATCAAGCGACGCTCTTCTTCTAAGTCAGCGTCAAAATTAAACTGTGCTTTATAATCACCAATCTTTCTTGCGACAAAGTCTTCTGAGTTTGGATCAAGAGTACAACCAGGATAAGATTCTAGAATTTCAGGATCAGTATCTAAATCCTTTAATTTTCGAACCTGAACTTCGAACGTTCCGAAAGGTTGTTTTGGATCAAGAGAAGCCCTTATGTTTGCAATACTAATTTTTACATCTTTATTTCCAGCTTCGCCATCAGAAAGAGATTCGAAATGCATAATATCGAATTCTTGAGTACCGAAAGGTTGTGATATAATTGCTGGTGATCTGGACGTTGTATAACGTGCGTCCATTCTTCCCATAACAGACCATGCCCGGGCATCATCTCCAGTAAAAGGAGATCCACCAACAGTTGATCTGGATGGTGTTGATACAAACGCTACAGTTGCAGACGCAACCTCGTCCTCTACAGGGAGGTCTAAGTGTAATAAGTGCTTTTCTTCTAAAAATTTGTGTGGATCAGTATTCAAGGCCTTAGAGATATATGAGTCATGCTCAGGATCAAGAGATGCCTTGACATTTTTAATAACATTTTGACTTGAGTCTAGTATCAATAATCTAAATTCAGAAGATACCAAAGCTGCCTTAGAGTCAGTCTGGATGCGTGGATCGCTATCGAATGTTGCCGTTGTTGCCATACACGCGAGTCGATGACCATTAGAAGTATATACAACACCTCGTAATAGTTGGGTTGATACAGATGAATTGGTAACGCTTGAGTTATCAACAAAAATAGGGTATGACTCACGGGCTTCTTGAGACTTACCAGCAACGTTAAGATCATGAGTAGCCATGATTAGATTAACACCACCGTTAAGAAGCAAACCGGCGACGTTGCCTGAATCACCAGCTGAACCTGCAGCGAGTGCGATGTTATCTCTGTTGGTGGTGGCCTCAACGCCATTAACTCTAAAACCAGCACCCTTTACAATACCTGATGTCCTTGTTGTGTCGCGATCGGCGGCAGTTATATTACCACCTGCGCCTAGAACCCTCATGAACGTTAGAGCCCTTTTGTTCTTTAAAAATTCGAACGCAGCATAAACAGCTGGAAGATCGGGGTCAAGACCACCGAACCTGTTTACGAAATCTGTGAAATCACCGACGGTGACCGGTACGAAGGCGGGACCTTTTGCTGATGTACCAATAACACCACCAGGTACTCCAGAAACTGTTTGGCGCCTCGCCGCAAGGTCAATTTCCCTTTCAAAAAATCCGGGGGATCTGAATGTTTGCTCTGCCATATTATGGATTCTCCTGTGATTTACTTATGCAACCACATAATAACTATTTTCTAAAATCTCTAGTTTCTCGTGGTTCGTCATATTTTATTTCTTAATTAAGTCTTCTAGTTTAATTATAAAGTCATATGCCCTTAAGACAGTCTCACCAGACTTTCTATTTTGATCAGCGACTCTTACTTCCACGTTACGCTCTCTTCCTGTAATCGGGTCGCGGCCTTTAACTTTATGCAAAGTACCCATCGACCCTATATTATTATTTAATGTCGTAGTACCCAAAGAATCCAAATTACTGTCAATTTGTTGGTATATAGTTTCACTTACACCTCTTTTTGGGCCTCCGTCTAACTCATGACTTAAATCACTAAGTACATGATCGGTTGGATTGTTCGAATCTACAACTGGAGTTACTCCAGATCCCACAACATCAAATCCTTCATGAATCGTAAAAGAAATATTGGGAGCCGAAACATACCTTCTAATCGGCGTCGGTTGCCCTATACTTCTAGGCGCAACTAGATACGCCTGGACTTTCATATTAATACTACACTTTACTAATCTTTCGTCTTCGGTAAAATCATCGAAATTTACATCTGGAGAAAACCCATCCTCCACAAAGCCAGTAAAGAAATATCCCTTATCTGTTTCCAGCTTAAAAGATGGGCGATTATTATTTGTATAACCTCCCATTAAAATTGTTAACATACTGTTCATTTGCTGGGTATACTGGCACCAAAACGTTACTTCATACGTCGCAGTGAAATGCTTAACAGGTGGTATTTCAAAAATCTCGAATATATTATACGTTATATCTTTTCCAATAAGGGGATTAGAAGGTCCTGGTTCGCCCATTTTCACCTTAAGCTTTTTCGCAGAGGCGTTTTCGTGGTTTGGACAATCATCAGATTCAAGATTTTCAGCAGACACTAGATTGTCGTCATTCATAAGACCTTGTTTGTTTACATAGGCTTGATATGATGCATCTTCAGGAGCCAATCTTTTCTTTACAATAAGAGGAACATTTTCACCGATGCCCTGGGATTGGTCTACCGCTGTTCTCATAATGGATATTAGAGGAAGTATTAATGCAGATGAAGCATCCCTAAGCGGCTTTTTTCTAGCCAATAATGCAAAGCGCTCGCCTGTTGCAAATATTACTGGAACCTTTGTGGGCTTTTTATTACTCTTAACAGTAAAATCTAAACTATGTTCAAATAAATTAAAAACTGAGCGATCGACATCCTCGATTGTACATGAAGGAATATCGAGANCTGAGACNTGTTCTCCCTCCTGNTATCCGATNTCGGCTTTTCCGCCAGATCCTTTTTTTACTTTGTATCTAGACGTCATAATCATCACCATAGAAAGAAGAACTTATTTTTGCGCTATCACCACGCTCAGATACCTCAGCGGGACCATCTTCTACAGGGGTTACTTTACCTTGTTCAATTAAAGCGCGCTTATCGCCGGTTTCACCCTCGTTATTAATCGCGCTTCCCCTTTGCTGAACAAACGTCTTTTGAACNGCATCTGGAGTGGTATCACCTTCGTCTGTTGGGCCGTGGACCTTGAAGTCTATTTGACCCTTACGTGCCTGCTTACAAGCCAGCTTAAGACCAGTCTTATACTCGACTTGNCCAAATATGAGCGAAGTAAATATAGAACTAGTTATTTCGAAGAATATATTACCGTAACTTATATAATCGCCCTCTTGTATTTCAAGATTTCTATCCAGCAAATCACGATAATGAATATAAACCTGAATCGTTTTTACTGTTTCAGTACCAAATCTGGTTGTCTTAATTTCAGAAGGATCCCAATCAACCCGAGCCTCAACTTCTACGGGCGGATTAAAAACCTTTGTCATCGCTTCTTCATAAATTTCATGTATATCGGTTAAGTCAGGTCTAATCTTGTAGTAAAAAACCTTTTGACCTATTACGTCTTTATTAATCTCTTTTGTTAAATCAGAAATAAAGTCAATTTCTCTTGGCGTTATAAAAAGTCTTGCCATTATGTCATCCCATCACTATTGCTTTACCTAAAGGAACTGGAACTGACTTTAAAACTGTTTTTATCGCTTCGGCCGATTCGGCTTCGCTCTTTAATAGGTTACCATAAGACAATGTGTCAAGAAGTTCGACCATTTTATCTCTTAAATTATTTTGATCTTCACGACCTTGTGATATTAGGTCAGAGCCATTTAGCGATAGATCACCATCGGGGATAGGTACGCTAGAAAACTTAGATCTAACCAACCCTAAAAGCTCTTTCGAAAGTGCTAATCCGTATTGACGAACCCACTGTCTACCAATTTCATTCACTTTCGAATATCTTAAATTGCCAAATGGAACGTTCGATAAGTTTGATACGCCGTATATTGTNCCATCTTCNCCGATATGAGGCTTTAGCGGATCAGGATTAAACATAACCTTGACCCAAAGTTTCTTTTTCTCAGATGTGTCCATCGGCACTGGGAAGATGCGAAGTTTTCCACCAACAAGCTGATATGATGTATTTGACCTTCTAACTCTGTTACTAATATCCATCTGGCCGGCACGAAGAATATCTTCAAAAACTGGAAGCACATAGAAAACTGTTTCAGGTGTAAATGACTCGAATGAAAACTCATTATTTAGATAGTTTATGGCTGACGTGGTATCGAAAAAACGATAAGCAGCCATAGGTGAAAAGTGCATAACCTCCATTATCTTCATTCGAGTACGTGGAGAATTTAGGCTACTACTGACTATTAGATCTCCGCTAGAATCTTTTAACTCTTCATAGATATCATAATCTTGTCGGCCTGTCTCCAGCTCAATTGAACCTGAAACTATTTCATATGAGCCACCCACACCAGCTTCACCAGCATATGGTTCAGCTGCGCGCATTAGAAATTCAAGATTTTGTCTTGGGTGAAGTTCTTGTGCCCCAGAAAGTGATCCAGTTGGAATACCTAATAAATTGGTTAATTGCGACTTTCCGTGAGCTTCTAAGACGATTCTGCCATACTCGAGGAATGATTCTTCAAAGCAAGCCCATACCTGTTTCTTGGTTAGTTCGACACTAAGAATATCATCACCCAATTTTCTTTTAACAAAAGTCACCATTGAATCCGCTTCGCGAATAAAATCCTGATCTTCGTCAAAAAAACCGAAGGGCGTTGGCCTAAATGTATTAGAAAATGAAGACATATCTCACTCCTGATCTAAATATGGAACAGGAGTGAGAATATCTTGAAGATGTGAGAAATATGTTATCGAATTACGACCATTGCTCGATCATAACTGAAACCCTGATCTTAGCGCCGCCTGCATTTACGTCACCATGGTGAACGTACAGGTCTAATGCACCAACTGCGGCGTCTCTTACAAGAGCATCACACGCACCTGCCGCGGTGCCAACAGCTTCATTTGGTAACGTGAAGTCTCCAGAAAGTATATTAATATCACCACCAGCGGCCGCACCCAACGACGTAATATTTACATCAGTCGCGCCAGCTGTTAAAACTTCGACTTTCCAGCCTAGACATAGAGCGCCTGCCGGAATATTAATCGTAGTATCATTTTGTGTACCGTCTGCAAGCGTAAGTGTCGCAGTGAGGTGGCTAATTGTTCTTGTAATTGCACCCTGTGTTAAAACTTGGCCTGTACCTGTGCCATCTGTTACAAGACCTTTTACATCTGTCATTTCAATTTTCATAATTTACCCTTAAGCCCAAGTTTCTAAAAGAACTGTAACTCTAACCTTAGAAGAACGACCTTCGGCACCAGGGTCGCCATGGGTTATCATTAATTCCGTAGCCGGCATGTCGATGTCTCTTGTCGCGGCGACTGCGGCTCCCGCTAGAGATGCCACAGCATTACCAGCTAGCGCAATAGTACCTGATATTGCGTCATCGTCAACGCCCTTAATCCCCAGATCAGTAATATTACCTGCAACGGCGCCGGTAACTTCTAATACTTCTATCTTCCAACCTAAAGCACGTGAACCAGCTGGTGGGGTAATGCCTAAATCTGTTGTTGTTGTTCCATTAGCGGTATTCACGGTTGCTGTGATGTGACTAATAGTTCTAGTGAGAGCTCCTTGCTCTAAAGTAACTCCTGATCCTGTCTCTTGAACGAGACCCTTCGTATCCATATGTCGAATCTTTGGCATGATCTTTCTCCTTTTTTGTCTGCAAGATTCCGCACCGCTGGCAGGGTCAGCTGATCAAAAATGATGCGGGCCTACTAATAATTATAGAGAAAGATTGAATTTACAAAAAGAATTAGCTTCTTGTGATACCGGCTCTTCGTAAACGACGAAGTACCTTAAAGTCAGGTTGGCTTTCTGCCCAGGTAAGAATAACGTCTCTTAGCTGCATATCTTTTACTTCTGATATTGATTTTTTGAGACTTGCAACTTCATTTTTCAAAGTCGCAACAGTCTTTTTAAGGGCCTCCACTTCTGTCTTAGAAGTTGAAGTGGTGGTCGCCTTTGCCTTTGTAGCAGTTGTCTTTGCCTTTGTAGCAGTTGTCTTTGCCTTTGTAGCAGTTGTCTTCGTTGTAGTCTTTTTAGCTGTAGCCATGTTTGCCTCCTTTAGCTTAGACAAAATGAATAATAATAGCTAAAAATTAATCGTTTAATAAGCCTGCATTTTTTCGCCAGCGCTCGAAAAGAAGATTGTCTTTGGTCTTTTTAGAGCGAGCGGACTCATCTTTAATTGTGACTTTCTCCGTTGGGTTGGTACCATCGCCAAAAAGACTATCTTTCCACGGAACTTGGCCGTGCTTTTTTGCGCCTCTAACGAATGGGGGTTTAACACTTTGGAGATAATCTGTCAATTTGTCTTTTGTAACACCAGAAAATCCCATCTTTTCGAAAGCGGCAATAACTTTATCTTGTTCTTCATCACTTAAATCAGTAGGTAATCCACCACCGACTTTTTCAACAGCATCAGAATCTAACTCTGCTTGTTTAGCAGCATATTTCTCCATACCCTTAAGTGATCTAGCCCCAGTTTTAGAACCAGAAGATTCATCATCGCAACCCTCAATGTCAAGATGTCCTGTACCTGTGCCTAGCGGTTCACAAATAGCATTACCAATTGGTCGACCCTTTACTTTCACACCCTCTGGATCAAACGGGTTGGGTGGATGATAGAGATGAATTTGATCAAATCCTGCGCTTTCCATAGCTTCAATAGCTGCACCCTTCTTTGTGATTTTACCAGAACCATCTATCTCCGGACCAGCCGCAAAGATACGCTCAACTTCAGATTGCGCGACACGTCTACCACCAGTCGATGCGCGGTGAAGATTAGCTATACGTGTGCGCTCAGCTGGTTGGTGGATATAAACACCAATGATCTTAAGACCTGCGAAGTCTGCGTCTCCCTTTAAGTCTCCAAGAGCTGCAATTCGACCGGTATCGGCTGTTGACTCCCCAGCTTGATCTGCTAAATATACTGTTGCGTAAGGTGTTCCGGAAATTTCCTTTGCGTCGCCCATTAGCGATTTAAGCTCTTTCTTAACATCATCCATATAACGACCTGCTGCCGCGGCTCGAATACCAAGCGTTGGAGAACCATCATTTGGACCCATCATTGCATTAGTATCATCATCTAAACCATCAATAGCTTTTGAAAAACCCCTAGCTTGAGTAAAAAACGCTGCAGTGTTAGGAAAATCCGCAAATTCTTTTGCGCCGCCGCCATCTTTAAGTTTTTCAAATGCTGACTTACTAAGGATTGATCCTAGCTCAAATTTCTTACCCTTTTCATTCACATGAAAATAATCACCAATAATTGAGTCGAAGTCTTCCCCACCAGATACTCTTCCCTCTATCTCTTTAAAAATCGCAGGAGCTAATGATTTGCTAGTGATGTTAACCATAGCAGCATCTTCTTCTTGAAATTGTTTTTGGCCTTGATCTGCAAGCTGATCTAAATAATCTTCAAAATTTTGCTCTGAGTTTGCGCCTATAAAATCACCAATAGCAGACTTTGCAGCACCTTTACCAGCAGCTGGTGGTCCATAAAGAACAACAAGTGTAATAGGCTTAGCATCGGCATCTTGAACCTGTTGGGTTAGGGCAGCTTCTGCTTCTTTTAATATATTGCGAAGCTTATCCTTACGGGTTAATTTCTTTCTTTTACTGGCCTTAATGTTGTAAAGCTCTCTTAAAGATTTCATAAACTCTCCTAGTGGCGTGAATATTCAATAATAAATATCACCAAACCGGCAAAAAGTAAAAAAAAAGGGTGGCCAAAAGGCCACCCCTTAATTTAGAGTTGTTCTACTCTATTAGATAACGTTCATGTCCAAGCATGTAACGGTACCGTAGAAGTCAGAACGAACCATCTTCTTGCCGTAACGAGTCATAACACCCTTACGTGGGGTGAAATCCTCAGGCGCGAAGATTGTTGGTGTGACAATCAATGGTACGTACGGAGCGTAAACATATCCGGTCTCTAAGTAGCTGCTTCCCTTGAAGCCAACAAGGATCTTGTGACGTGGGAAGTATGGGTCTTTATAAACCGTGAAACGGCTTGAAAGAGTACCAACCTTCTCGGCACCGAGAACCATTGGGCTAGCAACCTGGCCATCACTATCGAGGCTCAGAGCTGGCTTGTAAAGCACGGAAGCTTCAAGAATGGTTGCAACCTCAGGGCTAACAACGATGAAGTTACCAGCGCCACGAAGTGTCTTTCTATGAATCTCGTTAGAAACATCGATGATGGTCTCAACAAGAGTCTCGTACCACTCACGAACTGTACCGGTGAAAGCCGGGCCAGGGCGAAGTGAAGTAGCTCTTGAAACTGCAGCACCGCTTCGCTTATTAACGAAGTTACCTGGTGAGCGACTCCAGAAGAAGTTAGCAGCACCGGCGTTCATGAGAAGGTCTCCAAGAATTTCTCGGTCAATCTCTAGAGCAACCTGCTCAGAAAGAATCTGAGTAAGCTCAACCTCAGCGTCAAGGCTGTGGTAAGCATTCAAATCCTGCGCGAGCTCTGGAGACCATTTGGCCTTGAGCTTACGTGTTTGAGCAACGACTGAGACGGACTCAATCTTGATGTCGATTTCTGGAATACCAGAAACATCGTTACCATCACCGTCAGAGACTTTAAACGCTGATTCGAAAGCAGGTGAAACGACTGATGAAAGATCATTCTGGTTTGTACCAGCCTTCTCAACGAAAGAGAGACCGTACTCAGCGTTAGCACCGTCACCGAAGTCAGCGGCAGTAAACTGAGTAGCTGCTGCGCCAAGCTTCACAACGAGAAGAACGTGAGTAGCCTCAGCCTTACCACAGAGAAGATCTGCAGGACTGGAAGCAGCCTGAATTTCAGCCAGAGTACCCTTTAAGAGTCGTGTCAAACGACGAACGTTGAAGATACCTTCGCCACCCTGGATTGACGCATCCACATTGACGTAGAAGTCTGTTCCATCATCGTCATGTTCCCAGAAAGCGATTTCTCGAATAAGATCCAAGTCAGCATCCGCGAAAACCGCAATTGGAATTGACAAGAGACCAAAGTTACCAGCGTCGCCGCCGGCGTCAATCAAGGCCTGAATCTGTGGGTCGTAGCTGATCCATGCAGAATCAGCAGAAACCAGCTTACTAGCAGATACAGCATCAGTGTTACTAAGCTGTGTACCTGGCTTAAACGCTACGGTTGCCTCAACGTCATTCATCGCAGCAGCAGTTAATTTCTTGTGCGGACGTGAGTAACCAGAACCAGCAAGGTCATACTGACCACCGACTGCCTGAGCTGGGCCGTTCTTACCTGGGTTTGTTGGTAAACCATAGATTGACTGGCCAGCATCATAAGCATTCTCAGTCAGAGAACCGNCAGCACCAACACCTGAGCCATATGTGTAATCCAAGTAAAAGAGCAGACCAGAAGGAAGACTCATTGGCTGGATTGAAACAAGCTCATTGGCAATCAATGAACCGAATACGCGACGAACGATTGGAAATGCAATGTTCGTAAAGCCGCGAATGTCTGAATTAGCTCCACCTGCGAGGGCAGAAGCTTCGCGAAGGGCCTGACCCGCCTGGTTTTCCAGAAGGGTAGCCATATTCTCACGGTTGGTAGCTTCCAAACCGCGAAGGAGACCCGTACGTCCCCATTTTTCTAATAGTCGACGATTACCCTGACCCACATTGCGTGCCTTGATACCTTCCGTCAACGTATCTAATGAAAAACTCATTTTATTTTTCTCCTTTTATATTAAATAAGTTGTTATCTCTTGATGCCAGCCAATGTTGCCCATCGTGATGCTACTGCGTCCTCATTAAGAGCGGCGGAACCGCGGCGAGTTGGCTTACTAGCGGATGACAACAATCTCTGACGATTGGTTGACTCGTTAATTCTGTTACCTTTCTTAACGAGAGACTTAGCAAGTCCCTGATATAGGAACTTAGCTTCACGAATAGTCTTGGCATTATCAAGAGCCTCGACAATGGCACGCTGCTGCTTCTGTGTCACATTACGATTCTGCATCAGTTTATTCACATATAAAAGCTTAGCGTTAAATAAATTCATTTCTGAAAGCTGCTTACGCAACTTCTTGTTTTCTGTTTGCAATTTTGCTGCACGACGATTTGAACGACGTGATGCAAATCTACGACGACGTGACTCGGATGCGACCTTAGGTACAGAACCGAGTTCATCAGCAAGCGCGTTAATAAGATCATCTTCGTCGACGTCGACGAAAGCATCACCTTCATCATCACCACCGCCAAAATCATCAAGCACTGCAGCGTCTACGCCTTCGGACTCACGAAGTCTACGGAGGCGACGGATTTCACGACGGAGAATATTCTCATCAATTTCGTAAACCTCGTCTTGAGCGCCTTCATCTTCTTCATCTTCTTCGTCGGCTTCGCCTAAGTGGATTTCTCCAAGGTCGATTTCCTCTTCCTCTTCATCACTCATCTCATCGTCCATTTCTTCCTCGCCACCCTCTTCGGCACCGACTTCAACGTCTAGTCCGAGAGCAACACCGAGATCCTCAAGAGCTGATGAAGCTGCATCAACGTCAACGTCGGCTTCGCCACCTACGTCTTCGTCGCCCATCTCATCTGCCATCTCTTCCTCACCGGCGAGTTCTTCATCTTCTTCTCTCATTTCATCTGCCATTTCGTCAATCTCAAATAGTCGGCGAAAGATGGCACTGCTTCTTCTAGTCATTTTCTTAATCTCCTTTATCATGTCTTTATAAGAAGTAGTTAGTTTGTTGTTTGCTCCCTCTTGAAGGAGCAGCCTCTTAATCAACAAAGCTTCAGAAAGCAATTCCTGATATGCTTTTTTTATCAGTGTCCGTTGCNTTTCNTTTAGCTTATTGAACTGGAGGCCTTGAAGCATCGCATCCATCCTTTTCGCCTGGCGTCTTACAGAATTACAATTTTCTGTGAGATTTACTTTGCCCGACAGTGTGGTTGAACGAGTGTTCTTGCTCAAAACGCGGTTCCGACCGCGACCTTCAGCAACGGAAATATTAACGTCTCCCTGCGCATTTACTGTTACAGATGTATTCTCGATTTCGTGTTCGACTTCATCAGACATCTCGTCTTCCAGTGCGGGGGGTTCCAGTAATTCGTCTTCAGGAAGAGAACCTAGATCTACAAGATCGAGGACCTCTTCTTCAGGGGTGTCATCAACAACGTCTTCAGACTCTTCGTCATCAGTCATCATCGCAATATCTACACCAGACATCTCATCATCGGCGACATCATCTTGTTCGCCTAATATTTGCGCTTCAATCAAAGCCTTAATTCGAGGAGTTACCGCCTCTATAATTTTATTTTTAGCGTTTTGTTCCGCCATCTCTTTAAGCTGCTTTGCTTCAGCGATTGCTTGTTCATATAGATTACTTGTCATAACACCACCTATGGTCTGCTAAATGGTAAATATCGATTAGAAAGTTAAATTTACCATTTCTCAATTATTTTACTTAAAAAAAATGAAATTATTCATCTTCCAGCATTTTTCTAATTACCATTCTAACTCTCTTTAATGGTAGCTCTTCATCTTCTTGATCAATATCAGAGTGATGAATGTCTCTGTCTGCACCGATTGAAACGTGCGGATGACTATATCCTATTGTGCTACCCGTCTGCTGTAAACTGCCAGGAGAAAATGCTTTGGGAGAATTAACACCGCCTCCAACCTGCGTTCTTTTTTTATACATTCCAGGCATTGGAGCGATACTTGTTCCAACAGCTTCATGAAACCTTGTGTTGCCCGCAGCGTAATAAAAAGGATCAGTACCCTTCACTGCAAGGTAGTCGCTCGCAAGATAGCCACTAACAACTTTTCTTAATTTATCTTGTAACTCTATTGGGATATCAGATATATCCTCGTCCTCATGCTCATCTTCCTCTTTATAGGGAAATGAATTAACTGCTTGCCGGTCTTTGTGGAATCTAGGATTTGATTGGCCATAACCAAGTCCCGCCCGATCATCCGGGCGGGAACCATGTGCTAAATTGCCAAGTGAGGCAGGTTGGGTCATCGCTTAGTTGCCGACGCCTTTACCGAGTTTATAGTCACCTAATGTATGACGTCCTGCGCGTTCGGAAGTGCCTTTTGGACTTTCAACAGCACCTACTCCAACAAAAGGAGTTGAAGAAGGCGTTTGACCGAAGCCTTCAGGTGGATCTGCTTGATCACTTGGGTCTGCAGAGCCTTCGCCTGGTGATACAGGATTAGGAACCCAAGGGCTAGCCGGTAAACCGCCACCGCCTGTCTCGACTTCTTCCATGTTTGGAGCGTCAGTATAGTCTCTATCCATTTGTCCGAAGGTATGGCCTTCGTCGTTTACATTTCCATCTAGTACAAGCTCTTGAAATTGAGCCCTTACATCATCATCTTTCATTTCGAAAGTTGGGCAACCTGGAAAGGAAGCCCGGATACTTTTATCATCTCTAGCGCCGAGTGCACGTGAACTTGGTCCACCCTTAGCCTCAACGACATTTTGTCTATGAGTTGGCATTTTTTCTCCTTATTTAGAAAGTTTTCTTAACAGAACTTTTTTACTCTCTATGATTCTCTTTAGCCTTCTTCGTGCCTTGGCTTCTTGAATCTTCAATGCCTTAAGATGATCTAAATCCTTTTCTAGCGCAGTTGCTAAATCACCAGCCTCAACCTCTTCAGCATCAACTTTTTCAGGATCTTCATTCCCCTGCTCTAGGGTTTCAAAAACAGATCTTCTTTTTTCTTCTTGAATCATTCTTCTAAGAATTCTAGGAGTTAACTTAACCGACTTTTTCATAATGTGCTCCAAATAAAATAGTCTATAATATTATTTATGCTGCCCGGGCAGTTTCTTTTCAGAAAACGCTAAACTTGCCCAATTGTTTGCAGCTTCTCCAAAAAGATCTCCAAGATCCTCCTGGGCTACGGATGTGGAAATTGTGTCGCCAGCAATCACCCTAGGGTTTCTTTCGGCGTTTGTTTGTTCTTGTAACGTTGTTCTAGCAGTATCAGCAAAAATTGACTGCATTAAAGGATCATCTGTTATCCCCTTAACAGTTTCAGGGATAACGTCCTTTTTTACTGGCTTTCTTTTCTTGGCTGGCGCTGTTCTTCTAGATGAAATCTGCTTTGATTCTTGAATTTGCTCGCTAGCGCCGACAAGACCTTCACTAAGAATCTCTACAAGACACTCTTTAACTAAACTCTTTAAAACTGCCCTACTTACTTTAGCCATATCAATTATTATCCGTAAAATGTTCTATGTGACCAGTAAAATCTGAAGTTCCAACAGTTGTTAAACCAGCAATAATCTGGATTGATCTACCATTATCGCCATCTGGAAAGTAAATTTTTGAAACCCTTAATGGTAACCTAACGATAGTATTAGAACTAGCTGCTATTACGATAGCCTTATGTGCGGTATTAACAACAGCGCCGCCAATATCGGCATGACCATCAGCCGCGGCGGATAACTCAGAAAAATGGACTCTTAGAGTACCACCGGCGCCGTTTGCAATATAAATCCATCGAGTCACGCGGGGGAATGTAAAAGCCCTCATATTTGCATTGGTTGTTTGACCTTCGCGTGGATCAACATTAACCGCAATTGCAGCTCCACATAAATTAGCAACAGTACCTTGCCTAGCGTAAGGAATACTACTAAGCTGATATTCTGCGACGTGATTTGGGCCGCCGGACCTTGGATTATCTAATGGCATTATTCTTCCTCCCAAGATAAGATGTCGTTAAAAACTCTATCAATTCTGTCAGACTTGTTAAAGAATGTGTTTAGCTCAGCTTCATTTATTTCCTTACCTTCATTCATCATAAAAGCACCAGGGGTTGATGGTTCAGAAACAAAGTCCCAACAGATTAATTGAAAATCATCTTGAACAACTTGGTGATCACCACTTCGCTTTGTTGAGCCAACGCCTCGAGACGAAATACCTAATGTTACACCTGATTCTACTAAACTTTGAAGAATCTTACCTGCTGGTGTATCAAGTAATTCTACGCTTCCATAGCAGACGTCGCCGTCCATATAGGCTTCACGAACAATGTGAGAAACGTTCTTGAGCTCAACAACACTGCTATCTGGGTGATCGCATTCACCAAGCGCTCTGTTTTCCTGAATAAACTTTTGATAGTTCCTAACTTCTCTTTCCAAGATTGGCTTAGGATACACACGGCCATTTTGGTTTAAGGTTCCTGACTTTTGCAATACCCCTTTTAAGATAACCTTACCGTCGTTCTCTAATCTTGATTCATTCACCATTTCAGGTGAATATTCAAATTGTGACCAATTTGTCAGTAGCTTTCTACTCATTTTTAGCTCCTTAACTCATTACTTAGTTTCATAACCGTTAAATAACGTGAAACAACATCATCATTAATATTTTCTATTGGCAAACTTTCAATTTTCTCTCTGACTAAAGCGACCTTGGACTTAACAACTTCACTATCACAAGTCAAAGAATATGATTTAAGCTCACTAAGACAATTTCTTTTTCTACCCTCAAAAATCTTAGCGATCTTATCTTTTTTGTCCATTGAGAAAACATAGTCTCGTAATAAGCTGGCTTGCTCAGGTAATAGCTCATCAGTAAATGCTTCATTAAACTTTTTAGTCATAATATTGACAGTTAGATTATTTACATCCTCCGTCTTTAGCTCTGAGATATTTGCAACTTTTTTCTCTTGCACTAACCAGTTATGTAGCTTTGCCTCATAAATCGCTTGAGAATCAATATCGGGTTCATTTGAACGCCAGCTTTCTAAAAGTCTTTGAATGGTGGCTAGCGTTTTATAGCTTGACACCCTTTGGGAATAAAATTTTGGATCATTAAAGGCGTAATTTATTTCGTGAATCAAAGAAGATTTTTCTTTGTAAAGTTTAGCTGCATCGAATGACTTAGCAGCCTCTTTTGCTTCACCAATAATCCTAGTTGCCAAACTCTCAGATGGCATTGTTGTACTATATAGGGCGTTAAATAAACGATACTCCCTATACAGCTCTGTTCCTGGCTTAAAATATTTGTTGGTTATTTTAAGAACCTTCGCAGCTTTATCTTGGTTATTTTCTATTATCGCTAATGAAGCATATCTCACTAGCTGCTCAAAAATAATACCGACGTTTCTTTTCTTGTTGTGGCTCTTTGGCATTGTATTCCCTTCGTCAAATTTAACTCGAACCTTCATTACTTTCAGGCTCACTTGAGTCGCTTAACTCATTTAAAACTAACTTTTTATTACTAAGTAGTCCAGATTTGTCGATATTTCTTAAAATGTTTAAAATATCAGGTGACATAACTGGGCCGGTAGATGCTTTTTTATCTAAATCTCTCTCAAATGCTTCGAAGGAATTTAATTGCCTTCTATTATATGGTTGACGCATTGAGTCTTGGCTTCGTTTATTCATCGTCATATTACCAAAATTTGGCATATCACTNGACGCAGATGTTTTTTTATCTTTTCTTTGCTTAATTTCTCCGCCCCAGACATTTTTCATTTTTTCTTGGGCCTTTAAGGGCGCATCTTCGTCGTCTAAAGACAAGAGTAAATCATCTTCATCTTCATCTTCATCAGCTTCTAAAAATTGTGACCTCTCCGTAGACGCTGTTACGGGTAGCGCTGTCATAAGCTTACTGTCGTCACCTTGATCAACGGCGAAAAGACCTCCCTCATCATCATCGCCACCAGCATCATCGCCACCAGCATCACCGCCGCCTTCAAGATCAGCGTCATCTTGCTTGTCTTTCTTAAGACCCTCAAGAACACCTTCGATTTGATCGTCAGTAAGCCCGAGAACATTTTTACGAACCCAAGTTTTGTCGAGCATACCCTCGGGTACTTTACCGGCGATATCAAACCGAGTGCTAATTAGTTCAAGCTTTTGAAGCTGAGCAACTGATGATGGGTTTGAGAGCCTCAATTCAAAATCTAAAAGATCTTCTCCGTCAAACCCATGAGAATATAGATGGACCATCGCTAACTTGTTAAGTTCGGATATAACTGTTTTTTGAATCCTTTGTATCGTTCTAGAAAATCTAATGTCTTCTTGAGCCAAAGTCGCCTTGGCGCCAATGTCTTCATCATAACCCAAATACGCTTTTGGAATTTTAAGCGCTGCGAATAGTTTCTTTTGTATATACTCTACATCTTCTATAGCTGTTGCATTTTGACCACCAGCCAATGTATCAATTCGAGTGCCACTATCACCACCGCGGACGGGAATATAATAATCTTCATCGACTGCCATCGGGTTATACCTTAGATCTGCTTGACCGGTCGAGCTGGCGGTGACGGTACTCTTTTTTAACGCGGCTTTTGCCTGCTCCACATAATTCGAAACATCCTCGGGGGGTACATTACCTACGTCAATATAAAAAACACGTCTTTCGGGAGCCCGTATTATTCTATAAACAAGCATCGCATCCTCTATAAGGATTAATTGTCGCCAAATTCTACGCGCAGATTCTAGAACAGATGTACCGTATGGTAAAAATGCGTCATTTGCCAAAAGACGGAAATGGCTAACTTGCCAGTTTTCCAATATAGCGTTTCCCTGTGTTATCCAGCGGAACCTAACAGCTGCGGGGTTCTCAGGATCGAAACCCTCTTCACGCTCAATTTCTGTTATTGGGATCGGGTAGGTATTAATAATGCCATACTCAGGATGAACATCATTGAATAAAAAGAAATCGCCATATTTGACTAAATTCCTGATCCACATAACAAGATTAAATTCAACGTTTATGGTATCATGAAATAAAGTGCTCAACAACTCTTGCTTTTGGGGATCATCAGAGTATATATGCAATACCCTACCATGCTCATCAGGGGAAACAGTCTCTTCAGAATAAATGTCTAATGCTGATGCGAGTTCTGGAGTAGCCTCCATCTCACTAAAATCACTATATCTAGCCATACGATCAAAAGAACCGTATGCGCTTAATGTGCTATTATAAATATCACTATGCGCACGCTTAAAAAGTTGCGCAGCAGAAGACTTTGAGCCGCCCGTTGCAGACGTCTTTATTTTTCGCTTAACAACAGGACCGGTTCTAAATAACCTAGTTAATTTTTGAAATAAATTTTTTTCTTTTTCTGCCATATCCTCACTCTATGCTATAATATTAAAATTATCGCTTTCTTTAAAATTTAATATAACCATTTAAACTCTGTGTCTATGCTTCCTGACATAAATCGCGATACCTTATCATAAGGGACAGCGCGTTGAGTGTTCAAAACATTATTTAAGTATTCATTACCAAAAGAAGAGCCTACAGAACCAGCAAATGAATTTGATTCAGATCCAAATCCTGCTAGCATCGCTTTATTAACATCGGCAGAGCTTTTAGAATGAAAATTAGATGTATCATATAACCATATGCCAATGGCCAAAGATATTACAAGATCATCATTTTTACCCCTCATAGCCTGGGGTTTTGAACCTTTCCATATAAATGTTTTCATTTCTTCATAAAATCTAGAAGAATATACCTTAATCTGTTTATTCCTTATTACTTCCTCAAGTTTTGTTAGTATCTTCGATCTTGATGGCCCTTGAGTAGAAAACCCCGCTTTTGAAATTGAACCATCACCATAAAGAGCAGAAATTCTATCTTTGTCTTTTTCAAAATAAATTTCTTGACACTTTAATTCCTTTAACTTCATTAAAACAGCATAACCGTATGTATTGCTTTCAGGACAAATTGTAGCGTTATTATATCTTTTGCTGGCCTCCATTAAAACAATCGCAAATTGGTCGGGAGGTGTTTTGCCCTTAAATTCGCAAACAACTTCAGACTCGTTAGTATCAATAACGTGGAATGTAGAAAAGTCACCACCATCGCCACGAGCGACATCTGCACTTATTACGTATTTATTACCAGGTACAGAATATTTCCAGACCCACACGCCATTGTTAGGGCCCCATCGCTCAACGGGGTTCCTAATTGACATCATTAAAAACTCAATATCTTTTTGCGTTATGAACGTTTCACCAGATGATTGAAAATCGCAAAGTAGCTCTTGCGCTATTTGCCGCTTGGTCATATTTTTTGTTTCTTTATCAAACCATTCATCATCGCGCTCTGGGTGAACATCCCATGGAAGCTTTATCGGATGGAAATCGTTATCTCCAGATTCAGCCTGAGTATATATATCGTAGTATTGTCCACCTACACCATTCGGCGTAGATAATATAATCGCACGACCACCAGTTGAAAGTGTAGGATATAGACCCATCCAAAGATCATCAAAATTTCTAACAAACGCAGCCTCATCTACAATCAATAATGATAGAGCCTCAGAACGGCCTGCGTCCTCAGACGTAGGAACAGCCTTTACGATAGAGCCATTTGAGAATTCTAAAGACTGCTTATTATTAGATATAATTTCTGGCATTAATAGCCAGGAAGGAAGAGATCGGATGGCAAACTTAACTTTTCTAATAAAGTTTTGAGCCACAGCTAGCTTAGTTGCAATTACTAAAACATTTTTATCTTTATAAAAAATAGTTAACCAAACAGCATAAGCAGCAACTAGCGTAGAGAGTCCGAGCTGTCTACTTTTTACAATGACGTTAAAGCGGTTGTCATTAAAATCCTTAACACATTCATCCTGGAAACCATAAGTGTTGAAAGGCAAAGTGCCTTTTGTGGCGTGCTGTATTTTCACATACTTATTAAAAAAGTAAACTGGATCTTTTCCGCACTTGATTATTTCTTTGACTTGCCGCTGCTTGGTGGAAGGTGGCATTTATTCGACTTTCAAATGAACATTCATTCGATAATACGCCAACTTTCTAGGTGTATGAGCAGAAACGCTTATAAGCTCGACAGAGTCATCTCGTGATTCCTCAGTAACCTTAATCGATCTTTCAGCTTTTTCCCTAAATTCTGCCTTCATCTTCTTTAACGCATCAGCGATACAATCATTAGCCTCTTTTTCATATTGGGCTTTTTGCTGTTCCATGGAAGCTTCACTCGCAAATTGAATTACGGCAACATATTTTAAAACAAGACTATCACCATGGATGCTAGAGGTTACTTTCATTGTTTCGCTAGAATAGCCAAAGCTATGATTAAAAACCTGCCCCAAGATATTTATTTCATTTGAACTTAACATTTTTTTCTCCTAAAAGAATTTATACATAGGTTTGAACTGTACATTCTTTTTTAATAACCAATCATCTATCTCTTTTTTGCTTGGTTTCCAATTTTCACCCAACATATTTCTATTAGGCTCCACAAAGGAAATAAAGCAATCTTTACAACTACCTTCATTATAGGCACAAACTGCGTCTTCAAGAGACTGTAGCACATTATCACAAATCTCACAAGATACAGGTACCGGCTTCTTTCTTTCACTTATATAAATATCAATAAAATTACTCATGAACAACTAAAGAGTTTTTACCCTTACTCCTAATATCCAAAACATTATCTACAACATCCTTAATTGCGTCAATATGGGATATTACGAAAATGTGTCTAAACCACTTTTTTAATGCAACCAGTAGCCTACTACATGCCTCGATATTTCCTTCGTCCAAACTACCGAAACCTTCATCAATTATAAGTAAGTCTGACTTCGGTAAATTAGAAACATTAATTAATGCAACCCTAATAGCTAGTGATGATAACATTTTTTCCATCCCTGACGCGCACTCTATAATCCTTTTAGAATCTCCATAATTTATAAAAACGTCTAGAGCGTTTGTCGAATCATCAGCTTCAATTTCTATAGTGAACTCAACTACACCGTGCAAAATTTTCTCTATTTCAGAATTGATTACGGGTAATTGGACGCTCATTATTTTTAATGGAATTCCTTTTTTATCAACAGCCTGCAGGAATGCGTGATATGCGTTCCATTGCTTTTTCATATTTGCAAACTTTAGTCTTTCTTCTTCGGAATCGACTAGCTGTTGTTGAATTAATCCAATTTTTTCGCTTAATCGAAGTTTTTCAGCATCTAGAAAGTTGGATCTTCCTGTAAGAGTCTTTAGCGTACCCTTAAGCCTAGATATCTCTTTTGTCTCAGAGCCTTGTGTCGCATTTAATTTCATTTTAGACAATTTCTTTTTTTCTTCTACAAGCGTTTGTGATAAATTAGAATCATCAACCTCAAGCTCAGTTAAAGACACCAGGCTATTACCCCGCTCAAGCTTTAGATCAGACTCGCTTTTAAGAATATCATCATATTTCTTGACTTTTTCTTCCAGAGATTCACCCAACATTTTTTTTAAATTTCGCTTAATAGCTGAACAATTATCAGATATTTCTTTTACGCGTAATTCCTGATCTGGTATTTTCTTTTTAGAAATATGAGAGTCTTTTATAAATTTACATGTTGGAAAAGCGTCTCCACAAGGAACAACCTCCAGCGTACTAGCTCGTTTTTTCTGCGTCTTTAATAAAGTTCTTTCTTTCTCTAAAGAGTATTGAATATTTTGTAGGCTATTTTCAATCTCTTTTTGTTGTATTAATTTTTCTTTTAGCTCCTCAACTGGAAATTGTTCTCTTAGCGCAGCAATTTTTTGTAGCCTGCCTTCAATTTCAGAAATTTCATCAGAAACCGCGATAATTTTATTCTTCATAATATCGCTTCTCGATTTTAGCTTTTTTAGTAGCTGTTCTTGCGTTTCAATCTCATCCTCTGTAAACGATTCAGAGTTTTCATGAGTAGCCAACAGCAATTTTATACTGTCTATTTCTTCTCTAACTTTTTTGCATTGTTGTTCTGTTTCATCTCTATCGCTTGTCAATGATTCAAGCTCTAGTCTTTTACTTCTGATAATTGTTGCCCAATCTCTATCTGGCGCACTTTTCATAGAACCCTTTAATTCAGAAAATTCATTCTTTGCAATATTCAACATATTATCAAAAATACCAAGATCTAAAAATTTTGTAAGAATCGATTTTCTAACCGTCGCTCCATTTTTAATAAAGTTGTTCATTGAGCCTTGGCTAGCCAGAGAAGTCAATAAAAAATCATCAGCATTACCAACAAGCGCCTTTAAATCTTTTTCAGTTTCTCTTCTTTGTTCGCCACTTAAGTCTTCAACTTTATTACCAGCAGCATCAATCTTCCAAAGATTCAACGCGGTGGAGGCTGATGTTTTGCCGGCCCTGCTGGTGTGCTTTGCTGATTGCCTTTCTACCCTATAGGGTTTACCATTGACATTTAAATCAATCTCAACCTTACAAAACCCTTTTCTAGAATTAATTACATGAAGATTTTTAATCGCGCCGCGGTCTGTGGAATTGAATAAGCCGTACATAATTGTTCCAGGAATTGAAGATTTCCCAGTTCTATTTTTACCAAAAATGCCTGTTATTCCATTCATTTTTTCAAAATCGATTTTATTACCAGTGCCATACCCAAAAGTATTATCAAAATTTAATCTTCTTAATGACCATTTAAGATTTTTTCTAGATTCACCACGAGCAGCCTCGGAGGCAATTCGTTTTGTCATTGACTCTAGTATTTCTCTTTCTTCGTCACTTAAAACAAATGTCTTAGTATAGTCGCCCATAAGCTTAACATGGGTAGCAGGATTTAGTAGATCACTCTTATCAAGTGTCGTATCTCCTATGCTTATAATATCGTCTTTATTTTCCTCTATATCCCATTTAAAAACTACTTCTGCTGCTTTATATGACTCTTTTAGCTCATTAAATAATTGCTTTATTTCGCTTTGAGGAATTGTTTTACTTGATCTAATTCGAAAACGACCGAATGTCATGTCTTCAGTGATATTAGTGAGTGTCTCTTCAACGCTTCCAGCCCATGGAATTGTGTAAAAAGAAAATCTATTTTTAACAGGATAAAATTTAGTAGAAAAATTATCCTTATCCTCTATATCCCAAACCAAAAATCCCTTCTCAAGATCTTCGCCATAATTCTGCTGAATTGTTGAACCACAATACGCGACCCTATTATCATGATCCAAAAATTGAGACTTATGAATATCACCTAAAAAAGTGAAGTCGAAATCTCTAAAGAAATCCACAGTAATCTGGTTTGGCTCGTCTATTTCCCAATCACTGTCTACTTTTGATCCCTGAACTGGACCGTGGAAAAGGGCGATATTTATTGTCTCTGGGTCTGGTTTGACAGTTGACCATGACTCTTCATCAAAGCATGAAAATACGCACCAGCTTACCCCGTGTGNCTCTAAACGATATGTTCCGGAATCCTTGTATAGAAATATTCTATCATCACCAATCGCTTGGATTATAGGAGTAATCGCGTCTTGTCTATCCTTGTTCAATATTAAGCCATCATGATTTCCCAATATTACATGAACAGGAGCAATTTCTGCCAATCCTTTAAACCACCACACTAGCACATCTATTAATTCAGGTGATATTCCCTGGGTTTTAGAATGTACAATATCTCCGCCAATAAAAATAGCGTCAAGCTCCATGCCCGACAACTCTTTGAATACGCTATTAAAAACTTCTTTGTACTCGTTATGACGTGATAGACCACGAAAGTGTATATCAGCAAAGTGAGCGCACTTAAATCCCATTAAAAAATACCTTAGACTATTGATCCAGATCTAATAGATGATATCAAACCCAAAAGTCTATCATCTCTGCCAAATGGCTTGGCAGCTTGTAAGCGTTCGTAAAAATTTTCTTTCGACATTGCACCCACATCTTCATAGCCAGAACAATCCAAAATTCGAACGCTTATACCATAAGATGTTAATAAGCGAGCAATCTCATGCGATTTATCAATTACGTCCGGATCTAATGCAAGACAAATCGAAGTATTATTCTTTACTATCTTTTTAAATAATATCTGGTCTTCCTTTAAAGTACACCCAAGTAAGCAAGTCGCATTTTCATTAGCCTTTGTTAAATCGAATGGGCCCTCAACAAGCGTTAACTCAGATTTCCAATCTATATTTATTTCGTTAAATATTACATCCTTTTTTGGAACTTTGGAATTAATATATTTCATTCTTGACATATTACTTACAGATCTAGCAACGAAATAATTCAAATCGCCCTGATCATCGAACGAAGGAATAATCACTCTTCTCCTAAACCTGCCATTTAAAACAGTACCCATCTTAAAGTACCATAAATCACGTGTAGACATCCCTCTAAGCTCGGCGTACTTAATAGATGCCTTAACATCTGGATCTGGGTGCCCTCGTGCTTCAGCGAGTAAAATAAAGCCATCTGGCAACTCTATATGATACTCTTGTTCGGATTCAACCTCCTTAGACTTTGAAAACCCCTTAAATACTAATGCGGCCTCTGAAATTAGCGAGTTCTTATATTTCGAAATTAATCTCTTTACGCCTATACCAGACTCTCCACAAACCCAGCAGTTATATTGTTGGGTTTCTAGATGTATTACCAGCTTAAGTTTTGAAGAATTAAATGATTTGCATTTTTTATTTGGGCACGAAACTTCTACATTATCATTATTAGATGTCAATCTTATCTTTGAAAATGCTCTTTTGAGAAAAGTTATTTTTTCTGTTCTTGACAATGTTCTTCCTGTATTACTGCACTTTGTGCGATGATATATGCATCAGCCATATCATAACACTCTTTTACAAGAATTACATTTCCTCTTCTGGGGCCGCTTTTTAAAACCTTTGTTGGCCATTGAAGGCTTGAGTCTTTATTTTGCACAAACTCTAATATCTGCTCTTTAGTGCTCTTCTTAGATTTTCTATTTATCTTTATGCCGACTAGCTTTCTTGCTGCATTTACATTCATAAACTCTGGATTTATGCCAAAAACCTCAGAAGCGATATAAGTACAGACTCCGTTAAACCTTGCTAATGTGACTATTGTCTTAGCGCTGGATAATCCAGGCCTAAAAGCCTGGAGATTTTCCTCTATAACAATATCGCTTATTGAGTAATCATTGTAGATTTTTTGAAGCGCTATTTTAAATTTTGCTGCTTTACCAAATAAGGACTTCTCCTTAGATAAGTCTAAAAAATTTAAAAGAGTTACGGCACCGGTGGTATTAACCACACAGAGGCCGATAGTGGATGTAGATATATCAAGCCCTAAAATCATAAAAAATTATAATAATTAGAAGTCCATCTTAAACTTAAATACATATCTATCTTCGTCTTTTCTGACTATTGGCCTAGAAAGATTCACTTTACCTATTACGTTGAGGTTTTCATCATGTATGAACATGTTTGTAATAAAGTTACACCCAATTTCACGATCAGAAGGTAAATCAGTGGGGGACAATTTTTTGTACGTCGGGTTTGAAGAAATCTTAGCTTCTTCCGCATCAATTGGAACCCTCATTTCCAAAATGTGCAAATTTCTATCACCCTTAAAGGTTGTTGTAAATTGCTGAGCTCCAAACGCTGGGATTGTCGGATTTGTTAGGCACGCGATACCCTCTTCATAAAGAATAATTCCAGCAGAAGACCATGTCGGATGACTACCAGAAGCGTCACACCTATATAGACCACCGGTACCGTTATCCCTAAATGTTAGTTTGATCTTACCTGCAGACCCAGTGACATATGGATCATGCATAACAAATGATTCACGCTTGATCATATCCCCGTAGAATATATTAGATATATCCAAAAACATAATTTCACTTGAGTTTACATCGCGGGTCCTATTTAGCACAGTTAACCCGATTGCGCTTTGTTGACCATACGCTTTAGAGTGAGCAATTTCTTTAAAGTCTGCTGTACNGTCTTTGTCCATGTCTACTGGAATTGCAACCTCTATACTTGGGAATAAACTATCCACCATAGAGTCAATATTTCCAGTTTCTTCGTCAAAAGAAACAAGTTCGTTATATTGAGCGCCCATAGAAATCATGTCCCTAAGTGTTACCATACCCTTTGCAGGCTGCTTTTGATCATTTACGAAAAATAAATCAGATTGCTTATTTGTTATTTTAGACACTTGAGCATCAAGGAAGCTGAGGCCTGGTTTCAGCTGGCCCAGATCGCTTGGTAATATTGTTAAATTTCTTTTTCTATTTTCTGGCTTAAGTAAAATTGCGTCGCTTGCAGGCATAAAGTCAAAATCATCAGCAGAAAAATCAGACCATGTCCCAGAAGGAGGGGTCGCTGATAAATTATAGCAACGTGCTTGAGTACCGGTTACTAAATCATAAGTAAAATTTTCTAAATTCAATAATCGACCGCCCTGGCCAAATGAAAGATCAAGATTAAACGGCGTATGACTACTCGAATAATGCGTTTGAGTTACTGTTTTCAACATTTGGCGCACAGAACTCGATGGCACAAAATAGGGTGGAAGATAAAACAAGAAATGCTTATCACCAAAATCATAATATCCAGTCTCTGCAGTCGACTTAATTTCGCTATCTGTTCTCCACCTACTAAAAATCCTAATATCCTGCAACTCTGCATTAAGAGGTGAATCTAAAGAGTGGGTAAGATTTTCATCATCGGTAATGTCGCCCAATAAATTTACGGTCCCAAAAGTCTCAGCTGATCCAGAATCAAAAAGAAACCCAGTCTTAGCAGCTCTAGAATTTGAATTACCGTAAACAGGGTTTTGCGAAGATGGCTTAAATAGACTAGTTAGAAAGTTACCATGACTTTCCGAAGCCTTTTGCAGCGTTGGAATCTGAACTGAGCTTGATGCAAAAATGTCTATTCGACCGGCGCCATAAGTAAGATTAATATCATTACCTATTATTTGCGCAGATAACCCCGTTAAAGCAGGATTCATTATAGTAACACCGCCCGTGAATGCAGATGGTACTGTTGCATTTGTAATTGAAGATGGAGAAGTTGTAATATTTTTATTTCCGCCAATGCCTTTTGTCGCTTGAACTAAATTTACTCTACCAGCCGCGCTTGTCGCGACTATAGTTCCACCATGACCGCCACCTGAACTATTAGCTGCTGCATTTATAGCCTCCTTCAGGCTTTGGGCCGCAATAGCAGCCTTGGCTGAAGCAGTTCCACTAGCACTTCCACGCTTAAATTTAGAGCCGGAGGCATCGTTATAATTTGAGGACCCATCGTTAACAGCTGTATAGGTCTTGCTAACATTTGCAGAATTAATAATTGTTATAGAACTATTTGCTGCTAATTCGTTAGTAAAGATTATTGTAGCCATTGCTGCTGAACCAGAATCCCCTGTGCGATCTACTGCTGCACCAACAATCGCATTTTTTAAATTTGTTACATTATTGGCTGGTGTATAACTGTTATTAAGAGCGACCATATCTGTTGGTACGCTACCTGTTGGCGCTTGAAATAATATTTCTCTGGTTATCTTATTACTTGGGTTTGCTGTTGGTGTTAATGTTATTTTAAAACTTCCAGAAGCATGGGTATTGGGCACAGCAGGAGTATAAGAAGCACCATCTACGACTGTGATTAAATCATCATCATCTACGCTTAGATTATTACTTGCTCTATACCTATTTCCTATTAGCAAAGCTGAAGGGATGTCGTTTGCGTCTGTAAATACCGTACGGCCAAACGATAGATCAGTATCTGGAATTACAAAGTTACCTGCGTTTTGACCATTTATATAAAAGCTTCCAGTATAATCATTTTGAGTTGGGCCACCCCATCTAATCGCACAATAGCTCCACCTATCCTTCTCCAAAAATCCGTCTGCAGAAATGAATGTTCTTGTAGAGATGCTACCCGTTGCGGCATCTTTTGGATCGACATAAACTTTAGACGGTGGAAGTGCAGAATGATCTCCTAATTGTAACATTAATCTAAATGATCTTGGGCGACCTAGCTCATCTTTATGAGATCCAGACACAAGCGATACTGCGTAACAGTTCGGTAAGTGCATTATAGTCCCAGGAGTATATGCATCGCTCGCCGTATCTGTAGTGTATCTAGGGTTCACGTAGAATTCAAAGCTAAATGATCCAGATGGATAATACCTAGATGGTTTGCTACCACTACTGGGTATTGGATAAATTAGAGCAGTATTGCTAGGAACGTTTGAGGGAAATGCAGCAGAAGAAGTAAAGAAATTTAAGCTATGATAATTTGAAAACCCAAATGACATTGGTCTTTCATACTCACCTTGGTAAAAGGGTAACAAATTTTTAATGAAAACAGATTTTCTTATTGTGTTCGCATTAAAGCGATGAGGCATGTCAAAACGATAGACTATTAGTTTTTTGGTATTATCAAGAGAGCCAGCTAGTTTTCCTAGATTTATAAAGTAGTTATCAACAAGCCCAGATATATCGTGTCTAGACCTTTTTTGATCTTTCCTTATTGTCAATCCTGCATCATCTACGGAAAGTGTTGACTTAATATCAAAAGTATATTCTTCTAATTCGCTTGTAATTTCTTTTAAGGTTTGACTTCTCTCAGCAAACAAAAATATGTCGCCTTTGATTCCGCCGTTAGAAGACGAAACAAAATGCTGATTCGGATGAACCTTCACCGAACTGACTTTTATGTCCTCGGGTAGAATAGGGATTAGAGCCATTTTATCCCCTTCTTAGAAATCTAACCTTACTCTGATCGTTAGATCTTTTTCATCATTCTTTTCTATTGGCCTAGAAACCTTTGCGACAGCCAATAAGTCATCATAATCGCCATAAAGGCCCACCGTAGTGATATACGAGAATGGCTTACTAAGACTGTTAACAGAATCGTCTGTCACAATAATCTGTCCATTCGAAGCTACGTACGTTGGATTAGAAGAATAATTAAATTCGTCAGGTTGCGCTCTAATAAAGTAAATCGTAGAATTTATCTCTGTTGCATTTTGGAACGTAATTGCTGTACCAGCATCACTACCAAATCTTGTTACACATATGTGATCAACAATATTGTCAATTGAACCAGACGTCCAAAAATATGGCCACATAGTACCACCTGCAGTAATAGCAGATGCTGGGATTGTTGCATCACCCGGTCCATTTGCACCGAATGTAAGGGCTCCACCAGCTGTCTTAAGCGGAGGACCGAACAAGGCTTTACCTCTTGGTATTGCGCCGGCAGCGCTATATACGCTACCAGCAGAGCCAGAAGACGCAGCAGCTGTCATGGCGTCTATTTTGCCATGACCTATGTCTGTTTTAGAAAACACTTTCTCAACATCCAGAACTATTGTGCCGTGATCATAGAATATAAGCCCAACAACCTGACTGGTATCAGATGCATAAACAATATTCCCAACCTCACCACCTACAGCGGTAGGTCTATTCGTTGATGAACCAAAATCAGTATAAATTCGTTCAGTATTACCCATTATCTGAAACAAATTATCAGTGAAGGTCCCTCCGGTACCTAGGGCGTTATTTATATGGTAATTCATTCGCATTGCAAATGTTTCCCTCTTTATACCATCACGTACAAATAGTCTGTGAAGACTTATGAATAGCGCTGCATTGATATTACCCACCGTTGTTGATGTATCCATTGAGTAGGGAGCCTTAAAGACAGCAGTGGGATTACCCAAAAGTGTTGCCGCAAACTGCTTATAGATATCCTGCTTTTCTCTCATCATTAAAGAAGTATGCTTATATCTTCTTTTACCCGCCGTATCCTCTGTGATAAATGCGCCCGGAGCCGTGGTAGGCTCCTTGGCTTCGGTCGACTCAGGATAAAAGCCAAAAGTAATATCGAAAAGACTGTTAGACGTTTGAAGACTAAAGTCTTGATCAAAAACAGTTTGATACAAAGAAGACGTTACGCCAGGGCCGTAACTAGATGTTACGAAAACCTCGTAACTTTTTCTGGAATTTGAACCTGAGACATCTTCTCTTACAATGTCTACCAGCTGATTCAAAATAGACTTAGTAGTCTTAACATCATTATTCAACAAAGATTTAAAAACAGCCACTTAAATAATCCCCTAAAACTTAAAACTATAAACTGTGCACATCATTAACTATACTTTAAGGGTACGGTAATATGGTGCTGAATTCCAGTTAACAACCCTGTGACTACTACAACAGTCGTTATTACGCCCTCTGAATCACCGAACGTATTAAACACAGTCTGATTCAAACTGGTCTTGGCTCGAAGTGTAATTGATAGACCCGGAGTAGCAGAATTGCTACTGTCTCCGGTGGCGCGTGAAACATTCGCTGAAACCCTATAGGTACTCATCTGATCTCTTTCAGAAATATAAGCTGCTGGTAATACACCCGCACCTGTCCCTACTGTCAGAAATCTATTTGAGGCCTTTATCATAAAAACAGATTCTTGTAAATCAATCGGAATAGAGCCGCCTTGTATATCTCCACCAGAACCTATTGTTTGAGATAGATTTACAACAATTTCATTCATAGGTGTTCTTGTTAATGCGCTAGCGCCCGTAAAGACTGTCGACGTTGCATTACTCGCACCGGTGTTTACAAGACTAGGGATAAATGTCTCGACCTGACTTGACATACTCAGCAATTTATATTTTAACCCTAAATTTGAACTGGTTTGTGCTTCAAAAATAGGCGTATTTTTCTCAATCTTTTCACGCCCAACTGTCAACCCAAACTTTTTGATTATCTCATAGTCAATTTCATCATCACCTAAGGCAAATTTTACAATTGAAAATGAACCATCGTTTTGTGATAGCCTCTTTCTGCCCAAATCAGTTAAAACAGCATCTACTATAATATTGTTGGTGCTGTGATCTAAAAATCCCATATTTTTCTCCTGATTTATACTTTCTAAATATACTTAGGCACAAAAAACAGTAAAATTTTAATGTACCACCCCATAGAACCAAAATTAAGTCTTTAAATTGTTCTTTGGTAGGCCAGCCAAGTGTGCTACAACGGCCAGCGTTTCTTCATCATTTTCTAATTCTAGCTTATCATTAATTTGATATCTTAGTACGATATCATTTGCGCGATCAGGATTTATTATTTGCAAAAAATAACAATTAGATTCATCCCCACCTGCGTCTGGTCTTTCATCAATTCCATGAACTAATTTCTTAACAGCGTTATTGACCTTCACAGACTTATAATCAGGACGAAAACGCAATGTCGCTTTCCTATAATTCGCTGTCCTCGCAACATCCTCAAATGCCTTTGTCTTTATAAAAAAGTTAGGTAATACCAGCGGTGCACCAGGAGGTGATATCTGTCTTATGTCTAATTTGTATAACCTACTGTCTAAACGAACCTTAAGTTGAGCGCTATAGTTTGACATTTGACCGTGAGCGTCTATTGCACAAACAGCGTATATATAGTCTGTGTTTGGTTTAAATTCCTTGTCTTTGAACATGGTGTTAACTTCGCCTGGCCGAAGGCGCTTTATTTTTCCCCTCGTGTCGTTTTCACCTTCATTAAAAAAATTAAAGTCTCCAGGAGAATGCCCGTATATTCTTGCTTTTATTTCTGCCGCACTTTGCTCTGGACTAGAGATAGAGTAATTAAAATCGTATACTCGTAATAGTCGAAATGGCTCGTATATCGAGCTTCTACGAAAGACTGCAAAGTATGTTACATCTCTTTGCTTATTAACGGGAAATGCCCAGTGTAGAGCTAGAGCACCATCGTCGCCAGTATAGTATTCATGAAAAGCCCAAACATCGCGAGGATAAGGAGGAGGTTGAACTTCTCGTGTCTCTACTGTTAGGATTGTTGAATGTGGAGAATTTAAAAAATAATGAAATGTTAAATTCTTAATAGCTCCATCAACCTCAACAGGAACGTTCAAACTAAAAGAAAAAACCGCCCTGATTGTATAGTCATACTCTTTATCATAATTAACTGCTGCGTCTATATGACTAGTCACTATGTTATTTGGGTTACAAGGTACAAAAATTAATGGGAACTTTTCGTATGCCCACTGCACTTCGTCTTGCTCACCTTCGGGCTTTCTCTCAGTCTTCTCAGTTTCTACGCGTTGCGTTTTCTCTATCACAAAACCAACGAGCTTAAAATCTAAATCAGTTTGGCCGGCATGCCTATTTAAATCCTCTATGTCATATGGAAATGAATTTTCAACTATTTGCTCAAGCGGCCCAGCGGCTCTACCGGTTGGTTTTAGTATATTATCAAAATCTACCTGTGCAATTTTACCTGTCCCAGACTTAATCAAGACTTCTTGCCAATACTTTATATTTCTAACCCTTGTCTGCATCCCCAGCAGCATTCCAGAAGCTTTAGATGAAGCACCAGCGATTGACCACGCCCAATCTGTATTTAATACTATAGTTGTGTCCTCTGGCAAAGCCCTATCCCAAGAAGGAAAGTTTAGATCTTCTAATAGAGCACTATCGTACACTTGCACTACAGAGTGTTCTTCCGCCATCGATGTATTATTGAATTCATCAGCTGTACTGTCTAGTATGTTTTCACCTATATTGGGATCTTCGCCAGTACCGACCCCAGGTCCAGAAAAATTCTTATAATGTTTTTCTGGGCTAACAATTTCCTGATATAAAAAATCCATCCTTCTCTGGAAATGAGTAGAGTCTATTTCTTCTGCGAACCAATTATTCACAGATGATCCATCCGGATCAAAGCTGAACATATCCAGATACTCGTTCGTTGCTCGCACATAGTCCTGTTGTTGTAATTCAAAATTTTCTCTAGAAACAGGGTCTATTTCATATGTCTGGCCCTTTGGTGCCCTAGATAACCCAGCCAGATACTTAAAGGCATCTATTCTAGATTTGTCTGCAATCCTACTATTATGGGTAAATCCAGGAGGCGGCTCCCACGAAAGTCTTATGTAGGAAGGTATCATATTACTAGTCACTTCAGAAATGTGAGATCTACCCCTAATCTTTTTACCAGTAATGTCTCTAATTGTCTTATCGACCAAAATATTATCGACCAAGCCATCTGGGCTTTCATTAAATGTTGAATTCCTAAAATTATACTTTGTTCTTTCATCTTGAGTATAGAAATTATACACAAAGACATTTTCAAAATTTAAATTTTTTACGTCAAATAATTCGTCATTTGTACCATCAGAGCTGAGCGGTGATCTCCACTTAGGGGGCTTTGAAATTGCAATTACTACTGCTTTCGAAAACTTTGCAGAAATACCGTCAAAACTATATTTGATATCTTCCTTTTTCGCCATTATTTAATCCTCTTCTATTCGGCAAATCGTTGCCCTTAAAGTCAAAGGATAAAGAGAATTATCTAAAACAGTTCCGTCATTTTTATCCTTGTCTAAATATGTTAGGCTCTTTAATAATTCATTATAATATTCTTCTGTTAGTTTCCAGCCAGCATCACCGTCGTTATAAACCTTGCGATTCTTAGCAGAACCCTTTAGTTGACTAATATNTATTTCTTCTCCATTTAAATTATCTCTACATGTATCTGTTAATTTGAAATCGCTTAACTTGTAAGGTATCCCGACCACCCTATCAAATGCAAACCCATCCCTAAATTCCTTCATTGGATTTATGGTGTATTCATTCACGGCAGTTAATATTTCAGAAGCGACTAAGCTCTTTTTTGTAATAGGCTTAGAAAACCTAAAAGGATATAACTTCGGGTGCTCAGGATCACTGGTGTCAACAGCATTTTTCTCCAGTAATCCAAATGATAAAGCGTCACCAGGAATCAGCGTTACTCTACCGACATTATCAAAATGTCGAATCATGTCTTGCCCTGTTTGGGCTCTAAGGTTCTTTCTATCTAGAAAATACTTCAATAAATGATTAATCGAAGTAAAATCTGATCCAGCATCTGCGTTTTGAATTAATGTAATCAATTTACCAGCATATTCGTTTAGATATTCTTGATAATTTCTTTCTTCTGGTAATTGTCCTTGGTTCGATAAATCTGGTTGATAATCAGCAATAGGGGGTGTCGTCCCTAAGCTTGGGATCATAAATGAAAAGAAATCTAGACCAAGGACGTTACTCGCGTACGCCTTTAAGAATATATCTATTATATCATAACCCCTTAGGTGAGTTGAGCCGCCGCTAAGTTTTTTTCCTTGATTACTAGTAACTGTCAACTCTTCCGCAACAGGTTCTCTCCAATACTGTTCTTTTAAAAGATTATCGATTATAGGTGAGCATAGATGATCTTCGTGAAGATTACCAGCTCGTGAGCCCGTAGAGCCCACTGAAAACTCTAGTGGCCTAAGCACTCTATACGGTTTCGCTCTACTCACTATAATTTTATTTGTGTTTTTAAACCTTAACCACGGTCGAAAGAAATCGAATAACTCTAGTTTAACTTGAAATTTTTCGGTCTTATTACTAAGAGCCAAGTTTCTCTCGGTGTTATTGTTTGGATCGTATATTGCTTGGCGGAATGTTCCTTCAGTCCTATTTTTGCCGCCGTAGTTTTGAGATGGTGAGTGCAAAATCTTATGGAGCTCGCCAGCCTCTATACCTATAAAGCATACTCGCGTTTTTGCATCTTCGAATGCTGGGCCGCCCCTTGGTATCACCAGATTATCTTCATAGTACTTCCACTTAGTTAGTTCATTGGCAATTGAATCGTTATCGCTATTTGAATTACGATTTCGTAATTGTGTTGGGGTTCTTATATCATAAGGTGATATCTTAAATGGAGTATGGGTTGAGACCAGCGGCAATATCTTTAATCCACGAGCCTTATGACGTTCCGGATCACTAGCATAACTAGATTCATATTGTTCTAAATATAGTCGATATATAGAGTCTAGGTTAGCTATAACATCTGGTGTTACATCAACTATACCATTACCCTCTACAAACTTACCTATTTCATCTAAAATATACTTATTATCAGATCTGATTATTGCGTTTTTGTGATTACCATCGGCCTCATTGGGAACAGCGGAAAATCTGTTGACAACGTCTTCATATAATGTCATACCAGCCGTAAAAGTACTAGATGTAAGATCTGCATAGTCGTACATTGAATAAAGAAATTGAAGATACTCTTTTTCTAATTTATAGACCCTGCTTATTGTTTCATCCCTGTACTGTGCTTCGTAACTTCGGGTCGCGCTACCATACGCACGTTGTCCAGCAAAGCTATTTGTTCTTGCTTTTAGTAGATCCCAATTGAAATCTATATACACATCTGGTGGAATTACAATCTTTTCAGACTCAACGTATATTTTAAGATCTAGAGAAGGGTACTCAATAGACCACTCATAAAAATAAGGCATATAGCCAATAACTTTTCTTAACCATTTTTGTTTGTCTGCACTTAATTCAACATTTTCGCTAATATACGTTTCTATGGCCCAGCGGACGCTATCAAGGTACTGTATTGCGTAAGGCCGAGTGGCTTCTGTTACTTTTTCAGACTTAGCTCTAAAATGTTGATCCAAATCACGAGTAGTAATCCCCAGCATTTCCTCTGTTGTGATCTCTCTTTCATAAGGATTATCTTTAGAAATAAAATCTTGTCGGCCAACATTTAGATTGTTGCGGGTAAGGGCATCTTGGAGATAAGATCCCCAAGGAACCATCTCGATAAAGGGTAACGTATCATTTACGTTATATCCATCTATTAATTGATCGCCCACCAAGCCCTGGCCTGGTACGTATGGGCCATAATATCGTGGATCAAAGCCACCAACAAATCTATAAAATAATTTGGCTACTATGTCGGGTCGAAGGCAAATCGCCTGGTACGCATCATGACCTCCCTCCCTTAATCTAGAAATAGGACGTGCAGTTGGGTGGTTTGTTTCATCATTATAAATTGGTGTTGTAGAGAAATGTGACCATTCCCCGTTTCCGTTTTTAGCCAAATAAAACTCTACTCTGATCTTTGGATCTGCTGCTTGACCTATAGTGCCGAGTATCTTATTTGTAGTATGAAATTCTGGATAATGAAAGTGAAAATTTTGAGAACCTTCCCAAAGCGATGACCACTTATTTTTTACATTATCCTTGAAAAAATAAGGCTCGCCATGAAGACGGGTGCTAAAGATCGTTTGAGCGGCCTCAGTTGGAGTTTCTGAGGGATAGTAAGCAACTGGATGAACGTCGTCAGGGTAAGTTCTTGTAGTTGCGCGAAGGATTAACGGCGTCGGTGCGGTACTAACCCATCTCCAATAATCTTGCCAAAAATTACCATCATAGCCCTCGGGATTTATAGAGCTGGCTCGACCCAGGTATTTTTTCGCATGCGTCCCATTAGTCATAAATTTCCACAAGGTGGAACCTAGAGTTACTTCTCCATCAACAGCTGAATAGCGCCTAGCCCTCGCAACTAGAGTATCATATTCTACACCCGGTCGTAAACCATTATCTACAATCTGAGTGTGTTGTAAGGTGGTGCTGGCCCTTGTCGTTGAATTGGTGTGATCATCGGTTATCCACGGATCGTGGCTTGAATCTGTCCCGAAAACGCTACTATTACCTAAAGTGGCACACAACATTTTCATATGCCAATAAAAATTATGTTTACCGTATATGTCTTCATAGGGATGTCCCTCAACAGGAATCGGTCCATAAGTTCGGCCTCTCACATAGTTCCCAAGAGAGTTTAAGTCGACTGAGGCTGGGGCACCTTGTCGTATAACAATACCGAGCCTTGTCTCTTCAGGATAAGTGTACATTTCGTTAAAGGTGAGGACGTCACCGGCGTCAAGAAATGTAGCAGCTGTATCAGCTAATTGAGCAAATAATTGCCTAGGTGACCTCCAGCTTCCATATTGGGCGTTATAGGGCCTAACAGCTGTAATGGAGCCATAAATTTGGCCGTCCCATGGTTCACCCACCCTTAACGGAACGTTTGGCTCAACTTGAAAAGCCTTCACAAATTGATAAGTCTGTTTTTTAACAGCAAACTCTACGACAATTTTTGTTCTTGTTTTTTCTACCGGCTCTTCAAGCTGGCGTATTTTAAACTCAGCAGTATTAACATGAGTTTGATGAACAACCCTATTATATTCTGTGACTGACGTAGTCCCCTTAATCTCCTCTATTGCGTTTGGTAGATCTTTAATTTTTTGCAACAGCTTTGTGTAAATAGCTGGCGGTGTGAGACCTAGGCGCTTAGAATAATATTCATTTAAATAATCAAAACCAAACCCAGATGTCATTGTTGCATCAGCAGCTATAGGATTCGCTTGGTTTGAAAATCTAGCTCCTTGACCCTCAAATCGATTAAGGAGATTATCGCCACGACGTTGTTCATTTTCCAATATGCCAGCGTTATTAATCGCAAAGTTGGAATTAAAATGTTGACTATCTACAGCAGTATTATTTGCTTGATTTACACCTAGATTATATACAAACCCAAAGCATGATCTTGGGTTAATTTCTAAACTTGTAAAAAGCTCTACTTCATCTATGCCCCACTGACTTTCATGAATAGCCACTTCATCTACTTTATAGTCGGGGTGATAAACAACTCTAGCGCGGCTTGAAAAAGGCACTAAATTTTCGTCAGGCTCATTTTCAGCAGAAATAACAGAGAAATTAAAGTTCTCATCACCTATACGACCCATAAGGTTATCGGTCAAGTCAAATTTAAATTGAGAGGTTTTTAAGCCTACGTACTTATCTATTGTAGCTGGTGCAAGAAGATAAGGAGCTCGACGAGGATCATTCCTAGTATGACTATTCGGATTAGCATCTTTCATAAATTTCATTGCATGTCGTGAAAAATCGCTATCAATAGTAATATGATCTAAAAATCCTAATCTTAGATTTGCCGACAACTGTGTATATACATTCGTACTATCGTTATTTTCCTTTTTTAAAATTAAGCTGAACTCTGGTTCTTTGGCTATTTCTTTTTCAGCATAATGGAAAAATATAGCAGCTCGTGCAGCAAGATCAAATACATCATTTACAAGAGTCTGCTTTCTTTGTAGTGCTTCGGCCTCTGTTGTTCCACCAAACGTTATTTGCTGACGCGCAACTTCGTGGCTACCGCTCTTTGATCCAGCAGCAGAAGATGTTGCGTCTCTACCTTCGAACATTGCTGGTGGCAAATAAGTATTTAATCTATTTCTAGCCTGCTGCGAAGATCTTAGTAAAGCGTTATACTCACTAGTGCTTCGCTGAAGAGAATATACGGAATCAAAGTCATGATATTCTTCGTCTATTTCTGGGGCCATCCCTATATGATCTCTGAACGTAGATCTATCAAACTGAAACTCTAGATTTACTGTTGGCAATTGTTGGGTAAGCTGATCAGCAATTACGCAGTATTCCCAAACAACATCGAATAATTCTGCTTGGGTCATTCTAATGGTTCCTGAATCATCTATTAAATTCAAGTATCTGAGTATGCCCTCTTCGTTTCTCTCAAAAGATGATAAGTATTGTTGATCGAACATTAAACCAGAGTCTTCTGCAGGGAACCCAAAGAATAGTTGGGCGCAAATATTTTCAGAAAGCATTATTAATATGTTTGTATTTCTATCAAAATTTAATATATGATCTGCTATCCCTTCTAACGCAGAATTTTTAAAATTCTCGTGGAGCCTTTCACCATCTCTTATTTTAGCTGACGCAAATCCCGACGCTCCGCGGGCGCCGCCGGCAGTCCTACCGCGAATGCCGGTTATTTGACCATTGATTAGAGTATCCCAATAATATGTATTTCTATCGCCATCAAGACGTATACTGGTTTGTAAAGCTGTTGCGCCCCTATTCGTAAAAGCACCTGCACCGTCTTCAAGTGTTGCTTGATGAGCGCCGCCGGGATGTACAAAATCTTGTATTACAGCTGACCAGCTATCAGATCTACCCGGTGGTTGATTTGCAAAAAATTCAGCCGCTGATTGAGCGTACTCGTTACCGTCAGCCGGCACAGTCCTACTTACTCTATCAAGTAAATCAAATATAACAGAGCGATAGTTTTCATATGCATTATCCATCATATTAGGAAGTCTGTTAATTTTATCTTGTAGGCTAGCTATGTCATCAAATGCATTTTTTATCGGACCTCCAGCTCTTGTATCCAGGGTTTTAGATTTTATTTTTTTGATCAAATAGTTTGTGACAATCACCTTACTAGACAAAGGAGCAACTGAAAATGCTACAGGGCGATCCTCTTTTGCCCTCTCAAAAAAGTTAGAAACTTTATTTCCTGGCGCTGCCATAAAAAAACTATGATCATTTAATCTATTTATATATTCATTAAACAACACGTCAGCAATACCGGGCAGTTTCTTTTTTTGCATTTCTTCACTGGCAACAACACGTTGTTGCATAAAGAATGGAGTCTTGTTTTCGTCCACTAAAGAAACGTCAGAAAGCTGAAGTAATATACACCAAAACATAAATTCTCTTTTTGATGGACTGTCTAGCGACTTAGTAAATGCTGCGTTTAATAAATGTATTAAATCATCCGAAATCTCTTTTTTCTCATCTAGAAAACCTGAAACAACCGCTGTTTCGTTTCTCTCATTTCTACGAGATATTATGTTAGTTGATCTATCTGTATTTACATTAGATATCATTATTCCCGCCTGGGATTCATCCACAGCGTTATCATAGATATCCCAGGCGGCGCGCTGGCGCGTGTTCGGTTCAGACGTGACTTTTTTATTTAAGATCTTCATCTTATAAAATGGCTCAGAATGACCTGANTTTGTTGCGGTTCTATAAACCTTTTCTAGCGCAGCAGACATTATTGCTTGAGCAGCTTTCCCACGGGTGAGATGAGCGACGATGTTTCTTTGATCTATTAATAACAAGCCTCGCTTTTCATCTATAGAGCTATTTTTTGTAATTGGACAAAATTGTTTCCTTAGCGTTCCCATTAGTCCTCTTAGCTGTTGTGGACCATGGTTAAATGTAAATCTCTCAAGACTTTTCACTAATTGATTGTACTCTGTTTCTTTTTTCTTTCTTTTCGCCTTAAAAAGATCAAGTGTAGTCTTCTTTTTTAACGTAAAAATATCTGACATTGTCAGAAAATGATTGATTTCTCCATCATCAGTTCTAGAAACATAATCGCCAAGGAGATAAGGCGCTATAGTGATAATGTTCTCGCTATCTAAACGATGAACTCTTGCAAGGAGTTTTTCTATATCATCTTGAGACCCAAAATCACCCTCGACGTCTATTACGCTTGATTGACTTTTATTTATAGAGCTAATCCCCTTAATATAGACCCTGTTGTTCGTTTGCTTGGACAAATAAACAGAATCTAGTAACCTCTTTCTAACCCTAAACGACTTTCTGTATATGTCACCGCTGATATCGTAGTCTATGCCTCTAACACCGGTGGAATGAAGAGTGTTCCACGTACGTATTTCACCGAAATATCGATTAAAATCTTGATCTTCAATCCACTCTGGGTTATTTTCACCTTCCAATGATGCATTCGAGTCTGCATTCCTATAGCAAAATTCAGATGTATTTAGGTAGTGAGCTATTAACCTGGTCGACTCTATAACAGATTTAATAAACCCCTGTTGATCATTTGGGTGGTGTAATCTAAATAATAATGGATCCCTTCTTGTGGTGGGTAAATAAGAAAAACCATGTCGTAGCCTGTTTTGTCCATCATGATCAGGATCAATAACTTGGTGGAATCTTTTAGCTATTTTTTTGATCGTATTGACCATCGTTGTGTTAACACTACCGAGTGAAGTTAAATCGAAATAATGCATCATCCACATCATCAAATTATAACCCCTAGCCATATTGGGCTCTATATACGGGTTCATACTAAACACTTGGTTTATAAAATCCTCTAAATAATAAACCATCGTATAACCGTCTATTAGATTATGTAATATATGCTTGGTGGCTTTATTTCCAAAGAGGCCATGGGTTGACCCTATTACTCCTGTCCATGGGACAAATTGGCCGTCCATCCTTACAGTCATTTGGTCTTCGGCTATGGTTCTTATTCTAAACCCTTCATCAGAACCGCTTTCAGGACCCAATCCCATCTCAAGTATTAAACAACTAGATACCCAATCTCTCCACGCTCGAGCGTTAGCATTTCTTGACCACATCCTTGCAGCGCCGGAATCACTGTGATCTGGTTCACGAGGGTTTAAAACCTTGTTCAGGGTCGCATAATCAAAATCAGCCAATATATGAACGGGTCTTCGAGTATTTTGGGTATGGAGGAATATTTTTCCTTCATTAGTCTTTAAGAATTCTAAAATATCTCTATCGTTATAATTGAAATGTGCAGACACACCTGCTATCACATCTTGCGATGGGCTAGATAAGAAATTTGAGCGTGTTCCAGCTTCGCTGATCACACCTCCGCTAAATGGTACTTCTACAATAATTGGATCGGGTAACGTGAAAACGAGTGGGATGCTAACATCTGGCATCGCCTTCTTCTTTTTTAATCCTTTATGGACTTTTGAACTATTTTTAGAATCCGCATTAGCGTTACTGACAATGCTAGCATGGGCATTCACCAAAGATCCTATTCTTTTATTTCCTGCCACTTATAACTCCTGCGTCGTTTTTCTAATATCTACTATGCTGGTAGTTGCCACTGATCGATTTGCCTGTATATGAAAATCATTATATACAGAGTATACACGAAATTTAACTTGAAAGGCTGCGCCTAGAAATGAATCAGTCCTTATTTTATAAAATGTAAAACCCACAAAAGGACATGCGCTAACAGGGAACTCCACACCATTAATTTCTGCGGTTACTACAAAAAAGTCTATATGGACATTTCGGACGCTTGGGTGATTCGCTGCTTGTATACATCTCCATTCTACAGTGCATTCACCATCATCCGGATTATATATACTGGTTAGAGCCCAAATATTATGATATACAGGCTCGGGTTCCAGATTTGAATCCAACATACCGCCAATGCATGTTATCTTACCAAAAGGGTCTAAAGGACCAACTCTAGGATTACTTGTGTAAAATTTAGCACCAGTTTTTTTATTTATAACCTCAGCTGGTATCGTTCCTTGAGCTAGGGTAAATGTATTAAAAAAAGCAGCTGTTCTTCTTGTGAATTTTTCCCTAGTTGCTGGATCTTCGATGGACTCAAAGCCTGAGGATACTAATTCTAATGGGTTCGTAATTATCAAATGATATGTAATAATATTATTTCTTTCGTTACCCGAGGTTGGTATACGAAAATAGTCTATTCCAGATGTATCCTTTAGGGGCTCCATAATACTGGTAGAAGTACTTGATGATGTCTTATCATAAACTTGAACATATAATTGAAATAACTTTCCAATATTTTGCAGATTTTCATTTACCTTTTCTTTAAAAAAATCATTATAAAATGTAGCCGCTGAAGGCGAATCTGCGAATATTTTCTGTAAAGAGTCCTCTATATTTTTTGCGATATTTAGAGCAGAGTCCTCTAGCACATCAACTCTTATAAAATCTTTTGTCTTTTGTGTTAGCTTAAGCTCAATATCGCTTAAAGCCCTAGGGTATGTTCTATGTGCAATATCTACGCTATTTACGCTGAGTGTTCCATCCAAACCCGCAAAATATATCCTATATTTGTACTTTACACCCCCAATAGGATCTATGTGTTGAAATTCTTTCATATCGCGATCGAATACAGGGATCAAAAATGGTGTACCAGAACCGAAGGGCTCACAGACTATTCTCGAAATCAATAACTCTGGAGATTTCCCTATAATTCTTATCACGTTTTTTGGGAATCCCCTATAATTTCCAGAACCTCGGGGTATTGTTGCAGCGTGTAACGTAATATTAGCGACCAGTTGCTCAATTTTCGATTTATTATAGTGTCCTAATATTTTGTTTGGTGTGATTGTGGAGTTTACCAAAAACTCGCCTGTCCTGTAATTAAAAATTACGTCTCTTTTTAGCAGGCTATCACCTATAACCGCCATATCAACTGTCGATATTAACTGTTGCGATTTCTTTAAATCAGTACAAGCAAAGCCTCCGTTTAAATGAAGATCTCTGCTAACAATTCTATTTTCTGTGAAAATGCCTATTTCTTCGTCAAGCTTTTGATCTCTCTCTATTGCAATATCCTTTATAAGAGATGATTCATCATCCGGATTCATCTTGCTTCTAGAAAAATTTACTGGAAAACTCCCAAGATCACCTGTTCTTTCTAAATCACAAATTGAGTTTTGCGCCAAGAACTCATTAGAAGGGTCTATAATTTGTATTACATCTTTTTTTACTACGTTCCTCTTGGTTAAGCTTATCCGCATTGATTTAAGGGTCTCTTGATCAAATCCTTCAAAAAACAAAACGGTGCTTATTTTCTTTAAATTTGACAAGCCATTAACTAGCTTTATATCACTATTAATAGATCTTGTTGTACCGTCATTACGAATTAGTGAGGGAGGTCTTAAACCTAAAACATTAAAAAAATTAGCTAACGTTAATTTTTCCTCATAAGTTATATCGTTAATTGGAGTTCGGCTTTCAGCGGCCTTTATAAAATTAGCCTTTATAAAGACCTGGAGAGGGTCTATTCCTCTAGTTATTAATTGATGGCAGCTTTCTTTAAAAGCATTTGCGTCAATAGACGTATTATTATTGACGATTTGAGAAATTTCTCTAAATTCGTTAGTGAATGGAACCTTTAAAGGCGGAGATTCTAGACCAGCTTTATTCGCATTTTCAAAATATGAATTATTATACATATAAGCTATTTCATCGACGACTTTAATTTCAGGAAACTTTTCTGGAATTGTTTGAACCTTTAATCCTGTAAACTTGGTCATCTTATCATCAATAGTGAATAAATCAGTATATGATAATCTTTCTTCAGCACTGTCTCTATACTTCGTTCTCTTATTACCGATCAAGTTATCTAACTCTTGCATATACTTCAGAATACCTGAAATGTAATCAATTACTGCTTGCTCTCTAGTAGACATTTTTTCATAAAGATTTATGTATTTAACGTGCTTCTTTTTCCCTTTTTCCTCAAAATATATTTCTAGTGTATCATAGCCGAATGCTAACGCGAATATGTTATAATACATTGTAAGTCTTATATCGGTATCAATCTGACTAGTTTTTCGGTTCAATTGCCTTGTGATTACACGATAAAAATCTTTTTTTATAACCAGCATTTCAGAATTGACCAACTGAGGAATATCAGGAAGATCTCTTGCTATTCTATTCTTGAGCTGGTATACTTTTTTAAAAAAGGGTAAAGTCACTTTAATTTACCTCTATATCAAAAGCCAGAGTGAATAAAGGAAAGAAATATATTTCTGTTCCAGGAACATTAGGGTTCGTCTTTTTGTCTATTATTTTTCCAAAAGCGAATACATGCTCTAATCCTGTCCAGTTTGCAGGGTTATCAGATAATGGATCAGAGGCCACACCTCGAAACTTACGTTGATCACGACCCCAAACATAGCGCCACAAACTTCCCCGAGGACCTTTCCTCATTACGCCTAAATCTCTAATAATAAGCTTCGTAAACGTAGCTTTTCCATCTTCCTTAGCAACCTCAAACATTTGTATAAACGACTTATTAAGTAAACTGGTCTTCGTAAAAAGAATTTCTTCGTTAAATTGTTCTAGAGGGTAATCTATTGCATTACGCTTACCACCCCCTGATACATTCGCATCACGAGTCAAGTACCTCATTAAGCCTTCGTTTGTGTCGGACCATAAACTGGTGCCAAAGCGAGTGACTAAGGCCCTAAGCGTATCTTCTGGAATTAAAGTCTTATACCAAGACTCCATTAGCTCATAATATCTCTCACGAGCAGCAGAAAAAGTAACCTGCTTTTCTTTAATCTTACCTTTTCTTGCCTCATCGAAATCTTGTTCATGCCGAATATGACGTCTTCTTAGAAACTCTCTCCATGACATAAAGTCTACAAGGCTATCTGGCTCTCCGTCATGGTCAAACTTGAAGTGATCAGCAGCGATAGGTGGAAGCAAAAAGTAATTTGGCAATCTTGAGCTTGAAAATGTTAATTCGTCACTATCAAGCTCATTATCCATAATTTCTTCCAAAGCGAAAACAGTACCAGCATTTTCTAGAAAGCGTCCGGACGCGGGGCCGAGCGCGGTCTCAATACTCTTGGGCTCAAAAACAGAATAATTGTTTGGAGCCTTACCGTATATGGGTTCTATCGTTGGAAAAACTTTAAGCCTTGTATTGAATTTTGTAGTGTCTGATTCGGCAACGACTGTTCTTACGAACTCGGCCTCACCAGGAGTCTCAGTTTCCTTTTCAACCAAGCGTGATCTTACGATGGTTAATGGAGCGCTTCCTGAAACCGGTACATCTAAATCTACATGCTGCAATAAACCAAGCTGTCTATAAGCTATCAAGCTACCAGACATTGTCATTTTGGCTCTCTCAACGATTTGCTTAACTGTTGTCCTACTTAATCCTCTCTCAAGTTGCTGCTCTTTTACGTACGTCTTTGAACCCATACCCGCGAAATATAGCGCAGACTCATTCCTAATTGGATTATAATGCACCCATTCCCTTAAAGAATCACGGACGCTAATTTTTGAACCGCTTAGCGTTACATGTTGGCCACCCACTGATTTCAGCGATGATCTATACCTGACTAGGCCGTCAACTTCTGTCTTGCTTGGTTTTTCTGCATTTTCTGGAAACATCCCAGACATATTAAAGATATCAGAAGTCTCAAGATTCTTAATTTCATCATTATATTTATCGTTTATTGACCCTGTTAATAGAGCAGGAACAGCGCCCCGAGTCTCTATCCACTTGGGCTTTCGTGGTGATTCTTTAATGTAATATTGACACTCTTGAATAAANCCTTTCAAGCGCCTATTATCAGAAGGTCTGGAAGATAAATTTTCCAAATTTGCGCCTAAAATTAAATCAGTCATATTACCAAGTTGATAATTTTTTGTTACAATTTTTCTAAAAGATTTTCTTCTATCACCATCTAGCGTTACATGAAGATAATAGTCGTAATAATACTGGCCGTCGTTTCCACGTATTCTACGGCCAGCGTGCTTTCCATATACCAATGATACCCTATGCCATTTTTCAGATTCAATGCCCGTTGAACTAACAGTTAACTCTGTATATTTTTGNATATTTGAGTCTTGGTTCGTATANGCCCTTACTTTTAGANCCTGGTTAGNAGCAAATACCTCTACTGCCTTNTTAGTAGAATCATAAAAAAGCTGCATTATTGTTTGTTCGTTCCCAGAGTCGAAACCTTCAGATTGTATATAAAACCATACAGAGATCTGGTTTATATACGCATTTTTTTCGTTTGTAGACGAATCAGCCATAAAGGGAGGGGCACCCCAGTCAGCGCCATATAAGTCTTTTCCTTCAGAATCTTTTCCTGTTGCGTAATGCTTTTCGCGTAAGTTAATCTGAATAAAGCTATCTTCTCTCGTTTTATAAGCCTTCCCTAGCTCAGATATAGAAGATAAATGTCTATCATCGAAAACAGGAGTAGAATCGATTACGTTGGTATTAGATGTTGAATTATACACCATATATGCCGCGTTGGTAGACAGTGGACTACTTGAAGATAAATTTTGACTAACATTCGCAGCCAAGAAGTGAAAACTATCGACAGCACTGGCCAGCATAAACATTTCAGGATGAGCATCTCTCTTAGAGTTTTTGTCATTTTTTGCGACCTGGTGTAAATTAACGGAAAACGCGGGGGAAAACTTTACGCTCAAAGTGTTTGTGCTGTCTGCAGAAATTGTTGTCTGTACAGTGTACGCTATCCTTTCCCCGGTACCATCATCCTTAAATCCAATTATATCACCTTGCGTTGCAGCGAATTCCAGATTCCCGCTAAATGTAATTGATGTTGTATTATCGCGTAAAGGACCACCGGCCTCGTCATTAGTATGTGTTATTGTGCGACTAGAAACTATACTTCTTTCAAAGTTCAAAAAAGCCGGCTCAGTAAATTCGTTTAGTTGTGTTACAGTTTCATCGAATATCCACCACCCCTTAAATCCCGTTACACTTGGATCATAAAACAGCTCTTGTGAACGACTACCGCTAATGTAAAATGAAGATCTTGGATCATAATCGATAGTTTTTCTATCTATACCAGAGCTGGTTACAACCAGAATTTCACGGCCGTCGGGGGGAACTAAGATCTCTTTGCCAAACATTGTAGCATTNGTCATCGCTGTTNGGGTAACGTTTGTTTTGGGGTTGTGGATTTCTTTCGCTAAAAATGCNGGNTGAGCNGANGGNTTNCTCAGCTCCATCATATTGANAACGCTTGGGTTTTCAGTCACTATTTGGTCTTGAGGTCTAGACATAGCCTCAAAGAAAATTGAGCCATCTTTTTGATCAATAACACCTAACTCTGATTGATCGTACGCCGTTAAGCTATCTGAGAAAGATACAAATCTAGTACGTATTTCGCCATTAGCGAGTTGTCGTCGACCTTCTTTCGTTAAAAAGGTATCGAAAAATCTAGATTTTGGATCAAGAATTCCAGCCATGATGTTAAATATACACTCTCGGGATTCTGTGGGTTAAATTAAGCAGCTGGACTACTCTTCTTTTTGCTCTTCGTCTTCTATAACTTCGACATCATCAGCTTCTTCTTCGATCTGCTGCTCTTCAGACACTAGATCTTGAGCCTTTCTAATCTCTTTTAATCTAGATGGATGCTCTCCTATTTTTCTAGATTTGACATTTTCGCCATCCTTAATTTTATCAGCTAGCTCTTGAATACGCGCTTCTTCTCTAGCTTGGGCTTCTGCTTCTTCGACCAATACATCACGACAGTCTTGAATAGCGTTAATGCGCGCGCCTTGCTCTCTTCTAGTGTTTGATACCTCGGNTGCAAAATCTAATAATAGCNCGGGGACGCTATTCAATAGTTCAACTGCGCTTTGTAATAAAAGCTGGCCATCATCAATATTTTTTAGCTCTTCAAGTTTTTTCTTGAAATGAACAGTGAAACCATCAATTAGCCTCTGGCTGTTTAAATCAGATTGTTGCATTTTTTTTAACTTATCTATTTCTAGTTGAAGTTTTTCATCTAAAAGCGTTTGAGTCATACTTCCTCCTCGTATAAGCATTTTGTTGAATTTTAAGAAAAAGCAGTTCAGAGTTAAAAAAAAAGAAGGGGAGACAAAGTCTCCCCTTCAAAAGCCAATAACTAATCGTTAAAGATTAAATCATTAAAAATTAGTCACCGNAGTAGTGGACTGCAATAACATCATCAGCAACGATATCATAAGTGAACGTTAGTTCCTTTGTACCGGTGACTGTAACGTCTTTACCAGAACCGATATATTGCAACTGACCATTGACAAATACCTGTAGTGCATTCAGTGTAGTACTAGTACCAAATGAAGCGCCGCTTGTTGAACCAGAGACCGCAGATCCACTGATCGTGAATGCATTGTTCGCGGAGGTCGTATCTGTTGCTACCTGAATCCACAAGTCAGGTGTAAAAGCCTGCGAATCAACGTAGGCCTTAATTGACTGTTGGGTCGCAAGAGCTGTATCGCTATTAGAACCCATCGCATCTTCATCAAGGATTTGAGTTACAGCAATACCCTTTGCGCCACTTACATCATTTAACCGAAGTGAGTCAGTCTCAATTCCGGCCCAGGCCACTCTCGAAGCTGGTGCAGACGAATTTGTCTTCACAGAGCTTGGGCTAGTGGTGTGTGTATAAGTTGTTGCTCCACCGGTACTAGATCCTGGGAGTGGATCAACAAGCAGATAGAGACCGTTAGTTGAAATTGTACTCTTAGCCTGGAAGTGGTATTCCGTACCGCTAACGGTAATTTGTATGTATTTATCAGCTGTTATACCACCACCACCATAAGCGCTGGACGAGGATGGAGAGAACGACTGGAGATTGTTACATGACGTCAATGATGACGCATTCGAGGCAATATTGTGAGCATAATCCACATATAAAGATGAACCAGAACTATAGGCCTCAGTCACGTAAAAATACATAGTACCTGAAGAATCTGAAAGACCTATTAGAGTACCAGCAGCTACCGACACGCTTGATGGACTGCCTGAGATGGTGATGGTCGTAGTGTCAGCATCGATTTGGTCAGCGNTGCCAATATTACTGTTACTCAGATTGCTAATAGACGAACCAGAACCTGCGCTAATGCTCGATCCCCACTGAAGGGCTAACAGGCGAGATGATGTCATATCAATCGAGACAGAAGTATTAGCATTCGAACCAAAGTCGGATATAGAGGCCTCTGAATTGGACGTCCATACTGATTCCAAGCCTAGAGTATCGGCACCATCACTACCAGGCTGTACGTTTCCGCCAGCTGGATCTAATATAATATCACCTATAGCTGCCAATTCAACGCTTGTGGTGCTAGCCATTGTAAGCCTTGCTGATTCAGTGCTGTTATGTTTCAAAATAATGTCGGCACCAGCAGCATCAAGAACGATGTCAGTGGATGAATCCAAAGTTAAGTCACCAGTAGAGTTAACACTAATGGGGGTGGCAGCAATAGTCAACCCAGTTGTACCGTCATGAGTAAAAGTAGCGTCGCTATCTTCACCCAAAGAGAGCGATGATGAATCTGAGAGTAGTTTAACATCGGCACCAGCAATAATGTCTTTAACAACACCTAAACCACCATCAGTCTGTAAAGAACCGTTAGTGGCTGCTGTTGAATCAGTTGCGTTGTTGACATTTAAAACGCCCGCTGCCGAAATAGTGGCACCAGTGGTAGAACCAATGGTGGTCACACCGGAGGAGCTGGCTAGAGTACAGGCGCCAGTAGCACCAATAGTCGTAGCTGTCAAGCCGCCCATGACCAAGTCCGCAGCAGTACCAGAAAATACTTCCGAGCTGTTTGATGCAGCGCTAAGCAGTGTAAAACCACTTGCACTATCATCCCAACCCATAAAACCAATTCTAGCAGCGGAATCTGCGTAATAACGGAATTCAATACCACGGTCTTTACTGTCAGATGAACTAGGTGCTGTATCACCACCTAATGTAAAGATTGGATCATCAATGGTGACTGTTGTTGAGTTGACAGTTGTAGTTGTACCGTCAACCTGCAGATGGCCCTTAATGACTGTAGTACTGGCTGCAGCGGTAGCCCCACCAGTAATCTCAATAACATTAGCGTATGCGCCTGATCCTGTTGTAGCAACACCCAGAGCCAGCTTACCTGACTCAGAACCAGCTGTTACTGCAGCTGCTGTTACCTGAATTCTACCGTACTCAGTTTGATTATTTCCTGCATCATCAGCAATGAATTTAATGGTACCTGCGACATCGTCAGCAGCTGCGCTAGAAGATGTATCTAGAGTAAGCTGTAGCTCAGGGCCGGTAGCATCATCATTAGTGTTCTTGATAACAAAGTCTGGCTTGTCAGTCGTGGAACTAGCAACAACAACACTTGGTGTATCGAGTGTTACTGCTGTTGAGGCATTAATATCGACGGTTGGAGCTGTCATGTCGAGAGTGGTACCTGAATTAATTTCCAAGTGACCATCAGCTGAGGCAACAATGTTTTCGTCGCCTGCAGCGTCATGGAATGACAACTTAGCGGAAGACGCGAGGACTAGTTCGTCTCCAGACATATCCCACTGAACGTACTTGCCAGAGGACTCACCGAAGAATTTAAAGTCGACACCGTGGTCATCAGCACCACCGATCAACGTACCTTCTGTATTACCGTCGGCATCCCAATGAAGACCGACATGAGCAGCTGTACCTGCAGTATAGAAGTGTGCGTCGACACCACTACCAGCCTGTGTACCATGTTTTGTTGCAGCATTGAAAATGCCCTCGGCGACGTTTGACCAGTCTGTAGACCCGTGAATACGCGCGATACTGCTTGCTAAAAGATCAAGTGTGTCTTTTAGACTACCGTGTGCACTTACAGACATCCCCGACGCGGCCGTCGCGCTGCCTCCGCCTGAGGGAAGTGATCCCGAAACTGCGGTAAATTGTATTTGTGTTCTAGCCATTAATTTTTCTCCTTATATAATAGCTGTTTCTATAAATCAGACAAATCGATTTGCCTAATTAGAACTACACGTAAAAAAATGAAATTTGATTGAAATAAAAACTAAAGAAAGGAACGCCTATAATTATATCATAGGAACTTAAAGTAACATACTTTTTTTAAAAAAACGAAACTTAGTACAACGAATGTAACTCTACTCAACAATTCAACTAGTACAACAACTTTTTTAGATTCTTAAGATGCGTATCAAACACACAAAATTCCGATGAAATATATTCAACGGCTAAAGACTGCGCCTCTTTTTTAGAATCTTCAAACTCAAACTTAAACTTTCCACTCACTTCACGAGATGCAGTAAGCAACCTTAAGCCTCTTAACATAAGGTAGGCTGCTATAGCTATATCGGATGTGATGTATCTAGCGTCACTCAAAACATTTCCCCTTGTTCTATCTATAAATATTAAGTCACACTTATTATGACATTATCGTCAATAAAAAGATCGAACGTAAAAATTACGTTGCTGGTAGGTTGCAGAGAATAATCATACGCAGAACCCGTGGTAAGCAAAGTCCCATTTACGAATACATCAATTCTTTCTGGATCATATAGTGCTTTTGAAAAATCAAATCCAGAACTTAGTGGAGAACCAGCAGAAAGTGTAGCTGTAATTGGTATCATTATTTTCTTTCTTTTTACGTCTAAATCTATAAAGCCCGCGTCCGTTGTGGTTAGTGACATAAAATCAGATACGCGGAGAACCCTTTCATTTTCTAGAACGTCGTGTGCGCCGAATGTAATATACGGAGCGGCCGCACCGGCGAAACCACCACCACCAGACGCTGTATTCACAACGACACCCAATAAATCATTAGCCTCAACAGCAAAAGAAAACTTTAATTGATCCGTACCTGTTAAGCAATAGTCTGCTTGCGAATTTTGTACCTCTGTAGCTGAACCTGAGCATAATAAAACACCGTTTAAGAATACGTCTATAAGGTGAGGATCGTATTCGACTGCCGCGGCGTCAGTGCTAGAGATTGTTATATCTGTAAATGCATTGGTTGCAGACAAGATGTACATATCTTTATCGCGCATATTATCAACGCTAATCGTCACCGCACCATCACTACCTGTTGTAATACTTACGTTATTTCCAGATCTTAGATAGGGCGCTCCATTTGATAGCATTTGCAGTGATCCTGTTAGTCCATTAAGAGCCTTTATCGATCCACTAAAGATTGTTTTCGTTACATCAACGATCATATCACCAGGCGACTTCATATTAATGCCGCCGTTTGATGTTACCAAATCTATTTGTGAATCACCAGAAACAATATCATCAGCAGCTAGTGTGATAAGAGGATCGAAAGTATTTGTAATAAGGACTTGACCTATAGAAGATGTAGTTACGGATATTCCAGTACCACCGATGATGTAAGATTCACCTGTCGCCAACGTTTGCATTGAGCCTGAAACACCTGTACTAAATTTAACATTACCAGAAAAAACCGATCCCGTAAGTGTTGCGACAACAGAATTATCTATTGCGACAGTCGANGCCGCAGAGCCATCATAGGAAAAGTCCAAAATACCCGTCCCATCAATAACCTTATTTGGGACCCTCTGGACATGTATTCCAGAGTTTGTAGTTCCAATGGTGGTATCCGCAATCTTTACAGACAGCGTGGCTGCTGTGGCTGGATTAGGCGTTACTGAAGATATTGTATCACTACCCAACACAAGAGACGAACGATCTACTGCATCAGCTACCGCAGCGACTGTTGTTCTTTTATTCGCACCCCCTTTCTCAATTAACATTAAGTCATCACGAGAAGGAGTTGCGCTAGACATTGATCCAACGTCCACTGTGTTTGATGCACTAATTGTGATTGTACCGTGTGAGCCGTCTTTAGAAATAGAAACGTTAGATCCAGCCTTTATTAGATCATTACCGTCGCCACCATGAAGCACCTTGGTTTGTAAATTTCCACCAACCGTAATGTTTCCTGTGAATGTGTTAGTTGATGCGCCCAGCTGGGGTACAACACTTGTGTCAATCCCGATTGTAGTATTTGACGAACCATTAAAATTTAGTGCAGATATTCCCGTCGAGTGTGTGAGCGCTCCAGGAGTGGAGGCTACAGCAATACCAGAGGAAGAAACAGACACCGTGGCGCCATTTGCCTTTACTTGCATAGTCTTAGCGGCAGTATTATCATAAGTGGCTCCAGATGTGGTATACTCCACACCGTTACCAGCTGTTAGGGCGTTAGATAAAGCAGATGGTCTTAATGCACTAACGGCAATTTTTTTAACATTACCGCTATCAGATGTATCACCGATCAATATAACGTCATCATCTGCAGCTGAGCTTATTGATGCAGCTGCGGCAGGACTTATTATTAATTCGTTACCAGTGCTAAATGCCAAACCAGAATTTGTTGCAAAATCTATCTTCATGGTCTTGGCAGCGCTATTATTGTAATTACCAGAAGTTGTATAATCTAAACCTTGTCCTGCGACTAAAGAATTCTGAAGTGTTACGTTGGCTTGTGCTGAAGTGCTTATACTGGAAAAATTAAATTTCTTAAGAGTGCTATCAGTCGCATCCCTCATTATTAAAAAATCACCAGCAGCTGGAGTTGCCTCTGTTAATGCGTTAATATCTACCTTTAGCTTATTTGAAGATATTCCCAAGCCAGAATTTGTTGCCAAAGATATAGACAAAGTATCAGCTGCAGAGCCGTTAAACGTAGAACCACCAGAGCTTAATTGTACGCCGTCTCCAATTGTTAAAGGATTTGTTAGATTGCCAGAAAAACCAGATGCGCTTGTTCCAACAGTTATAGAGCCATCGCTATTATTCGTAATAGTGATATCATTTGAACCTCTTAAATAATTTGTTCCATCAGGAAGTTTTTGTAACGAACCGGTAATACCTGATCTAACGAGCGCGGCGCCCATAACTTTTAGATTTGATTTAAACTCAGGATCGTTGGGAAGTCCGATGTGAAAATTATGGGGAGCTACACTATAACTAATCCTTGTAGCGGTAGGGACATGGTGTAAACCAGTCTTCTTCCACTTTTCTCTACTTTCAATTCCTGACATTAGCTATACTTCCAGTCCATGTTAAATAATTATTTGCCGGAAATGTTTTAGTTAGTCTTCATTAAATTCTGCAAATGGATCATTACCGCTAGAATCAAAAATAGAAACCTGATCTCTTAGAACATGCTTCCTAAGTCTTACTCGACCACCCTTCGCATGATCTGAGACGCTAGCTGTTCCATCTTCGCTATATATTACAGGATTAGGTAAATCAAAGAATGGAACACGAGACCTTTGATACTTATCTAGATTTTGTGAAAATAAGTACTTTAGCGCATCTTCATTAGTTATTAATCGTCTAGATGGATCGAAGAACTTAACCTTTACAGTCATCGTTCTTTTATCTGGCGTAAATTCGCTATTATTAGAATATGCAGACAATGTTGTATATACTGCGTTTTTTCTTCCCTCAAGTAAATCAGCAAAGTGCCCATAGTGTGTACGACTAAAAACCACTTTTGGACGAAGATGATCGTAATTAATCATCCCATACTTGACTCCCTTAGGGTGCTCTAATGATTGTCTAGCGTGACCAGGTAATAGCTTATATGTTGTATCTACGCCACCGGCGCCATCGGTATCTACCTGAAACGTGTCTAAGGGATTTGACCCTGTATAACCTGAAATGTCTTCCGTTGTAAAAGTGCTAAGACTTCTATTTGTCTCAGAGCCAAAACCGAACAAGGTCGCTGCAGCTTGCCTATATTCACTATCATTAACCTGATTGACTTGATTAGTGTATACAGACGATAGCGACTTACCAGATCTATCAGTCACCCTTATTTGACCGGTATCTTTATCAAAATATGTGTGGTAGTCAGAGCTAATTGTTTTTATCTTGGTCATGACCGCAACCAGCTTATCTTTATTCGCATTATTACTTGTGGAAAATACTGCGTCTGAGCCGTCATTGTTTACTACTACCCACTGCCTAGTGTCGTATGTGGGAGATTGGAATATCTTTAGTCCTGACTCACTATGTGCCAATTGTTCTGCATATTTTGAATCATCGGTATCGATACCAAAACTAGCAAAAGTCTCTTTTCTCGATCTCAATCTAGAGTCAGCTGGATCGAATTCCTTGTTTGGAAAAATTGATACAACGCTATCATCACTAGCGAAAGTATATCTTTCAAATATAAACCGTTGTCTCCAATCTGTTATAAATTGCTTTTCAAACTTTGCAACAGGTAAATTCGTAAAACGATCTGTCTCTAATAAAGACTCAACCTTAATTCGAATATTAGCCTTATTTGAATTTGTTAAAGTAAGCGGTGCTCCAGAAATCCATGCAACCTCTAGCGTTGCGCCAGAGTTCTTTGTACCAGTAATATTAAATTTTATAACATTCGCTGGTACCCCGCCCGGATCAAATGATATTGTAGAAAATGATGGTAAAACGCCCAGCATTATGACCTGGTCTGCAGTTAGGGCAATTTCTGTTGTTGCCTCAGCAAGAGAGATATCACCTGACAAATTATCCCCAATATTCTCTAATAGCTTAGCAAGTGTATTATAGTAATATACGTTTTTCTGCCTAGTTGGCGCGCCGATAAACATCGCCAACCCAGATTCGTCTATCTTATTTTCATCTGTTCTACTCGTTATTAAGGATGGGATCATCACATGAGTTTCATCAGCGGCTTTTTGCCCGGAAGCCAAGTATTTAACGGGGATAATCTTTTTTTCATCTGAGGCGACCTGTATATAGTTTGTTAAATCAACAGGCAACGAATCAAAATAAACTAAATCGTAATCATTAGTAGGATCGCTATTATCACCAGTGTATATTGTGGTAAATCTGTCAACAGATCCGCTGGTGAATAAATGTTTAGGGTTCCCACCGATGTCGTTTGATCTAGAGCCGAAAGTTATAGAAAGCACATCTCGAGCGTTGGCTATGCGTGAAAACTCTGTAGGTGATATCATCTCTGAGTTCATTGAGCCAGAAAATTCAGAGTCTAAATACAATTCATATTGATCATAATCGGTTCCCCCTATTACAGAATAAACAACCCCCGATGTACTAAATTCATCTTTCCTCGTAGGATATTTAGGAGCGCCATTCTGCATATATGAGCCGTATAAAACAAGTTTCGATTTAATGTACGGTGCGAAAGTAGTCTCTATGCATTTACCAGTATCGATTGCCCGAGAGCGGGATCCTGCAGTGTGTACCGTTTGCAAATTTCCTTGATCATCTAATTGTGGGGGAATTATACCGCCGCCAAGATTAGCAAATGATGTAAACCCGGAATGAAATCCCGGGACAGCTGTCTGAAATCCTAGTATTAGTTTATCATCTGGTGCGAGTATATACGGATTGTTTTGCTCAAAATTTATACCAGTTGAAACAGAGTCTGAATATGTGTACTGCGCACTTTCTTTTGAAGGATCCATCCTGTCAAAGTCGTCTAAATAAAATGACATTTGATTTAATTTAAAATATTGACCAGAAGGTTTATCACCCACCACAGGGAATGTCGCTCGAGTACCGCCTAATCCATCAAAGTCATAACCGCCTATGAAGGTAGAGGCCGGCGTAACAGTCACAAATTGCGGTAATGAAGCACCAGAAACAGCTGGATTATCAAATTGATCTAATACAGCTAACCTATATGGAAAATATTTTTCTAACCTAGGAGTAGTCTTACAATCGCCCTTAATTTCTAAGATGCCGTCGAACAAATTATATGTTACGTCAAGGTTCGTATAAGATTTTCTAAAAGTCTCAGTAGAAGCATTGTCTTCAATCCGAATTAGTGATAGACTTGTGGGGGAATATCCTATCTCAACACCCTCAGAATTTAATAGAGGAGTATTATCTTCAGCGGCAATTTTCGCGAATTTAGAAGATCCACGTACAGTAAATGATAATGAGTGTGTCCCAACGACAGAATTAATACTAGTGTTTGTAACCGCGTATCTAGTATTGGCTTGACCACCAGCAGACGGCGTTATTTCGATATTATAAATAACAGATCCAACATCATAATTGCTCCTAACAGTTTGTCCATTAGATGCGCCAACCTTATATACACCATTTTCGACAGCGCTTGTTTGGTTCTTTAGTAATATTAAATCATCGGTAGCCAGAGATACGCCGTCCATAGAGTCACCATTATTGAGCGTTGAAATATCTACATTAGCAGTCGACGCTATACGAACCGTAAGTGTCGCGACTCTCTGCATAGGGTGATAGCTACTTCTAATAGATTTTGGTATCGATATCTTAACATCGCTAATCGTTTGACGTTGAACCAGGGCAGTGTTCACAGCGCTAACATGAGGATTTTCATATTTTGGAGAACCTATCTTGATATTTAATTCACGACCCAAACCATTCTCTAATAAAGTTAGACCATTCGAGCCAGTTATCTCGAAGCTACCAAACCTTGTAAGGTGAGGATGTTCCATAGTGCTTTTCTGAGCGCCATCTGGAAAACTCGCTGACGCAGAAGAATTATAGTCTTCACCTCTATAAAACATATACCCTGGGTCATTTACAAAATAATAGTGGCCATAGCCAACGCCACCCACTGTACGGTGGTTCATATTCGCGTAACCGTGATATGCTACCTGTGCATATGAGATTAATTCCCTTGTTGTCGATGTAATATTATGACTTTGAGTTAAAATATCATAGCCAGAACGTTGGCCGGTTTTAGAGACTTCCGTTCTATTAATTCTTGCTCCATTGTACACTAGATCTTCCCTGGCGTAAGGAGCTGCGGTGCTGCCTATAATTGATGTTGCGTCGTGAAAAGGATGATAATTAAAGATGTCGGTGGTTTCAAACCAAGATCCCCACATCTGGTTAGTAAATTCCATCGCGATTAAATGATCAGATGTAGTGATTTGTGCTGTTGTATTGAATGTATCTCCAGAAAAATCATCTGTTGTTGCGTTTGTTATACGGAACCGCAAGTGCATGGCGGAATAGCCTGGGGCAGTTATTTCAAATCCATCTAGATGACCCCTGTTCATTGCAGCATCAACTGTGACTTTAATCGCAGACAATATATTGCTTAAAGCTGGAATATGAATACCAAATACGTCTTCCCAATGCGCATAGTCAATATCAATAGCATACCGAATTGACCCATTATAGCGTTTATCTATTTCAGATGTTGACGTACCCGGTTCAGGAACAGCAGCAGCAACTTCTTCCGGGTATGCAAATTGACTACGTGTTACAAAATATATACGTATGATCCTAGCGTGCTCTTGTAAGCGAGTAGCACCGGCACCAGAAATTGTTCCTGCTGAAGTAGAATAAAACGTATATCCGGCGACATTGTCAGAGCTATCAGACGCAGGACCACCGCGGGAAGAAAGATCTGGCTTACTTGAACCTGGGACTGAGATAATTTTATATTTTCTATGAGCAACCAACGGCGACACTGATGGATCGAAAATAGGGTTATGAGACTTTATCTCTATATACGGCACATCCGTCATTACAACAACTCTAGCCAACCATTCTGCTGTAGATTCGTATCCAGTCCCTGGAACCCATGGGCTATTTACAGACTTCCAGGAGTTGGCTATCCACGCGCCATCATCGTAGTATGTATCGTAGGTGTATGGGTTGGTATCATATGAGTAATATTTATATCGCGCGTAAAAGTAAAGGGTGCCTGCAGCGAACGCTTCTGAATTATTTTGCCCAGTTGACTTTGCGGCGCTTGGTATCGGTACATCATATCTAGCGTCTATTGCTTGTTTTTCCCGCATCAAAAAGAAAGTATCGCATCGCCACCATGCACTACCCTCAACGGTATTTGCGTTCGAAACGCTATCATTTATTAAATAGTCTGTGGCTTGGCCTTGTCTAGCGTATACATTACCACCGACACGATGATACGCACCTTCTTTTTGAATCCTTTCCTTTGTGAAAGTGCTCTTACCCACAAGCGGAGTATGGCCCCAAAGGCCGTCATGATACTTGAATCTATTGCCGAATGGTTGAGATAAGACGCTCCAATGAAGGTCTCTTGAAGTCCATGGGTAAAATCGGTCATACATACGTTGGGCTTCTAGGTTTCGAAATCGATCATCATACATTCCGTGATAGCTCATTGATGTTGCGGAATTGTCATTATACACCCACGATTCTTCTGAGAAGAATTGAGAGGCTTCATTGGATTGACCATAATTGGAAAATGGTAAATCAGTATGTGTTTCTGGTAACACTCTACCTACGCCTTCCTGTACTTCATCTCGAATCGATGAACTACAAATAATTTCAAATTTCTCTAACAAAAAGGGACCGTCTAGATAATTGGAAAGATCTAACTTTTGGCCTTCAGCGGGTTTAAAAGTATCAGAAAATGGGAAACCAAAATTAGATACTGGCCGGCCTCTTAGGGGTAGCTCTGCGTAGTGTAGGCCGCTAAAGGTAGAATCTTTATTCGGCTCATTATCGCTTGTAATAATGCCACCTACAAAAGATGAATATTTTCCAGCAAAAATATTTTCGCTATTTGATATATACGACTTGTTAGTTACCAAACTAGCGTTATCGATTGCGGTGTTCGGGAGCCACGGCGGTGTCATATCGAATATTGCAACATGATCTCCAGGGTTCGACCAAATAAATGAGCCTGAATTATTTGAATCATCAGCAGGGTTTAAGTAAGCTGGTGAAATGCTGGAAGATAAATTATTATTTATAGCAGTTACTAAATTTGCATATGTCTCGTCAGCATCCGATCCTATTGCCACAGGTGCCCCGTGATGACCGGGTAAAATGTCATATCGAATACCGAATATACCTATTGTACTGTCAGACGCGCCGGCCGCCTCTTTTTCAATTGAGTAATAAAGGCCATCGGACTGGTGGTTATCAAACTTTATTCTAAAATGATCTAAAGTTGTAGTATCTGTAATATCGCCACCAGCGATAGTGCCCGCAGAGCTTAGAGTAACCCAAGCTGAGCCGTTCCATTTTTCGAAATGTTTTTGGCTCACATCCGAGCTGCCGCCGAGTGTTGTGGAATATCGGGCTTTTATTTCTTCATTTGCATCAGTACCCATGGCGTTATAACCAGAATAGAAATCGTTTCTAGATGCGTAAAAAGAAACAACAAGTATGGTACCGTTTGGGATCTTTGGATTAATGAATAAAATAGTGTTTTGACTTGATCCATTTTGGCCGCCCATAACCAATATTTTTGCATTTCCAGATGTATATGCGGTTCCCGCAACAGTGATCGTTTTATTTATTCCAATCTTGCCAACTATACTAGAGTTTCCATAATTCAATGCGAACCCGGATGGAAGTGATGTTGAAGTGTGATCATCGGTTTGAGTAGTGTTTGACACAAACCCAAAATTGTTTGTATTACCCCCGTTACTATGAATAACCAAACTTTGACCAGCAGCGGGCTGACCCGTGTAAGTCAATGTATGAGTACTTTTCGCATGGCCCTCTACCCTTATACCCCCTAAGCCATTAAGGATCCTTGTATTGCCCGCGGGGCCCATCTCTAGTTGTTTTAATTTAAGTGATAGTTTGGGAGTTGAAAAATCTGCATAGCCCCATGAACGTACCTGGCTTATTGCAGTTGTGTTTGAAGTTGAATTGAAAGAGTCCCAATCAACAGTTATCGTTTTATCAGTAGGTGAACGATCTGTTGTGAGCGTTACGATGGTGTAGTTGCCATTGGTATCGTGAAAATAAAATTTATCTCCCACCTTGTACGCTCGACCTAATGGATTTGTAAAAGTTAACGTTAAACCCGAGCCCTGAATATTTGTGCTGTCAGCCGGGCTAGTTATTGCACCAAAAGTGCTAGATAAATCAGGCCAAAGTGGCTCTGCTTCAATATGACCAGAGTGACCGCGGCTTATTGCTACTGATAGGTTTATCATAAATGTTGTAAATGTTAGGTTCCCGTTATCTAAGTCTAGATTTATCGCGCGAGCACCATCTCTAGCAGATGTAAAAGGTTTTTTATTATCATCGCTAATATTCGTTGACTCTGTTAAAGCATCCCCCGAACCTATGCCCGACTTATTGGTTATGATATAGTCAACTTCCCTACCAGATGTAGATGTAAGCCTAATTCTTTCATTAAGTTTTACAACCTTCGATACTACTCCTGTCGCAGTAAGGGCGAAATTGCTAGAGCTTACATGAGTGATACAAGCATAAGCGTGATCAGAAGTGTCTTTTCGATGAATAGAAAAGCCGTAAGTCCCGCCAAACCCGATGGGCGCAGAAGCTTGAAAATCAGAAACGGCATCATTGATAGCTTGGTCTCGGGTTTGACCTTCTTCATTTGCATCCTTTTTTGTTTCAATCTTAGGAGAAAATGTTGGCGAAATTGATTCCCACTTTTTTGAAGAAAAATTAAAATAACCCATCGGATTATAGTTGCCAGCAGAAAAACCATCTGTGACAGATGTCCCAGAACCAGTAGTGAATCCTAAAGTAGTTTTTTCAACAGGGTTAATGTCAATCTCTATTCTAACTCTATTACGCGTGGCTGCCATAAATCTGCTAGCGGAACCTGAAAGTGCTGAACCTTTAGCAAAAAATGCTAAACCTAAATTCATCCTATCATCATCTAAGAACGGCTTACTAGATGACGTGGTTTTTCGGATTGTTAGACTTTCTCTAGCGTCAGTTGTCATTTCTGGATTTAACATTAAATTAAACCCTGAAGTTTCGAACATAAAGCCTTCGGAAATTGATCCAATACCATCGCCTAGAAAGTTGACCCTACTTAGACTTGAATCTTTATTATTCGGATTTAAAGTAATTGTATCATCGTTAACACTTACGACTAAGCCCAAATTATCTTTAGCAACGGCGTCAGATATTGAATTAGCAACAGAAGTAGCCAATGTTGAATTAGAATTAACATCAGAAACCCCTATATTGAATTTATTAGACTCTGCTAACTGCAGCTTACTATCTAATCTAGCCACATATTCTATATTTTGAATCTTAAACTTTATGATAGGCCGACGAGGAATAGTTGTGTCCTTTATTCCGCGAGATAGATTTTGTACGTCGACTATCTGTTGTGGAATATCGTTGTCAAGCCTATCATCATTTAAAACCCTATTGAGATATTCAACAGTGACGCTGGAATTATTAATGAATGTCGTAAGAGGTGCAGCGTTACACTTTATTGTCGCCTTTACATCTTCAAGCGCTTTAGCCCCAGTGTTAATCGAATTGTGTCTAGATGTTGAAGAAAAATCTTCTAATTTTGAATTACGAAAAATCTGACCAGACAATTTATCATCTGACACTACTATGTTCGAAGCCGGGCTATTAGACACAACGCATAATGATGTAGGAGCGTTGGTAACTATAGTGAAATCGTCTCTGTTACCATATCGACTATATATCTCAATTACCTTAACTTCCTTATCCTGATCAGGAACCAATAGCATACTAGCCCTAGTGGTTGATCCGCCCAAATCATAAGCTGATACTTCGTATGAAGAAACTGCGTTTATTTTCGAGACTAATTCATCAACGGCGAAGGTCGCTGGCCTACCTGGCGCCACACCGATCTTTTGAGAATTGCCAGAAGCCCATGGCGTACTGCCCCCAGAGGTCGATATAGTTGTGTATGTAATACTAACATCTCTAGAATCTATTATTTGTAGTATATTACCAGCCAAGATATTATCTTCATCAAATGTGTTATTAAATGTGACGACTTTTGATGCAGCGTTATATTCTGTATTAAATGAACCAGGATCTTGACATTCTAGCTTTATAGCGTTAAATGATGTACGAGATGCCTGAACTGGGATACCGGAATATCTATTTATATTTTTAATAAGCTTTTGCAGTTGATCCACAATTGCCGTTCTAGAAATTAACCCCTCTATTCCGCACTTAAATCGAGTTTGTGCAGAATTATAAGCACGAATATTATTCGAATCAGTTATGACAGAAGTTGCTGTGTCCAGTGTAAACCCATCTATAACTGTCGAAGAAGAGTCAAAAATTACTTGGAAGTCTTTCCCATTAGGCAATCTAATACTAAATCCCGAATTATCGGCAGGGACATCAGTAAATGTGAATACAATAGAACCAGTGGTACCCGCTGACATCATGTGAGGATAGGTGACGTCACCAGTAACTAAATCCTCTGTTGTTTTTGAGCTTTCTACGAACGGAGTGAAATCTCCTTCTATGATATTATTTTGCTGGAATTTTTCATGGAGTGCTTTTTTTGGTAAATCAGTCCTAAAACCCGACTTAGTCCTCAATACCAGATGTGACTCAGCAATTTTGTCGGCCTCGTCCAGTGATAGGCGCTTCTTTAAAATGCTTAACTCTGCGAGGTAGAAGTTATTATAGAAGCTTGCTTCATTCGCTGGCAATTGCGGNGAAGTTCCNAAATTTGTTGCCAAACCACCAGAGTCTTTATTTCCGTACCCAATAAATAATCTAGGCCTCTCTATTCCGTCAGATAAATTGTTTTCAGCTGACTGCACACCCTCTGGTGCAGCATCATTAGGGACGAAGTTCGCATACGCTACCATCGCTCCATGATTCTCAACATCATAAAGTGCTATGTAATTAGCAGAATCGCTTCTTTCAAAGGAAGCTTCATCAAAAACAATAAATAGAGTATACCATTTGTCTTTTGGTATCGACGACGGTCTTTCAATAATCGCCTTCCAGTATACAGAATTAGAGCTAGCGCCTAGAGGGCGTAAACGAAATTCAAATTTCCCTTGATCTGCTAATAGGTAATACCTGCTCTTTAAGTCCCCAGATAGAGTAAAGATTACGCCTGTAGAGCTGGTTTCGTTATTATAAATACGAGTGATTATTGTCTTAGGGCCTCTTGCTGCAAGTCCTGCGTAGCCTTGAGTCATTAATGCGGCTTTTTGAAACCCACCAGAAAACTTATTTACTGATAAGGTCTTTATTTTTGAAGTCATATCAACAGAGCCAGACGTAAACGTTACCAATCCTGATATTCCTTGAGAAGCCGGAGTTGATACCAGCGTAGTAAAACCAGAAGACCCGCCAAAATGACCTGAAGCGCCTGAATTACTATTCGTAGAGTCCGGATCTTCTGTTACGGTTACTGTGCCGGCGTCCGAGTGTGTCAAAGTCAAAGAAGCGTTTTCCGAAGTGTTACCTGTCACAACAGCAGCAGTAACGTTTAGCCACGATATAGCGTTTATTTTTGAAACTAGCTCACTGACGACTGAACTAGCCGCATTATCTCCACCAGCGCCTACACCTAATTTATGAAGAAAATGACTAGTAGAAGCAGTTGACGTAAAAGTTGTCGTAGTATTAGTAGAAGTTAAACTGATTATATGACGAGCGTCATTACCAGCACTCGAAGATTCGTCGGAGGCGTAAATATTAAACGAATGATTTGCAATGGTCGTTCTTATTCTAGTAGCTATTGTCTTAACATTGTCAGCGTTTTGCAAACCAATAACTACGCCAGATGTAGTAGAGACAGTATTATCGAACCTAAACTGTACTTGTGTATTACTTGAATCTGCAATGTCGAATGTCTTACTATGTAGATTTGTTTTCGTTGCAGCAGCCTCTATAACCAGCACAAAGGTTCCGGGTGAGTTACTATAATCTAAGCCAATAATGTCAACGCTCTTTGTGCCATCGCTAATCCTTAGCGAGCCATTGCCAGCATTTGGATCTGGAGCAGTGCCGAAAGAACCCATTCCAAAATTGCCATTGAACGTAATCTTCACACCAGCCGCTTGATCAGCTGGCGTATAGGCATCAGAATTTCTTAATAAAAGCGTAATTTCGCTTTCTCTTAATATCTCGCCATGCAATTTGCGAGGAGCAGTTGGACCTAAGACCGCGGCACCAATTATTTGCTTAGGAGCAAAAGTACCGTATGCACTTACTGCTGTTTTGTTTAGGGTGCTAGTTGTCGTAGAGTTGACGGCGTCCAAAGTTAACGCAGCAGTATTGTCACTATTTGATATGTTACTATTAGCCGTATAAACATACTCTGCGCCTCCCCTAAATGTGAAGTAAAACTTTTGGCCCGCGGAGTAGCTAGTGCCAAAATTGCTACTTACTTGAAGAGATATCGAGGCTGCTCCAAAAGTAGAAGGTGCTGAAATTGATCCCCATGTGCTAGACAAAGAATTACTTCTTGTTGGTGCACCATGCCCGGCTTTTCTAGGATTAGAGATCGCATCTTTCAAATTATCAAAAAAGCCTAAATAATTAAAGTCTTTTTGATACCTAACGACCACATCCCCAAGCCTGGGGTCATTCGCCCCAACAAGACCAATACCATCATACGAACCCAACGCTAATGGTTGGCCATTGTCTGGAATATTATATTTCGGATTTGAAAATTCGTAAGCACTGAAGACTGTGCCGATATAGCCATCGCTAATAGCTGAGCCCTCTACTTGTAATCCTGCTTCATCTTCTTCACCAGTAAGTTCCGGATTTATTGTAAATACACCAGGGGCAGTAGCGTCTACAACTTCAGTTGGGAAAAATGGTGATCCAAAAGCTGTCTGAATTACTGTTATTAGTTTTCCATTGACAAAAGAGTTAAAGGATGAATATTGTCCGGTATATGGATCGGAAATTGTCGACAATGGAAGATGTTCAATTATATCTTCTAATGCTGCAGCCACTCTTTGATCAGAAAGCGTCGTTGCATCAGTATTTGTAATAGTGCAAAAATCAGCAGATCCGCCGAATACATTGTTCCCACTTCCGTCCTCGGTAATAGTAATGGTCCTTAATGCGCCTGAAGACTTGTTTGTAATAGGTTGAAGAATCATACTTGCAGAAGTTGCAGTACCGCCTACATCAATTGCAACAATTCCTAGATTACTAGCGTTTATTTTTTTAACAAATTCATCGACAACTGCAGTGGCAGCCCTATTAGATCCTACGCCTATTTTGTCTGCGTTTGTAGCATCTGCGTTGCTAGTAGTTTCCGTTGTATAATTTACAGTAGAAGAACCATCAGCAATCGTTAATACATCGCCAGCGCCAATGTTAGAGCTACCAAAATTACCAGAAAATGTGACAGTCTTTGCGTTCGCAACTCGGACTGCTGTGTATCCGCTGGTGACAGAAGCAGATGATGAATCAGTTATTTCGAGCTTATACTTGTTTCCTTTTGTGTCTACTAAGTGAAGCTTTTTATCTTTTGCGTCAGAAAGGGACGGACACTCTATTGTAATACGCTGTTTTGGTCTTGCTGAGAGACGTAAGTTATTTCCAAACTCAATAGATGATGTAGTTATAGTGTTTGAATATTTTACACTAAAAGCGTTTACCAATACATCTCTTAGCCCTTCTGAAGATGTTACGTTTTGCAGCCCCAAAGTGGGTGTAGTTCCATGAATTGTCCCATCGCCAGATGTTATGTAATTTGCAGCCTGTGTATTATCAAAAGTAAATGTGATCGTATTATTACTATGATCAGTAATCTTTAATTGTTTGCCCGTTGGTATCCGGTGATCATCAATAAACAAATTAGTTATGGGCTTTGCATTAGAAAAAGATGCGGGTGCAGTAGATCTTCTACCAGCGTTGGGATAGCGAATACCACATGAGCTTTGGGTTAAATGTGGTAGTAATACGCTACTCGTAAGCCCAGATTTAACTTGCGCCAGACCTAACTCTTGCTGTAGTGTTATATTTGCAGAAGTTTTATTCCCTTGATGTTTTATTGCCTTGATATCTAAGCTAGTATCTGAATTTATAGTATTAACCAAGTTATCCGCAACTGTAGTAAGAGAATTATCATGAGCAAATTGAGTTGCAGAATAGACGGCAAATACCTCTGAGTCTGTTAGTATTGAGTTCCAAACTGCGACTTCTGCGATCAAGCCATTAAAAAACTTGCTATTATTGGTTGCATTTCCGATATGGCAGGATTGTTCTAAAACTTCTTGCATTAATGTGACGGNATTTAGAGACAATGTAGTGCCACTACCTGTAACTTTTACTGACGCTGTGAACGGCACTGTTGCACCAGAAGAATATGTACCAACTATAAAATCTGCTGTCAATGTTGGATTCTGAAGCCTGACAATGGACCCAACTGGGAATNCGGCAGCGAATGCGGCAGCAAGAGTGTTTGAATTGAATGTAAGATTACCGTTGCTACCTACAGATATATTTGTTGCAGTATTAGTTAATAAATAGCTATTAAGAACGTTAGGACCTAATGGAACCGGTCTGGGGATACCGTTTACTAATTTCCCGTAGTTGTACTTGTCAATATTGACAAGACCTTGCCAATTACCCCAGCTTGATTGAGAACCAATACTGTGATCACTACCACCAGCTGCAGTGGTTTTACGCACACCATCAACATAGAATACTGGAGCCGAAGTATTTGTGTTTGCATCATATGTAACAGCAACATGGTGCCATGTATTTTTTGTAATTGCATCGTCGACTTTCCAGTAATGATATTTATTTGCTGCCCAAGCAGACCAAGCGCCACCTGTACCAGCCCCTCCCTGATCTGGGCCTCCTGAATTTAAATAAAACCTAAGATCCCATGGGCCATCATTGTTGGGAGAGTTATCATGCGTATAAAGTATCACATTATTAGCGCCAAATGTGATGATCCTATTGCTGGTTGGTGAATCCCCCTTTTGGTAAACCCATGCTGATAATGTTATTTTCTTTGTCGATCCAGATGCATCACCGATCTTTGCGTCCCACACAGAGACTTTGCCAATATCAATTCGATCATCTTCACCAGAAAACGTGTATGCAGAATAAGTTCTAGACCCTATTTCGTTATCCGTGAGCTTTCCTATAGTCGAATTAATAAAATAAGACGGACTTACTGCTGCAGCGCCTTTCTTTGTTATAGGATCAGTTAGTTGAGCGTGGAGCTGTAAATTTGTGCTAGATTTATAGTTAGCTAATGGTCTAGAATATAACTCATAAATTTCGTCAGCTGTTAAGACCCTATTCCAGAAACCTACATCAGCGTATTGGCCGTATAATCCTCGCGTGCCACCGGGTTTATCTCCTAAGGTGGCCCCATCACCATTATCAGTACCTGTCACGGTGACTATTGTTTTATCTGAAGCTGGAGTAGCGCTGGCGGCTGCCATAGCAACAGGCATACCATTTATATATACAGCTGCTGTCCCATTATACGCGGGGCCGTTATAGGTTACACAGATGTGCGTCCACTGTGCGCTCTCGAACCTATTAGAACTACTACTCGTAACACTAAATGCACGCTTTTCAGTTTCTACAGTATACGCTGTACTACTTGAAAAATTTCTAGTAAATTTAATCTTACCGCTATCAGGTATGCTTATTAAGTAGTTATCGTCTTGCGATGAAAAAATAACATGATCATTTGTATGACCTTGGGCCTTTACCGGTTTTACCCAACAAGAAAATGTACTTTTACCACCTGAAGATGCGCCAGTGAGGCCGGCCCATTGATTCGCATGGCCCATATATAACCTTTGGCTAGAATCCCTAGAGGTATCGAAGGTATTCCTGTATAATCCATCTATCAATTGAGTAGTGAACGTATTACTGTCATCAGGAGTATCCTGAAATGCAAATGTTACCGAAGCCGACCCAGAATTAGCTGGAGTAGCGTCAACAAAATTACCAATCCAAAGCTTAGAATCGCTTATTAGATCCAAGCTACCTGAAGCGTACACTCTCTCATAGGATGTGGGAGTTGTTGGATCACCTGATTCTGTTGAGCCAGAAGCGTAGTAGTTAAATCGATTAGCTAAATCATACCCAGCGTTAGGAATAATTGTTGTATTAGGATAAGCCGTTGAATACGATCCAGTGGCGAATATAGTGGTCGCAACAGGATCTATCTTGTACCTCTTTCTTGTAGGAGAAATCTTAAAATCAGCAATAGAAATTTCGAAATCAGCTTTTCTACCATTAGATAGACCAAAAAAATCGCCACTATTTGCAGAAATCCCGCTTCGTAAAACCAGACTTTGAAACGCCTTCTCTTGTCGCTCTTCAAAAAATAGTGGGGTGTAATTTTTAGTTACATTTGATTCACCTATCTGAGGGACAGTTATTGACAATCTCGAACCGGATATCTCATTTCTATGAAAAGGCACAGATCCACTAATAGAAATCTTTGCTATATGTGGAGAAGATGTCCCAATAGATAATGATCTTGCATTATACCTTGTTAATATTTTAGAACTATAATTTTCGGGCCTATAAGAGAAATAATAATTTGCAGCGAATGTCTTATCGCCTAAAGTAATCGACTTATTTTTAAATGGAGATGAATTAGTAAGAAAAGAAGAATATTCTATAGCTGTATTTTCTATTGATGCAGGTGGGCTTGCTGGATCTACTTCCTTCCTAGAAAAAGTGCCATCAGAACCGGAAGCGCCGCTAATCAACTTATTATTAACGCCTTCAATTTTTAGAAATTTTTCATTAATGAAAATTAAATCGTTTAAGCCGTCTTCTTCAAGATAGCGATTTGCAACAACATCGTCAGTGATTCTATCAAATACAAAATTCGCAATGACATCTTTACTGAGGTTTATTCTGCCACTCCTATGTTGTATATCAGATAATAAATCTGGTATAATTCTTTTTTTTCTGCTATCAAACATATCGTAAACCACCAAAAGCTATTGAGTCAGTCCCAGGATGAGGAGAAGAGGAAAAATCGAAACCAGCTCTGTGGCGAAAGTTTTCTGCCCCTAGATTTCTATCATCTTTATGGTTCAGCTCTTGCACATGTAATACGAGCATATCCATCTCATTTGTTTCAGGGTTATTACCATTTAGAGGGTTAGCCTGAAATACCCTTTCCTCAGTGTCTATATAAGGCTGAATTTTAGCTTCATTCTTAAAAATAATACCAGGAATTCTAGCGTAAAAAACATTATTAGCAGCTGATGAGACCGCTGGGTCTCGAAAACTGTATGTTGTATAACCTTCACCCTTTATAACTTCAGAGATTGATGGGCAATTATCAAAAAATGCAACATTTTTTGCTTCCTCGAATGTTATGTTATTATGAATAAGCGCGGCTTCTTTTCTAATTGAGGAAAAACTATAATTTCCCCCCATCTCAGCAGAAAGACCCCTCATAGGAGATTCAGCTACAAGCCTACCCAGCATTAATTCTCTTAAGCCAAGAGGCTCGATAACGCCATCATACTCGAAACCCAATACATTGCCCAAGTTATTAACCTGGATCGGAAATCTTACTTCTGGTGAGGCAGTTAGGTAAAAAACAGGATCAATATCAAGCGTCTTTGGATAATCACCAGAATGAAGCCTTGGGCCATTCATAGAAAGATCATCGAATACCCTTAGATCGTTTGTTTTCTTACCGAAACCAAAACTTCTAACCTCTACATCGTGATTGGGCTTTATGTAGTATGAATTATTATCGGCACCATCCCTTAAATCAATTGAAAAAACAGGGGCAGAGAAATCATCCAAAGTGTACATATTTCTAGAAACGAGTACATCATTGGGAATATTAACCTTATTTCTGGTTAACATGAATGGATAACCGCGAGCCAGAGATGTTGTTAGCTTTATTGAATTACGAGACACATAATCATCAGCGCCAGAAAAACCCTCAATAGCATAGAGGCTCATTGCAGTCTTAGTTATGGTTTCGTTACCACCAGATCCGGCAACAACTTGCTTTAAGTATATTCGTTGGGTCTTTGTATTATCATCACCCGTTTTATTAATTTCCCCAACATTAATTACGCTATTCGGAATTCCCCCATTATGACCATTTTTGCTATTTATTGCAAGTATTAATTCTCTTAATACGTCTCTTCGAGTGAACGCGTTCTTTACATTTACTGCGATCGATCCAATACTAGCGTGACCAGAACCAACAGTATGTCCTGCATAAGCGGCTGAGCCCTCCACAATAACCTCACCGGTTGCAATTGCGCTGGTGCCACCAGATCCACCACGAACAATAGTATATTTCTTTTGAACACCAGACGCCGATTTTATTGTAATGCTATCTGATAGTGCGCTCGTCCCATGAGCTAAATGCGAATCTTGCACAGTTATTCTAGCGGTGGCTACAGACATTGACGGTGTAATATCAACGTTACCCTCACTATTTGCTAGCCAAATCGTATCAAATATCCTATCTTTTATATCGCTAATACTGGATACTTCTTTTAATCCAACTCTATAAACTTTTTTATTTTGAAGCTCAGTCCAAGCTTCGTCTAGCTTTGGGCTATATAGTGCGCTATCTGGCATTAGCGATATTGTTTTAGCTGGTATAGATTGCGATCCATCACCATCACGAATAAGAATTTCTTCAAACCCCTCTAAAAAGCTGTCTTTATCCCTAAAGAAACCCATAAATGAATTATTTGTTAAAGCAGATAGATTTTGTTCACAAAATGCAGAAAAATAAGTTGTTTTAAGTCCCTTCTCTGTAATTTCTATGAAATATTCATAATTGGCAGCTAATTTTTCTTTTAGTTCGAACTTAAATGGCGCATTATCCGTGAGCGTATTTAGCGCAGATTGAAGGCAAAAAACGAAATTGTCTTCTCTATAGTTTGACGCTAATTGTGCAAATGAAGTGCTATATGGGTTGACTAATACTTCTGTCACTCTTTCTTTCGAGTTATAAACAATTGCAAACTTTTTATCATTATCTATACCATTATTAATGTAAAACTTGATTCTTGATATTGTTTCAGGGTTATTGGTTGGCTCTGTGGGTACATTTGCATTGAATAATGTGTATTCAATGGTCATAAAAAGTCTCTTGATAGACGTTCGTAAATTTGGTAAATCTGGAAAATTTAATAATACTTTAGTTGATCTTTTACTAGAATCCCATTGCCTATGAGCTGTTGGCAGATCATGAAAAAGAAAGTCGTCAGAATCTTTTGAAACAAGCTTCCAATTTTCTAAACCAAAAATGATCTCTTGTTGCGCAGCGCCTGAAGAGTCAAGTCCAACCTGTTTCGCTTTTTTACCTATGGCTGAATCTAAATGCACTCTTGCTGTCCCAGTGCCGGTGCCAGGACCTGTGGCAGTNAAACTTGTACCCACTAAATTTAGCGATGAACCAATTGATTTAAAGTTTGTATTACCAACAGCCAGTATTTCGTATTTAATCCCAGAAACAAATGAACCGGCGCTAATAGGTCGGTCACGATGATCTTGAACAAGAAAAAGAGTATCGTCTAAAATTATCTTAGATGTTATACCGGTGCCATCCACACCACCCGAGAATGCTGGTGAGTAATAAAGACCTGTTAGATCGTGCGTAATCGCCCTATTTCCACCTGTACCACCGGAGAGTTGGGTCAAATGAATTTCTCCTATATCCCACTCACCATAAGAGCCGCCATCAGATGGGTATGGAGCACCGATGTTGTGGAATACTGTTATTTTACCGCTATGACCAGCTGGACTTTCTATTGCAGACTTTAAATTAGCGTATGTATCATTTGGAGTAGCACCTAATGTGACTGCGATATTATCACCAGACACACCATTGCCTGTGTCTATTTCATAGATACGAGAAGTACCATCGGTAGAAACCAATGTTATTTTCTGTGCATCTGCTGGATTCTGCTTATATTGTAATATAGTTCCGGCAGACAAAGATCTTGAATTATAATTTATGATTCTATTTAAGTCAAACGTTAATCTTTTTATTTTTTGAGCGTCAGTATTGATTATGTCAGCATACGGAGCACCAACACCCACATTTTCCTCTACATAATAACCAGGCGGATCTAGTAAGCCTAGAGCAACAGCTGTATCATCTTTAGGGTGACGAAGATTACCTATGTTTAATGTTCTAGATAGGCCTAGTGTACCACCCGTAAAATTTGGAATAGAAATATAGCTACTGCTTGCAGAAGGCGTTAATAAAGCAGATCCTCCGGGTTTAGCATTACCTCTAGTACCAGCGTTATCTTGTGTTAGTTTGACTGTTTGGCCATCTAAAACTGGGGTAATATCTAATTCACCGTCTAGTTGAGCTTTGTAGATTGCGTTATAGATACGTTCAGCTATTCCTGCCCTTACAGCGGCAGCATCACCGGTAACACCATTTAACCCTATACTCCAGGAGGTTGAGGAATTCCTAATAATCCTTGTAGATGATGAAGAAAATGTAAAAGTGATATATGTCGTTATTGCATTTGGTTTGTAAAAATCAGTAAGTTGAATTGTTAGATTATTTAAATTACTTACTGTCGCACCAGTGTTCACAGTTACAACAGACGTTGCAGTTGTTTGACCAACTGTGCGTATTTTTAGGTCATATGCGGAACCCTTATGTGATTGTAGGTGCAAAGTATAGTTTCCATCACCGGGGTCAGCTGGAATATTCTTTACCCTTAATGTCGCAGTGGCATTTTTGTCGACCTTGTTTGTTATAGAAATAGTTGGATTAGCTAATGGGTGAAATCTGGCCCTTGTTTGAGACAATAGCTGCTCTTTTGTTTTTACACTTACACCTTGCTCAAAGCCAATTAATTTTACTTCAGCAGAATCTCTTACTGATGCCATTTAAAATCTCCTTAATACACCTGAGCGTTGTGATACTAAAATTTTAGAACGTAATTTCGCTCGCTCATCTTCTCCCTTGTATATTTCTTGATGACCATAAGCTATTTTATATCTTTCTAGAGCGTGTGATTCTATAATTAAATTGATTCCTAGAAAATTACTGTTTCTAGGCACAAATTTCTCCACCATATCAGAGAAAGCATCGTCTAGCCATCTAAATAAATCAAAAAAGTTTCTATAATTTACCTTATCAGTAAGCCTATTGAAATATAGATCTCTCATTCTTCTTAAGTCTGGATATTCTTGAGCAAATACCAACTCTGGTTTTCCAAGAGCGTCGTCCAAAGCGTCAATAGCAGAGAATATATTCATAATATCTTCATCTAAACCTCTTTGTAGGTGCACTTGAATCTCAAATCGATTATCGTTTACTTTCTTTTCAAAAGGCAGTATTTCTGTTACGGGAGCAATCTTAGAATTATAAAGTTTTATATTGGGGCCTTCGGAAAATCCAGCTATTTTTATTTTATCACTTTCCAAATATTCATCATAAAATGGCGATATTATTGTATAATCAAATCTAGTATTCTCCACCACATCTTTAAAAGACTCAAATCCAAAACACAAAGCACCAGACATACTAGTGTATACGCCCGATTGAACTTTAGCCTCATTTTTAGGTGTAAATGTTTGTGAAAAATCTAATAGGTTTAAGGAACCGTCTATATTGGTTTTTTTATTAACTTGGTCTGTGGATACATTTAATCTTAGTTTTTGAAACGAACCAGATCTAGTATTACTGAATGTGTTATTTACAAGTGGGTTGTCTGTACCTACGGACTTAAAGTTACGAGCATGCTCTTTGGACTCTTCCTCTGTAAGACATTTTGACCAAAACTTAAGGTGGCCCACTCTTCCATCGAAATATGTCGTTCTTGCGTCAAAAGGAACTACGCTGGTATCTGAATTATTTAAAAACTTACCATTACTGGTATTCGCCATTGACTGAGAGCCTATTAAAATTTGAGTTGGGTTAAAATACTCATAGGTGCTAGTAGAAACTAGTTGCTTTGTATTTTGGAATACGTTGTCATTAGCAGAGCCTTCATCAAATAAAGAGCTTGTTGTAATAAATGTCGTCATTTTATCAAAATTATATGACGCTGCCCTTATAAAGTATGAAGAGCTTACAGGTTGACTAATTTCATCATTTCGTTGACGGCCGTAGGCTATGTACCACTTTTGACCATCTAAGCAATTCGCACCGGTTAATACTGTCATAAGCACCGGGGCATCATTTTTATGCTTACTTCTTACATATAAGCTCAACTGATCTCCGAATGGAGAAAGCACTAAGTTTGTTAATACGCCATGCTTGTCTTTCCAGTCTTGACCAGTCGTCTTACCTTGTGTTACTATTCTCGAAAGACTTCTTATACTTTCTTTCGACAAATTACTGGAAAACTGATATACACCTTCTACGGTCCAAGATCCAGACGTTAAAAGACCATCATTTTGAGTAGCAGAAATTCCCGCATACTCAAAGCCTGGAGTGTTCGCTCTTACGAACCCATTACCGCCAGCAAACCCTTTAGCCGCTATAAACGGTGGCATACATTCATCAGATTCCGCAGCGTAAATTTTGGAAATCTCATTCGCAGTTAATATATCATTGAAGACCTGAAATTCTGATATTTTGCCCTGGAACGCTCTATCTTCTGCATTTCTATTCCCAATAAAGCATGCCTCAGTAGCGATACCGGAAAATGATGCATGCTTAGCAGCGGATGAACCGACGTGTGCAACAGTCCGGCTTTGACCATTTACATATATTACAGGATTATTATTAGCGGTATCAGTTGCATCGTAAGTTATGACGATATGCGTCCACTCATTTAAATTGAAATATGAAGCATCAGTTCTCCACTCCGTAAGGCTACCATTCAATCTTACGCTAAAAGCCAATATTTCAGTAGATGTACTATATAAAAAGATATCGCTATTACCGAAATCGAATATTCTGCCTAGGTCACCTTCGCCATCAGCAGTTTTATAGATCCATATAGAAAAAGACATCTTCTTTGTTGAGCCACCAGCAGTGTCATCGCCTATAATGGCATCCCACACAGCAGCTGATCCGATTGATATCGAATCGTTATAACCATCGAAAGTAGCAGCCTGCCTGGTTATCTCGCCTATTGTTTCACTTGATATAGCTATTGGATTACCACCGAAATTTGTTATGGTCAAATTCGCTATATTTTCAGTCGAGCTGGTACTACCCGTGCTACCTACAGTCGCTTGCTCTAATATTATAGACTGTGCTGATCCTGCTGCGGAAGGCACAGCGGGAATTATAATTTTGCTATCAGCGCTGCCATCATTATGTCCATTGCTATGATTTATGGCTGTCTTTAGTTCTGCTAGAACCTCTCTTTGGTTATCATCAGTAAGTATATTGACTGCTATCTGGCCGATTATAGATTCTTCAACAGTTCCATGACTTGAGCCTGTGGCAGATACCCCGTTAGCAGCCGTAAATACCTCCCCAATAGCCGGTGTATTTGAAGAAGCGCCTAATGAAGACCAATTTGAGGTGCTACCAACTGTTTTTATCCTATAACTTCTTCCTCCCACAAGGGAATTTGCAGAAGTGTCTGCCGCAATCACTCTAGAGCCAATATCACTACCAACAGCCAGCACCGTACCAGTTGCCACCGCTGATGATCCGCTGCCGCCTCCGTTAACCAGTGTGTACGTCTTGGTAGTCTGATCTGTCGATATTAGAGTAATAGCCTGAAGTTCTGTTGTACCATGAGCAGCATTACCTGTAGCTACTTGTAACGTTGCATGAGCGGCACGAGGTTGATATTCGGAAGCTACAGTCGTTGTCCCTAAGTTAGTGGGGGCAGTTGATGACATCCTAAGCCACACTTTTGGTATCTTTGGAGAAGCGATCGACAAAAGATGGTTCCCAATATTACTACGACTAAAACTTTTTGTGGTTAATTCAATCGTATCAATATTATTACCAGCAGATTTATTCTTTGTTTTTGTTACCAGAGTATCTGGAAATGAAGATGCAATTATCGTATTTAAATCAGTCGTTATAAGCGCTGATNTTTTTGTATCTAAGGTGAAATTTGTTTTTGTAATATTGCTTATGTCTTCAGTAATGGTCTTTGCAGAATCAGAAGACACAACGGCTTGCATCAATGTTACAACTAGCTGACCGGCGATTGCATCAGGAACTACAGGAAATATTATTTTAGAATTAGGAGTCCCAGCGTTGTGACCATTTCCGTGATTAACAGCCACTCTGAGCTCATCTAGAACATCTCTTTGATTATCTCCGCTTAATATATTGACCGCAATGCCGCCAACATTTCCACCACCAGCTGTCCCAGAGCCCGTATCAGAATCGCTAGCTAAAACAGTCCCCGTTGGCACCGCTGATTTCCCATCTGAGCCGCCGTGGACAATCACATACTTCTTTGAAGTGCCATCAGTAGATATGAGAGTAATAGACTGCTTCTCAGTTGTACCGTGAGCAGCTATCGCGCTGGCAGCAGTAAGGGTCGCTTTATAGTTTACTCTACTTATGACTTTCGTACCACCTGAAAATGTTGTTAGACCTGATACACCGGCTAGATTATGAGTAATCGATGTATTTCCAGCATAACCAGCGACAGCCTGTGTCAGAACTAAAGAGCCTGCATCGTTTGAATCACCACCATTATTATGTTGTATTGTTATTTTTTCATTATGTCCAGACTTGCTTTCTATTGCAGACTTTAAGTTAGCGTATGTTGCGTCGCCGTTATCACCTCGAACCACAGGAACGCTACCGGCCGTAACTCCATTCCCTATATCAATTTCGTATGTACGAGATGTCCCATCAGAAGAAATCAACGTTATTGCCTGAGTATCTGGGGGATTTTGGCTATAGGTTAATGTTGCAGTCGCAGCCAAATGAGAGCTTGTATCTTTAAATTGAAACGTCTCTGTATTATTAAACGCGTCTTGGATAGTAAGCTTTGTATCTACAGCGGGAATTGCAGTCTCATCAAATGGGTGAAAATGTATACTGGCAGAAGCCAATACATTACCTCCAGAAATTTCAGGAAATCCAGGCTCAATCCTACTAGCTGTTAATGGCGCTGTTAGCAATGTTGGCCGATTAATGATTGTACCGTCAGGTCTGGAAGTCTCCACAAATTTAGAAATACTACCAGAGAAATTTAAAATTGTAGACATTTCAGTAATTTGTTGCCGTGAGATACCCATCCTAAACTCATCGACACCATTGTACTCAACCAGCCTGAATAGTCTGTCTGGCTCAATACCAGCCGATCTAAAAATCGTTTTTAATGCATACTTCGTACCTTTGGATTTAAAAATATGGCTTATATTTTTTAAAACTCGGCGCCAAACCAAGTTTTGAACCTCATTTAGATTTCTTTCATAAACAGAATATTCCAAACCTAGATTTTCTTTTCCAAGAAATTGCTCAAATGATACATCACCAAAAATCTTAGGTAATTCAAAGCCATAATATTTAGCTAAATCAGGTAAAAACGCATCAGCTATACCATCTTCGCCCATATAATCTGGGTGTAAAAATTGTGAAGCTTGATCTAGATACATTTTATATTGATCTAATTCTTCAGCAAGATAATATAGCATTAAAGACATTAGTTGAACATGTCCAATTCGGCCGGCTTTTGGAAGAGTACCCATAGAGCTATATGCTTCTACAATATTACCATCAACACTTACACCTTCAGAATATGCGCCCTCTTGCAAATAGTGGTTAGGAATTAGCTTGGTTATTAAATTTGGGTTATTAATATCATACTCTGTTGCGAGCTCTAATAGCTTTGCGTTAAAGTTGATAACTGCCGGATAGTTCGGGAAAAGTACTGGACTAAACCTTCGATCTTCTAAAAACATTGGATCAATTACTTCACGAGGGGCCCTTATCGCATCTGTATAGTTTGATATTCTACTATGTAGGCTATTTCCGCTATGATCTAAAATTACGTCATTATTCGAGTGTGATCCTGCTGGTTCGTTGAAGCGAAAATATAGCCTTAGATTATCATGCGCAAATATATTTCTTCTAGAGTAATACTCTACTTCATCAGTAGAGCGCGCTCCATGAAATATTCTAAACTCGTCTATAGAACCGCTAAACGAATTGCTTTTATTAAACGTTAAATGACCAGCAGACAAATTTTTGCCGTCACCGATTATTAAGTCAGCATTCGATGTGTTTAACCCTGGATAATCGAAAAAATCACTTTTCGCTAAAGTATTAGATCCAGACATTATACTAACTGTTTGTTTTTCCGCCCTATTATCATAGAAAAATGATAAATTATACCACTTCCCCTTTTTAAGGGGATAACTAGCTGTTGCATAATTGTCACTACCGCTGACTATGGCGAAATTAATTGTGCCTGTTTTTTCTGAAGATGTTTGGTTTATGAATATCGCGAAACCAGTATTTAAAGTTTTATGAACGCTGTGGCATATAAAGCTGTTTTCATTACTTTCTGTGGGAAGTCTTAGCGCGCATTCAATCGAGAAAGGATTAAGTTTAGGGTTAATATATGCGAGACCCTGTTCACCATTTAATAAAGATTGGTTTAGATTTCCAGACTTATCTTTTACAGTGATATATTGACTTTTACTTGAGTCAAAAGTCAAAAACCCTTTATGTTTTGGAAATTTATCTAAAACATATTTTTCTAAAGATGATAAACTATCTTCAAACTGCTCTATTTGCTGAAGGGTTCCATCAAAAGGATATTTATTAATAATCTTATCGAAAGCTATATTAATTTTAGCCTCAGCAGAACCAAAGAATGTGTTATTTTGAAACAGTGAATTATCAACAGGAAGTTGCTGTGTTGACACCAGCCCATGATTTTCATTTTTTCTTCTAAATGAAGTCTCATCATCATTAACATGAGTAACAGTTAATTTTTTTTGATTTTGATCTAACAATACCCCACGTGAAGTCTTGTATTTTCGGAGCATCCTTTTTGTGAAAAATTTTACATTCTCAAATGTTAATGATCTTCTTGCCATTAGATTACCTTAAAAGTGAATGAAGAATCAAAGTTGAAAATATCACCGTCTAAATCAGTAAGTAATTCCAGCTTATAAGAATATCCAGCAGATAGTGTTCCAGATTTTATTGTTGCAGAAAAAACGCCGTCATAAAAACTCATCTTTACAGTATCTTTTTGCTGACTAAAGTTAAGTGGAAGGACTTGTTTTCCGGAAAGTAACTCAGTTATTTTATAATATAGCTGCCCTGGGAATGAATCAGGATCTTTCCTTATCTTCGCTGTTGAATACTCTTTTCCGCTCATCGTTGCAACACAATTGATTACAATTTCCTCAGATTCATGATATTCTGACTTTCTATTTTTAAAAGCTGTTGAGACTGCGGTTATATCAAACGTAGAAAATGCGCTATTATAAACTTTCGTAGGCTTGTCTAAAAATGTGATTGTCCCGTCGCTTGTTTGCCACTTAAGGTTTACACTAAATCCGTCCGGATTGGCAGTCAAAGCCTCTTTAATATAAGCGTTGTTGCTAGGCAAAGTGAATGTTGCCTGATATACACCCTTTAGTCGATCACCATCAGACGATTTATCAACTTGGCTAAAATTTACAGAACTAGTGTATGAGCCAGAAACTATTTTTAAAACACCACAATCATTGCCAGTTAATTGCGCATTCGAGCCATCACGGAGATTTGCACTTTTAAAAAGTCTTTTTGTTTTTAAGGTGACGATATTCGGTTCATCGATAAATACTCTATTCGAATCATCAGAAATCTCATCGTTAAATGTAACTCTTAATTTCGGTATAAGTAATTTATTCTTTATGTGCCTAGACGCAAATCTTTTAACAAATCTAGTCTTGTTATCTGTGTCATAAGAACCACTGAACCCTATTCTGAAGCCGTTATTATTAATAAGTCCCTTTAGGCTAGCCGACACTGCGTTTGTTACATCCAAAATCAAGTCTTGATTAGGATCTGAAAAATATAAAGATGATCCTAGATCTACGTTCGTAGTCCCAAAAGACGCTGAAGTTATTATGTCGATGTGCTCTGTGCTATGACCGCCTGCAAATTTCGAAATAGTCAGACGGCCACCGGCGTTTGCTAATGTTATATTAGTGTTTCCCGTAAGACCGGCAGAATCCTGCTTAAGCGGAATGGTTGATCCAGACCCTGGATCTGTAGCGGTTATTTTTAGATCACCCTGCGTTTTTGATAATGCAATACCTGCGTAGATTTTGTCAGCTAATTGTGCGACAGTTGATGCGCCCTGGATCCCAAAAGTATAATTTGTTGAATCAGTTCGTGCTGGATTGGGGGACGCTGCGTTAGCTAAAAATGATACGCTATTAGAGCCATCATTTAGTGTAAATCCAACAGTGTTATCCCATCCGCCCGCACCAGCAACAGTTATAGAGCCAGACGCTTTAACATTATCATTACCGCCAGCCGCAGACGCTCCTTCAGCTTTCCAAGCTATTGGGGATGCAGCGTAATAAGAAGAAGTTATATAGTTCGCTGATCCTAAGTCGTCAAATGAATTAACATCAATACCAAATCCTTCTTCGAAATCGCGGACGAGCGGATTACAGATAGCAGAAAAATTAAATGGCTTTTGTAAACCCGAACTTACGTCTTGTAACTCCAAGTACGCCTTAAACCCTGTGCTTCCTTTTATGTCTAAAATGCTAGAAGTTAATTTCCCTATTTCGGAGTAGTCGAACTTTATTAGTAGAGCTGATTTCTCTGATACGTTTGCAGTTACAAAATTACCAGACTCAATTACTCCTGATTCCTCAAAAAGCTTGAATAGATCTAAGGTTGCTGCCCTACCAGTGTTCGATCTCTTTGAGCGATTTTTGTTATCAACTATCTTGTCTGTTATATAACAGTCTTTACTGGCTGTAATTATTAATTGCATTATCTCACGCTCACCCTAATATCGAAGTCAGGGTACCTTAATTCAAAGATACCATTCTTCTTTGGAAATATATACCCTTTTTCTAAAAGCGGTTCGAAGGGTTCACTACCACCATAGTCGTAAGTGTTAACCCCATCGCCCTCCAGCACAACACCTGTTTTTGATACCACAGTAATGCCCTTTAAGCCATCTGAATCATGAATAGAAGCAACACCATCAGAAGACATCACTGCGTAGCTGATGTCGCCCAAAGATAATGGTTGATTTATATGAAAATTCTTAATACTTAATAGCTTCTTTAAATTTGTGATTATAGACTGTACAACGTTGGCCTTTTGTGCACCAGGGACTGCAATTACATTAATATTCAATCCAAAATTATGAACTGCAGCGTCCATGATTATATAAGAATCATTTATTAGTCTAAATGACTCCAAGTATGTCTTTAAGTTTAGTTTAAGATTATCACCTGAAACCTCTAGGGGAGATGAAGAAGTGTCCATTGAGCCAAACTTAACCAACCTGCCGCTTGAGCCTCTGCTTATTAACGCTATCTCAATTTGACCATTTGCGTCTGGTGTTTCTGAAACTGCAGCCCTAAATACCCTACCCAACGCAGATGGTAATGCGTAAATCCTAGCCACAAGGTCTTCTTTTGTCACTATTCTTGATTGTGAATTTCTGGCAACAGGAATTTGATCCCTAAGTTCATTTATGCTTGGTGCGGGTGCGCCGCCAGAAGCTTTCTGGTGATTTCTAACTGCCAAACTAGCCCTAGTTAGTCGGGCATCTTCGTGATCAACGCCTGTCGGAAATGTCATATCTAGAAAGTCTATAGTTCTTATCGATTCTGCAGACACGTTATGAATTAGGCCACCACCATGACGATAATTAATAGTTATCGTTGTTTGTCTAGGGGCAACGCCTAATGTGTTCGTCCTAAGCAAAGAATTCGGATCCAGTGCAAATCTTGAAAATACGCGCTTACCGTATAGCGGCATGCTTAGGTCACCCGGGTCTGGTAAAATATCATTGTCATCTGCAGTTGCGTCGCCGCCACCAAAAGTTAGCGTAGTAGAAAGTAATTGCGGATCGAAATATCTAGTATATCTGTAGGGCGCTGGTGTAACGACCAGCGTTTGCTCTACGGTTTTTTGACTAATATTCTTATTATCCATTACAGAGAATACATTATCTTGAGATAAATTATCAACTTCATAATACACATTACCGTCAGAATCAGTCACACTTTCTATTAGACTTATATTTTGTTCTGACAGTGATATTTCTCTAAAAGGTATAAAACTATCTGGTATTGAAAATGATTCATCCCTTATCTCACCAGACACGCATAGACCTTTTAGGTTTATAATTTTTCTAGATTTTCCATTTGCTTCGATACCGTCTCTGGGGGGTTGCGGGGTCGAAAATTTCCAGACAAAATCACGATCATCATTTTTTCTTCTTAGTGTAAAGTCTACATCTTCCATTAGATTAAACGTAATACCATTTCCAGAAATTAAGCGGGTACCCTTTTTAATTGTTGGTAAACATTCTTCAATAACTTTACCATCGCCATCTAACGGGACCTCTATATAAAATGAAACGTAAGTTGTAGCAGGGCTAGCGCCATGCGTTTCGACCCCAGCTAGCCGGATATGCTTTTTTAAATTTTCAATCTCTACAGCATCTTGCCATCGTAATTCGTTGAATTGATGATCTAAATAGAATGACATAGAGTCACCGATATAGGAAATCATGTCTACGAACATGCCACCTAGGCCGGTCTCTGTAAAGTCTTCTAAATTATCGGGAAAAAATGTCCTGGCATGCTGAACCAAATTATTCTTAAATCCGTCAAAATCCCTAGCAAGATAAGATCTTTTTACGATCTTTTTCTGTTTATTCCTAATATCTTTTTCCATTATCCAGCTGCCCTTATTATTACTTCCACCACTTGATCACTCAAATTTAACCCGGGTATAGAATACGAAACCCTTATCCCGATTTTCGCAGTATGCTCATTATCGTTATGTTCAGTAAAAGCCTCAAAACCATTTAGGGAAATATAGGGCATATATTTTCCTATAGCCATATTAATTCTAGAAATTGCTTCTTTTTCTATATCATCAGTAGCTAGCTCAAAAGCCAGCTCTTCTAAATTGGCACCGAAATTATAATTTCCCAAACGCTCACCATGATTTGTCATAAGCAAGTTTTTAAAATTATCCCTTATTTGATCTTTTAGACTCTTATGCATACGAAATAAACCATCGCGGCCAACCCCAAGCTCAAGTGGCGTTTTAATACCAATCAACTTTTCAAACGCGATATCTCTCTCGTGTTGATCTATTGTTGACTTAAGCTGTCCAGCTGATTTAAACTTAATTTGTTTTCTATTTTGTGTTCGCTTTCTGGACGCCATGACATACCTCTGGTGTATAATTATCCCCTAATAGAAATTTATATGTAATTTAAGTACTATAAAATTACCACTTTCCCATAGGGCAGCCTTTTGATGTTGAATAAGCCAGCATTGGATAATAGCAACCACAATCATCGCACTTAAGAAAAGGAGTGCTACTTTTTACCAACTTTGGGCATTCATCACAAATTTTTCTCCTCTCGTTTGCGAGCAAAGCAGTATCTCTATCTAGTATACCCATCATATGCATAGAAAGCTTTGTCCACCCTTCTCCTATCTGTACACATTCTTTACAAAAATCTTTCTTGCTCATTATATACCTTTCTTTACCGTTGGGGTTGATGGAGCGGGAGGTGTCGTCTCTGTACCAGTGTCTATATCAGTCTCGGCATCAGCTGGAGCAACTAGAACTGGTGTCTTATTTTGTAGAGCTGAGTCTTGTTGTGTCATTGAAGGTCTGGGCATGGCTTGTAATATAGGAGGTAGCTCTGTTGCAAGTTTAGGCTTTCCTATCTGTACAAAAGTTAACATTTCTCTAGGTTCTTCACTAGCTCTCTCAATTGTGCAATATATCTCATAAAGACCTTCATTTTCGAAATCAAAGCTTAAGTGTCTGGCAGCATGACCTTGGGTTGGTTCATGAATGACTTCGTGAATTTTTCTTTCTTCTAGAGATTTAGGATTAACTAAGGAGTCTTTAAAAGCGTTAAACGCCGCGGCGTAGTTATCACGTGTAGGGCTTTCGTTTGATTTTTCTTTCACAGAGAAATCTGGGCCGTGAATTGTCCATGTGTACTTAGTCGGTTGGGTCGCCAACACAGACTCCTCGATTTCTACGTTTGGCTCAGCTTGAGCGACTATAGGATCTTGATCAACTAATGGGTTTTTGTAGGCATTTGCATGATACATTTCATTTAGAGTGTGGGGCGAAAGCGTAAAATTCACGGTGACTTTGTTTTCACCTTCCTTAATTTTAAATATCATTAACGAGTTGTCTTCATTTTCACCACTTTCGCTATGGACAATACTAATCCTAGGGGGCATGTTCACAACTGGTGGCGTGGGTACAGTGCTAGCAGGATCCTCTGGATCAATTTCCGATTCGTCAACAGAAACCATTCCTTTCTCTTTCATACCAAGTAGTACAACTAATATTGGTTGGATCAGCATTAGGAAAAAGAGAAGAATCATAAGATAACAAAGGGGAATATTAAAGTTTATTCCCTTTAGTTCTACACCGCAATCAGTTTCAGGGGGTAGTTGACCTATAAATTTTGCTATTTCACAAAGATCGAAATCCGGAATATCTGGTAACTTAAGCTTAAAAAGATCTAANCCCAGATTAATCGGGCCTAGTGTCATTGTAAAAAACGGTAAACCAGGTAAGCTGGGTAGGTTTAATGTAGCGCTAAGATCTAAGCCCAAGTCAAAACCAGGTAGTGGAAAACCGGGTAGATTCATGCCTGGAAATGGGGGCAGTGGTATCCCAGGTAGGTTGAGCGAAGGTATACCGAAGAGCGGAAAACCTATACCGGGAATTGCTGGTAACCCTGGTGGGATATCTAGGATCGGCTCAAATGCAAAAGCAAAATTTAAATAGATGTTTCCATGCAAGTTCATTTGTAGCTCTATTTCTTGACATATACCTGATTTTTTTCTTTCTCCAGCTGGTGATTGATCTCCCTTTTGTTGCACAGGTGGATTTGTTTCTGGACAACATGGACCACCTCCCATACTTTTGTTCCCAGCGGGGTCTGTCCTGTTTTTCTCTATGTTTTTTTGATTTTCGTCACAATTCATAACACAGCAGCAGCCGCCGAAAATGGGTAATATTATATCTGCCAATGAGGGGATTGTCATGCTGATAAGGCCGGCATCATCCGGATCATGAGTAGACAAATTCTTTGGAGGCGGACTCTGGTTTTCTTCTGTCACTTGATTTTTATCACCTTGCTAAAGCACTTTTTGAGATTCGACTCAAGGTTGGCGGCTATAAGCCAAGCAGTTGGATTCATTATTGGGGCGCCCGAATTGCCTAAACTCGCGGCAACTTGGGTACCGACCTCGGGATTAGAACCGGCACTGGCCCGGGATTTTGAGCCCATCGCGTAGTTGTTCGGCCGTAAAGCGCCCATATCACCCAACGCATGGCATATATCTGTAGCAAATGCGACCAGCGTATCGCCTAGCTCTTCTGCAAGAAATACAGTGTAAGTCGCATCCTCAACACCACCGATGTAAACATGATCATTCTCATTTTTAGATTCGCCAAACCCGCTCACAGACAGCTCTTCACCTGATGCATGTTTATTACCTATTACTATTCTAGGGCCGTCAATTATGATTGTGCCATCAGGTTCAATGGAGATCACAGCTCTTTCTCCACCGGGAGGACCGGCGGTATCGTCCCCAGGCTCTTTTGGCGGGCCCTCTTTTATTATTCGAATGGATCCATTAACTTTTGGATCTTTTGCAGTGTCAGGATCTTTCCTAGCTATAATCCTAACGTGATCAGACTTTACAACTATTGAAGCGCCTTCGTGCGTTGCGGGCTCACCCTCACCCTCACCGTCGACAGCGAGCGCACCAGCGGGTAGATCACTCATTTGATCATCTAGACCAAAATCAACATCTGGCATCGAATCAGCTGTTATATAAATCCTGCTAGCATCATATCTAAAATCTGGATCACCCTCGATTGGATTATGCAGTTGATTATCCTTTACTTCTTCTAGATAACCTTGTGGATTTTTAGAAGTTTCAACTAGGTCTTCTCCTCTAGATCCAGATACATGCACAGTCTTTTTTATTTGAGGGGCGCCAAACGGTCGGCCATCTAGGGCGTCGCCGCCAGTACCATGAACAGCATCCTCAGCTGGAATAGCATGGGCTGTCCCCTGCTTTCTTGTGCGTAAAGATCTTCCTGCAACAATATCAATCGCTGCCGCAAATAGCGACCGGTCTGGATCTGCCTCTAAATCAGTTGGATCGATGCGGGTGGCATTTGAGCGGATAATAAGATCCTCCTCTCCACCTTCTAGGGGGTTTTCTTCTTCATCAACCAATCTGTCACTATCAGTGTCCTCTACAGCAAAGCCCCCCTTATACCCCCTTGTTGTGCCCAGAGTGATGCTAGTATTGTTTGATCCTTGTAACACCATATCTCCAGGCATCTTGGTTAGTCTAGGGACGGGCTCAAATTTAAATGATTTATGTGCTAATGAACCAGTAACATGTATATCGTACTCTTCCTCGCTATCCCCAAATGTAAAGCCATCACTTTCCGCGGTACCATTAGGGAACCCGTACATTTCTGGATCTTCAGCATTTTCCGTCTTTGGTTTCTCATCGTTTGCACGATCTGCTGCGTCTGCTTCGTCTACCTCAGCGCCCTTATAATGATGCACTCTATCTTCATGAGTATAATTTATATCATCAACGTCTATCCAGGTTGGCACTCTACACATCCAATAAAAAACTTTTGCAGCTTTTCCAATAGGTGCAGGACTTATTAGCCATACATGCTCTCCAGGCTTTATTGGGAAACAAAGGTGAGGAGGAAAGAAAGGCAAGCAAACATTAACTGAATCTGATCTCTTACCTTGACCTTCGTTAAGTGTTCGAGCCAAAACTGAGTTTCTTGGTGCTCTTTTTAAAAAAGAGTGATTATCAACATTTTCTTTTGTAAATCTTTTATCGAAATCAGTTTGGCTTCTAAAGGCAGCTGGATCATTTATAACTTCTAAAACAACAGCTTTTTGAAATATTGTGTCTGGTGTCGAATTAGCTAAAGAAGACTCAGCTTTATCAGTAGCTTTAGTTTCAAACGCTAGATCATTTACATTATCATCATAATCAATAGCCATGATCAGTCCTTTATTTGTGAAAATAGATCATCTGGATCAATCTTGCTATTCTCGGCTTCAGCTTTCGCTATTACTTCAGCTAACTTTAGCAATTGTTCATTTGATTTATTCATTCTTTCTAAATACTTCGAAAGGATTGCTCCAATAGCTGCATGCTCTGCAATGCCGGTTCTCATGTGCGTATACGCTTCAACAAAAAGAACGTGAGCATTTTGCCGATCTAGGTTTGCGTTTTCGTATATCTCTTTCCACAAAAGCTTCTTTTTGTCTTCTGAACTTACTAACTCAGATAACATTTCTTCAAACTTTTTTGTTTTCTCTTCTATACTTTCAAGTTTTTCTAAAGCCTTATTTAAATCATCAACCATTTTTTTACCTCCTAAAAGATATCTATGATCCTCTTGTCATGTACTATATCTCTATAATGCTTTCTTATAGAAGACATTGCCACAGACAGCTTTTTGGGCGTTAATCCGGATATCTCACGTACATAGACGTATATCGCGCGCTTGTTCAAAAAATCTAATTGATCAATCTTGTCAAAAACTTCAATAATCGCGTTTATACAAAGTTTTTCGTTTTCTTTTGTAACACGTGCTTGTATTATTTCTAGAACTTTTACAATCTCATTTCTTCGATTGGCATTAATGATAATTTTATCCGGGGATTCAACAACTTGAGAATATGCAATCGAATGCTTATCTTTTTTAGACATGGATGCCATATCTGATAGACTTACATTTCTCATTACATTCTTTCTATGCTGCCTAGAATTAATTATCAACCAATTTTTTGCCACTACGTTAAAATACGAAAATGCCTTAGTACCTCTAGATTCATCCCACTTGTGGATTGTTTCATAAAGAAATGAAACACAGTCTGTTTTAATATTTTCTATCTGATTCGAACCTGCTCTAAAGCCATATACGAATATTAGACTTTCAGCTAACTTCTCAAAGGCGGGGTGGATTTTTTCGTTATATAATTTTTCACGCTCTGGCTCAGACTCTAATTGTTGAAACTCAACTATTGAAGCTTGAGTATCCTTATTAAAGTACATGTTCCTTTTTTGCTTCGGGTTTCTTCTAATCTTTCTCTTCTTCTTCAAAATCAGTTTCTCCAAATTTTTTAGAAGAAACATTTTTAGATAAAGCGTTAGCCACCCGGAGTATAGACTCTCTACAATCTTCAATATCTAAATGAACTTGCCTCACTTCGTTGCTGTCATAAAACAAAGGTATTTCCAAAATTCTCGATATCGATTCCTGCCTGGCATCTAGAACATTTATGCTTTCCTCTAAAGCGTCTTCTATTTTTAATAATAATAGCGCGAACTTTATCATAAAAAAACTAGAAAAACAAAAAAGAAGTGCCAGCACACTTATGATAACGATAGCGGTAATACTCATGTTAATATATCACCAAGAACGTTATCGTAAATTACGTATACTGATTCATTATTTAGATTTTTGGTTAATGTCTTTGCGCCAGACTGAGCCCACGTAACAGGTACCTTATATGATTCTTTCATCTTTCTTAAGCGCTTTTTAACATCAGCTTCTTTAGGCTGAGCCCATTTACTACCCTCAATAAAGATTTCACCATCTATTCTTGTCTCATGGACATTAACTAAATCATATTCGAAGCCTGAGAAATTGATGTTTCCAAGAAAGTCCATATGACCTGACCATTTGGTCGCCATCACAGGTAATCCAGAAGCCGCGGCTTCAAGCAAGGGTAAACCATATCCTTCGCCCCTAGTAAATGATGCTAGCGCATTTAGATCAGGGCTACGATAAAACGCAGATATTTCGTCATTCGTCATTAAGCCATGAGATAAATAAAATCTAGGATATTCACCATCTCTAACTTCGTCAATAACTCTTTTCAATAAACTGATAGTGTGATTCCTGTCAGTTGTTGTCATTCTGCCTAGTGATGTTTTAATAACAATCCCGACATCTGGATCATCTTTAAAGGTTTCGCAGAACCACTTGATTCCATAAAACGTATTTTTTCTATCCGACTCTGTATTTTGACCTGTTATTAATCCAAACATCAAAAAATTAAAGCTAGTCTTAACATCTAATTTCATAGGTTCCAGTTTTTTGTCTATTATCTCTGGTATAATATATTCCGGAACTACATGAATCGGTGTCTTTACATTCCCTGATCTCTCGAATGTTTGCTTTGTATGTCGCGATGGGACAATTACTAAGTCCATCTTATTGACGCACTCTACCCACTCTTTAGAACACTTATCTGTCTCAACACCAGCTGTAACGCCAATATTAACTTTGGCAGCCGCTGGATCCCACTCATTAGGAAGTTGAATTTGAAATGATATATCAGGTTCGAAATCGCTAGGATGACTAACATTGATAATTTTTGAAATCAAACCTCGTTCGTACTCTCCGTTCATATAGAATGTACAAATACCCCATGGCGTAACCTGCGCATTTAACCTACAATCGCCACGTTGATCTAAATAGTTAAACACCTGACGAGCGTGCACGCCGTATCCAGCAGAACTCAATAAAGGACCTCTCACTAAGACATTTTTCATAACTNTATAAACTCAAATCGATTCGTTGTCGATTTTCCTTCCTTCCAATCTTCGATTGTCTGAATTAACGTTCTATCCCACTCATCGATGGTATTCTGATATGAAAACTCAGATAATGCATATCTCATGCACTTTCTACCCAGCTCTTCTCTTTCCTCTAGAGGCATTTCGTACATTTTTAAAATTGCATTAGAAACCGTCTCTATCGAGACATAATCTTCATAAATGTATGGTACATTTTGAGAGCCAACCAACGAACTAAACTCAACATCCAAAGCGACGCCGTTTTCAGAATTATCTCGATGATCAACTACCTGCCTTGTTAGGCCGCCGGTTTTAATAGCTATAATTGGAGTGCCGACCTGCATTGATTCTAGAGTACCTAAACCAAAGCCTTCTGCATATGAAATGTTTATTGAGCAATCAGCTATATTATGCAAGACATTCATTTCTTGAAAACCTACTCTCTCTGTAGAGAATATTACATAATCAACTATGTCTAGATTTTTTGCGACTTCGACTAAATCAGGTCCTTCAGGATCATAAGGGTCAGTATGCATTATTAAAGACGCCGGCTTTCTGCCGTTAACAGCATCTATTTTGTCTAAAAACATTTTCCAAGCAGCTAGGACGTCAGATGGTCTTTTTCGCTTTGCATTACGGTTAACCCAAAATAATACAAAGTCATCTTTCTTATTTTCACCTAAGAGGTTTGACCGATGCTCTTTAATTAATGATTTCCCAAGTTTAAAAAATACTTCTTCAGGTAAAGCGTGGGGAATGAAGTTAGTCCTATCTGGCCAATGCTCTTTAACTTGCTCATATGTATGATGACTATGACAATTTATTAAATCAGTTGCCTCATAGAAATCATTATTAAAATCTGGGTACGGTTTATTATCCCAGACGTGCCAATACGCAATTGGACAAACTTGGTGAACTTCATCCTCCATTTGCCAAAGCCAAACAAAAAATCTAGGATCTGTAAAGAGTAAAATAATATCAGGCTTTTCAGTAGCTAATAAAGCCCTTATCATTTCAGGTGTGCCAAAACCATCGACAGGCTTAATTAAAAAATCCTCGTGGGGTTTCGACATTGAGTAATCTTCGTGCTGTATTGCTGCGCCAAGCTGGCGTATTGTCCAGTGACCCTTCTCAATTAACCCATGACACAAAAAACGCGATTGGGTACCTACGCCAGAAGGGCTAAGGGCATGATCAGAAAGTAACAATATCTTATATTTTTCCATACTTTATCCAAGTCTAACTACCCGTACAGTATTCTGTGCCCTTATAGTCACAGAACAAGCACGAATTTCTATTTTTTAAAAAAATACCTCTCTTCATAGATAGCACCATACTTCTTAGAATAGATGTACATTTTTCTTCTGCTTTGGGACCAACAGAAACCTTCACTAGCTCGCAGGTATTTCCGGCGGGTGCACCACGCTTTAAAAGAACGAATCCGCACCTAACAGATTTTATATCAATATTCGACTTTGTTCTCCAAAAATGCTTATAAAGTGCAATTTGAGCCCAAGTTAAAATATCTCTTCTTTTATTGGCATACCAACCTTTATCACCCGCTGTTTTCCAATCTATAACCCAATAAATTTCTTTACCACGATGATCTTTGGTTTTTATTAGCGCATCTATAAAGCCCTTAAAATATGCACCGACTTCCGGAACATGTTCATAAAGCTCTTCTTCAGCAGAAACTACTTCATATTCACCAAAAGTTTTTTTTAAAAAGTCCGGAATCTCTTCAAGAGAATTTCTGGCGTAATCAAGCCATTCTGAAATGTAAACATGGGGCTTAGGTTTCCAGCCTTGGGATGCTCTATAATCTGCTTGAGACTTTATCCAGTCTGCAGAATCAAACCCATGAGTTGTCCACTCTTTTTTTATTTCGCTTAAAACATTTTCGATGTTCATTTCCCCTGTTAAAAGAAAATTTTCTATCCCATCATGAACAGCTGTCCCGTATGAAAGGTACGGTGAAGGCTCAAACATATCTACTTTATCGATATATGCTAGCTTATGACGCCATGGACATTCTTTCCAATTTCTAATCTCAGAATAAGACACATGCGGCTTGTGGTTGGGTAATATAGGTAATTCATTATTTCGATCTATAGACATTAATTAATTGTAACGTTATAATGTACTTTTTACATAATCTAGATCTTCTTTGTACATTATTTCTGCAAGTTTTTCAAAATTTGTTTCTGGAGACCAACCAAGCATTGTTCGAGCCTTTGTGCAGTCACCTAACAGGTGTGGAACTTCATGGGGCCTAAATAGCCTTGTGTCTGATTCAACATGTTCGTCTATAGAGAGGTTTGCAATTTCGAAAACTTTTTCTAGCCAATCCTTAACCGTGTGCGATTTACCAGTTGCAATCACATAATCATCCGGAGTGGGGTGTTGCATCATTAAGTGCATGGCCTTCACATAATCGCCGGCGTAACCCCAGTCTCTTTTAGCAGATAAATTCCCTAAATAAAGCTTGTCTTGTAATCCCAGCTTGATTCTGGCAGCAGCTAACGTTATTTTTCTAGTTACAAAAGTTTCACCACGTCGAGGAGATTCGTGATTAAAAAGAATACCGCAACATGCAAATATGTTATAAGACTCTCTATAGTTTCTAACTAGATGATGGGCATAAACCTTTGCGCATGCATAAGGGCTAGCAGGAGAAAGTCTAGTAAGTTCGTCCTGTGGTACTTCTGGATTATCACCAAACATTTCAGAAGAGCTAGCTTGGTAAAACTTAATGCCCGGATTAGTGTTTCTAATTGCTTCTAAGATATTAGTAACACCTGTGACAATTGTGTTTGTTGTTGATAGTGGTATATCAAAACTAACTCTTACATGAGATTGAGCTGCCAGATTGTATATCTCATCCGGATCATATTTATTGATCAGCCTATACATCACGCCCGAATCATCAAGCTCGAAATATTCTAGAATAAAATTTTCATGCTCAAATATATGATCAATTCTATCTGTAGCTATTAGACTGGTCCTTCTTTTTAAGCCTATAACCTTATAGCCTAGAGCCAATAAATATTCAGCCAAATATGAACCATCCTGACCTGTGACGCCAGTTATAAACGCTGTCTTCAAACCACACCCCTAATATTAGGATATTCTTTCAAAAACCATTCTATAGTTTGAGATAAACCATCCTCTATTCTAGTAACGCTGTTTAAATTATAGCCAAGAATTTTTAGCTTTTCACTAGAAGACGGCTTCCTTAATTGACCATTGGGCTTTTCCATATCCCATACAATTTGAATTTTATAACCAAAAATATCCCTAATTAATCTGGCGACTTTATTGATAGATATCTCCTCTATTGTGTTCCCTATATTAATAATACCCTTAATTGGATAGTCTTGCTTCAATAAAAACGCAACTATTTTTGGTATATCATTAGCAAACGTAAATTCCCGCAAAGGAGTACCGGTGCCCCATAATTTCACCTCGCTATCACCAGACAACTTTGCATCATGCATTTTTCTAATTAAAGCAGGAATTACATGCGAGTTACTTAAGTCGAAATTGTCATTTATTCCATATAGATTATTCGGTGATACGCAAAAATAATTAAACTGCTTTTGTTTATTAATGGCTCTAGAGTGTATGTCAAGCATTCTTTTAGAATATGCATACGCAAAATTTGAGTTATGTGGATGACCTAAATGTATTTCTTTTTCCTCTAGCGGAAATTCCGAATTATTAGGGTATACGCAAGTAGACAAAAAAGAAATACACCTCTTTATCCCAAAATGAGAGGCTGCATCTAACACGTTAATGTTTATCCTGGAGTTAATAGAGAAAAAATCAATTGGATTATTTATATTTGCCTCGATACCACCCACCTTCGCCGCAGTATGGACGACTGCATCTACATTTAATTTAGAAAAATATTCAAATGTCTTTTTTCTATCACAAAGATCTATACCCCCAGAGGTTGGGCCATCCATTATTACCCACTCTATACCAGGAATGTTACAACTCTTAAATGCTGTACCTACTAAACCAGAACCTCCCGTAACTAATACTTTCATGACAAACTTCTTTCATAAAGAATTTCTGCAATATCAAAATCGATCTGTTCATCAATATCAATTGACTGAATGTTGTCTAATATGAATGGATAAAAAGTATTACCTATTATGCTTTTCTTACTTATTAATAAATCTCGCGGAATAATACTCACAGCAAAATTTAAACCCAAATAACCAGGTAAATCCTGTGAACGTGGGTGAGCTTTGGGATCATAATTAATAGCCTCCCCATTATGCCACAGATATTCTTTCACCATGTGTGTTGTAGTAATAGAGTCATATTTCGAGTCTAAATTTTTCCATAGATCGCAAATGTCTCTATATGTATCTACACCAACTAGTGGATTAGTAACGTTTGTATACACCACAATATCAGTGTCAATATTTTCTGCCATATTTTTCCATACTTCATTCATCGGAACAGTGCTAGACGCGTAATAAGAGTCCCTCTTTATAGGTGTTGCTCCTAACTTAGCAGCGATTGAAAGCATATAATCACAATCAGAATTTACNCAAATTTCATTTATCGCTTCAACTCTCTTTAATTGATTAATTTTTATTTCTAATAAAGAAGAGCCAGCGAATGGCCTAATATTTTTGTTTATTACTCTTTGTGAACCTTGCCTTACTGGAATTAATGCTTTAATTTGCTTCTCCTAACAACATCATCGCGGTTTCGAAACTCTCATACCTAGGATCACGTAATACTTCTTCCATGAATGGATCAACCTTTACTCTATTGTCTTTTTTCCATATCTCATTTTTAAAATATAAAAACTGTAAATCTGGATCATGATAATCAGGATTTCCATCCGGGGTTTGGCCATCAGGGGAATTTACCATATTCGATATAGTGTCTTTCGTCCAAAGAGAGTTTAAATAACTGTCACGATATAATGAGCGATAAAAATCAATACCAGTAATATACAGTTCTGATATTGGTAATGATACTAAATCTATTATAGCAGAAAAACCAGCATTGGGTCTCATAGTCTTTTGTCTTATCTGCATATAGGGCTCGTCTGGCATAATCCTAACGTTAGTTAAGCTAGACATACCGTTTAACGCACCGGTGAATCTATGAAAAAACCATTCAGCACTAGGGCAGGTCGAGATTACAACCTTTACATCATTTTGCAATATGTCAACTCTTTTTTGAATATTATTAGGATGCATTTGAATTATTTGTTTATCATTCTGAATGATAACTGTGTCACCGGGTAATATGTCATTTGTTTGCTCATTGTCAGTATAAAGAAAGTCCACTCTAGAACCGTGTGATTTTCTCTTCTCTTCCGGAACGAAAAATGACTTTACCCTAGCGACATAATCGTAGCCGTCTATTAGCTCGCCCTGTTCATAAGCTAAAGCGCTTGCAGCTGGACCAACTAACGCGACACGGGCGCCCTTAATAAACTCAACAAAGCTGTCATTTGTAATAAACGGCATTATTTAACTGCCTCATAAAATCTTTTTATTCCTTCCCGTAAAGAAACTTTTGGTTTCCAGCCAGTTGATTTTAGCTTAGAGCAATTTGCATAATTACCATGTTGATCTCCATCGTGGCCCCCTATATTTACAACCTGGAATTCTTCTTTTGGTCTTTCATGAGTATCTAGTATAACTTCTATTAAATTCTCGACTGTGGATGGGACACCGGTGCCTACATTATAGATCTCATTATCTGTTACTGATTTTAGCGATAGCTCAAAAGCGTCAATTACATCATCTATGTATATACAATCACGATATCGATCAAAAGAACCCGTCACTTTAATTACGTCACCGCTTAAAGATTGAGCCAAATAAATTGAAGCCATTCCTTGTCTCAGATTATCTAAATCCTGAGATGGGCCGTAGGTGTTAAACAATCTAAATATTGTATAATCCAAACCGTAATTACTAAAGACCTTTATGTACAGTTCTCCCGCTAGCTTTGATACCCCATAATTAGAAATCGGATTTAGGGGATTTGATTCTGATAAATCTTTTCCTTCACCATAGACAGCCATAGACGAAGCATACACAATCTTTTTTACGCCGGTCCTACGACAAAAATTGCATATATTTAAAGTGCCCTTGGCATTCCAGTCAACATCATCTTCGGGTCGTATTAAAGAAATATATCCAGACGATTGAGCAGCTAAATGAAAAACTATATCAAAATTCCCTAAACCATCCAATGCTTCATAAACAGATATATCGGCTGAATATTTTTTAAAGGAGTCATGACATTTCTTCCAGCGTGTATCGAAATCTAGTAAAGTAACATCGTGATCCCTATTCAGTCTATTCGCTAATGCGAACCCTATAAATCCTGCACCGCCTGTTATCAAGATCTTCATAACTCACCCCTATATCCAACCATAACCATATTTAGAATCACACAAAAATTCATTTAAATTATGTTAAGTCCCTCTAGATTGCTCAAACATTGTTCCCATCCGCCAAACCTAATTCCCTTATCGTCTATATAGACAACTGCCCTAGGTTTTTCGGCAGTAACCTTGGTAATAAACTGATCCATGTCGTGCTTCTTTAACCAAGCCCATACTAATTCTATGCCGGTTTTGCCATTAACCAAACCTCTATCAGGCTTTGCTTTACATGTAAATAAAACTACGTTGTATTTTTGTGATAATATCTTAAGGGCATTCCGAGAGCCCTCTATAGGATCATCATAAATTGTGCCATCATAAAACCCCATAGAGTTCTTATGAATAACCCCATCAAAATCAATGGCCAAATTAATCGTCTCATCAGGAAATGAATGCTTCCTAATTTTAGTACCTTTCCAATTCGGTTTTTCCAAATCCTCCGGCTTGTTTTTTCCTATCGACGGGCAGTTTCTACCAGATCCATGAGTTAATTGATATTGTAGTAATAGCGTTAATACTTCACATGTATGATAATACTCTGTGTTTAAAGTAATGACGGTAAGCCCGGGTACTTTGACATTAATAGGTCGGCCTGTAACTAATACTGTCTGCATATTATTATCAGAAGCCCACTGTAGGGCTTTCAATACATCAGTAGAGAGACCCGACGATGATATACCATATACCAATGATTTCTTTATTTGTGATGATGTTCGGACAGTTGTACGACAAGAGAGCCAGTTTACCATCCATTGATCGAAATTCGAATCGTTTATAAATGAAGTGGCTACGACACCAGAGCTTGGACACATTGCATTTTTTTGCCCATTTGATAATCTAGTAATATCTACTGCTGTATGATCTGCTATGGCGAGATTACCGCCATGACCTAAAACATATATATCGTTACAACTATTAAATTTCTCTTGAAATTCTGCCCACTCTGGAGAGTTCACTACATCCCAAAATTTTTCTTCCAAATTCTCAATATCGAACATTACTACCTCAAATTTATTTTAGGCCGGTGGCCCTTTTAAAATCCTCTACGTTTATAGCTTTATCGTCTACCAACAAATCATAGTGGGGTTTTCTATTCATTATTAGTTCGTGATACTTAACTCCCCATTCCTCTAATTGGCGTAGAGTTAAATCTGTATGGTCTATACCTGATGTACATCCTCGCGCAGTAAAGAAAATTATTCTATGACCTTCATCATAAAGGCTGTTTATCTTCTTTAGCATTTCCGGAAATGGTTGGGCTTTTTCATAGCTACTATTAAAGGTCAACGTACAAATAGTACCGTCTATATCAAAACAATAAATCATTAAATCACCGCATGCAAAAAAATTAAATGTGTACTCTCAACGATACCATAATCGTCAGAATCAACATGAAAATCTAATAAAGCATCATTCGAAAAATTTTTTCTCAGCTTATTATTTTCGTCAAATCCAGTTAATATCAAAAAAGGTACTTTAGCTTGAGTACAATAACGGGCCGACTCTAAAATATTTTCAGAATTACCAGATGAAGAAACTAATACCACTAGGCTTTCTGATGTTGCGAAATGCTCTAAAAATTTCGCATAAGCAAAATCCCTACCATAATCGTTAATATAACATGTCAACCTAGATGGATCTGAAAAGCTCTGTGCTTTTATGCCTAATGCCTTTGTGTAATCTTGTGATATATGGGAACAAATAGAATTTGAACCGCCATTTCCTATTAGATAAATCATGTCTCTAGACTTTAGTAGTTGAGACAAATCCTGTATTTGACTTTTGGTTATTCGCTTAATAGCTTGAGCCAAAATGTCCAGATCCATTATCACATTACCTTAATATATTAAACTTTTAATACCATTATAGTCAATATTGATAGGAATTACAGTTGTGGAAAAATCTAACTCTATCTTGGATTGAGATGTATTATTTTCAGTAAATAAAAGAAAGTACCCACCATTTCCTGCGCCTACTAGGCGATGAGCTAGCACATAACTGGTGCTTTCTATTTTATTATCTAAAGTAGCTAGATATTGATTCCCTAGTATTGTTGAGGATATATTTTTTTTTATAGACCAGCCCTCTTTTATTATGTCAAAAAATAACCCTCTATCATTATCATCTATAGCATGCTTCATAGAGTCTGCGTGGGATAACAGCCGCTTATCGATAGAGTCCTTTATTTTGTTTAGAACTATAGTCGAAGATCTTTTAAACCCAGATGGTAATAGGTACATCTTAAATGTATTAAAAAGCCTGGAGTCTAAATTTGTGGTCTCTACTTTTTTACCTTTTTTTAATTCATGAAAATTTAGGCCGCCGGTAGCTACGCCCCAGGGATCTTGAAATCCAGTAAGGGGGTTTATCCTTTTTTCTAATGACCAAGACCGCTCTATAATTTCATTTTTGGTTAGCCCCAAATTGTCTAATTCGTTTATTGCAGATACTAAAGCGACCATATACGACGAAGATGAAGCCAATCCAGATCCAGATGAAGATACATCTGCTGTGAACCAACATTGTAGCGGATCTTTCGTCATTGTACTAATTGCAACACGAGCAATATCATTATTAATTTTATCTGAATCTATTACACTTTCTTTTTGGCTCCAGACTATATTATACNTTTTATCGATCGCATTTTGACCGAAGCGATCACGAAACAAAGTGATATACGTATAAAGATTAACTGAAAATGATACTACCGCTCCTCGGCCGTGGACATCAATAAACGATGATAAATCAGTTGAGCCGCCGGCGATTGATATTCTTAAAGGACATTTAGAAATAATCAAACTAACTATTACCTGTGATTATTGACTCTATTTTTTCGATATAAAGTTTTGTACAACTAGGCATACCAAAATGTGTTAGCCCATATTCTCTAATTTGTTTTCGCATAGTTATTGAGCGCGCTCTATTCTCTTTTATAATATTGACTAATATATCTGGAGAACAGTCGGTTTTTACGACGTCTATAAATGGTAGCCCTATGTCCAGGTTTGCTGCGGCTTCTTCAGACAAAACTAATCCACAACCAGCTATTAAAGCTTCTGGAACAACCTGGGGGGCTGCCTCTCCATCGCTAAATAGAACCAAATTAGCATATTTAGTTAGGCCATTATGCACTTGATCTCTAGTCCATGTACCTAGATGATTTTTAGAAGTGCTAAATCGACTATCAGCCAATGGACCGGCAAAATCTATATTATCACTAATACTTTGTAGAAAAAACTGAAATTTTCTTGGCTCTATTTTCCCTAAGCATATTGTTCTATCTGGGTAGGTTGGTGTCTCATCAAACTTAAATTCATCCGGAGGTATACCGTAAATCCAATCCCAGACCAATTCAGGATGGGCGCCAAAATCTCTAAAATGATAACTGTTTCTATCTGAAAGACTAAAGATATAAGAATGGTTTTGAGCAAACTTATGAAAAATCCATTCATATCCAGCGCGCTTAGAGGGATAATCCAAATATGGGTAATGACTAGTCATTGCGCCGGGAGCCGAAATATAGGGCATGATGTCAGCATATTCGTCGTAATGAAGATGCACAAAGTCAGGACGCCAGGCGTTTGTATCGTTAATAGCTTTTCTAAGATCTTTAGTGTTGACTATTAGTACTTCATGACCATGATTCTCTAATTCGCATTTTAGATTCCACATTAGTATCTCACAACCTCCCCAGCCAGATGGGGGTATCGGTAAAATCCCGGGACCTATTAAGCAAATCTTCATAATGTTATTTTTTACCCAACACGCTTTCTACAGCTGGTAGATAATAATTTTCTACAGTCTGTAGCCACGAAAATGTTTGGCTATATTCTTTTATTTCATCCCTCATAGCAATCGATATTTTTCTGTTTGTATCGATTACACCTGCAATAAACTCAATATCATCCAATCTGTCATTTGGAATAACATCTATAAAAGGTAAGCTTAGGTCTAGATTTGAAGTTGCACATTCGGATATCACTAAACCCAAGCCAGCTGACAAGGCTTCCATACACACTAGAGGATGTGCTTCGCCATCGCTAAGTAAGACCAGGTTGGCCCATTGAGTCAAGTCTTTATACAGCTCTTTTTTAGAAATCTCCCCCAAATAACGAGGGTGCCAATCTGGAAATCTAGAATCAGAAATCCCACCATAATACCATAAGTTCTCTATATGGCGATATTTGTACTGGCCTTTTCTTTCATCAATTTTGGCTAAATAAATACTGTCATTAGGCCGTGGACACTCTTTAGTAAAACTAAACAAGTCATTACGAACGCCATTTCTAGTAACGAATATTCTATCATCAGAAACACATGCGTCACGATATGTATCAGCGATACCCTTAGATAAACAGAATACGTTTACATTAGAGATGCATGTTTTGATAAAGAAGTTCTTATAATCACGATTCCACTTTGTTTTATTTTCAAGATACGCATAATGACTAGTTATCGCAATATTTTCGCACATAAGATCTTTGGCTAAATCAATATAGTCGTCATACTGTATATGGACAAAATCAGGTGATAGATTATTGATGATGAAAGCTGCTAAATTCATATCTTTAGTGTTCACAATATGGACATCATGCCCTAGTTGCTCTAAACTATTTCTATAGTCATCTATTAATATCTCTACCGCACCCCAGCCCGTCGGTGGAATTGACATCATGCCAGGACCTACAATACAAATTTTCATTATTTACCTGACCCTTCGAATCTAGGAAACTCATTGGGATCCTTATTTAAGTGAACCATCTTAACGCTATATGTATTCCAGACAAAATCATATCCCGGAGCTTCAGGTGTGGCATATCCCGAATTTAGCGTTTTCACATTATTTAAATTTTTCAAAAAATATTTGTTCATATGTGATTCATCATGCCATTTTGCGATAATATTATTTCTTGTGTCTATATCAACATTTTTTTCACAAATTGACACCATTTCCAATATAGCTTCAGTGGTGCCACCCCAAAAACATCCTTGGCGATATACGGATAAATCATAAAAGCCAGAATATGCGAATGCTGTTGAATCTTTATTGTCCTCGAATGTTCCAGGTTTGTCGAGAAATCCAGGATGTTGTACTGCAATCAACTCGTGATCTTCTTTTTCGTTAAAGAAGTCAAAAAAACTAATCTCGTCAACTGGCCAAAGATCAGCATCGATAAAAAAAACATGAGAATGATTTAATAGTTTATCTGATATTGAGTTCATAAACTTGAATCTATGTAATGTTATAAACGGCCAACCAACGTGCTCAATTTCAATTGTATCTATGATTTTATGATCCAAGCTGGGGTGATTTATTTGATCAGTAAATGCATATATCGTCTTCTTGTCCCCGGGGCAGAAAAAGCGTTCCACTCTATTGCGGAAGCCCTCTAAGAACCCTATATATGGGCCAGTGCCTATAAAAATTATACCGATATTATTCAAATCAAACCCCATCCGTGAATATAGATTGTGTCCCACCTTTGAGGACCCTCAGGTCCAAACCAGGCCTTAGGAGCTACTACACCTTGATAGTTCCCCAATGCTGCTGCCCACCAGGAAAAAGAAGAATTTGATATGATATGCGCTGAGCAATTGGACATCATACACATATCAACCTCCGGAGTATTACCTTCGATAAGTGTCGATATATCATCAACTAAGTTGTCTTTAATCCAATCATGATCATCTCCGAATAAAAGAAATTTCGCTTTATTGTTTGTTGCGCTCAAAATCATTTGCTTTGCCGCTGTATAGTATTCAATGGAACATGGCGGGTGGTAATTACTCTTAGTTAGGTAATCACCTCTCCTTACGTGTATAGAGCATGTGGGCCGATCATCAAAGTGTTCCTTTAATCGAGTTATGGCGGTGGATCTTATCTCATCTTTAAATGTAAATTTCTCTTTTATTATTTCGAAATAATTCCCAAAATATATTGGCGACTGAAAGTAGCCAAACATGTCAGTGTTATCGTCTACCAAAAATGCATTGGCGTTAAAATGAAAATTTGGCTCTGAATATCTGTACTTTAAATCGCTTAATAAATTTACGTCTAAAATGTCTACGTTGGGCATTTTAAAAACTTTCCATAAATCGACATTGTCATCTTTTTGTAGCGCGTGCTTAAACCCACGTGTGAAAGCGATAGATGCCAAAGCAGCGTATTGAAACATCTGATTGCCTAATCTTCCATTTTGCCCTATCTGTAAACTGGTCAACATGTTCTCACAACTCCTTGATGTTGTAATAATTTAAATTGAGACTCAGATGCCAAGAGCGGATAATGAGGATCATATTTTGGATTATGGGTAGAATTGTAGTCTACCAGCACCTCACTTAAATTACAAAAATTGAACCACCTAATGCATCTTAACCACATATGGTGATCTTCTGCCACCGGATAAGAATCATCATAACCGCCAACCCTTAATAAAATCTCTCTCTTAAAAATAACAGAAGGATGAGCAATAGCATTTCTGCCGGTAAGTAGCCAAGACTTAATTGCAGCATCATTTAACGGATAACGAAATTGATCATCGATAATTTCAGCTCCGGAAACTAGTCTTATTTGAGTACCGCAAATATCGATGGTGCTTCTGCTGTTAAACACATCAATTTGTTTTTCTAATTTATTGGGGTACCAAATATCATCACCATCTTGACGCGCTATAAACGGTGATGAAGAATTGAATAGACCAGTATTTAGCGCTGGGACGATGCCCGGTGTTTCACACTTAACGATTTTTATTCTTTCATCATCAAATGACAATACTTTCTCTATGGTGTCGTCTGTACAGTTGTTATCAACAACTATAACTTCAAAATCCGTGAAGGTTTGATCAAGTACAGATTTTATAGCAGAAGAAATTGTTTCGCCGCAGTCTTTAACGGGAATCACTACGGATATTTTTGGCATTATTAGCTCTCCAAAAATTCTTTGCAATCATGATTAATCGTAATATGGGGAGTCTTTGCATTCCAATCAATCTTATTATGGAATATCCAGCCACCCATTTCAGTAGCTAATCTATTCGCTAAATCCTTTATCTCATCATTGGTAACATCGGACCACTTCTTATCAAAGAACATATTGTTTTCAGGGGTGTCTTCCTGGGGAGTATTATATTGTGATTGCCAAAATTTTGACCAATAATTCTTGTATAAATTAATCTTACGCTCTAAGTCGAACCACGACATATGATAAACAGTCGGTATATTTTGCGCAGCAAGATTTACCCATTCTTGAAACTGTTGAAGGCTTTCTTGATTTCCTAATAAAGCATTCCTTCTATGTTGTTCGACCTCCTCAGAATATGCTGCTACGAACTTTATCCTCTTGAAGTTCTCAGTGTGAATATAGTCGCATGTGTCACTGCCAGGCGCAGTATATAGGTTTCCATCCTCATCTTCCCTACGAAGCTCTAGAGGGATTCCGTGAGTTATGTGGGGTAGGTTTTTTGATATCCTCCACTTCCATGGATTAACATCCACACGAACCTTGTCATATCCGCCCCAGAATTCTACAACTGGTAGTGCTACTAAGTCAGAGAGTTTTGGAAAACCTTTTGCCAGAGTTTTGATTTTTTCGTAATCTTTTGGTAAAACGAACTCATCGCTATCCATTTGCCAACAAAATTCAGAAGTGCACTTTGATCGAGCCAAAGCTTTCTGCATGCCATCTGAATGATATGCGAAACGTGGATGATCCCAGTCGATTATGTTTTGGTTAATTACTAAGCGCGGTTCTTCTTCAGCCATTTGAGTTAGCTTATCCCATGTACCATCAGTTGATCCACCGTCGACAACCACAACTTCATCGCAAAAACCCAACATCGACTCGATGCACTTTTCCCATGGATATTGATTTTCGATGCAATTATAAACAGTCGTATATCCAGAGATAGTGGGGGACCAATTCATCTTAGATATAACCCCATTCCAGAATCTTTCACGTGCTGCAAAAAGATATGCGCTTGTGTCGAAGTCATCTTCGGTCTCAAACCAAATTTCATTTTTGTGCTGGACGTGTTCATTTAACTTAAGTTCGCAACCTAGCATCTTCGCTTCAATTACTAGTCTAGGGCATGTATCACCTCCGCGAGGTAAATAAACAAGACCTTGCGCTGAAGATAATTTTTCTAAAACTTCCTCATGAGTAAGGCCTGAAATTAATTCAAAATCAAGATTATTTTCCTCGCAATACTTTACAGCATCCTCTGTGCCCTTAATCCAGCTATTAGATTCTAGAACCAACCACCCAGATCGATCTTTTTCTTCTTTATTCAGCTCAGCAATCTTTATAAAAAACTTGTCATCGAAAACAGAGCTTAATACCACAGATTCAATTTCAGACAAAAATGGAAATCTGTCGATGTACCTTTGTTCCTGAGCCTCTGACATCCACCATACGTTTTTTGCACCCAAAAAGAAAGCAGACATCATCTTACCATGAATTTGATCGTGACAGTCGCAGACTGTACCTTCAATATGTTGATGCTTTTCTACTGAGCGGTACTTACAAAATTTATAGTCGTACTCTATAATCGAATAATCTAGATTTGTAGCAGCAGTAGGAATTAAATTTAAATCCATTCCGGAAAAATTTGTAAAGATCCAATAGCAGTCGTTGTATTTCTGCATCAACTCCATTGTCACATTACGTGAATAAACAGCTGCTATATCGATATTTTCTGGAGCACTGTCTATTAAAGCCTGAGTGGTTAATTCAGCTCCGCCCGGAATATCTTTTGCATAAAAATCTGCAACAAATATAATATCAGGCTTTTTTTCTTCAAAGGGGGTTTCGAACATATTCACTCTCTTTATTTATTATGATCTAGAATAGATTAATATAGATCTATAGATCCAGTAATAGAATAATAGTATATTAATAATAAAGAATATACAGAATTACTGTTAACTGAATACAGATCTATATGTAAATGAAGAAATGAGAATGTACAGATTTTTTTTAATTTTATTCTGATTCTTTTCTTTGTTGGGCATTTTTGTAGTTATCTGTACTGATCCATAATTGTATAAGCGCATCGGCAGTAGCTGGCATTACATCAATATCAGGATCGTTTAATATTCCCGCTTGAGCTTTAATTAAAAGTCTTTTTTTACAATTATTTATCTTGCCAATTACGGCACCTCTTACCCAATCTTCGATGTCTAAAAGATCATCATTAAGGATTTTTTCTTCTAAATCCGTTATTTGAATTGTTATAGTTTTCATGCTTATAAGCCTTCCTATGTTGTTAACCTAGTTATAGTCACTAGTGTTTTATAATGATCTGTACCACCCAGGACGGTAGTACCACCGTATGACGCTCCCCTAATCTTAAGCGTATCATTCGCATCCAGCGCCAGTATATGAACGAATGAATAATCACCGATACCCGGGTTCGAAGCACTATCTTCAATATCAGGCTTTGTAAAGTACCACTGTTGAATCGCGCCGTCGTTGTTCCTGTACATTACAAATGTGATCCCCGTCACGTCGCCGTCTGGGTCACATTTAAGCTTCAACGTAACTAAATATTTCCCAGTGGATGGTGCGGTAAACGTATGATTTGTCGTGTTGAAATCTCCCCCCGTATCCCAATGTTCCCAAGCGAATTCAATATCTGCGGCTGTTTCAGTTAAGCTCTGGTTTCCAGAGAGACTAACACTACACGTTCCCTCTTGCATTACAAACTGTCTAGCGCTAACTACCCCTTGCTCTCCACCAACATAAAGATACCCATCAGATCTAAAGTAGCCGAATTGACTCCCCCCAGCATCACGGCGAAAATATATATTGTTTCCTCCGGTGCTGTTATTAGTCTCTGCCCAATCTAGATCAAGATATATGTTGCCATGGGCACTAACACCATTCGCTCTCAGATTTATATTATCGGAGTAAACTACTCCATCTAAATCTAGATCATCGCCGACAGTGAGTGGCCCGCTACCGAGACCATACAATTTACCGCCGAATGAAGCCGACAGATCATCGCTAAGCACCAACGCCGTAGCATACGAGTTCATGGCAGCACCCGGGGTGCCACTAGCGTTAGCTGTTTCGAAGTGGATGTTGCCACCAGCCCCAGTACCTTTACCTCGCCCACCCTGGAGCTTAAGCTCACCGCCGGTCATATTACTTGACCCACCTCCCGTCGTACTTCCTGCAGATATTGTCAGTGGCAGTCCGTGAGCACTGGTTGCGCTATCCTGGACTTTAATATTCGTTGTTGATGCGCCGGACGTCACGTTGAAAAATATGTTCTCGTTTTTGATAGTCAATTGTTCACAAGTAACATCACCAGCGGAGCTGACTATAAAATTAGTATCAGCAGCCACCAAAGCACCGGCTAACGTTGTGCTAAGATCTGAAGTGCCTAGTGTCACAACAGTGGTGCCATCGGCATCTTTAAGAAGCATTGCATTGTTCATTTGAATTCTATCATGGCCTCCACCATCTTTAATTGTCAAACCAGTAATTGTCAAATCACCACCAACCGTTACATTACCAGCAGCCGCCACTGTTGAGNTANCCGNAGTTGCATGAGGCGTAAGAGTTAAGTGCGGAACGAAAGTACCAGCAGATGCAATGTCATTACCTAGCGTCAAAACTCCACCATCTGCGGCTTTTATCTCCCACTCATCCCCAGCGCTGCTACCTCTCCCACCCTTTAATAAGATCTTTGCATCACCATTTACAGCCTGAGCGCTATATGCTCCCCCGATATTTAGTACACCATTACCAATATCCAATGGCCCGTAGGTATATGTCTCACCATTCCCGCGGAGGTAGAGTACCTCTCTTTCTGTCCCAGAACCGTCTCCGTCGCCATATTTGAACCTTAAGAAAGCGTTTGAGGTAGAACCTTGCGCTCGTGGTAGAGCCAGAATGTTCCATTCATGTGAAAATGACCCGGCGGTATTGCTGGTGTCCGAATTGTCTGTGAACCATATATTGCTATAACCTCCGACGTCATCACAGGAGTGGATGTGTAAATGCGGGCTTGCTGTATGACCACCGCTAGCTTGTTCCACACTCCCGTGTCTAGAAATCTGTATACCACCAGTTAAGCTACCAGTGGCTGCTCCTGCTAATTTTAGAATACCTGCTTCATCAATGTTCACAACCTCTGTTCCCGCTGAGCCGGCTGTAAATCTAATTTTAGATGTACCATCTATATGGCTAGAATCTTTATCAATTTGAAAAGTCAGGTTTTCCCTAGACGCTAAACCTGTCTCATCATTGTTACCTTCAATTTTCACTTTTAAATCGTAAAGAAAGGTATCATCAGCTGTATTACTGCCACTTCCTCCTAAAATCCTAACATATTGATTGTCCGCAAGTTTAAAACTGATTTTATAAGCATGCAAAACCTTATTATTACTTGGGGCAGATCCGCCACCACCACCACTATAAAGAGAGAATTCTGAGTGATCTATTGTCCCATTAGCTCCAGCTAAATTCGAAAAAGCTTCTGGATCTAGAGTGGTAGTCGATTTTTGCCAATGAACGTTAATAGCAGAATAAGAACCAGCTAAACTAGAAGCCTTTTGTACTTTTAGATCCATTCCCGCGCCCGATTCATCTTCCGCGTTAGCCGAAAACCCTACACCCGCGTTATAGCCGGTACCAGGAGCGCATGCCCAAAACGTAATAGTTACAATCTTATTTTGCGCTATATAGCTCTCATTATTTAATACCAAGTAACCGTTATTTAGACTAATAGCATAAGCGTTGGTTCCAGTTGGGACATTCTCTCCAGTCGTTCCCAAAACAAACGCAGTATTGCTTCTAGCGACCATACCAATAGATCCGTCCGCGGGATTTCCTGCGCTATTTTTAAAATCAAAATTGCCGTTGATGGTAGAGCCTGTACCGCTGTTATGAATGGTGGCATCCGCGGCCTTGTTTACTTCGCTAGTATATATTGGCATTTTATTCTCCATCCCCAATCGGTTGTAACATCATCTTAAATTTCTTTCCAGTTATATTATTAATAACGAATAAACTGTCCTCGCCCTCCTGGATAGTCCAGTTACCCGAGGTACCGTCAACATCATTACTAGATCCCATATTGTTCAAGTGGAGGTCGCCAGTATAAAGATTAGCGAATCGTCTATCGGCAGTCCCTAGGTTAAACGTATTGTCTGCTTGTGGGATAATATGCCCCTTATGTTGCATGCACTTTTGACTAGCGTTACCCTCAANAGTATGCAATACGCGCTGGATATTGAGGGCCTCGTCCCCGCTAGATAACTGATCGGAGAACACTAGCTTTCTATTTGCATGCAAAAATAAGCCGCCAACTCCAGCTCCTCCAGGCTTAAGCCAGAAATGCTCTTGCACTTCGTCACTAGCATCAGTCCCATTCTCTCTAATCACCGTTGTGCAGATTGTTTGTCCTGCATTTTGATATAATCGTGTTGTTGTTAAAGCGTGGCCACTTGATATAGTGTTATCAGCCATATAAATAGAACCGCTTATAACCGCGCTGTTCTTGAACGCTGCGTTGGTTCTGGATCCGGCATCATCACCAACATAAAAGAATAAATCAGATGGGTTTGGTGTACTATCAGCGAATATATTCGTTTCATTAACGTATTTGTCTCTAGAAGATATTACCATTCCGCCTAGTGATTTAGCTCTATTTGGTCCAGTGGCACTTAGTAAAACACCGGCTGCAGGTGCGACAGACGCTAGGTCGCTTAAGCTTTTAGCTGTAGTTTGGACCCCGTCTCTAAATTTAATTTCATTACTATCTAAATAGATTTTTTGAGTATCCGCGTTAAAATTCAATTGCGCTGAAGCACCGTTTAAAACAACATGTCGCCCAGATGAAATAATCAAATCATTAGTATCACCGTGGATAGATTCTTCTGCAGCTCCAAACTCAATCTTTTTGCCACTAGCCATCCTAACCAGGTTATTCGTTATTCTAAAGACTTCANNACCGGCCTGATCATTAATAATACCAGTATTTTCGGTGGTGGTGTTAATAGAGAACGCGACGTTACTGTCATCTTTAAGCGTGATATCACCACCGCCAGCATTCAGTACTATATCTCCGTCTGTTACGATTTCAAGGTTGCTAGAAGCATGTGTTATGTAGCTATTGGCATCATCGATGGAGAACTTTGGGGCCCTGAATTCCACGTCTGAAGCAAGTAAACCATTACTATGAATGAGCTGGGCGTTACCTGAACCCCAATTAAGTCGTGTAGCAGAATCTAAAAACAATGAATCACAGACCATATAGATGTTTGTCCCGGCCGCTATTCTAAGAGTTGCATCCGAAGGAGCGTTGATATACTGGGACGAATCGTAGAACTCAATCTTTTTGTCTGTTGCCATCAAAAGAGAGTCTGCGTCTCCATCTATTCTAAAGATTTCAGCGTCGCCTGTGTCCTTGAATATAGCATCCCCAGAGGTCGTTACCATATCAATCTTAAGAGCTAATGTATCACCATCTTTTAGTTCTATTATACCGCTGTCAGCGTTCAGCTCAATATTGCCATCAACATCTAGGACTAAGTGAGAATCCAAAGAACCAGCCCCGACTGTTGCCAGAGTTAATGCACCAGCGTTACTAACGTTAAAGGAAGCGTACTCTCCTGTATTATTCGTCAGCCTTAGTTGTTCACCGGTATCTTTTATTTCTAACTTTGCATCTGGGCTAACATCCCCAATACCCACTCTGCCGGTGTCTAGTATCGTCATTCTGATTGAGGTTGTTGCGCTACTCGTCTGCCTGGTGTAGAATTGCAATTTAGATGCGCAATTATTTGATCCAGGATCCCAAGCTTCAGTTGCTGTAGCGAACATACCAGATGAATACTTGAATGCGTTACTACTTTCGCTACCCCCAAACTGTATATCGCCTAGTATTTCGTCAGCTGCTATTGCTGAATCATACCGCTCTATCTTTAATCTCGCATCTGCGTTAACCTTCTTAATCCGCATTGCGTTACCGCCCAGCGTAGCAACAAGCTCGCTGTCTAAAATCCCTATATGATCACCGGATGTCCCATAGGTTATACCGGCGAATTGACCATTCCCAAGACCACCGGTCCACTCGCCACTACTCTCAGAAGCAGTGGCAAGATACTTAAATGTTGCTGGATTACCCGGATCAATACCCATGAAAGCCGTTTGGCTGCCACCTCCTGTCCAGTAACGCATAACAATACCACGATCTTTATCCGCCTCAGCGTTGGTTACTGTTGAACTATATACATCATCTTCTTCTCCTGCTCCACCACCTTCAGGATTGATCTGCACACCACCGATGTCAATAACAGGATCTGTCGAAGTAATTGTCTCAGTATTAAGGGTTGTGGTAGTTCCCTGGACCCTTAACGTGTTTAAGACTGTCAAATTAGTAACGTCCATGGCACCCATCACGACCTGACCATCAAAAACAATACGACCGGTGGAAAAATCTTCAGGACCGTCTGCTTGCTCGTTGGTCGAAGCTAAAGTATTTCTGTTAGAAAACACCAAAGCACCATCAGAAATTCCAGAAATTACCCCTGTGCCTTGCTGATCAAATGGGTCTGTCGCGTTTGCTGCGCTTGCTTTATTCATACTTCCCGACGCAACAAAGATTCTTACTTTTGAATTGTTTCCGCTAACCGATGCGACACCATTTCTGGCTTGATTACCTAAGTGAATACCTTCTGGCCTGGTACAGATAGCGCCATACTGGTCAGTCTCAAGTGTAAGAGCAGATGGCGCTTTTATGGTTAGGTTGTTATCGCTTGGTGCATGGATATATTGGGATGCGTCATGAAACTCAAGCTTCTTGCTAGTCGACATCCTCAAGGACGAAGCCGTACCGCCTTCAGTCGTATTCGCCATGGAAAACAAACTAACATCATCAGCATCATGCCATGCTATGTCTGTAGCAACACTGTTCATTTCCCACCAGCCTTGAAGAGTACCGGCGTTTAAATAAGCTATGTCCCCATCGTGAGCGTCAAAGTGAATATCACCATCAGCGTCAAGCTTTAGGTCAGCCTGCTGGTGACCACCGGAACCTTCATGGTGGTTGGTCGCAAGGGTGGTCTCACCGTCAGTGCCACATGTAATTGTAAAATAATCCTGAGTTCCGTCTTTATTAAAGATGAAGAATCTATCGTTGAGGCTATCGAATCTAAACCTGGTATAATTACTATCTTTGATATCGACTTCACCACCATCAGCCTCAAGTACTATTTTCTTTTGCGCCGAGATTCCAATACCACCAGCAGCTGCCTCTATAAAAATTGCACCGGTCGTATGTGCTGCCTCTGTATCTCCCGCTGCATTTTTAATGTGGATCTTTTCGTTAGCGGCAGTATCTGATGGGGAAAGCTTCATATGTGTAGAAGCCTCATTCCCAAGTGTTAAAGTCTTTGTGTCAACTAACGTGGAACCGATAAGCATATGACCGTCAGCTTCCATCTTCAATCCGTCAGCTTCGTGAGAGTGGATATAGATGCCTGCGTCTCTAAACTCTAGCTTTTTGCTGGTGTCTATTCTAACGCTTGGTATTGTAGTATTAGCATTATGGCGCCCATTCGTGGAAAGAGTTATAACCCTAGTAGCAGTAGCAGCATTACTTCCGTCGCCGTATGCCCACCATTCAAAATCATTAGTGTCAGCTTTTAGATATCCAAACTGTACGCCGGCCGTCGAACCTGGAGGCCCATCGGCATCTGGGCCTTTATTAAAAGACCAAGCCCCTGCAGAAGAATCTATGTGAATAGTTCCATCAGCCTGCAACGTTAGGTCTGCTGTATTATCCGACCCAGCGTCACTATTTGCATAGAGCTTTGTCGCGCCTCCTGCTCCAACCTCAATCTTAAAATAGTCTCTGTTACCGTCTACGTCACCATCGTCGTAAATCGTAAAAGCCGGCTCGGCCACATTAAAATCAAAAATATCATGAGCCTGATCATCATCTCTCATTGCAATATTACCGCCAGCTGCAGTCATTATAATATCGCCGTTAGTAACAGTGTCGATCGTCAGGTTTGAACTATTGTGGTTTTTGATTATATTCGTTTGGACAAAGCCGTCAAAAGAAGCGTCACCCTTATTTGTTATCTGCGCGCCGCCTGCGGTCGTACTAGCGTTGTAAGTTCCGTCTCCATGAAACCCACCAGCTAAATAATGATTAGTAGTTTCAGGTGTAACAAAATTACCAGCAATAGTGNTATCAACTTCTATCGTTTGTCTTTCTGCAAATAAACTTCCGCTCACAGCAACGTTACCTAGAAAAAGAACAGTTGATCCATATGTTCTTTCATTAGCCATAGCTCCAGCCGCCTGAGGGTGTCCATCAAATAAGCACCAAACGTCATCACCAATCCTAGCATCTGTAAGATTTAGTTTGTCTGTGTCTTGGCCTGGCTGGCTTTGTATTGATATCGCTGCTCCACCGGTTTTTCTTGTGCCATTAAAGTCNCTGGCTTTACTAGCTGAATAAAACACAAGGCCTAAGTGCGGCTTTGTTGACTCAACGGAGCCTGAGCCTATTATTATTGATGTTCTTACTTGTTTAGCTCTAAAATCTCTTGCCATCTTATTACCTTAAAAAAATTGCTGTATAGTGGACCGTGAATGTTGTATTCATATCGCCAGTTCCGTCTAGACTAAGTATTATATCAAATCCGGATGATGTCACATTGGCCGCAAAGACGTTTTGGCTAGAGCCAACAACCGTTGTTGTAACCGTCGGAATACCTTCCATCTTTTTTTCAAAAACAACAGATCTAGGAGAAGCCTGTGGTGATCTGATCGTTTCGCTACCTGAGCACAGGTGCATTCTATTGAAATCTACGCCGGCCATTATATAATACTTATCACCTGTAACACTACCTCACCGGTAAATGAGTCACTTGCCTGGATTGTAAAAATTACCAATTTGTCTGCGGTCAGCGTCAGCGACGAAATAAATATGTTAACGTTACTTTCTTCTCCGATTTCATCGGTTGTGCTAACCCCCAGGGTAATAGTCGGAATAGTATCATATCGACCTTTTAGAGTCCCTGTTTTTTCAAANTCTTTATCAAAGACAACTGTCGCAGACTCTACAATAACTTCTGCACGGCTTCTATAGGATGTTGAAGCTGGGTATCTCGTAATAGGATAAATTTTACGATATCTATTTCTGTCATATTTCTGAAAAGTTGTAGACTTATTAGCCATAAATAAACCTCCAAACTTAAATATATATCAGAGAATATTGGATGCCATTGTTGCTAAATTTGATCTTTGTCCATGCGGGATATGAACATGAGCAGCTAGGTTTGTTCTTTTAAATCTATCCACTATAATAGATAACCCATTTGAGACCTTATCGATATAAGGGGTATCTATTTGGTCTGTATCACCCAATAATACTATTTTTGAATTTTTACCCACTCTAGTAATCAACGTTTTAAGTTCATGAACAGTTGCGTTTTGCGCTTCGTCAACAATAACAAAAGAATCATTAAAAGATCTGCCTCTTATAAAGGCTAAGGGAGCAACTTCAATTTGGCCTTTGTCTTTCATCGCCTCGAAATATGTTATATCGTTAAACATAGTTTGGAAATTATCTTTTATTGGCGCTAACCAGGGATCCATTTTTTCATTTAAGTCCCCGGGTAGAAAACCAATATCATTACCCACTGTCTGGATTGAGCGACTAATAATTATTCTGCTATATTTTTTGCTCATTGCTCCATCCATTGCAGCCATTAACGTCAAGAATGTTTTTCCCGATCCTGCTATCCCAGTTAGCGTAACCAGTGGTATATTGGGCTGCATTAAAGCGTCAATCGCAAAACTTTGCTCTTTATTTTTGGGGGAAATTTTTGCGATACCCCCTGGAGGACCGACAAGCTTATGCAAAAAATCACCCTCATATCTTGCTATAAAGCTAGAATGTTCCCCTTCGTTTATTAAAGCATATTCATTTGGGAACATACCACTCTCAGTAAAATGAAGTTCTCCGTTTTGATAAAAATTATCTACATCTTCTTTTTCTAGTGTGATTTTATGATAACCGGAGTAATCGACGTCTTCACTGGCAATATGGTCCTTGTAATAATCCTCAGAGCGTATCCCTAAAGCATCGCATTTAACTCTTAGATTAATATCCTTCGTAACTAATATAATTGTCTTATTGGGGTGCTCTCTTCCCTCAGAAAGAGTCGCTGCAATTATTAAATTGTCACCAGCATTCCCGGCTAGCCCGAATGGCGCCGCATGATCACCTATTATAACCCTTATTGTTTGATCTCTTGAAAGCTCTTTTGGAAGCTTCACTCCCTCATCTAAACGCCCAATGTCTCTAAAACTATCTAAAAGTCTATTAACGTACCTAGCTGATTCTCCAACCACGCCAGGTTTCTCTTTAAATCTGTCAAGTTCATCTAGAACCTGCAGAGGTATTACCACATCGTTTCCATGGAAAGAATGAATGGAGGTCTTGTCATATAAAAGTACATTGGTATCCAATATAAACGTTTTTCTTTTCATCTATGTCTCCTTTTGTAAATTCATTTTTTCTATGTTATCATTAAATTGATATAGATTTAAGGTGAAGGAATTGCATGGAAAAAGATAAAGAGTTAGCATGCTTTAAGGCTCACGAAAAATATAAAGTACCTTGTGAAAAAACTTCTTGTAGATACTGGATTAATTATTCTTCCGAACAAAATTGTACCCTAATTGCAGCTGCCGAGGGTCCGAAAACCCTGCAAGAAATTGGTGATATTTTTGGTGTCACCAGAATGAGAATTTGTCAAATAGAAAAATCCATTAAAGATAAATTGCTTAGTTTCGAACAAACGCTAAACCCTTAATATTTTATTTGCTCTTATCTCTCTCTAGAGAAAGCTTAACCAACGATGCAGCTTCACCTTTGAGCGCCCTTAGACCCCTTCTAGCTCTTACACCAGCCGATGCGTTTCCGTTAGCGTTCTTTACTATATCAACCTCTAAAGACTCGATAAGCGTCTTTATTTCTTGCCACTTATTAGTAATGTCTGACATTTGTTACTCCTCAGGTATTAATATATTACCAGATGTTTTATTTTCTAGACAATCTACAATAGAGATCATCTTTTCTCTATCTTCTAACTCTAGCGCTAGAAGTTTAATTAGCTGTTCAATTTCTAACTGATTTACACCGAAACGTAAAATTTCGTGTTTTATCTCTCTACACTTTTTCGTGCTTTTTGTTATATTTTCTAAATTATCCATTTACAACTCTGTGTCCGCCACAAAGGGCTCTATGTTAAATCGATTATTGCCTATATAGGTCAAGAATTTACCTTGAACCTTCCCCTTGATTTCATCTTTTGTGATCACAATTTTTTCGTTTACTTTTTCATGATTAAGAATGAATGATACTTGTTCCCAAATATAAAGTTCACAATCATAGCTGTTCAATATATCTGCAACGCTTGACGGAAGCATTAAACTAAAGTCTTCTTTCGTCGGCAGACTGCTTAATGATTCATGACCCGTTGCAATTTCTGATCGACATATGTCGAAGACTCTATGTACAATACCACAATTATTACATTGGGCAAATTTTTCAAGAACATTATCAACATCGTCGACTATAGAAAAGACAACAAACTTATGATATGGTGGATCTTTTATTTTTTTATATTGTGGCAATATGCACTGGCATTCTATTAAATGCTTTATACCATCCATCATGTATCCTTAAATTTTAAAAATTTTAAGTCAGCTATTTTGCATGTAAATCAGCAATAGATGATGATGCCCAAGATATGGGTTTCATTCTACAACCAAAACCCATCGCAATAATCCATTGTCTTGCTTGCTCATAGACAATGTTGCTTTTATTTTTTTTATTTTCGCTAATATCTGCATGCACAAAAATTTTACGATTCGGATTTACCAATTCTCTAACTAGCGTTGCTATTTCTATAGAGTCTTGGACTTCTTTTAATAGCCTTGATGAAAGTCCTATTCTGTATTTGTTATTTTCGAATGTTCTTTTGAAGAAATATCTTGAACATTCGCCTGGGGCATACACGGCTATAACTGTCGCAAATATTAGCTTACCTGATTTAAAGTGAGAATCAGTACCGACATGTATTTGTGAAGAAGGATATTTCTTTATGACATCAATAATTTCTGGAATTTCAAATTGTCGACCAATAGAATTTTTCCATTTAATATTCAATTTATCGCTCTAACCTTATGAGACAACCTATATTAATTATTTTGCTTAGTAGTGTTTCTGCTTCTTTTAGTGATCTTGACACTGCGTAGGCTGGGTGTAAGTGGAGGTCAAGACCGGTTTCATTATTAACATTTATACCTGACAGCTCAAGAAAGTCATCGTTTGATATAAAGCCGCAGGTGGCGATTTGTTGTAGCATACTTGAAAAAAAGTTTAATTGATCAAATATAAACCCTCTTTTATTCCACGTTTTTTCATTTAATAAAATTGTTGTGCGCGCGCTATGCGAAAGATCTAAGAGTTTACTCTTTAGAAATACTTCACTTCTATTAACCAAGACAGAAACACCTAATTCACCGCAAGCCTCGTAATTATTTAATAATCTTCCAGTCACAAATCCGTAAGTAGGGATATCAAGAGATCTCTTGATTTTTGGTAAAATATCGTCCCAAAAACCATGAGCAGGTTCAGCGACACAAACCTTACACTTTCCTAATTCTAAATTTACCGCGCATGTATTTAATACATCATGACTAGCACCTTTAGAAAAAATTAAAAAAGAAGTATTATTCTCCATTGACATATTCAAGATAAGATTTAATTCCGATACGTCGTTAATAAATCCGTCATATATCACTATTTGCGCATTTTCAAAATTAATTGATTGTCTAGTTTTAAAAAACGCCGAATGAAAATTACATTGTATTGACATTCCTGATTCAAATATACAAGCATTTTGAAAGCTATTAGATTTTTTAATATCAAAATTCGACATAAAACCGTTATTCTCGAAAAACCTAAGTAGATCTTCTGGTTGCAATAAGCTAGAATAGGAAAAATGCTCTTTTAATACTGTCTTTATAGACGCAGAGTTATTATTCGCCGGCTGAGCTATATTGGTTAATTCTGAGTTATTAGGGACGTTGCCTTTATTTCTTAACGCATTTAGCATAAATGGAAAATATGCAACAGCCGCCGGGCTATACGATTGCAACGATTCTATCTGAGATATTAACAAATCCCTAATCTGTATATTCGTAAAGCTAAAATCGATTATTGCCCTATAGGTCTCTGCAAATGACGTGTTACAGATTTCTTCTACGCCAAAGTAGACCATTTTTTGAGATTTTTGCTGAATACAAAAATCATTTAGTTCTTCAAAAAAAAGATCGATCTCAGCCCTGGCAATATATGATGGGATTGCTAGCATTTTTTAATGTAGGTTGCTTTTGTCTTTTGTGCCCATACCGGCAGCCAAGCCAGTTAAAATATTCGTAAAGTTCTCTGCAGCCCCTTCGATCTCTCTTGCGGTTGCTTGCTTTTCGCTATACTTAACACAATATCTAAAAAAAGAGCCCAAGACCCCTAGTGATAATGTTGCGATTGCTAAGTTTAGATTTGAAAATGCCATAATAGATGATGCTAAGATTAGAACCTCACTAGCTCCGATGTCTTTCATGAATCCCTCCAAAGGTTATTACTGGCGTATACTAAGATTTCCTCAGCAGACTCCTCTGTATAACCATAATCATCTATCATCGTTTTTACCATATTATTGTACTTTTTCTTTTGCTTATCATCTCTAGTCTTGGATTTAGTGACGATCCTAGCCATGTCTTTTACGCTGTTAATTAAGTAACTTTCAATGGCTTCTTTAAGAGGCTCATAACTTCTATAGTCTATTGTTTCACCTCGACGTACTTTNGCGAACATATATGCAGTAACGTCAGATCTAAATCCATCCTTAGAAGAGCCGACTATACCAATACACTCTTCAATTGTGGACATAAACTTTTCATCGGGCTGCATTTCTTCGTTTGTAACTCGATCCTTGATCTTGGTCTTCATAGCAAATGCTTCTGCATTATCTAGATAGGTTTCAAATAACGACTGCGCTTGTTCTTCATATGCTGCGACGAAAGCTTTAGCGATTTCATTTTCTAAAATTCTAAGATATTCTTTTCTCACAACATCTTGTAGAATAGTTAAGCACTCCTGCTTGAACGCTTCATTAACGATTTGCTCCTTACAGTTCTTTGCAATTGTATCCATAATGGATATTGGTGTTATAAAGCCCTTGTCGCTATCTGAGAGGGCGCAATCAATTGATTTCATAATAAACCTAGTAGAAATACCGTCCATGCCCTCATGGGTTGCTTCTTCCCTTAAATCTTTTATGTCAATTTTCTTCACTCGACCCTTCTCTATTACATCTTCACCATTATAGATCTTCATCTTTGTTAATGGATCACACTTGCCCGAAGGCTTAAGTCTAGACATCACGCTAAACATAGACGCGATTCTTAGAGTGTGTGGAGCAATATGGCTGTCAAAACTTGATCTAGCTAAAAGCTTTTCGTATATCTTAATTTCTTGATCGAGCTCTAAAACATAAGGGACGTTTACCTTAACAACTCGATCAATAATAGCCTCATTAGTATGCTCACTTTGAAACCGATTCCATTCTGCTTCATTACAATGTGCTATAATAACTCCATCAAAATGAATCATGTCATGCTTCCCAGGAGCAGGTACTCTTTTTTCTTGAGTCGCTGTAATAATTGTATGCAAAAATTCAATCTCATTTTTAAAAAGCTCTATGAACTCTACTATTCCGCGGTTACCAATATTGAACGCGCCATTAAGGGATAAGACTCTTGGATCATCCTCTGAATAAAGATCTAATTTTGAAATATCTTCTGATCCGATTAATACGGATACGTCTTGCGAGTTGGCGTCCATTGGTGGCACAGATGCTATACCTCTTCGGCCTCTTTGAGAGAATGTTGTTTCTAATATTTCGAAATCTTCATAACGACCATCCATCTCCTGTAACAATTGATACCGAATTGGTGGTGAGATATCTCCTTCAATTTTTACGTTTAATTCATCTTCAAATGCTGAACGAATACCTCTAGGAATAAGCTGTAATGGGTTCCCCTTTTGTGGATCACCATTAATGTGAAAATAACTAACACCATCTAATGATGACTTGATATGCTCTGTAAGGGCTGACTTTCCTGCACCAACTGGTCCCATTAATAATAAGACCTGCCGTGACTCTTCGCCTCTGGCTGCAGCCGACTTTAGGAATCTCATTACCTTAGAAATAACGCGCTCTGATCCAAAAAACTCATTCTTAAAATAGTCGTAGATCTTAATATTCTCGCCATCGAATATTTTGTTTTTTCTAGAATCACTATCCTCCATTATAGAAACACCGTGGCTTACCAGCGTATCATATAATTTTTTATGAGCAGGATCGGCTACGCTGGGTTCATCTTTTACCAGCTCTAAAAAGTCAAGAAAGTTTCCTTTAAATTTTTCTTTTTTAACTTTTTTTCTTTGTTCTTCTATTAGTTTTAAAAAGCTCTTTTTACTCACAGCATCTCCTAAATTTCGAATGGCTCATGTTCTATTACTGTATCTAGTCGAACAACACCACCCCATAATGTAGTAATATAATCGACTACCTTCTCTGCGTAACCTAATTCTAGATCTCTTCCATCATGTTCATGATGGATTCTTAACACGTTATTTGCTTTAAGCTCTTTAACAATGATTTTTGGTATCGAATTTGATCCAATTTGTTTTATTAAAGATGACTTTATCTCTTTCCAACCTTCATCATCAGAAATTTCATTAATAACATAATCTTTTTTATACAATGAATATGAAAATAAGTTTAATTCATAGCAGTCTTCTTTTGTTAAATATTGTCTAAGAAATGATTCATCGTGGCATACTTCTCTAGCTATAAAGCATTCTTCTAACCCGTATCTTTCTTCTATTTTATTAAACATATAAAACCCAAGATGGTATGGGTTGATCCTACCCAAGTGCGGTCTAACAACTTGGTTGTGGCTTTTAAGAAACGGAATATGGTATTTTTGAGGTAAATCTAGTTCGTGCATTAACCTGTAATGCCAAAAAGATGCCCACCCTTCGTTCATTATCTTAGTCCTAATTTGGGGCATGAAATACAACGATTCGTTTCGAACGATGTTTATAATATCACGCTCCCACTCTTCTAGATTAAGAGCCATCTCAGATATAAATCCCAATAAATCAATTTCGTCCCCGATAGGAAACTGATCTGGATTTTTATCTTTTACCGATTCATCACCTGATTTTATTCTATGAATTAGGTCTTTTCGTCTGTCTTGATGTGGAATATACTCTTTACAGTCTGGGGGAACATTCATCGATAAAGCATGCGCGGCGTCAAGTATTCTTTCAACTTTCTCTATTCCAATACTAGGATCTTCTATATAAGAATCAATTCTTTTTTTAGCGTTCTTAAATCTTTGGATAATATTTTCTGGTCCTGTTTTAGAAAACGTTAGATTATTTTTAAAGAAATCTGAATGCCCAACGCAATGGCACATGATTAATAATTGTAAATAGAATGGGTTCTCCCGCATTAGATATGCTATTGATGGATCACTATTAATAATGAGNTCGTAAGGTAAGCCTTCCGCACCTAGGTTATACATTTGATGCGTTCTTTCAAATGACTTTCCATAGCTCCAATGACGGTAGTGAAGCGGCATACCGTGATATGCCATATTTCCAATCATAGCGTAATAATCACAAATCTCGTAAGATATTGGGAACCAATCTAGNTTATGAGACTTAGCTAATTCAATAATTTTGTTATCCCATTTTTCTAAATCATTTACATTCCAGTCACTCATTAAAACCCCCAAAGAATCTCTGAAAAGCTAACCAGACATCATCCTTATTTCTAATTTCAGCTATTTTAAAATTNTCTTTCACCAAAGGNGCAAATAGCTCTGAGAGCTGTGACATTGTCATCCAGCTACCCCGGCCCTCTCGAGGTTCTATTTCGCAATATCCAAAAAACTGACTCAAGTGTGATAACTTTCTAGCGCTTTTAATTGCGCCANCATTATCTTCAGGCCAATTGTCTCCATCTGAGCACTGAAATGTATATATGTTCCATGCGTCTGGATGATACCTCGTTTCTATAATATCTAGGCACTTATCCAAACCGGTAGATACCAATGTCCCACCGCTTGATCCTTTTCCAAAAAAATCATCTTCTGATACTTCTGCTGCAGCTGTATCATGAGCTATAAAACAATGTTCTGTATTTTCATATTTCGATCTAATAAAGTGATAAAGTAGGAAAAAGAAACTACGGGCTAAAAATTTCTTTTCTTTCGTCATTGATCCAGATATATCCATTATAAAAAATATTGCGGCATTAGACGTGGGTTTTTTCTTTTCCTTTATAAACTTGTATCTTAAATCATCGTGATGAAAACCAAAACGNTCTTCAGAGTTAGGGTCAAAAGTCTTGTTTTTTATAGCCTTCTTTTTTCTTTTTATTTTCTTTTTAATCGTTTCTTTTTTATCTAGCCTAGGTCGTATACCTTCATTTCTATAACCATGGCGCTTATAGGTGTCGCTTGATATATTTTTGAATTTTTTCTTTTCCATATTGGGAAGCTTAAAATGATCAAACAAATACGCAGACAATTCCTCAAGAGTAATTTCGACTTCGTAAAATTCTTCTCCCTTTTCATTTCCCGCTTTATTCGGCTTTCCTGGAGATCCTTTGTCTTTTTGGCCAACCCTTTGCCCTCTGGCTACATCTTTNCCCTGGGCTGAACCTACATTCTTTTTGTTTTCGTTATCCCCATAGACGAACCGATATTCTTTTATTCCCTTAACAGGAATACGGATCTTCTTTTTGCCGTCCTGCCCTATGATTGATTCGTCAGCAACAATATCGTGGATCCCTTCCTTTATTGCTTTTTCAATCTTTTCTTTATGTCTCTGTCTATCTGAGCCAGATCGATCAGAAACGTTTTTATTTTCTTTGAAGGTAGACATATATGTCTAAATATAAATTTTAGGCTAAAATAGGAAAATATAATTTTCGAATTGTTTTATTGCTGCCGCAAGAAACCCAGATGTATTTTGTTTAAATTCTGATGTTGTGACCCACTTTAGCCCAGAGTGTTCTAAAATATTCGTGTGTGGGTTCTTTGTGATTTTGGGCTTTTGAGTTGTTCGCGCTGTGAAGACTATTAGCTTCCCACTTGAGATTGGAGGGACTGATTTTATTAAGTCAGAGTTTTTAATTTTTAATCCGCACTCTTCGAAACATTCTCTTTTGGCACAATACAAGAAGCTTGGGTCTGTTTTGTCAAGGGCNCCCTTCGGTAAATCATAAGAGCCATCATGATTAATTAGCGCTAGTATTTTTTTATTTTTTTTCCCTTTAACAATAATAAATCCAGCCCCAGATTTTGGTCCTTTATCTTTACCTACCATAATCATCCTCGATACGAATGACATCTTCAAGCTCTTTTGTACTAACTTCTATTAGAGTNCACGCACCGTTATGCGCACAAAATCTATGGATTGTACCAGGTATAATATGGAATGTATCATTTGCGCTTAGGAATAAAACGCCGTTGCTTAATACAACTTCTAACTCTCCGTCTAGTACCAGAATTGTTTCTTCTTTTTTTTCGTGCTTTTGTAATGACAACCTATGCCCTTCATTTATATGAATTATTTTTCCAACATATCCATCAACCCTATCGGAAAATGCCCATATTTTTTCAAAGCCCCATGGTTTATCAATTTTTGTTAATAGTTTCATGAAAATCCTCTGGAAAAAACTGGCGATTTATTCTATAAAATCTATCCCAATCTTCATCCAGAATATAAGTAGTTGCATGATCATCTTTTGAACGGACTGATCTACCAATTGATTGAATAATTGTTTTGGCAGTCTGCAATGGATACCACCATTTCCATTTATTCATTTTTTTTCTAATTAGCTTATCGCCCAAATATGGATATGGTATCTTGCATATGATTTGAAAACGGCTTAAATCATCCCTTAAATCAACACCCTCTGTCATGGAAGGTGATAATAATATTGTAGGTTTGTCTGAGCCCTTGTGTCTTTCCAGCGCTTCATCTCTATCTTCAGACGAGTGATATATTAATCTATATTTCCCTCTCTTTATATTCTTTCTTAGATAGTGCGCGATTTTATATGAGTGACAATGTATAATCCCTTTTTCATCTTTGTGTTCATTAATGATAGACTCGATAGCTTTTGCTAATCGCGGTAAAGTATTGTCGATGTATTGCGCTGACATCTTACCAATGCCCGCAGTTATAATTGGTCGATTTGAGATCGGGAACGGACTAGGCAAGCTTAAAAAAGCGCAGTCATTCGCTTTAATTCCTAGAAGCTCACAAAATGCACTTTTATCCAAAATCGTTGCACTCATTAATAATACCTTNTCTGCTCTATCGAAAAGATGCTCATGAGCGTATTTAGACACATCGATNGGCTTAAATTCTATTTTTCTTAATGATCTACCTTCCCCTGGTATCAGGTTGAAGATCCAATTATCTTTTTCGTAACGATCTATAAACCTCTTAACCTTACAAACATGTTTATCTAATAAATCAAAATTTGTTGAAACCTTTTGTATCTCCTTAATTTTTTCTTTTAAGCCAGCATACTTTTCAAGAACGCTCTCCATATGCTTTAGTCTAGACTTAATATGGGGATAATATANATTCTCTATCCAATTATANGCCTTTGCTTGTGTTAGGTCTTCTAAAAATTTTATATTTTGAGATTTACAGAAACGCTCAGAGATAGTTACTTCAATAAATTTTGATAATTCATTTGCGACATTGTGCGCTTCATCAATTACCAGAAGATTTCGAGGTTTAAGCTTTCCAGCGTAAACAGTTTCTGCTAGAAAATAAGAAAAATTTGTAACTCCCTTATCACCATTTATGAATCTTTCTTTCTCTTTTTTATAGCTACAACCTATAGCACAACACCGCCAAAACGGAGAGTCCTTTGGCGCAGATCTTAAAAGTCGCAAACTTTCTCCGCATGTTGCACCCTTATAGTATTTACAACTATAATTTGATGATGACTTAAGCGACAACATTTTTTGTTCCCCAGAAAAATCATCGATATATTGATCTTGTAATATCTTTTGCGTAGTTAAAAAATATGTGCCTTTTTGTTTTTCTGTCTTTTGCGTATTTAGCAAATTCGCCGTGTATACACCGAGTGCGCTTTTACCGACCCCGGTCCCGGCCTCAATTATACAGAATTTCTTATTGTTGACAATAAGTGCGTCATTAATAAAAGCCATTGCAACCTCCTGTTGCTTTCTGGCTTTTTCATATGGGAAAAGTGGTATCATAATCAATCTCCAATTAGATTAATTGTAAACATTTTAGTGCATTTTTTTTTGATATTTTAAGAATCTTTCTTTTTATCTATAGTTAATTTATATAGCAAAAAAAAGAGAGGGTGAAATTAAGAAGTTATTCCTAGTATCATTTTTAGCTTTTTCTTCATTGCTGTTGTTGTCAAGTTGTGCAGTCGCAGTAAAAAGAATTAAGCCTCACCACAAAGCTTTTGCTCAAGTCAAAACTGTGGTTGAACTAATACTTTACGAATGTGTTGTAGATCCTAAAACGAAAAAAGAAGAATGTAAATTGGTCTCGAAAGGCGCGCGCGCAGCGTTGGGATCTGGTACATTTTTTCGCTATAAGCAACATACTGCGTTTATAACAGCTGGACATGTTTGTTTGGGCCCGGCATTTGAGCTATGGAACCAGCTACCTAATGGTTCAAAAATAAAGTCTGAAATATTACTAAGCAGCTACACTGGCCACAAAATAAAAGGAAAAATTGTTTACGTAAATCTGAAACATGATCTTTGTATTGTCGATGCAGTACACCCAACCGTAAATAGAATCCCTATCATTTCGAAAAGAGCTCCACAACTACACCATGATCACTACAGCGTATCAGCTCCAGTATCTATATTTGACACAGGCATGGTACCAGTTATGCAAGGGCTGTATATAGGTAATAGCAAGGTATTTTCATTCTATTCAATACCGGCCGCACCCGGAGCGTCAGGGGGCGCGATATATAACGATTCAAATAATATAGTGGGTATTGTACAAAGAACACATATGCTATTTCCCCACGTTACATTATCGATAAAGCATAAGGACTTGCTAGATATATTGGGGAGATTCCTTGATCTACAAAAACAAAAAATTGATTCTATGATTGAGTAAAAGCGCTACTTAGTTCTAGAGCTTTATTTTTCATCCAGCTATCTGCCTCTTCTGGAGTGACAAAGACTTTTGACATTTTTTTGCTTCCATCCCGTGTCTTAACCATGGCAAAAATACCATTCTCGACTGGATATGAATCAAATATAACGTCATCAAATACTTCATCAAATTGATAGGGTTCTTGTCTAATCGTATGTAAGTTTCTACCTATTTCTTCTGAGAAGACTTTAGTTCTGCTTTTATTTCTGCCATTAACCGCTTTATTTTTTGTAGCTTTTCTGGCTGCCCTGCTTGGGCTGCTATTAGTCTTGCTCTCTCTAAATTTAACAGAGCCTTCCTCAGAAAAAATTTGTATTCTGCGTTTTTCATGTCCATTTACCTTTTGCTTGCGCCTAAGATAAAGTTGAACATATTCTCTCAGGCGCTTAATTCTACTATCTTCGTCCATTGGTTTTTTATTAAACCCTCCGCCTGATTAATCGTTGTAATTATAAATATATTACGTCGGTTGTTACGTTAAAAATTGACTATTTCTTTTGACTCATCTTATAGGACAAATAGTCATGTACTACACCTACTCCATGTCTAGCGATTGCTAAATACTCTAAACACCAAGTTGGGATATTGTCTTCATCCATTAATAGATCATGCAATCTCATCGCATCTTGAGATGTATGAAATAGGTGACCCTTAGCATGCTTACCCTCGGATGGGACTTGGTAATCCAAATTCCTACCGCTCATCTCTTCATGAGGCATATCGTCACCAGCACATTCTCTTATTATTCTTCTTAATGTACTCATTCTAATTTTCATAGCTAATTTTGCTCCTGATTATAGATATAATTTTCCCACGAAGATTTCTATATAATTTATCGATAGGATCTTCTGCGCTTGGGTTTTCGCTATTCTCTTCTTCATAATCGATCAAGGGAAAGATATCTTCTTCTCGCTCTATACTTTCTTCCGTAATCTCTATTAATGTTGTCTCTAGTTCTGGGTAATCTTTTTCACTCATGATCTTCTTTGTGCTTCTTATAATCAAAATGATCATAAACAGAGCTTAGCGCATATTTGATAACAGCTATTTTGCTTTTCGCCCACTCAGGTAGCTCGTCCATCTCTTCCATTCTGTCATGTAAACTTTGCGCCTCTTTAGCTATATGAAATAATTGCGCTTTAGCCATCTTTGATCCACCATGCTCTTTAGAGTGTTCTAGTTTGTCCGCAGGTGTGATATCAATCAACGCATCCAGGATATCTAATTCTTCACGAATTAATTCAGATAATAGATTTCTTATTCTTTTATTCATATTCACCCCAGTTATTGAATAAGCTTAATATCTTTGTTGCTATCTAAATGAGCGACTAGATATGTTAAAATTTTATTCAGNCCTTCCCGTACTTGTATAGTTTTGTTACTATTGATAATAGCCAAAGCAGGTACTCCCTTTATACCCATCTCTCTAGAGAATAAAAACCCCCATGTTTTTTCTATATCAACAAACACAACTTTTTTTTCTATGCCAGCATCCTGCAATAAACGATATAATTTATTGCATGCCCNGCACCAATCTGCTGAAAATATTATATACACAGTCTCTGTACTAAGGCCTTGAGATTGCGCTTTTAACATTTCACCCACCTCTTTATGAGATGAGTATTTCGATTTCTCAACCTTGTGTTGACATTTCGTTATGGTTTGTTGACTACCGCAAGCAGCAAAGAGAACCAACAGAAGTGCCAGCAAGTACCTCATTCATCCGCCTTGGCTTTGATTAATTTCGCCTTAGCATTTTCTAAGCAACCAATGCACCAGTTCCAGCCGCCTTTAATCCACGATCCGAGTCGTCTCCAATGCCCTATATGCCACTTCCATACTACACCTAAGGTATCACCTATGAATTCCACTGAGTGGTCCCAAGCGAGATCGAGAACGTCAATGATTAGCTTAAGCGGTGCGCTAATAGCTCTAATGAATGGGTGTCTTTCTCTACGAAGCATTAACCACGTTAATGTAATACCTAGAACTAGCCCTGCTGTTCTGGGATAATTTGCATCGAAGTGAACAATTAAATCTCCACCCCAGGATAGAAAAGAGATAACCCAACCGATCAATACTTCTCCCCCACTAATCAAACCTTGATAGCAAGTGTTTAAAAACTCAACCATTTCTTAAGACTCCTTTTATGATTCTCTTTATTCTTTGAACTGATTCCATTCGTCTTTGAGACTTACTGCCACTCGGCCTTCGACCCATCCCTTGACGACGAGGAGCCATTTCAGCTCTGGACAATTCTTGATCCCTGCCCATTTGATCTTCCATTTCATCTCTATCCATCTTTTGCAAAGATCTTACAACGTCAGAATCATTAAGATCATATAATATGTCTTCCATCTCTTCAACGGTCTTGTTCTCAAGATCATAAACATCTTTTCTTCCATGAACATCTTTGGACGCTATACGAATTTGATTAGCCAATTCTTCTCGAGGGTCGTCAGCAAACTCATTCGCATACCACTCAGCATCTTGAGCCATTAAAGTATCTCGATCCATTTCTGCCAACCTGGCTCTCTCTTCTCTAATAATTCTTCTTAGTTGTCGTTTAGTNATTTTCATTATTATCGTCTCCGTCCTCTTCCACGGGTCGGGCGATACCCATCCCAACTATTATAATTATAGCGACCGCCACCGGTTCCCAATATGACTTCACCCTCACCGTTCTTCAAGTAACCGTATTGGTCTTCCATGTGCTCTGCCGGCTCGTCATTACCATCATCATCTTTAATCCTAAGCTGGCCTGTCTTTGTTCTATAGACGTACTGCTCATATTCTAGTAATAATGATTCTCTAATAATACTTCGTAATTTTCTTTTTGTGATTTTCATCTTGTTATCCTTACATCAACTACCTAGACTAGGCTCTCTACCCAAGCTTTTTCTCATCATCTGTTGATGACGCATAAAATTTTGGTTTTCTCGAGACTGTGCTTTCTCAAATTTAGCGCTATGGAGTTTTCTTGATCTAGGGTATCGTGGATCAGGTACAGAGATTTTAACATCATCGCCATACCTCTTCTTGATCTCTGCTTTTTTAGCTTCAAAATCTTCTTCTCTAACGCTATAGCTATATCCGGGCCCGGGCAACATCATACGCTTAAATTCATCATCGACCCAAATTAGATCATCAATAGGGATTGGGCTAGAAAGATCTTGTGTAGCCATTTCTCTCTCCAACTCTTCCCTAATGATTCTTCTTAATTGCCTCTTTGTGATCTTCATCTTATTATCCTGTGTTAATACGGTTGAAAGGGTTCCCACCCATCGCCATATTCATTATCTGCTATTTCGGTGGCGTTAGGATCATCGGGAAATAAATACTCATGATTTCGGCCCTTCATTTTTATATGCCAAACCTTGCCCCTAAATGGAGCGTCGGTTCCTGTGTATGCAGAAATCGTTTCAATATTTGTGGCGCCTATTGTTCTTTCGTAAATGAAGCCAAGCATTTCGTATAGTGCCTTCAAGACTTTTCTACTAGGCTGATCTCCCGTAGCTGCTGGTGTGCCAACAATAGTTACAGTTCCCGCAGTTATCCATTTTCCTCGGTCACGGTTTGTGTTCTTGAATCTTTTTAGCTCAACCTCAGTTCCAGCTGGTAGCTTTTCAAGTTTTTTCGCAAATCGATCACCAGACTTATACCACTTTTCTCGTATCATATCGTCCGCATATGAGTGTAAACCAGATCTGTTACCGAGGCCAGGCCAGATATTTTTTCCAGCGACTGTTACTCGATTACCCTCTTCTGCCCATTGCAGTATTTCCTGAACTGGATCTCCTGAGCCGATAACATCTGCATACGCTTCTTTTAATCGTGAGCTAATTGACTCCCTAATAACTCGTCTTAATTTCTGTTTGGTAATTTTCATTTTCGCTTCTTTTCTTTTTTAAGCGTAAGACCCTTAATAAGAGATCCCCAAAAGGTAATCATTATATACTCCGTGGTTTTGTGCCGAGCTTCTTTTTGTAATCGTAGAGACCGTTTGCCAAAGCTTCTTTAAGCATATCTGGTCTATTATACAACTGCCTTACAATTTCATCGGCTTGTTCTGCAGTAACACCCAGTTCTTCTAAGCCTTCCTGAACAGCAAACTCAATCTGATCTACTAAAATTGCAGCGTCAGTCGAAGCTGGTGGCTTACGATCAGCGCCAGGAGGAGGGAGGTCTTCCTCCCAGCCCTCACGCAGGAGGTTGGCTTTCTCTTCTCGTATGATTCTCTTCAACTGCCTCTTGGTGATCTTCACGCAAATTCTCCCTCAACAAGCTTTTGAGAGAACTCTTTCATAGTTTGTAAAGCCACTCTTCTTATTCTTAATGTCATTTCCGCTTCCATGTCCATGGCTGCTCCTTCGACCTGATCGTTCCAATAGGTTTGCGCATCCCTGTCGGATTTTGTGTCCGGATTCATAGAAGTATCGCCTTTATCCCAAGCCTTCTCTTCCATGTCTATCCATTTATCAACTAGATCTCCGACATTAGACCAATCTACTCTAGGCCAATGGTGATCGCCATTTGCTGGTGAGCCCTCTTCTTGTTCTCTTAAGATTCGAGCTTTCTCTTCTTTAATAATTCTTCTTAGTTGTCTTTTTGTAATCTTCATTTAGGTTCTCTCCTAGTAGCCGGCGTCGAACTCTTGGACCGGCAGTCTGTCTTTAATCTCTTTTGGAATGTAATCTAGAAGCGCATAAGCATCGTCGTTATAGCCACCCTCGATAGAGTACACCAATTCCTCTAACTCTTCTATGGCCTCTGCGCTAAGCCCTGTACGATCAACACGCATCAGATCATTCTCAATTTCACCGACTGCATCACTATCAGAATAATATCCTGAATCTAGTGCTTGCATGAATCCTGCATCATATGGGTGATTCTCGTTAAGAATTTTTCTGCTTAATTCTTCTCTAATAACTCTTCTTAATTGTCTCTTTGTAATCTTCATTTTAAAATCCCTTTAGATCTCCAAGCAATTGCATAAGGTGATACTGAACATCACCATTAGCTTCAAATGAAAGGTCAACATACGTAGGTAACATCTTATCGTCCCTAAGCGCTGACGCCGCATCATTAAGATGGTTGTCAGTTTTACCAACTAACATTACAATTTTTTCAATTCGTTGAATTAGTTCGTCCACAGGGATATCGACTCCGCCAGCGTCATCAAGAGCAGACTCTTTTAGAAGTCTCTGCTTCTCTTCCCTAATAATTCTTCTTAGTTGTCGCTTTGTAATTTTCATTATACAACTCCTCCTAACGCATGGATCGCGTCTTCCAATAATACAAGTTGCTCATTAATGATATCGTACATGTCTCCTCTTGTATTAGCCATAACGTCCTGTAAATTCATATGGACAGTCTGGAGTAATTGAATCGCGGAAGCTGTCTTATCGTCCATCCTAGCTGCCTCGAAGCCGGCGTCTGCTGGCGTCCCTGCCTCTTTTAGCAGTCTAGCTTTCTCTTCCCGAATAATGCGTCGTAGCTGTCGCTTTGTAATTTTCACCTTAGATTCTCCTAATCGTTTACGTTCTAGTTCTTTTTCTTTTCTAATCTGCCATGATGATCTTCGACCACCAGTCAAATGAGGTACTTCCTGTGAAAGACCTCCTGCAGCTTGTTCTTCTTGTTGCCTATCGAAGTCTCTCTTTATATCTTCTGCCGGTATACCAAATTCATCTCCTAAGACTCGCATATGGCCTAGAGACTCAATACCGTGGGAAATTAAAAAGCTAGCGATAACTGAAGCAGATGCAGGGGTCACATGCCCATTTGCTTTAACCCAATCCAGGTATGTATTCAATGACGGGTTTTCATTGAGCAATTTAGTTTTCTCTTCCTGAATGATTCTTTTTAATTGTCTCTTTGTGATTTTCATATCAAATATATTCCAGCACTTTATCTTTAAGGCCTGGGTAGTTATCAAAGACGTCTAGTAATTCTTCTGTATTATACCCATATTGTTCAAGGTCCTCAAACTCCATCATAGCTTCTTGCGCGTCTCCGTCGTCAACCATACGAAGCGCGTCGTATAGATAACTGTAAGCATCGCTCTTACCATAGTTGTGATCAATTTCAAGAACTTCTCGATCTAAAGGGTGCATTTCTTCTTTTAAGAGTTCTTCTTTGATAATTCTTTTTAGTTGTCTTTTTGTGATCTTCATTCGCTCCAACTCCTTGGCACTTTAAATTTAGATTCTTTTCCACCAGTTATTTGTTGGAATAGTTCTTCAGCTGAGTATACATTGCCATCTTTGTCCATTCCCTTTGAGTTTATATCAATAGGAAGAGGATCAATGTTATTACCCCATAGCCACCATCTATATTTTATGGGCCGACTGAAGCGACTAGCACCCGGTTCCTCATAAATAGGGGAAACCCTAATCGCACCAGGTGCTGTATCGGCTTGTACAAGCGGATCGCCAACGTACTCTTCTGTATCCAGCAAATCTGCAAAAGCTTCATATACAGGATCTAAAATGCGAGGGCCGGCTTCAGAGAATATCTCGTCCACAGTTGCGGCAAACTCCGGAAAAGCTGCCTTCACATACTTAATCACTGCATCAGGTTTGTAATCTGTTGCTTCTGCTTCGTAAAGATATTCCACCCAATCCTCTGCGCTCCACGACCCACCGCCTTTGTGAGTTGGTATGCCAGCTGGGTCTACTGCGGAACTATCTGCCTCTTTTGCAGCTGCGACGTATAGTTTATCTAGACCTGCGGCTTCTCGTAAAAGCGTTTCACGAATAACACGGCGTAGTTTTCGTTCGGTGATTATCATTATAGTATACCTAACTCACGTTCCATTCTTAGTAAGAGGTCTCGAGCCCTGCTAGCTATAAAACCACTACCTTTCAGCTTAAGGCCGCTCATATCTTCAAGATACTCAACCAATTCGTTAAAGAGCTCAGCTGGAACCTGCATGCTGGTGTCAATTCTTTCTTGCTCATAATGATCAGCGGCATCATGCATACTCATATCAGCAGGAGAAGATTCAGCCAACCTCGCTTTTCTAATAATGTGTCGTAGCTGCTCTTTTGTAATCTTCATTTATCTTCCGATCTTGACTGATGGCATGTCGTACTTCATACCTTGCTCTTTGTAGAATTCACGAGCAGCATCAGCGAGCGCAGCACTGGCTGCTTGAACAGCTTCAGCAGTAATGTTCATGCCATCAGGCTCCGTTAGGCCTTGTTCCACCGCAACATCATAGACTGTTTCAAGAATAGCTTCCTTAAACATTTCGTACATTCTTTGATCGTACTGTCCAGCCGGAGCCTCTTTCATGAGGCGCGCCTTCTCTTCACGGATAATTCTTCTTAGTTGTCTTTTTGTAATTTTCATTTAAACCTCGCTATCCTTGAAATCGAGCATAGACTGAAATGCATCATCGCCTGACATCCAGTTACCAACAAGATAGTCAACTAGCACACTATCAGGAATTCCCATCATTCTCAGTTCGTCGAGAATATCAAGGCCCTCTCTTCGGCCGCCCCTTTGCTCTTTAACGAGCCTTGCCTTCTCTTCACGGATAATTCTTCTTAGTTGTCTTTTTGTAATTTTCATTATTTGATCCCAAGGTTCGCCATGGCTTCAGCCACCGCTTTTTTAATTTCAGCATCGGAAAAATCCATACCACCATACTCAATGATATACTCTAGATTCTGAGTATACTTTTTAATGTCGCCGTTACTTTTCCATTGCACCATGTTCCTACCTTCGGATTCAGGAGGCGCAGCCTTCTGATGCTCACCTCGTGCACGGGCGTCAATGGTACCAGGAAGACCTAGCGCGCCACCCCAGGCTTCTTTCACTAGCCTAGCTTTCTCTTCTCGAATAATTCTTTTAAGTTGTTTCTTTGTGATTTTCATGTGTATAACCCTATTATATATCCTATGATTAATCCTTTGATAAACGATATCCACGCCAATTGATAACTTGATAAACCCCATCGAAATATGAGGCTATCAAGTTTATCTTTGTGCCACTCTATTATCTTCACTTACATCCACAATCTGCGCATGTACAACACCCACAACAACAGCAGCAGTGCTCGTTAAATAACTTGGTTAGTCTATGTAATAATTTCTTCATTGTTTTCTCCTTTTATCAATTGTTACATTTTCGATTTTTGAATTAATATCCAGTCGACTGCTTGGCATCATCCAAAGCTGTATCTAAATCAGTGTAATCGATTCCAGCTCTTTTTGCCTTTGTGAAGGCAGCTTCGAGGTCCATATATAGGTTCATCATCGCTTCCATATATTCATCCCCGTAGCTATCATCCGATGCCATTTCGTTCATAAGCTTGGTTTTTTCTTCTTTGATGATTCTTCTCAATTGTCTCTTTGTGATTTTCATAATTCCTACCAATCTGGTCTTCTGTTGTGAATAACTGATCTCTTAGAATCGGGTACACCGCTCTCTTCTTCAGTAGGTGTTCTCCCACCTTGAGCTAACGATCTTTTAAGCTTATCATGAAGAATCTCTAATCTTTCCACTTGCATCTCTAAGTCTTGGGCTAAGTGTGGATCATTTTGATATACCCCGACAGCGATATCATCAATAGCGATCCTAATATCATCTAACTCCTTGACGGCATCCATCGAATGAGTCTCATTTAATTTTCTTCTTGAAAGCCTTTGTTTTTCTTCTCTAATAATTCTTCTAAGTTGTCTCTTTGTGATTTTCATCTTATCTACCTCTCCTTAGTACCTTAACAGTAATGCCCTCTGGCTCACCTGTCATTATATAAAGCTCATCATCGCTCAGCGCTTCAACGCCCAGCCTTGTCAGGGTTTTAAGCGCAGTGTAAAGTTCGTCTGCAGCCTCTACTACATCCATATCGGGTTCACCTTTCCACGCTCTTCTATCAGCATCGAATGGGTCTTCTTCTCTTAAGAGCCTAGCTCTCTCTTCTCTAATGATTCTTCTCAATTGTCTTTTTGTAATTTTCATCTTCTTGGTAACCTCGTGTTTTGTGGTGGTTCACCCGGGCCGAGATAAACCACGTCGTATTCGGGCATTTCTCCGGGCTCATCAACCAGTGCCATTCTATAATCAAAGTGCTTTCGGGTCGCTTTGCCCCGATCTACATAGTCAACCTCGCCAGTCATCGGACTGACTCCTATGACGACTATAGGTCTTCCATTTAAAGATAAGTTATCACCAGGATGTAATGATTTAAAGTCTTCTGGAGTTGTAAGGGTACCATCTTCATAAAACTTTCTAGAAAAGTTTGCCGGCGCCTGATCACTAGGCTGAAGCTTTTCTCTTACTGTTTCTCTGATAATTCTTCTTAGTTGTCTTTTTGCGATTTTCATTGTTTATCCTAACTGTTATACCATTTTGTTATTTTTGCAACGGATTCTGGCAATCCTGTCTTTTTCCCAATCTCTATCCCAGCGCCGTCTTCCCACGGTATGACCATATCGGTAAGCTCTGTCTGAAAGCCATTTATCAAGAGTCTAACAAGTTGATCCGGCCCACTTGAAAAGGCCCCGCCCTTAATAGCCCATGGCGTTTCTTTAATCAATTTCTTCTCTAATTCGCGTATTACATCGTAATCGTCCTGAAGTTTCTCATAATGAGGAATTGCACCCATCAATTTAAACTCTTCAATATGCTTATTACGTCTAGTAACTTCAAGTTCGAATACTTCAGGAAACTTCTTAAAGAAACTGATCCAATCTCCAGAAAGCTTAACCAAACGCTGCACATAATCTGTATATCCTAACTTTTTTAAAATAGGATCATTCGCAGTGTTAAGTGCCGACTGGCCTCCGATCATGACAGCTTCCTTAAATCGCTCTATACTGTCAAATTCCGCAGGAGATATATCGGGAAAGGATTCTCTTTGCTTTTTGTAATACTTGCTTCTATAACCCTTTTGCTTTAAAGGTTTAAGAGCTCCCATCAGTTTGTACCCAACCTCCCGTGTTGGTTCTATTTTACTGTAATCTCCACCGAATGCTTTCAAAGCATCCCTAGTCATCTCAGGGTCGCCGACGCTATCGAGCTCGAAATACTGATTAAGCATGCTGATATCTTCCGGTGTTAGTCCTGCCTGAGCGATGGCAACCCTTACTTCCTCGGCAGGATAGTTGGGGTTAATTAACCGATCGTCAAGCTCGACAGATTCAATAAGCAAACACCTGATATATTCACGTAAAAGCTGCAATGGTATATCCTACATTCCTTCGTCTTCTCGAGCAAACTGAATGAGCGCCTCAATGTCTCTCAGGATTCTTTGTGTCAAGTCAAAACCACCTTGCATTACGGCTGCTTTGAACTCCATAAGATCAGATAACTGCATCTGGTCCATCTCTTCCTGGATTGGCTCGTATGCAACATCCAGCATTTCTGGGATATCAACTCCGCCAACTGATGCCTGATAGCCTGTCTCTTCGCGAAGGATACGATTTTTCTCTTCCCTGATAATTCTTCTTAATTGTCGTTTTGTGATTTTCATATTATCTTGCTCCGTGTAAAACCATAGCCATGGCCTTGAAAACTCTCGATTTAATGCCGGGTGACCTGAAGTCTCCACCTATTCGCTCTGCTTGAGTATGCACTTTTGCAATAAGCCCTTCTAGATCACGAACTACCTCTTGGGTCAGCTCGTCTTCGAGGTCTACCTCATCATCAGATATTGAGCCGTCGGGATTCATTTCTAAAACAAGCCTAGCTTTCTCTTCCCTGATAATTCTTCGAAGTTGTCGTTTGGTAATTTTCATTTATCTACTCCCATAGTATTTGCCGGCGAACGCGCCTTTGAGCTTGCTCGGATCAAGTTTCTTACCTCGACCACTATCACTAGGTGCCTGCATTTTCGGTAAACCAGCATCCACCTGTGCCTCGTTGTATCCCCGCATGTATTCTTCATCAGGTAGTTGAGGTCGAATGCCAGCAAGCGAATCTTCTCGACCGAGATCATAGCTGTCAACTTCATCCGGACCGTAACCTGCTGGAGTAACGTCCTTTATTTCGTAACCCATTGGGTTGTGAACTTTAGCAGAACCGTCTTTATTGAAGTGTTTTTTAAGATGCGGTGGCAGCGCCTCGTTAATTACTGCTTCACGAATGATTCTTCGCAGTTGTCGCTTGGTGATCTTCATTGTTTAACCGCCTTTATTATCATCACTTTGCATGAGACCGGCAGCATAAACTGAACTAGTTGCTAATATGCCGATCCCATTTTATTTTATAGTGGGCACAGACCAAACAATCCCACTTACATTCTTTAAATATGCAATATAATTGTATTAATGACAGGCCTTTTAGTAAAAAAAACAATTAAGCGGGACGCTCGGGGCACAGGGACTTTTCACTTTATTGCGCCGGGACGGCGATTCACTCACTTTTTTTGGGCCGGAGGCCGGAGAACGCACCTGGTTTTCTACCGGGAGGCAGGCCGAGCGCAACTTGGTCTCGCCCGGGCGTCCTAACGCCCCACTCGCCAAGGACAGGGAGGGTAACGTGTGATTCCCTAATCGGCGGATTCGAGATCCAGGGAGCGAAAAAGACATAGGTAACCTCCGGGATACTCGACCCATGTGCCCTCTTTCACATGAGCATAAACAATACCTAGGACCTTGGGTCCAGGATAGCCCTCACCTCGAATCGGGGGGTAGATACCCCATACCAAAGAGCCTTTTTTAAACATCGTAAAACCCCCGCCGCATGCGCGTCGTCAAATAATCACGCCAGATCGTCTTCACACCCTCATCGGGCGTCATCACCCGGCCGAAGCCGGGGCTTCCACCTCGAGCACCCAAGTACACCATAGGAGTTAGAGCTTCCCAATGCCGACAATACCACTCATCCTCCAGCGTGTTCTTGTGTTTCGGCGCTCTTAGGCGAACAATGGTACCCGCTTCCATCATGGTCTCCTTACTCGAGCATAGCCCTCTAAGCATAGCCGCCACCCCCGCCGAGGATTGCCTTCATCTACACGCTCCCAAAGGCGTCCAGCGTACGCCGTGCCACCCGCTCGTGTTCGATTTCGATAGAAGTAATCGGTCAACCAGCCAGGGGGTGCCGACTCCATCCCGCGAGAGCGGGCGAGAGCATCGCGGATTTCTCCGCTTCGGGCGCCCGGCTTCTCGTATAGGTATTGGGCGATGAAATCGATGTTATATCCACGATAAGGTTGTCTTGGCCGAGTTGGCATGTTAGTCTTTCTCCTCAAGGATTAGTTCAGGAAGCTCTCCACCGACCTGGCCGCCATGGGCCTCAACCACCGCAAGGATGATTTCACTCGGGACATAGCCGTATACCGTATCCGTCGGCCGATCGGGTTCTTCTGCATAGGGGCGTAATAGCACGTCCAGGTGACTTGGGTAACCCACTTCAACGCTATACCATGGACCTGTATTATTGCGTGGGCTGCAGTAGTTGTACCGGCTGGCCTGGACTGACATGTTAAAGCCATCGGCGCAGTGAACTGCCTCCCACTCTGGCCGGCCGGAGCTATTGTATTTAGGCATTTTCTTTTCCTCTCTCTTGGGTCATTTCAAATTCGGCGGCTCGAAGAGCCCAGTACACTAAGTCTTCATTCATTCCCTGGGCAAGGAGGTCTTGGGCGATCGCTATTGGGGCTTGTCCCATCATGGCTCTCTGCTTGATTCTGGTTATTAGTCGCTCGAGTCCCTGCATTCTTGTTCCTTCCTTTATAGTAGTATTATATCATCCCCTGAAAAATATTGCACGACTTTGGGCGCATGTTTAGTACTTTCACAAAACTCACTAGTCATAAGGGTGTCATAAGGCATTTGTTTTCAAAATTTTCTCGGGAAATTTTTTTGACTTTTGGTACTTTCTATTTTAAATTGCGTGCGATATTTGCGTCCGGTTTCAAAATGCTCCGAGAAATTTTTGAGCCTTGCCTTGCGCACCGCGCCCCCCAGAAGCCCCACAGAGTATCCCTGGCGGCCCCAGAAGGGGCCATTTTTAGGCTATTTGGGGCCCCTCTCTAAGGCCCCCTCTGGGGCCCCCTACCACCATCCAGTGTAGCATGTATAGCTTCATAAGCCATTGGAACCATTACGCTTTTCGATAGCTTATGTCATAAGTCATATGACACGGGATGGCTTATATGTCATAACATGTCACAGTTATAACACTAGTCACAGCGCTGCGATGACTCCGGATAGCTGAGATACTGGGGCGACCACGCGACGACTGTACCGCAGGGACTGAGACACTCGACTTCCTCCAGCATTCCGTCCGGATAGTTGACTGCCTTGTGCTCTATTACTATCCAGAGTCCGAAGTTCTCATCCGACTCTACCTGGATGTTGACTATTACTATCTCGCCTGTCTTGAACGTGTACCCATACTGCATGTAAAGATTTTATTTTTAGCCGCGCAAGAGTTTATTCTTCTTTTGTAAAACCTTCCAGCCGGGGTTACTATTAATATAGCTTCCCCGCTCTTTGACATTTAGTTACGCGCCGACCGTATCACAGCCAGCTTCTCTTCAACCTTGATAGCTTTTAGGATGGGACCTAGGTCTTTGCCGCGCAGCACAACCTTCCCATTCGAGCTGCGACGCGCAGTCCAGTAACCAGTCCTGGTGTACTTATACCGACGCTCTGTCTCCACAAATTCAATAATGAATCCCTTATGTTTGAATGTGTTTGACATTGTAGCATCCTAAGCCATTAATTTTATTACGTTTTTAGAGCGATTAAAAATAGGGACTCACCGAACGCCCGCATATTTTATCCGAGCAACAGATTCAAACTCTCTGTCTTCCCTCCCGTTGCGGTGATCAGTGCGCGTTGGGTTTGATGAGGGTCTGACTTTCAAAGCCAGCCAGCTGAATCCCTATATTTAATGGCTCTAATGTAGAACCCATGGTGCCTAGCCTTTCGGCTCCAGACATTTCCGTTTCCGGTAGAGTGAGCAGTGCACCCATGGATTGTTTAGTGGATAAAACCGAAGTACCCACACGCTACAGCACCGCCGACAATAACAAAGTCAGCCACCAAATGTGTGACTGGCCGTGATGCTTGATTAATAAAATAATTTTTAATACGATTCATGATATCCCCTAAGTGGTTGATTCTATTAACTTTTTCTTATCGGCTACGAACTACGAAGTCCGCATTCTTTTCCCGGAGGAAAGACTTCAGAGAACTGAGTGACTTCCGGGTGTATACTTCTCGCGATCCGTCAGCCCGTGTATGGACTGCAGTGTAGTAACTGTTGCTACCAGCTTCCCGGTAGTTGATGTCGAACATTTTGCGTGTTGTTTCGAATTGCATTTGGTTAATCCTTTATTCTTTATATTATTATTATACCACACTATCTGGACTATTGCACGATATTCAGATGTTTTTATTATCTTCGTGCGGTTTTCCAAACCTGAGCATCTAGTAACTTCCGGAGCTCCTTGTCATGACGGATGCGCTTATGAGCACCGGAAAGGGTGGCATCAGCTAACCAACCATCTTCACCTAGGTTCATATCCTCACGACGGACAAGGAGCGTACCAGCGTCAAAGAAGTTAACGAGGCAGTGCTTACCTTTACCGTTCCAGAATACTTCCTTGACTTCACCTTTACCCCAGAGCTCACAGGTAACGTGATCACCAGCGCGAAGTGCAGCGTCCTCAAAGATAACGGATTCGAAAGTTTCCCATTTGTGGATGTGAAGTGTGTTTTTGTTAGTCATGATTAATTCCTTTATTTAACTTATGATTAATTATATCACAGTTTCAAGGTGTTTTGCACGACTTTATAGTGGTTATTTTTACTTTTTTAAAGACCGTGGGAGGGCGCCAACCTCCCTAAATATTTCTCCTGTAATACTTGGCGCCCTCCCGGGTCAGACAGTTAGTCGTTTTCCGTACCGAATATGTTTAATTGCTCCAGTCTGTCGTCTCCTTTGGGTACCTTTCGGAGCTGGATACACAGGTCTTCCTGTAACCTGGTTATTGTTTCTCGGTAGTATTCACGGACCCAACCATCATTCTGTCCTGCCTGTAGCTGAGCCAATGCTACAACCAGTTGGTCAGCGGCCGACCTCAAATTGCTGACCATATCGACTATATATTTTTCTTCCAATTTGCTGTCCTTCATATTAATATTATAAACTACTGTAGTAGGGTGTTCATACTTTCTTAAGCATTCCCATAGGAACGTCCCAAGTCATCAATGAATTCTCTTCAATGACCAGCGCTTTCTTGGTCTTAACCTTCTTGATCGACCCGCGAATATACTCTCCCTTTGTGGAGTGGTAGAACTCGACAACGTCTCCCTTCGCCAGGGTGTTCTTCATTTCGAGCAGTTGATTTGCTTGTCTAGCCTTTCGCGCTTTATGCAGGATGTTGATTGCATCTGCAAGATCTGAATCGTTGAGGGAGTGCGCAAGGGTCTCAATAATGTCTAGATTGCTTGACATGGTCTCTCCAAATGAGAGGGGCGAAGCCGAGTCAGCCGGACTGTTACTACAGCTTGCACCCTCCAGGGTTTTACTTGGTGGCGTTACGAGCGCCGTTAACGATAGTCACAACATCCTTGCCGATAATCTTGTTCAGCTTGACCAGGTTGTCGATGTTGTTACTCTTCTGTACAGCCGTGAAGGTCTGTAGGAGGAGCTCACCGCCGAGAGACTTAGCGAATGCCGCGACAGCTTTGACCTGCTTGGCAGTCCACTTATTGTCCTTGCTGTGGTGCTCGAGCTTATCGATGACGCCAGTTACCAGACTAGCAGGAGCATCTTCAAGCTCCTTTGCGGTTACCTTGCCGTCGAGGATATCCTCAGCAGTAATGTTCTTCTCGTAGTTCTTGACGAAGTCCGCGAAAGCAATCGCAGCCTCAGTACCGATGAAGCCAGTCAACATTGGGTAGAACCCGTTAGGAAGACTGTTACCAGCGATATCGCTTGGCGCCCAATCGCAGTGATTGAGTGCTTCGTCCAATCGATGCCAAGAAGCTGGGTTGGGACATACGCTACCAGGCTCAGCCTGTGCGGCGTCTACTCGCCAGTGCTCAGGATTCTGACCGACGAACTCAATGAGAGTCGCATCAAGACCGGCATCGCGTGCCCAGTCCATCCAACCCTTTACATCAGGCTCGAGGTCAGCAACCCAGAATCGTCGCAGCAGCGCGGGGTCCATGTCATTGACGTCGTATTCGTTACCGACGTTGACTGCCGCAAAGACGCGAGTCTCAGGGTGTAAACAAATTGGGTTGCCTTCCGAGTCGTTACCCAACTCTCGGTCGAGGACGATCTGGAAGAAGCCTTGCATGACGCCTGGCATCGAGCGGTTGAGCTCATCGAGCATGAGAACGCAGGGTTCCTTAGTAGCGCGGATGAACCAACTCGGAAGGCAGAAGGTGGAGACACCATCCCGTTTCATCGCTTCGAGATCCGGATAACCAATCACATCACCTTCCTGCATGGTCGATCCTCGAACGTCGATGAATGGTAGGTCGAGCTCGTCCGCGATTGTACGAGTCACTTGGGACTTACCGATTCCGGTGGGGCCGCGCATGAGGACAGCGATGTGGGGTGGAAGGTTACGGGCGACTGTCTTGAAGGTTGAAATTTCCATTTCTTTTTCCTTTTTTCTTTCATGAGCGGCTGGGGACCATCCCCACCAACATTTAAATTATACCACAGTAGCGGCCAATTTGCACCGCTTTGCAGTAAAAAAAGTATTTTTTTTCACTTCCGCCCACGCAAAACTAAATCTCAGCGCGCGCCACGTGGAAAAATTATTTTTGTCTCGCATGCTCTTTTTCCTTTACTTTCTCGTTTTTTCTTTTTTTGTAATTATTTTGTACACAATAAAAAAAGTACTCTAAGTGGTTGAAATCGTTGGCTTTTTTTTACATATGTAAGTACATTAATTTCTACTTTTGTGCATTTTGTGGTGTACAAGTGCGCGAGCGCGGGCTAAGCTACAGGCTACCTCCGACCACAGCGATCTTAATCTCCAGAATCATAGTATGGAAACTCCCTCTCTTCGTCAACGACAGGTACACTTGTCCAGAGCCAGGACAGGTGGTGGAATAGACACTTGTCTTCGTTAAGGAGGGGGAATTGGTGTAAAAGAGTGTAAGTTGGTGTTATTAGGGGGTTTGTGGGTGTAAAAGGGTGTTATGCCAGGTGTGCCGAGAGGGCCGAGCAGGCTGCGAGACTGGGTACTATTGGAGTCTTAGTGTGCTTCGTAGTGGTGTGCGTATGTGTGATTGTCTCTATAGTAGAAGCTTCTCTCTCTTCTCTTACTTCTTTAGTAATTTCTATAGTTAGTCGCGTTTGAATTTTTGTTGAGAGAGGGTGAGGTAGAGAGTGAGACTGTCAGACCAGGACTTCGCAGTTGAAGTAGAACCACCAGGCCAGGTCATGGGGGACACTCGTAGTGACCAAGCCTTTCCAGTAGAGTTCTGCGTACTCAAACAGCTGTGAGCATGTCTGCATTGTCAATTACCTCAAACCTTTCAATGCCCCAGTGGCAGTCTCCCATCGAGCATTCCGTACATGCATGATCCGGGCCGTCACAATCCGCAGCAAATCCAGTGTACTCTTCATCGTATGTCTCTTTCCACAAGCGAGCAGTCATTAAGAAAATCGAGTGCAGTCTACTCTTTTCTTCTTTCGAATTTTCTAGCGCTGGATTGTGCCCAATTATCTTATTATGATAAGACATACAGGACTGGTAATACGAAACTGGATCAAGCATATGCAGATGCCAGACATCATCAATCTCTTTGGTTGGAACGATTGACACTCCCTTACCGAAAAGCTTAAACAGTTTCTCATAGCGATCTACTGCCTGCGACGCTTTCGCTTCAGTCCAGCCGTATTCTTTCATGCTGTGTCGAACGAGCCGACCTTTATTAATAAGTTGCTTCATGATATCTCCTTTCATTAGTCATTTAAGACCATGATGCAATTCTATTAATTCTATTGCTCGGAGTACCATTAACTTATAGATATATTATAGTCCTTATGCTGCGAATTTACAATTTCATTTCTTAGGGCGTTTCTTTCTTCCTCTCCTAAAGATACAAACCAATCAAAACATGACTTCCTGATCGGGTCGATCCTGTAGCAAGTGATTAAATCTCTGTCCTTATGATGAGTTGTAGCACAGACAAAAATATCATTCAGGAGATAGACAGTTCTTTTGCTCCACCTTCTACCTTTTCTTACGTCGCTTCTAAAGCTGATTCCGTACTGCATAGCAACTATCGTATCTAAAACAGAAACGTTCCTCTCGGCATGTCTTTTCCAATAGTGCTTGCTATCTACGCTATCAAACCTAAGTTCTGTCTGTTGTTTATGCCCGCGGTTGATGGAATAGTTTCTATTGTCAATGATTTTCTTACCGATGATAGCTACATTGTCACAATAGAGAACAGAAGAATATTTTCCATGCCGGCACTTCTTGCCACACCACACAAAAGTGTTTGAATTAGTCATCGATTACCTCTATCTCGTCAATATAGTCCCAAGTAATGTTCAATCCTCCCCAGCTTGAGGAGCGCTCTTCAGACCACATGACGTCCACAGTAACCATGTCTCCGTACTGATCTTCTTTGACGTGTGGTTCACTAAGGACAAGACCAGTCATACCGGAGAAGTGAAGCTCTTCATGGGGGAAGATCCTGTATCTGACAACGTCACCTGGTTTCATCTATCAAATACCTTTTATCATTCGCAGCAACAAGAAACTCTTCGTTCCAAGTTAACACATTACCTTCACTAACTAAAACATGCCACCAAGTTGAATCAAGTTTAGAGGGAACTTCGTTAAGAAGGATTCCATGGGCGATACATGTAAAGCCAGCTACTTCTACCCTTGAATGAACTTCAACAATATCACCGGGTTTCATCTATTTTTTCTTTCTTTCGTAGACTACGCAGCTTCATCTTAAGCCAGAAACCAATAAATGGAATAGACCCCAACATTGCAAAGATGATATTCCACTCACCATGACAGTTTGCTAGATGTTGAAACATTTTTACTCTTCCTTCGGGACTGGTAGCAAGTCTATTTCTTCATGTTCAAACTCAACAGAACCATGAGCATACTCAGGCCACCATACCGTGAACAGCTTGAAAGGATTGATTGTCCCAACAGATTCTTCTTCAATAATTAGCCCAATCCCGTATTCATCTTTGCCAAACACGAATCCAGGCTGATCGTTAAAATTTACTAAATCACCGACTTTCACTGACCGCCTCCAAGCTATATTCGCTCGAGCAAGTATAAAGTCCACCCCAGCGAACCATGTCGGTCCGGAGAGTTCCCGTTATTCTAGAAGGATCAGATAAATCAGACTGTAATTCCCAAGTCATAATAGTTTCCCAATCTCCATCATCACATTCAAATCGAGAAATAGTAGTACAAGAGTTTAGATACCAAACCACCATCGGAGGATGATTGCACCCTAAATTGTCTGAAGGGTAAATAACACCATGTACTATGTCTGTAGTGATCTCTCCGATAGGCCCGCAGTCTCCGGAAGTTTCTTTTAGGACTACTGCATATTCTCCCGCCTGGTCTTCTTGGGTGTAAGGACATTCAAGCACTTCACTTTCAGAGCCGCAGCCCATTATTAATACTATTAATATAAAAAGCTTATTCATCTTCACTGATAACCTCCAAATGGTCGTGCGCACATGAGTCAAATTCACCATTATCTAACCACATAAACTCAGGGAACTGGTATATCTTATCGATGGCATGATCACCAAGCGATACATCTGACTTTGTAATCAGAGCCAACTTCCCTACTCGCTTATGCCTAACTAGATCACCGACTCTCACTGATAACCTCCAAGTCAGTAACCCAACACCAGCATTCGAAATGTTGGCCGCCTTCGCTCCAGCAGACCTTCGCAGTCTCTGGTGGTCCTGCATTATGGCCGTCCTTTCTTAGCTTAAGAACAATACCGGCCGGGATCTTGAGGTTAGGGTGGCTGCCATCTGCTGCGGCTGCTGACCGACGCAGGGCGCGGCTTGTTGTTGCGACCAAATCACCGACCTTCATTGAACGACTTCCAAGTATTTAATTTCAGACCATGTAACTTTTGTTTCCCACTTCACATATGCATCGCCATTACATAGGTCTAAGTCCACCACTAACCCTGCCCGGCGCCACCCGCGTGATATCACCAGGTCACCGATTTTCATTATAAACCTCAATAAGATCATACTGAATGGTACTGACTACGTCTCCGTTTGATGCACGCGTGTGGAACCACATAACTTCAGCACATGTATAGTCATCTCCTAAATTCGAATTTTTAAATGTGCGCATTCCCATGAAAAGCCCTAAATTATCAGGATACATTTTTCTTCTTACTACATCACCCGGCTTCATCAATTAACTCCGCGCTTTGTTCTATCTGTCTTCCTAAGGAAATGAAACGGCCATCAGTCATCACAAGCCAGTCATACTCGAGATTATCATCTCTTGGAATCTTTTCGATTAATATGGCAATATAACTTTTCAAGTTAAAATGATTGCCCACACCTCGCTGCAACCTAACCATGTCACCTATTTTCATTAATCACTCTCACTGATTTGCTGCGTGCCCAATAGTCTGTACGTGAAGAAGATTCCTGAGTATCGAACCAAAGCACATGAAATAAGCCTTTGCTCTTACTAAAGATTACCCCTCTTTGCGTTTGATCCATACGCTCAGCTTCTTCCCAGTCTACCCCAAAATCTAGAGCTTCTGAAACTACGTCACCGACTTTCACTGATCACTCTTTCAATCTCCATACGACCACAACCAATGATATAATTGTTTCGTGTATACATGATCTCGTAGATGCCTTTATCATTGTCGGCTTCAAGAACGAGAACTGGATCGATTGGTTCAATAAGCATCATGCCCTCTTTGATCTTAAGAAGATCTCCGACCTTAACATCACCTTGATAATCGCTCCAGTCTACATCAATAAGATCTATAAACATATAGTACCAACCAATCCTGTGACAATAAAGACCATCGAATAGAGACAAACTATGCCTACTACTTCTTCTGTTTTTCTAATTCTTTCTGCGAACGATTCATTCTTCAACGTCTTCTACCTTTACCAAACTGGGTGCTACATACCACCCAATAGTTCCACTACCATTAACATCAAAGAGTGGGGACAGCCCACCGTGGTCCATCTCAGAAGACCACATGACCTGATAGCTTGTATTCTTTCTATGACTTCCCCCGTCAAGGACAGTTAAGATAATTCCATTAGCGCTATGCTCTTCTGAAGTTAGCCAACGTTGGTTGGGGTTGAACCTAACAATATCACCGACCTTCATTGATCTTCTCTAATGCATATTCTGGCATCCACTCTTCTATGCCTTCCTTACCCCATTTCACCCTGACCATATTAGAGCCAACGGCAATGATTACGCCGGTATACGTTTTGTCGTTAAGATAACTTACTCGGTCTCCAACTTTCATTAGTTGACTCCCCACTGATTAGCAAACTGCTCAATACGAATATCAGTCAGATTCTTATGATCATGCATACCAGCATTAAAAAAGCTGGCTAGATTAGCGGGCACTCCAAGCGCTTCAGCCGATTGAGAACCATTAGGGCTATCGAAAAACCCGCAAGCTTTTAGAACCCCAAGCTCCCATGCATCATCTTCGTGTTCAACATCAAACATTATTTAACTCCTAGCGTTTAGCTAACTTGTACCAATCGTCACCGGTGAGACCAGTTGTTGGAATCACTTCTACAATTCCTTGATCAACAAGATCCATAAGAGCTTCGAAAAACTCCGGTCCGGCGTACTCGTTATCGGTCTTCCTTCGAATACCCCACGACGATGAAGCCACGAGGTCTCCACTATATGCTTCAACTTCCTGACTCAAGTATCCGATGATCTCTTTCTGAAATTGTTCTTTTGTTTTTCTTGGCCTGTTTTTCCATTCCATTATGCAACTCCTTGGATTTGAACCATGTAAAGAATGTTAGGGTGCTCAGTAGCCTTCCAGCCGTTAAGCATCTCAACCAACTTGATGACACTCTCAGTATCCTCCTGGTTCCGGAAAGTAACGAGCAAACCGTCGCTTCCACCGATCTCTTCTTCACCGTTAAACGATGTGATGATATGATTAATCGCTGATTGTGGTGCTTTCATTTATTTACCCTTCGTACTTGGTCATATTAGACACGATGTAACCACTGTAGATATAACCGTTGTCATGCTTGACTTTGGCCATCGTACCACCGTAATAAAGTTCTACCACTGTGAACTCTGGCTTTGAGCCCTTCTTACGGTCTTTAATCCGTGGTGCTCGGTAGTAAACTCTATCTCCAACTTTGATTCTCTTTGCCATCTTTGGCTCCTTTGTTGTGGTTACCTTTTCTTTATATTTAAATTATACCACGTATAGAAGCAATTTGCACGAAATACATAAAAAACTGCCAGGAAAGTTTGTTTTCCTGGCAGTTAAGCCTTCTTGCCAGAACGGAAAGTCAGCGTGGGGAAATTAGCCCCCTCCTCCGGAGGACCTATATAAAATATACAGGGAATGCCAAAAGTGTTTACAATTTTATCTCTAAAACTATACGGTTTCTTCGTAATCGTAGCTGCAAGTCATATTAGCACTGTAGGACTCGACCATTTGCTGAGCCATTTCTAGAGCAGCAATCTGTTCTTCAAGCCGTGCAATATTTTCCCTAGCTGCAGCGATCTTCTCATTAGCTTTCGCGCTATAGTCCTTGTTCATTTGCATTAAACCGACTGGACCTTCAAGGGCGTGACGAGAATATCGAACACCGTGGTTGCCAAACTCACGACCATCGCGATACCGTGGATTGCATTCAGATTTTTCAACTGCAGCAACTGCAGGCTTGAGAAAAAGTTCGTATTGACTTTGAGCTGCAGCTTCGCTATCAGCGTGTACGTAAAGATCGCCGGTTGCGTATCCCAAACCAACTCTATAGTAAGCAGTTGTGACATTATCTTCTACCCATTTCTTGAGCTGGCGAATTCGTAAACCGATCCTGTTTGACCGGCGAGTACGGGTCGCTTGCTTGCTCCAGCCCATGAACCGTGTGAGCACCCATTGCTCTCCTTCAGAACGTTCTCCTTCGTAAGTTACGTCCATCAAACGCTCGATTGCGCGCTTGAAATCGCCACCATCGTAGATGCGATTCTTTTGGAACCATGCGTGAAGCTTCAAGACATCGTAACCATAAGCAACTGGGCAGAACCCGTGCTTTTCAACCGTACAGGTTTCGTAAACGCCAGCGGTTTTCTTATCTCCGCGAATCTCGTTAGCGTTGAGCTGCGTTTCGTGTCGCTGGTAGTAGCCACCGTGCGAACCCTCGTAGTGATGAGCGCGAAGATTGGCTTGTGGACCGCGTGGAAAGCGTTCACTCAAATCAAAGAGCATAGCGAGTTTTGGGTTCTTGGCGAGTAATTCTTTGTACATTGAGAGCTTCATGCTTTCTCCTTCATTTTGTGGGGACCTTCCCCATTTCCTTATAGTTCTATTATACCAGGATTAGATGACGTTTGCACGACTTTCTGTGTTTTTATTGAATTAATCTTACGACCCATACCCTCCATATTAAGCTCGGGCTGGGTTGCTGCGATTAACTCTCTTTCTCTATTGTGGGCGTTTTGTTTTCCGCGAATAATCTCAAGTACCTCTCGACGAAAACCATCGATACCCTGTTCACGAATTGCAACGCTTAAAAGATTTTGCCTATCATAATCCAGAGCATTTCTAACGTGGGCCTCCCAGCGGATTTTTGCTGAGCGCTTGAACGCTCGACCTCTGGCGAATGTGATACCAACATAGCGTTCACCATTGGGCGCGGTGAGTTGATAGATGACGTGGTTTCTGTCGTTTCTTCTTTTGCGTGCCATGTTAAGCTCCATTCCTACCTTATGATTAATAATACCATATGTAGAGACGAATTGCACGACTTTATACTATAATATTAAGCTTTTTAAAAAAGATGCCGCCACGATTGATAGAGCCCACCAAGCGCCGACTCCTAAGACGACACCAATAAACACAATAGCAAGCACATGCTGGGCTTCATCGGCTGTTTCCATGGCTTTCACTATTGCGTTTACTAGTATAGCAAACATATCTAATGTCATGCTGCTTTTCGCTCCTTCATCTTGACCTTAACTTCGTTGCTCATGAAGTCGGCAATTGCGCCATCGGTGGTAACAACCCAGCCTCGCTTAAGGCGGGAGTGACCAGGATCAGGAGCGTATCCGTCAGTTAGAATAAGGTAGCCATCAAAGCGATGCTTATTCTTGTTAGCGTGCTCAGTTGGCGCCTTGAAGCAAGTACCACCACAACGGGTCCGGTGCGTCTCAGGAGTCTTACCTGAGCGCCACACTGTTTCACTGCTCTCATCGACCTCGGTATCGAAGTGATAAGTAACAAACTCAGTGTTCTTAGCCAGATTACGAAGCTCTCCAAAGAGAAGACTAAGCTCGTCATTAGATACCGAACCACTCTGATCGATGTATACCGCAATCGAAGAAGTGTATCCACGCTTGTGACCGCTATGGATTCCAGGGTACTTCTTGTTGAGTCGCATTCGAGAAGTGGACCTATTAGATCGTCGAGTCATACCAACGAACTGCTTAAGGATCATCTCCCAAGGAATCTCCTTACTGATAGCTTCACGAATCTTGCCGCGAGTCTCAGAGGAGACCGAACCCCACTGACCTTTCCTATCGCATTCCTTGACGGCCTCTTCAACAGCCTGTCGAATCTTTCCTTTGGCAATTTCTCGTTCTTCATCAGTCATTTCTCCCCAGCCTTCATGATCATCCATGGAGCCTGGAAGCCCAGAGGCAGCGCCACCCTCTCCTTCTCCATCACCATCGACTGGCTTGGTCAAGGCATCCTTGGTTTCTTCATCTTCCATGAGACGTGCGAAGTACCACTCGCTGGCTTCACACTTAGGAAAAGATGCAATCTTAGCAGAAAGAACGTTAAATCGATTAAGCTGCGCTTCAGTCATTTTCTCAAGCTGCTCTTCAGTTAGAGCCTCAAAGGCCTTTCCAGGAATCAAGCCACCTTCAGGAAGCTCATCTTCTGGAATAAGAGAATTAATGGCTAAATCAGCGCTATAGTTCCAAACAACATGGGGATCAAATCGTCGAGTAGTTGTGTGCTCAAAGACCAAGTGGTAACATTCGTGCTTTAGAAGACCAAGAACCTGCTTAGGGGTTAAGCTAGCCAAGAACTTGGGGTTCCACCACATTTTAATATCGCCATCCCGGGCAAGTACACCAGCAGTTGGAATTGCGTCGGTACGCACCTTCGTAACCTTACGAAGAACCTTGCAAAAGAATGGCTCCTCAAGCTGAAGCTTGACCAAGAACTTATCAAGGTCAAAATTTTTGGCGGCAACATCGTCAGCGTGATTAACTGGGGCGATGTCAGTAGTTGTTCCTTTGTCAGCCATGTGGCCTCCTTTCCATTATGATTAATAATACCATATCTGTCGGGTTTTTGCACGACTTTACTTAGAAACAATTAAAAAAAATACACCCAATGTAATAAAAAGCGTGAGAATTGTGCTTTGTCCAATGACAGTCAAAACGTCAAGTAAACTATTCATTTTCAACTGGTTCAAGTTCACCTGCGATCAGCCATAATGTTCTATCATCTACATAGACTTCATAACTAATATCTCTATTAGCAGGTGTTCTTGCAATAACACCTATCTTTCCATTAAATAATGTCGCCATTGAAATACCTGGTAGTGCCTTAATTCTTACTAAATCGCCTACGTCGAACTTGTTCTTCATAGAATTTTCTCCATTTGACTTTTGTCAAAACATATTTCTTTACAAATGTCAGGCACCCAAATACAAAACCAATTATTATTGGGGTACTTCCGATTTATAATTATTCCAACAATGTTCATTTTTTTTAGACTGTTGGGATGAATTACTCGGATTAAGTCCCCAATTTCGAAAGTCATTTTTTCTTTGCCTCTCTTTTTGCCTTCGCCGCTTCTGCTTTTTCTTTCTTAGCTTGTTCACGTTTCTTCTTCGCATCCGCTCGAGCCATACCTACAGTGTAACATTTCTCATCATTACTATATCCATTCGGATTATTTAAACGATACACTCGCTGTTCAGCTAGTTCTTTCGAAACACTAGCAGAGTACATAACTGGTTTATCTTTAAATTTCCAATATTTCTTACAAAGGAATATTCCCCATCGACCGTCTGGAAGCTCTTTTACTTCCCACTTCAATCGATTGCTCTAATACTTGTAATTTTTTTAGTATGACAACTGGTCGCGACCATCATATATGCATCCCTAACAGCTTCCGGAAAAGAAATTCTTTCAACCAACTTCTTCTCTTTACCTTCAGGCCCGCTAATAATAATCTCGAAAGTCTTATAATGATTTTTTTTAGTCATTATTTACCTCTTCTACATCTTCTTTTAGAACAAGAGCTTTTTCGCCATTATCATTTTTGACCTCGATGAATCCAGGCTTGGGGCCTTTTACTCCACGGACTTTTAGCACTTCATAAATCTTTCCAACCTTCAAGGTTGTTTGATAAAAATCATCGCCCCTAACACCAAAACCCCAATAAAAATTATTATTGATCATCCAGGATTCTCTATCTGGTTGCTCTTTAGTAATCTTAACCTTACTTCCTTTTTTCATTCTTTCCCTCCATTCTCATACACATGGGTAAAACAAACAATACCGTTACAACTGCAGCGATAATCATTGAGCTATATTCCATAATTAAATCTCAATAGTCATATTACCATTTTCAGTAGAGAACTCTACACTCCAACCACCCAGTCCGTTAACTCCATTTTCATTAGCTAATAGACACCCTGCGGTTGATGTCAAAGTTGCTGTCACTGTTGTGTTACCTCTCTTATGATCATATTGCTCAGTGCTACATTCAATATAGTCGTAATAATCATAAAAGTTTTCTACGATCTTTTCCGTACAATAGCTTTCGAAATCAAAATCTCCACGCTCATAATCTTCTAGGTGATCTTGATCTCTCATATCTTCGATCAAATCTTCTTGAAACTTAATACCCGATCGAGCTGCGTCTACCAAGGCTTCAACAGTCCCAGTTTCTGCCACCGCTGTTTCTTCTGCTTCCCCTGTATAATGAATAACGTCAACATCATCTTCATATGTTAAGCTGACGGTGGTTTCAGGATTTACACCAAGCTTATCGAAAGCATCAGATAGCTTTTGGTATCGACTAACCGCGGTTGATACTAGCTCAAGCTCTTCAAATGAACAAGGTGTACCACTTCGGTATGGGCTTAGCCAAATCCTGGCGCCGACCCCCTGCTCAACTGTAATTTCGTATATCGTACCCTCGGCATCTGTTCCGATATCTCCCTTATGAGTTACCTTTGCGCCCTCCTTAAATGGCTTAGCTGCTTCAATCTTTGCGAATACTGCTTTATAATCTCTAGACATTATCTTAACCCTTGCTTTCGTTGTCGCCTCTTTGGCTCTTTAAAATCTTTCCACTCTTTGTAGTACTCTTTAGTCTCTTCAATGATCTCATCATACTCCTGTCGGGTAATATCCCCTCTATTCATTCTAATCTTTAATAAAGATTTTTCAGTCTTAAGCGCTTGCCCCTTTTTACGAAGCATACTGTCAATTAATGTCTCTTTGGTCCAAGCCATTATTTTCTCCTTGATAAGCTAGCAAGTCCTTTTTGCCAGCCTTTTCTACAAAAACAGGTCTAACTTTCAAAACTTCACCATGATGAAGGATGCGAGTAGTACCCATTAGTTTATCATGTTCTATAAGAACGCCAATATGGTTCTTTGGTGTTAGTGGCCAATTTTTACTATTACGAGTATCAACTTCTTCCCATTTTGCAAATCTAACAACATCACCTACCATCATGAGTTAACTTTTCGAAACTCGTTAGAGTCTATAACTCCCTCATAATCGAAAGTGCCACCATCAGTAAAAAATAAATCACCTTTTTTTGGGGCATAATGGTGAAAAATTTCTTCACCCGGCTGAATATCTTTTAAAGCTATAAATTCTATTCTAGGATGGTTTTTATCAAAGACTCTTCTATGCTTGGAGTTCGGTTCGTTAGAATGATTATAGATCGTTCCATAGCCTAAACACAATGCATGACTGGATTTCTCCCAAACAAAAACATGATCAGACAATAAGTGTCCAGCTTGGTGTAGCCTCATATAGTCATTCAATAAGTCCATATGCCAAACTAAAACTGGGGCGCTTTCAAATATCTCATACTTTTTTATAAACTCAGTAGCGAATACTCCCAGCCCCTCTTTGTCAACAGTCGATTCTTTAACTTCTATTTTCTTTGAAAACCATTTGCCATTCTTTAATTTTTGTTTAAACATATCCAATCCACTAAAATTAATTTACATTATATTATAGCACACAGACTAAGTTTTTTCATCCAACATTAGTTCGAAATGTAATTCTGCCCATTCTTTTCCATGAGTAGAAATCTTATTAGTCATCGGCCAAAATACTTGGACTTGACCCCATTTTTGTATTTCGGTTACAATACCCACTTCACTACCGACTAACCTAACTAAATCTCCCTCTTTGAGAAGCTGATAATTTTCTATTTTATTCATCTGGGACAACTTTAAGATAGGTCATGTGCTCTCTAGTCATATCTCCGTTAGCCCAAAGGATATATGCGTGACCTTTGTCAAAGTAACCACCGCGAGGCTCTTGAGATGCTACAACTATACCCGGGTTTCTGTCCCTATAGTCTTTCTCCCACGTTCTCATAATCGTATAAAAATTAACAATGTCACCTTTTTTAACCATTAAGAATTCCTTACCATTTCTAATTGAGACTTTTTTAAAGCCCAAGTATTTCCCGTTTTAGTTTTAACGATTACTCGATCTGATTCATAAAAAGCTAAGACGATTCCTTGGACTTCACAAGGGAAACCGTTATAAGGTTCCACAACTTTTACCTTATCACCAATCTTCATTGTTCAATCTCTCCCCAGGCATAACTCATAACTGTATCGGAGCATTCTTTTAATGCTATTTTTAATCGCGATTCTTCCATAATATCACATGAGATTTTAGGATTAGTTTTTTTGACTGCAAGACTTATACAAGAATTTGCAGCCACTCCCAACATTATTCCCAAAAATATAAGGACTACAGCATCTCCAATTTTCATTTATTCGGCCCCGCTTCGCTAACTATACTCACTAAATCTAGCTCAGACTCATCAAAAGATTCTACTTTCCCGTTAGACCAGAGCACCTTAACATCGATACCAAAGTTTCTGTCTGGAGCTCCTCTATCAACCCATTGGTTGATTTCTAAGATAATCCCGCTTTGACCTCTATATTCATTAAATGAATCAGGCCAAGTATATTTTACTATATCTCCAACCTTCACTTTAATTCCTTAAGACTTGACTTGAGAAAACTCCGGATCTTTCCCAAAGATGGAAAGAGAACTTTGACAGCATTCTCAGCTTCTTCGATAACTAGACCTGGTTCATCAACTGGAAACTCTCGAGCCATTGCCCGACGTCGTGAAGCGCCAGTTACAAACTTGACTTTTACTAAATCACCCTTCTTCATTAGGAATTAAAACCTCCACATCTTCCATCCGAGCTGTATGAATATCTCCATTATCGTCGATATAGTCTACTGATTCTTCTAATACTCCAAAATCGAATTGATTCTTGGAGCGAAACGTATCAACTCCAACTGAAATTACTAAACCAACGTTTCCCCATCCTCTAGAGTCTATTGGAATAGATTCTATTTCTGGATCTCCTGGTTTCCAATCTCTATATTTGACAATGTCTCCTACGCTAGGTTTCATTTTAAAAATCTCCTAGCGACCAGAACAGTAATGACAGCGCCAACTACAACACACGTAGCGATGCAAATAGCTGCACCAATTTCAGCAATCTGGAATCCTATTAATCCTGCTTCAATCATGAGCACCCACCCGCTAAAGGCTGAACTTCTATATCTCGAACTTCCTCTACACGACCATCATCATACATCACACGATAATAGCATTCACGGACAGGTAAGTTACCTAGCTCTGGACATTCGTCCATTATTTCCAAAACGATACCAGAACTTCCGAGGTCAGCATCAAATATTAAATCGCCGATTTTCATTTTGTTCTCACAATAAGACCGGCGAAGCCTACGCTGGTGTCAGCAATTACTGCTGTATCGATATTATAAATTGAATGATAAAATACGGACATTATTTTCTCCCCATAGGATACATGATATTCATCATGATACCCGCTAATAAGATAACGTAAATACTAGCGACCGCTGCTATTGAAACAATCTCAATCATTTGATCACCACATAACGGCTAGTGTCGCTGCTCCAAGAAGAACCCATGTCTGGATTTCGCAAACTCTTGATTTCGAATTCGTTATCATAACGACTCCAAGGGCAGTTCTTGCCAGTGACGATTCGAGGATCGCATGCTGAATCTAATCGAATTATTGATCCGACCTTCATCTCAGCATCAGCATTGCGAGGAGATGTCCGAGACCAGAGACGATCAATGATATCTTGATCAACGATATTCTTGAGAACTTTCGCGCCAACTTCGATTTGCTTCGCAGTTAACTTTCGAGCTCTTACGGTTTTATCGTATCGAGCTTTCCAGTTGTTGCTAAGCTGGTCGTCCAGAGACTTTAGGAAGTTTGGAAGTGAGCCGGCGTTAGCTTCGTAAATTCGAATTACAGCTGCTCGATCCAAGTGGACTTGTCGCTCAAGCTTCCAGTTAGAATTAGAGGAAACAGCTTTTTTCTTCGGCTTGTTTCGTGTGGCAACCATGCGGTCTCCGCAGGGAACGCATCCGCTACCTCGACCGTGCTCGGTTTCTTTACCACAGTAGTTACAGTACGCTTGGTGCCAACCTTCATCGTTAGCTCCACCATCCATGTGCCACGCCTCTGAGCGCCAGCGACCGGTGGAGTCGTAGCCTCCAGCCATTGCGTAGTTGTTGTAACGTCGATTTGAGTAGTTTCGTCGATAACCCATGTGGTGTATCCTTTCTTTATTTATTCCTTTATTCCTTATGATTAATAATACCATATCTAGGGCTAATTTGCACCATTTTACTAATAAAAAAATAAAAAAACCGGGTACCCGCCTCATAAAGGTCGAGTCCCGGCTTTCAATTACCACGTTGGTTTCGTTAAATTAAACGTTGGACGAATCGCCGGTGGTAAGAGACTGATTGAGAAAGCTCTGGAGCGCCTGAGCTTCACGAATAGACATACTAATAGTTGTTGTACCTACTGCATACTGCTGACCCTCTGCAGGACGTGTACTGATGGTAAGCATATTGCTACCTGCCTTCTTGGCAGTGTGGTTACGGTAAACACCGAAATCGAAGCGGGCGATTGACTTCTCGTTGAAGTAGTTACTCATGTATCTTTTCTCCTTTTGTTTAGATACCGTTCCTTTGAACGTGTTATATAATAACCCTGCAGGGATAGTTTTTCACCTATTTTAGTGATTTTTTTAAAAATAAATCTCCTTAAGAAACAGGCGTGTAACAATAGCGAAAACTCTATTAAGATGCCGTTAACTCTAGAGCATATAGATTATAGTTAGCACGTGAAAGGGAGGTCTCAAATGAAAAGAATAATACTAATAGCTGTTCTCATGTTGCCTGCAGTTTCACATGCTGATAAATTTATAGTAGCTAACAATACTAGGCTTACGTACGATTATGGAAGCGATATCAAGCCATACATTGCAAACGAAGTAGCGTTTACAAGTGATGTGAACGGAACGGTATTCAGCGCTAATAAATTTAGGCTTGGGTTTCGATATAAAATAAATGACAATGTCAGAATCGATCCCCATGTATTCATGGACAACAAACTTAAAGACAATTGGGCGTTCGGATTCGGTCCAGCTCTTCGTCTTGATATAACTTACTAACAAAGGAGTAAACATGATTGAAATGTGGGCTTTATGTGGCCTGGTATTGGCAGGTGCATCAGTAATCAGTAACGATGCTGTTCAGACGCTTGGGACATTTATGGCGTCAAACAAACAGACCTCTTGGTGGAAACTATGGGGAGCAGCTTCGGCAGTTCTAGTATCGACTGTTTTGTACAGTTGGTTTGCTTACAACGGAGACATATCATTTGGACGGTTAGATAAGATACCGTACATACAAGTTGAGTGGTACCACGCTTTAGCGCCAGCTGTGCTATTGATGTTGACTCGATTTGGGATCCCTGTCTCGACGACTTTTCTTGTGTTATCAGCATTCGCAAGCACGATTGTTTTCGAGAAGATGTTGGTAAAGAGTATGCTCGGCTATGCGATCGCAGCTGTAGTGGCTTACGGATTTTGGATGGTCATATCTAAGTTCTTAGACGAAAAGAAGAAAGTTGATAGCAACCATGAGAAATATTGGAGAGTGGCTCAGTGGTGTACTACTGGGTTCTTGTGGTTTACTTGGTTGAGTCATGACCTAGCTAACATTGCAGTATTTGCTCCTCGCCAAATGAGCCCTGAATTCTTGGTTGGTACAATTGCAATGTTGGTTGGTATGCTTGGCTTTATATTCTACGAACGTGGTGGAAAAATTCAACAGATTGTTATTGAAAAGACCACAACATCATATGTTAGGTCAGCAACAATCATTGATGGTGTATACGCTTTCATTCTTCTCTACCTGAAGCAAATGAACAATATACCTATGAGCACAACTTGGGTATTCGTTGGTTTGCTATGCGGTCGTGAATTGGCAATCGCAACAAGAAAGAATAAGAAGATTAAAAAGGTCTTTCCCATGGTCGCCAAAGATTTCATGAAAATTATGGTTGGCTTAGGTGTTTCTATTGGGATTGTATTATTAGTCCAAGCTTTAAGCTAACTAGCTAATCTTGTAATTTCTGGCTCAAAATCCTTTAGGTACTTGAATAAAGCCATTTCCTTTTGCTTACACTCGAGAACCACGTCAACTTCTTCGCCAAAGTTTTCAAATGGAGTATAATACCATGCGCTGTGTGAAATAGCAGGGACCTTAGGATCTTCATATAATTTCTTAGAATTAGAATGGTGGCACTGTTGGCGAATTCCATCTGGCCATGTAGAACGAGCAAGATAAAAAGCGTCTTGGTAATCTTGGTCCTCAGGACCGAGCTCGTGGTGATGGCTGTCAAATACAATTGGAATGCCAATACGCTTGTGGACTCCTTCATAAAGCATCTTGGTAGAGTACATACTTGGCTTGTCATCGTTTTCGACAGTGAGCCTCGATTGTGCTGAATATGATAGATATTTTTCAAAGTTAGAACAAAAGCGCTCAAGGGCAGCATCATGATTTCCATAAGCACCACCGACGTGAATATTGATCTTAGCTTGTGGGGTGTTCGGCAGCTTCATTAGGTCCATAATCTCAGCATGCTTATTAAGCTCGATTGCTGCGTTTTTTACAACTTGTTCGTTAGGGCTGGCAAGTACACAAAACTGACCAGGATGAAAAGACAGCCTTTGATTATTTTCAGTTGCATAACTACCACAAAGCTCGAGAGCTGACTTGATTTTTTCGAACTGTGGTAAATTAGATATTTCGTATTCGCTCATCCACGGGAATAAGCAAGATGTCATACGATAAACCTGAATGCCATGTGCAGCATTCCAGGCGATAACTTTAAACATATCTTGGACGTTTGATAAAGCTAATTCACCAGCGTATTCTGGACCTTTAGCCCTAAAAGTACGTTTAATCATACCACGGCTGCATTGTACCTTTTCGGTTTTTTGAAGAGTGCTATTAATGCATGCGTAGCCAAGGCGGATGGACATATTGATCTCCCGATTTTAGTTTGACTTACTTTAAAATTATATTACTTTTTGGATTGTTTTTCATGGTATTTTATAGCGTAACTAATGGCTTCTTTAGGAGTCCAAAGCTCATAATCTATTTCTTGAGTAGTGTACCCTGGCCAAAGAACTGTAACGTATATGTATTCCAGCGCATATTCAGTGTCTATCTCTGCGGTATCTTCTGGGTATGCTTCATGACGTGGGTCAATTACAACTGTTTCTAAATCAATAACAACGCCCCATTCCTCATGCTCATGAGCGTACGCACGAATTACAATGTCACCCTTTTGCAGTTGAGACATCTTCAATTAGCTCTAGATTTGATGTCTTAGCCCAAATTTCTTTATAGCCTTGATCGATTAGTTGTATTTTTGCTTCTCTACCCCAAGAAGATAGTTCAGAAACAAGAGCTATCTTCCCTTTACCTTTACACCATTCGCGAATTCTAACTAAGTCCCCAATATTCATATTAGTTTACACTTTCAATAATGCTGGGCTTTTTGTTAGTTATGCTATTTTCGTCGTAAATATTTCTCACTGAGCCGCGCCAAGTTCGGATCATATACATTACATCCCTACCTTTATCAGACCAGGTAGTTTCTCTAATTCCAACAATTTCGCCTATAGGCTCTTGATGGCTAGAGTTGGTGTAATATACAATGTCTCCGAGTTCGAACATGTGGTCTCCTTTTAGTTACTAAATATTTACGTTGATATAAATGGGCTCAACAAATTCAATATGCTCTACAGGAACTTCTTCCTTGGTCTCTACAACTAAACCAGCGGTTCCAGCGATTGACATAACTGTAAAAATTACAAAATATTTCATATCATTCTCCTTTCGTGATTCGTTAATTATACCAAGATGTATAATTTGTACAGATTTATTTTAAATTAATTGACCAATAAACTATAAGCGCCAAAACAGCTGCAAATAATTTTAGACATATGTTTTCTGTAAAGGATTCAATTAATGCGTTTTTCATTTTTTGCCAAATCGAGAATAGCTTTTTCGATTTCTTGCTTTGGGCTTTTTGGTTTTCTACCATAAAGTTCATCTAGCTTTCTATTTTGCAAGATTCTTTTATTTATCTTTCTCTTAAAATTTTCATTTTGGCTATTTACGTGAGCATTTAGTATCGCTTTATTCATAATAAAAATAAACAGAAAAAAGAACAAAACATAAATCATGATTCTTCAACTATCTCCAAAATTTGCTTTTTTGATATTTCAATTGTTTCTTCTCCTGTCGTCACAAGAATGATTTCTCTATCCTCTTTTATAACAAGGCCGGTAATTGATTTTTGGCTCCACATTTGTGGATACTCTTCTCTTAAAACAGTTACACTTACTATTTTACCAATCCGAGACATCACAAACACGAACCTTCAAAATATCGTAAAGCTTTCCTGGGTTAATTTTATTGTAAAACAATGGATGAATGCCAGCATATGTTAGCGCACAAGCAATCCATTGAGAACAATACCATTTGCTATCATGCTTAATATAAAATGAAGTTAGATGCGATAGAATTAATCCAGCCCAATCGTATTTCATACCATGTGTCATTTCGAAAAAACAAAGCAACATCTTAAACTGTTGTTGAGATATCTTCATCTCAATTATTTCCCACGTTTCTTCCGAACACATTATGGGGCTATTTGTTCTTCTAACTCTACCAGTATCGTCCGGACTGATCCCTATAAAAGATCCATCAGGTAAAACAACCTCGGCATGGATGATGTCACTTCCCGTCCATTTACGAATAATCCAATTTCGCCAGCCCTTTCTACATCTACAGAAAGCAACCTTAATCGTACGGGTAGTCACATACACCCTTATGCGCCGAAGTTAAAATTTAAGCGCTAATCCCTTTTTCGTAAAGAGAATCAGCCAAAATACACCATGCTTGCTCCATTAGCTTAAGCTCTTCTTTAGTTTGAGCTAATTCTAAATCGCTTACATCTGGATCATCTAGGATATTTTCAAGAACAGACATCCATTCTAGCATTTGCTTTAAAGAATCTTGCATTATAAGACTATCAGCAAAAGCCTCAAGATTTTCTCTTGCTCTCTCCAAAGGACCTATTGGTTCATCATCATGCAAATTTGAGTCACCCTTCAAGAGAAAATCTTTTTGAAAATCTTTCATTTCAAAGCTCTACAACAGGCTTAGTGTTCTTTGAATACTCAATAAGCTTCTTCATAGAAGTTTGAGCGTCTGCGGAATCTAGACCTACATGAATTAAATATTTCTCTTTTAGAAGATTTTCCACATCTAAAAATTCAGTCCTTACTGGATTTTGTCCACGCTCATCACGTCGACAGGCGGCATCATAATGATCTTGCAAGATGCATACGACATCACTATAGTCTCCACCACCGGCGGTGACAACAGCTTCAACCATCCTTTCCAGTTGGGTTTTATTTCTTGCCCCTTGCTTTCTACCTTTACCGATTCCGTGCATTTTTTCCACTCCCATTAATCCAATATTCTTTTTGCTTACTAGCGACGTCGCTATAATATTCATCATTACAATCAGAACAAATTTTCTTATTTAGCGTCTTCTTATTAAGAGCAACGCTCTTTTTTTGATTACAGATGCTACATCTTGAATAATTGATAAAATACAATTTTATCTCCTCATTTAAATTAATTAAAAAACGATTAAAAAAATCAGCCCATAAACGAACTCCACAACATCACCTTATATTAAGATTATATCATAGATTTGGGCTAATTACACGATTTTAGCTTTTTATATATTTTGGAGTTTTCTTTTTCTAATAAAACAGCGTATTCAAAAACTGAATTAAACCTTGAATGAGGAACTGAGGACCCTGCCCAAAAGCCTAATAAAAATATGAAGATAAAGAAAAATGATAAAGATATCACACTCTTTTTACTTAGGCAAATATCTTTAAGCTCAGAAAACATTTCACACTCGAATTAGTCTGAATATCCTACATTTTTACATGAGTCACGCACATCATCGTTTAAAGGATCTGCACACTCACTTATGTGCAATAACCAGCAAAATTTGCCCTGATCACCTCTAACATAACAGCCGTCTGGATATTCTTCTTCAACGCACGGTTGATTATGAAAAATCGTCCCAGGATGATAGCACACCCAGTTTACTTTTTCAACTTGAACAGCAGACTCAACTAAAGACGAATTATCGATGTCAGAAGCTTCTATTTTATAGAACTCTGTTTCGTCTTTATTAGATACTTCTGATGCGCAAGCTATCAAAAACAAAACTATCAGTAGCGCAAAAGATCTCATATTCAATTTTATAAAATATGACCAAAGTTGTTAATCAATAATGACAGTTAACTCGTCTTCATAATAGCGGGCTGCTTTGGTTTCATGGCCCCAGTCCTTTTCAAGCTCAGAGGTCTGCAATTGAACGTCAACCATTCTCAACATACCTTCACAAGTAACTGCTTCTTCATCACTTTGGTTTTTTATAGCAAAAAACTTATTTGGACCGAACTTTTTACCATGATAGTCTTCATCTTCATGAACGTTAAGAATAATAGGGCATGCTTTTACAACTCCTAAGTTTCCATTTGTGTCCTTAACAGTCTCGCCGGTTTTAAACGTATATGGAATTGTGTCTTCAAGTCTTTCTACTTCTTCTTCAACAAGATCACTAATGATATTTCCCCACTTGGAATCAATTGCATCTTGTTCTTTCTTATACTCATGAAGAGCCCTGCTATACTCTGCAATAAAATCACCTGATAAATACTTCATTTTGTCTCCTTTAGATTTTCTGCACTTTGGATTCTTTTCCTAAGTCCTGATGATGAAAAGCTATGATTTCTGCTATTGAACTTTACCTCGATACCTAAATCGTCTCCAGTGAAACTCTTATCAATATAATCTGCACCAATGACTCTAAGATTCGGCCTAATTGCTTTAAGCAAATTAATCAAGTCAAGCTCAGTATCATAAATTACGATAAGGTCTACAAATTTCACTGCGCGTAATTGAATTAAGCGCTCATCCAAAGATTGAATTGGTCTATTCTTTTCAGATCGATCTATTGTAGGATCTGAATGTAGCCCCACAATTAGA
>PAZI01000028.1 GCA_002715545.1 Methanobacteriota archaeon
TGACTTGCATGAGGTCACGAACATCCATTCGTTCGACATCAGTGAATCAGGTCAGACGACCTATCTCTCAAGTGGACGCATCAATGGTACAGTGAACGACCAATTCTCTCTTTCAGAATATGAGGGCACAATCCGTGTTGTGAGCACCACTGGACAGTGGGGACGCTGGTGGATGAACGATCCTGAGCCGATGATGAACCACGTCATCACTCTTCAAGAGTCATTCAAGGATGGTGTACGTGGACTGTATGAGGTTGGGCATCTAGGTGGTATTGCACCAGGAGAGACTCTCTGGTCCGCACGCTTCGTTGGAGATACAGCCTATCTGGTCACCTTCGAACAATGGGATCCCCTCTGGACCATTGATCTTTCAGACCCGACCAATCCTAGGATTATTGGAGAACTTGAGATTCCAGGTGTGTCAACCTACATTCATCCCATGAATGACGGAGACTCCCTCCTTACGATAGGATTCCCTGGTGGTGAAGGTGGCATTGGCCTTGACTGGTCACGAACTCAGATATCGTTGTTCGACGTCAGCAATCTCTCCGACCCCACCCTTTCTGCTGCCCTCCCTCTCACACCAGGATATGAGGACAAGAATTGCGAGGATATCAGGTGGTGCGGGTGGTCTTGGTCTTGGTCGGAAGCGACTTACGAGCACAAAGCTTTCACTTACTGGGATAAGAATGGATTGCTTGCAGTCCCCCTTTCCACGCACAGATACGTACACGACACCATCGAAGAAGATGGCAGAACTTACACCTATCATGGGTACGAATATGTCTCCAAACTCGTCCTCGTCTCTGTCGATGCCGACAATGGAGTGCTATCGATCTACGGTGAGGTGAATCACTCGGATCTCTATGGAGAAGGTCTGTCCAGTAGTTGGTGGGGTGGAGACATATCGATCAGTCGCTCGATCTTTATGGGAGATTTCGTATATTCATTCTCAGATGCTGGCATCAAGGTTCACAATGTAACATCTCTCAACCAGACTGCAAGCATCAATCTCCCTGGATATCGCTCGCTTGTCAACCAATATTATTTCGAAGACGAGGTTGCAGTAGAAGCGACCGTAGATGGCGAGGATAGAGAAGAAGAAGCGAAATCAGATGATGGTGAGGCCACTTCGTCAGGTAGTTCTGGCTCTGGAGACCCTCCTCCACCTAATGCAGATGCTGCCGAACCCGATGGTGCCTGATACCATCTTTTCAGATGACTTTCCGTCCCTCTGACCGAGACAAAGAGTACTGTATTGCTCCGGGATGAGCCACTGCTAAGCGTGATTGTGCTTCGATACCGAGATGATGTGTGATTTGATGTGGGAGGCTGACAATCGTGAGAGAGATCAACTCTCCAAGAAATACTTCCAGATCACCAGTGGCAGAATCTGAGAGTTGCTTCGGTGGCCAGGATGCAGACTCATCTAGAATCATTTCTACTGTGATCGCCTTTCCACCTGCGCGGACGTTGACGATCAGATACCCATCATCGAGATCGATGTCGAGAGTTGAGAGATCGAAAGCGATGTTACGTGGTCCCAATTGCCAACGAAACACATCACCTTCTGGATCTGCAGTACTATCGGCAGCCCGGATGACGGATGCGACATGGGCTTCGAACAAATCACGACTGATGGTCAGATCACCGTCGGGAGTAGCGTGATGGAGCTCCTCACCCTCTTCGTGAGTCCATACGAAATCTTCACCGTCAAGATGCACTTTGAGTTCAGGTAGCCAAGGAAAAGATGTCTCGCTTGAGAGCACATCCCAACCACCTGACATTCTCATGACAATGGCGTCGTCAATCGATGCACTGCCATCTTTTTCAAGAATCAGTCGTAACCGTTCTTTCTTTTCTGGCTCCTCATTTTTGATATCTTTCGAATCAATTGCTAATTCTAATTTGACAGCTAACGGATGCAATGCTTCTGGGAGTGGCATCACTGGAAATTCATCATTCGACCACGCACCTTCCTCAAATGCGATATCCAACCCGAATGGTTTCAACCATCTCAATGCAATGCCAAGTCGGACTCGGGAGATGCCATACTTACTGAATCGTCGACCAAGTGATCTGACAGCACGATGCGTCTTCTCTTTGCTCAATTCATCTAATGTATCGCTGAAATGGGCGAGCAACTCAACACTATCTGCACTATCATCTCTGTCAATGAAATCAACTTCTTCTTCCAACCATGCTTCTTCAATTTCAGAGCGATCTAAATCAGACATCCCTAGTCGTTCTTGTAGATGTTCAAGCCCTATTGCACCATCTCTGGATAATGAACCGGACTTCCATGCCAGTGTGAGGGCATGTGAAAATGGATGGTCCATCAATCAAGCCCACCAAGCATCTCTCGCGTCATTTTGAGATGGGTTTCAAAATCGATACCCAACTCAATGCGCTTTCGTCTCAAGAGATCAACTTCAGCAGGGTCGAGCAAATCATCGACCCAAACAGTCTCCAGAAGGAGTCGGTAAGTATCTAGTGTGCTACTCCTCCTTCCTCCTTCCACTACGTCATCGTCTTCCTCTTCTTCCTCTTGTACACGTCGTGATTTAGATGAAGCAACCGGGGCGGCAGCCATAGCCCTTCGAGCAGGAGCTGCACGACTTGCCGTACGCACGTTACTTTCTCTTGTGGCCATAGGAGCTGCTGACGAGGATCTTCTTCTCCTCATCCTTGTTTCAGGGATGTCCTCCTCGATGAATTCATCTTCAACAAACTCATCTTCATCGAGGTCTTCTTCAAGATCTTCTCCAGCCATCTCTTCTTCGTGTTTGATAGCTTTAGTTAATTCAGCCACTTGTTTCTGGAGTGCGAGTAACTGATCCGCTGCATCTCCATCACCTTCCTCATCACCGATTTGATCATCTTCCTCGACCGTTGGTGAAGCTTGTTCGGTTTCTGGTTCCATGACTTGAGTCGCCTGAGCAGATGTTTCTCCCTCTGCACTACCGTCCATATGGCTCATGGGTTCTGCTCCCCCAGCCATTGGTGCTAGCCTGAGTCCAGACCCAGGCTGCTTGACTTCTTCCTCTTCCTCCTCATCCATCAAGGTAGCAATAAGCGATCCATCCTCTCCTCCGCCTTCTTCCTCATCGAGTAAAGAATCGAGCAACTTGTCATTTCCCACCATGGCTGCTGGCTGAACTCTTCTCTCAGGCACGGTTTCAGAATGTTCCATACCAAAAGATGCACCTGAATCAGCACCCATGTAATCGGATGTCTCTCCTGCCTTCTCAAGCACTTTCTTTGCGCGGTCGACAAGACGTCGATATTCCTTTGATTTCCGCCCTGGTGGAAGGTCACCATATTCGATGGCGTCAATAACTCTCTTCATTGCTTGGCGAACAACATTTCCACGTTGGCCCTGCCAATCTCCACCATTTCTCGCGGAGCGGATATGGGATTCAGCCTCTTCTCTGTGTTTGTTATTCACATCCAGGATTTTCTGAGCCTGTGTAACGATTGGTGCAGCAAGGCCTCCGCGCTGCCCAATTTCAAGGGACAGCACCATGATGGCGTGGAGGGCCTGAGCCCTTTCTTTCTCCCCCATTGCATCCCCCACTCTCATCGTGTGATATGAGTCTTGAGTCAGTCCGGACCCCCCGCCCCCCCACCTTCTCACTTGTGGCGATTCTCACCATCGTCTCATTCCGCACGTTCAGCGGATTTCACCCCTAAAACTCATACCCGTCACGAACACACAGGACGTCGTGGGTCAGTGTCACGCCTGCCAGACATCGACTGAGGTCGACTGGCGCTATTGCCCTAAATGCGGGTCGTCCTTTGTCAAGATTCAGCGCGAAGACACACCTCTTTCAGGGCCCGCCACTTCATTGAGCAAAGCAGCCAAAGGTGCAATTCGTTCTTTAGCAGCACGTGCACATGATGATTTACGAGCTATCGAAAGTCTAGCAAATGATTCACAGATACTTATCGCACAAATGGCCGAACAACCGAGTTTGAGCACCCTCATTGAGTTGAGCGAGTGGATAGGTGAGGTGCATGATGAAGGAGGACAAACATTCACGCGCCTGTGCTCGAGTTCAGATGCCGTTGGAGCCCGTGCTTCGCGCACACACATCACCTCACTCCTCCGCCGTGCCCGGCGCATGCATCAACGGATGCGGGCTGCAGATCAGCGTTTTGTTACACTAGGTAGTGATGGTCGAATACGATTACATGAAGCTCTATCCGGCTCGATACTCGAACAATGGTCTGGCCACGAGGGCCGAGGCACATGTATCGAATCACTCCCAGATGGCCAACATATCCTCACAGGGGGAGAGGATGGGACAATTCGATATTGGTCCTTGCTTGAACGAAGATGTCTTGCAATCATGCACGCTCACTCAACTTGGGTCTCTTCTCTTCTACCATTGGATGACACGAGTGCCATAAGTTTCGGTGGTGACGGGAGAGCTGTCTTGCTTGATCTTTCAGAACATCGAGTTCAACCGCTTCCTCTGTGTGATGGACGCCATTCCATAGGAGCAGCATGTATCTCCACAGACGGAACAATCGCAGTAGGCGATGTGGATGGTCGAATCGTGTTGAGTCATTCAATGCATGTCCCTGCGCGGGAACTCCTGGATCTCAATGTCTCAATCAACGACATCATCTGGACGCCAGCAGGGCGTTTGTTGGTGGCCTTGGGATCTGGTGAGCTTGCAATCATTGATCCTCAAGGCCATGAACCACTGCATCGAATCGATTTTGAAGGCGATTGGTTACAATGCTTGGATATCGATCCAACAAATGGCATGGTTGCTATTGGCCAAGGTTCGGGACATATCATTCTCTTTGATCTTGGTGAGTTGCGAATCCTTGAGCGCTTGACAGTCAGTGGGGATTGGCCGTCTTCCTGTCGTTTTGATATGGAGACAGGCTGGCTGAGAGTTTCCACAGCGAACGGAATCATGTGGTCTTGGTCCACTGAAGAATCAATGATCGGACCAAGCACGAATGTGTTTGAAGGTGCTGTAATGGGCTTCGCTAATGTTGCACCGTCATATCCCTCAGCAAGCCAGATATCTCCTGAATCCGATCAAGTCCAACTTTCTTCCATCGTTGAATCATCAATCGATGACTTGGTGTGAGTGGATGCCGGATCGATCCAGTGGTTCTGCCTGGGTCCAACGAATGCTTTCACGCGAGAATTCTGTTCGTCGCCCCAGACGCGATGAATCAGAACCCCCTGATGGGGTTGCCCGTCTTTTCATAGAAGCAGAGGGATTATTCCACGCCATGGCTGAGATTGGTAGGCGGCCAGGTATCGTTGAACTTGATTGCGTCATCGTTGACCCTTCATCACGCGGCACTGGTCTTGCCCATTCTGTTGTCAACAAAGCTTGTCGTTTGTGGTCGAACGACCCCATTCTGAGTGGCCTATCTGTTGAAGATCCATTCATCCCTCTACCTCTGGTTGCTTTGACAAGGGATGCCGCAATGGCGAATGTATTGATTCAATCAGGTTTCCACCTAGTTCCTCCCCGCAGAACGTGGCGTTCTCTTTGGCTTGTAAGAACACGATTCACATCACTACCCCTCCGTACCGTTTGGTATCTTCACCTCAGGTGGCTTGTGCGTATCATCAAGTGGCTTCTCATTGGCGAACCGCTTCCCGAAGGTGCACGCCAACCTCAAAGGCGTCTGAATCGTTGGTTTCAGAGACGTAGGAGGCCATTCACTATGCTGATCAATGCCGGCTCATCGAAAGTGTTCATGACTCCACCATCTTCTTCTGGAACCATCAAAGTATCAGAAAGTGATTCAATCGCAGCCCTTGCTTCGATGCATGTTCACGTTGTAGAGCGTGAGGAGGAGCAAACACCGAATACGGCCATCGAAGACTGGGACATTGGTCGTCAATCTGAGGTGGCAGAAGTTATCGATCTCACGGAGGATTGAGCAAGTGCGCCGCAAAGATGGTTTTGTCGACACACTCGATGAAATGGTATCTGATCAGATAACACGCCGTGGTATTGAAGCAGTTCGTACAATCAAGGCCATGCGTAGCGTTGATCGCCGTGCATTCGTGCCACGTGATATCTCCCCCCATGCATTTGAAGACCGTCCCCTTGCAATTGGCCTAGGCCAAACCATCAGTCAACCGTACATCGTTGCTCTCATGACCTCTCAATTCGAGGATCTACCCCTAGGTTCCAAAATTTTGGAAGTTGGGGCAGGCTCTGGATATCAGACGGCCGTTCTTGTTGCGATGGGCTTCGAGGTTCACGCAATCGAGTTAGAGGCGAAATTAGTGCGCCGAGCACGGCGTGTACTCGATTCACTTAGTTTGTCTCCAACCACGTTGATTGCGGGCGATGGACGCCAAGGCCTCCCGAATCAGGCGCCGTTCGATGGAATCATCGCGGCAGCTTGTGCTGATGGTCTGCCTTCTTCTTGGAAGGAACAAACAGGCCCGAATGGACGTCTTGTTGCCCCGGTAGAAACCTCACAAGGTCAGGTTCTGCGCCGCTTTGATCGAGTTGGAAAGAATTGGAACGAAAGTGACCTCTGCAATGTTCTCTTCGTGCCTTTACGTTGATACACAGTATTCCGTTACTGGTGAAAGGAGCACGAGGGGAGATTCGAACTCCCGTATCAGGATCTGCAGTCCCGCGCATAACCGCTTTGCTACTCGTGCGCGTCGCCTTCGCCGTGGTCGCGCTATTTCAACAGTGCCTTCAATCCGTAACGAGTTCTAATCCTCTCTTCACCCACTTCTCTCCTTGGTGGACCCATTCCTTGATTCTTTCAAGATGCTCATCACTCATCCCAGCAGCTTTTGTGATTTTTTTGATGAGTTCTTCTTCAGCGACATCGACGTTTCCGTCGACATGTGCAAGATAGTATCCATCACGCACCGCCGTCCTCAATGTAGCCAGATCAGCAGATTCCAGTAAATCATCGAGGTCTCCGGGTGACACAAGCATCTTCTTCAGAAACTCTGGGCTGACATTTGGGTTCATGGTTGCCATATCTGTCACAAACTCCACCCATTCTTCAGAGTCAATCTTACCATCAGCATGTACAACATATGCTAGCAGTTGTGCGTATTCCTTGACCATGATGGTGGGTGATAACAGATGCATGATATTTCGATAGAGCTGCCCATGATGTGCTTTTCCTAGCGTGCCACATCGTGAGATTCTCAGAAGATATCATGTGGAAACGATGATTGGCATCATGTGAGGTGCGGTGGCCCACCCTCTCTCATCGCCTAGGTGTTCGAATGGTTCGTCTCTCTTCCCGCCTCTCTTCGATTGGGACTGGATTTGCGAAGTATTTCCAGAAACCTCCCGAAGATGTCATCCGACTGACAATAGGTGAACCCGACCTTGATACCCCTAAGGCAATCTCTGAGGCAGCGATTGCAGCATTACGAGATGGACAGACCCACTATTCCCGATCGTTAGGACTTGAGCGCACTACACGGGCAGTTTCTACTTATCTTTCCAGAGGTGGTCTTGAAGTCGAACCAGATGATATCATGATCACGAATGGTGCTAAACAAGCCCTTTTCTCAGCAATGTTGGCCATTGGCGACCCTGGCCAATCGATGATTATCCCCTCCCCTGCTTGGGCTTCCTACAACCCACAGTTGAAGGCATGTGGTCTACATCCGATTCACGTTCCTCTTGACCAGATGCTACATCTGGATATACCGTCGATTGAAGCAGCCATTGATGAGACAACCGCAGCTATCATTGTGAATTCACCGAACAACCCAACAGGCTCGGTTTATACTACTGAGGAACTCACATCCCTTGTTGAGGTAGCAATTGAACATGATCTGTGGTTGATTTCTGATGAGATTTATGCTCCGATGGTCTGGTTAGATGACAGGAATCACATTCCTATTGCATCTCTACCTGGAGCGAAGAACCGCACGGTAACGATTGGAGGTTGGTCGAAGGGTTGGGCCATGACAGGATGGAGACTTGGCTGGATTACCGGACCATCCTCCTTGATTGATCACGTGTCAGTCGTACAGGCGAATACCGTGACCCACCCCCCTACCTTTTTGCAGATCGGTGCAGCAGTAGCTCTTGAGGATGAGACTCTTGTTGAAGAGATCGTCACTCCCTTCAGAGAGCGCCGTTCACTAGTGCTCAAGAGACTTCAAGCGATGCCGAACATTGTGGTCCCTGAGCTTGAAGGTGCATTCTATGCCTTCATCGATATCCGTCCAACAGGTCTCAGTGATCTTGAATTCGTTGAGCGTCTTCTTAGTGAGGCGCGAGTCCAAACGATTCCGGGATCACTGATGCCATTCGGAGAAGGATGGGTAAGATTGTCCTACACTGCCTCGACAAAGGATCTGATTGAAGGATTGGACCGAATGGAATCATGGTTGCATAAACTGGATTCTACATGAATCTCTATTTTTCCAGATGGAAGCATTCATGGTCATCCAGCCTGAGCATCTCCTATGGAAGATGAAGTGGCCCCGAAGGGCAAAGGTGGCTTGCGAGGGGGTCTTGCGAAGGCGGCATCGAAGGCAGTCAAGAAAGCAGGTAAATCAGCATCGATTGAAGCGGCGATGAAAGTAGCTAGCACTGCTGCCTCATCTTCTATAGAGGCGGCTAAGGATGCCGCTAAAGAAGCCTCCAAGCCATTGGTTGACAGCGTCAAGGAAAAGGCGGGTGAAATTCAGCAGTCAGCCTCTGAAGAGATATCCAAGAAGGTGAATAAAGTCGCCCAGGATGTCGTTATGGCTGCTGCAAAAGAACAGGCGAAAGATCTGCTCGGTGGGAAAAAATCCTGATTACCTTGCATCACGCAGATCGACATAAGTGATGCCTTTCTCTCCTTTTTCGTCCTTCATCCTTCTTTTTGCTCTCTTTTTGGCACGCTCGATCAGATCCGTCATGAATCTGTGCCGAGCTTCATTTGCTGGTTGTTCTCTCTTTGCTCCGCTTGTTTCGCTCAAGGGTCCCATCCCCTGTTGGTCCATGACCAACGCCGCGTGGAGGTTCTTCCATCGATATAAATCAGAAGGTCTCTGGTTCAATCATACAGTGGTTGAGCCCTGATTAGTCCTTGAGCGATACAATTCATCACCAATATTCAGACCACATTTGAATCAAGCGTGGCGTTATTTCCTTTCAGGTGTCCGAACAAGACTTCTAGTGATGATTGTGGCATATGAACCGCTGTCCAGTGAGAATGCTACCTTAGTTGCCCAACGTGGTTGCCTGCGCTGTTTAGCACGCTTATCCTTGAATACTTCACCGACAGTGAGGTCCTTTGGCCGAAGCCGAAGTTTTCTCGGATGATGAGTAAGCCAAGCTCCAAATGATGAATCAATCTCAAGATTATTGTTTGTCATTCCTTCTGATTCTAGTACTTCATCGATGTACGGACTCCATGGCCCATTTTCTGTGTCGGTAGCAGCAAGAGGCCAATATTCACAGAGCTGATCCAAGAGACGCTCAAGTCTCTCAATCCACCTCCTCCTCTCTCTTCCACGTATCTCGAACGGTACTTTTGGTAGAAGCAATGATGATGCCCTAAGTTGGACATTATCGAACGCCCATTCTCCAAGCTCATTGACAAGATATTTTCCCACTGATGCATTCCATATCGATGATTGCCATGCCGACATCCATAATCGTCTCAGGTCCAATGAAATTGCATTGATCGCCACTTTAGCATCCTGGTGCTCATTCCATGCAGCAGTCACTTTCTTCATTTCATTAGGGACATCTTTCACCCGCTCAAGATTCGGCCACGCCTCTCGTGCCATTTTGCGAAATCGCCGTAATCGTGACCTATCTGACCCTTGATCCCCTAAGAGATGCATCTTGAGAGCGCCTTCCCAATCTCCTAAGGCGATTAAACGCCCCGGCAACTTCCCACGTGATGCAGATCCAAAGCGCTGATTGTCAAATCCATTGATGGTACCTAGACGTTTGAGCAATGAGGTTCGGGCGTTCAGGCGATTCACATCATCCTTGCTAAGATCCCGTAGAAGGATGTCGAAGCGATTCCCCTCATGCTGACCTGAGCTGAGGGGATTAGCACTGTGTGCAATCCATTCCAGCCTCCATCCTTCTGAATCCATTCTGTCATCTTTCCAACCTATATCATCTCCAAGTTGGTGTTTATCTGCTAAGGTGAGGTATTGGACCGTGACAGCTCGCCTGTCCTTCAATCCCGCTAGTCCGAAGGCCTTTCTCGGCAACCGATATCGCTTGCATAATCGAGAAAGTAGAGCCAGAGTATCCCAATCCCGCTTTGTGAGTTGATAGACTCTGAAAGGTCCGTCCACATGTTCAGAAGAGGGAACATCTTCGAGGATGTCCAAAGACGGAATCTCAGTGACCATGAATTCTTCAGGCTCACTCCGAAGCAGGACCATCGATGAACGACCGAATAAGGCGATGCCTCCTTTGACCTTGAGACTATTTGCTGATGATAATGCGTCCTAAACTGACAATGCCGACAACGAACATGGTGGTATGAACAGCTCCATTGAGAAAACGATCTGATGGATGCATTCTGAATGCTTTTTCAACAACATTGCGAATGAATACTCCATCCCCTTTTTCTCTCCCTGAATCAGGTCCTCTCAATATCACCTCAAGGTCACTGAGAATGNACCGATTGTCATTCGTCGCCCAATGAATCTCTAGGATTGGTACAAGAATTACAATACTCCACCATGCCCAGACATATGGGAGAAATGCTCCTCCTATCATCCACATCATGAGCACCATATGAATGAGCCAAACGAACCAAGCAGCCAGAACCCTTGGCCTGCTTGTCTCCATACTTATCCCTCNCCCCCTCCCCTTTTCAGTTCAACGTCCGTGTTTGGTAGAAAGTCGATTGAATCACCCACTGACTTAGTCCCCTTACTTCGCTCAGTGGGCCAGAATCCTTTGTAACGTCCATTATCACCAGAGCATCATGAATCGGTCATCATGTGTTGCTTTGCTGATGCTTCTCAGCAGCCTTTCAGGTTGTTTGGGGGGGGATGCGCAGAATGGGGATGATATCCAACCAAGCGAAGAGATAGTATCTAGTGACGGGCCTGTCATCCGTGGATGTTTGAATGCATCCGCTACAAATCATGATTCTTCAGCGNCTCAAGACGATGGATCATGCGTATTCGATACAGACGGCGACGGCATTCTAGATTCAGATGAAGTTTCAGGATGCACAGGTCCATCTGCGAATAATTACAATTCGGCAGCAACAGAAGATGACGGCTCATGTGATTATGATGCTGATGATGATGGCATCGACGATGTCGATGAAATCAAAGGCTGCACAGATGAATCTGCAAACAATCATGATCGAGCAGCAACNGATGATGATGGTTCATGTGACTATGATGCTGATGACGATGGGATTGTGGATCGAAATGAAATCGAAGGTTGTATGGATCAAACCGCAATCAATTTTGATCAANAGGCAACCGATGACGACGGATCGTGCATGTATGATAATTCAGNTGACGGGAATACAAGCACTGGAAATGCTAGCGAACCCAGCGTCAANATCACCCTCCACTCCGTNTCCTTCTCAGGCACTAGCGAAGANAAGTCAAATTGGATTCTAATNTCTTTGATTCANGGATCTGATGCTGAACGCTGGCAAGATCACGTTGAAGTAACAATAACTGTCAATGGAACTGATATGTTCCCGGGATTGGATGTAAGTAATCCATACAATATCACCATCACCCTCCCAGCAAATCTCGAATATGATCAAACATACATGTGGAGGTTCAAAGCAGTCGCNAAAGACAACGGTGAGACAATATTNGATNTCGTGGGGAACATCACTACNCCTNAACNCGTCATAAGCAATCTGAAGATTCTGTGTTTACATGGGGGTGGCGATTCTGCGTCAAANTTTGAGTTAGATGAGGGNATGCAGGACTTGATGCAGGCTCTACCAGACTACGATTTCTTTTTCCCGAATACNCCCGAATCAAACGGGGTTTGGGTAAGGGACCCTCCTGGAGGAAAAGGAGAGGGCACTTCTGACCCTGCGTGGGCAGATAATTCAGTCAATTACCTCGATCAATACGTCGCAGAAAATGGGCCATTCCATGCTATTCTTGGCTATTCCCAAGGAGCAGCGATGGCAGTAATCTATCTTGCCTATTCTGAAGTTGTATTTGACAGAGTCATCCTCTTCAATGGGTACCTGGAAACAGGGCACAGAGGGCTGATGGATACAATTAATGGCAGCTCACCATTCTCCACTCCNGCTTTGATTTTTGAAGGAGAGGATGATGCTTGGTTTGGTTATGGTTCAGCAGAACTTNCAGAGAGATTCTCTGACGCGACACATCTCGTAGGAGATGCAGGGCANCATCCCCCNGTAGATTCAGATCGNGAATTTGATAATGTTGTATCATGGATTAGTGAAGGACATCCTTCGTCGGCCCCAACATATGATTCCAATGATCTTGGGCAGTTTTGGGTGGATTTCTTCTTCTGTCAAGCTACGGGCGAAAGACCTCTTGTCGACGATCTGACAACATCTCAAACAGAGACTCTNCAATGNGAGAACACTCTTGAGTTGAATGAAACCCACGTGATCATTTCAACCAACGGGATTCCTAATCATGATTTCGAATCAACTTTGGCTTGTTCCCAAGCAGGAGATTGTACGTCTGCCCAAGATTATTCTTGGTCNATACCACGAACCCCGACTCCAGATACGACAGGTGGCCATGTCAGCACGAATTGTCCAGAAGCAAATGGGGATTACGAATGTGTACCTGAACGCGGATCGATTGCAGTAGCCACGAATGGGGTTCCCCTTTACGGTCCTGAAGATGCACCTGGTGGAGATGCCGTTGCGACCCATCACGGTGCGTACACAGAGGATAGACANCCGATCGAATTGGGTATCTGCCATGGACACGCCGCACAAGGNGGTACATTCCATTACCATGCAGATTCGAATTGTATGCATTGGCATCCAGATGAAGGTGAGAACATCAAGGACCACTATGACGATTCAGCACCNGATCTTATTGCACAGAATACCTATGATGGTAATCATTCCAAGGTGATTGGCGTGGCATTTGATGGGTATCCAATCTATGGATTCTGGGGATTTGACAATGATATGAATGTCGTAGAAATGAAGAGCTCATATGAATTGAAAGATGGTGAAACTGGTTACAATGGGATTGATGATTACAAGTTCACAGAAGGATTAGGGCACCTTGATGTGTGNAATGGCCANTATGGCCCAACCCCTGATTTCCCTCAAGGAATCTATCATTATCACACAACTATGTTGAATGGAGCCGGGGCTATGGGATTCCCGTATTTCTTGATCTGCTATCACGGAGTTGCAGACATGACAAGTGGTGGCGGTGGGGGCCNGGGTGGTGGGACAGACTGCTCTGGCTTTGGAGAGACATGGGGTCCAGGTATCGGTCCACCACCACCTGGTTGTGAAAGGGGGTCTTCCCGGAATGGAGTTGCAACATCGAGCAGCACGATGTCATATCTTTACTCTCCGAAGTCTGCCATTCATATTCCCCATATGGCTCAACGCGGCGAGGAAAATGCCCGAGTCGAGGCTGAATATGCTGAATGAGTGCATAACTTGCAGTAAGTAGAATCAGCGCCGTTCACCCTATTCTAAACCACCCGCACAGCAGGGATGATACGGAACGACTTGGACCGAGGGTCATGATGGGCCGAACATCAGCATCGCTGGTATTTTTCCTCCTCCTCCTTTCTACATCTATTCCACTCGTACAAGCGACAGGTCATGTGGAGACGAACACGTCCAGCCGTCAAGGATCTCCTATTGAACTTCATGTCGAGGGAGTAGGAAGTGTCATTGACGCTGATATGAGTCAATTTGTCACCTGTCTTGTCCTTGATTCGGGTACCGTGCGGTGCTGGGGGATGGAGAATGAAGGCATGCTCGGCCAGGGTGACGACGCTCGACGCGGTGACATGAATGGTGAGATTGATAGAAATCTTACTCCCGTTTCACTCCCTTCGTCCTTCTTCCCAGTGGGTGTGACGACTGGTAAATCGAACGTGTGCGTTCGTTCATCGGTTGGTTCTGCTATATGTTGGGGTGCTGCGAATGGAATCGTCGGACCGCGATATACAACAGTAGGTGATGAGCCTGATGATATGGGTGAACAACTCTACATCATTACAATTCCAGGTCAGCAGATCGAAGACATAGCGATAGCGCATTCTACAGCTTGTGCCTTACTCGATGATGGTTCGGTGATATGTTGGGGGGGTAATATCAATGGCGTTCGCGGTGGTGGGACCTCAAGCCAAGCAATTGATGAACCACATCTCGGTGATATCATTGATCTCGGTACTGATCGAACAGCTGTCGTTTTAGATGGTGACGGGAATACGATGTGTGCAGTTCTTGACAATGGCGATGTGAAGTGCTGGGGTGAGAACTCCAATGGCCTTCTAGGTCAAGGTGATACCCTNCACCGCGGTGATGCGGATGGTGAACTGGGTGATACTCTGCTCAAGGTCGATCTTGGTACTGCCCGAACAGCNACAGATATTGCGGTGTCGACCAAGCACGTATGCGCCCTTTTGGATGATGGCACGATTCGTTGTTGGGGGGATTCCACATCTGGTCGACTCGGAAATGGTGAATCTGGTGTGGTCGGAGATCAGGNTGGCGAGATGGGAGATTCCCTCACAGTTACGAGTATCAGTTCAACTTCTCAGCCAGTTGACATCTTCGCTACGAGCACAGGAACATGTGCCCTTCTTTTGGATGGGGATGTGAAATGCTGGGGGAATAACAACTATGGAAATCTTGGATATGAATCCCCATCTGTCCTTGGCGATTCCCTCTCCGAAATGGGTGATTCACTCCCTACCCTTGATCTCGGGTCCGGTGAGGTNGTTGACATTATTCTTGGTGACTATGCAGCGTGTGCNGTGTTTGCAGAAGGACAGATGCGTTGCTGGGGCTCGAATCTCTATGGGAATGTGGGTCGGATGTATGCGACCACTGAATCTGGAAAATCAGCATCCACAATGGGAGCGCTACTACCCGATATCGGTCAAGTGAACGAACTTACTGTACCGCTGTATTCTGACATACAAGCAGATTTCAATATCAAGAATGATACTGGTGCTNCTGCAACAATTACGGTTGTTCAAGGCTCACTTCCANCNGGCATGAGTGTACAAGGGACACAGATGATAGGAATCATCNCTGACAAAACGGTGATTGGGCAACATAATGTCGAGTTCCGTCTTGAACAAGGTGGCTTGACATCGTACCTGAATCTGACTATCGATGTTGTAGATACTCCTCTCCTCGGTGCAATCTTTCCAGGAGCCTTTACTCCCTTCATTTCTATTTCAGCAGGAGATATGGTTGCATGTGGTATCAGCACGCAATCAGACCTGTTCTGCTGGGGTTCAGCTCAATATGGANTGTTAGCCCAAGGCTCTCTTGACAAGGTCGGTTTAAGTGGGCCCAACACCGGTTTGGAGCTGCAACCAATTTCTCTGCCCGGTGCAACGACAAATGTCAGTGTTGGAAAGAAACATGTTTGCGCTATCTCTGGCGCCAATCTGTATTGTTGGGGCCATCCACAATATGGGAGACTGGGCAATGGTATGTCGAGCACGACCCAGATTTTTGGTGATGAATCAGGTGAGGTTTCTGACAGCATGACTCCAGTCGATCTTGGCGCATCATTCACTCCCGTTTCGGTTGCAGTAGGCGAGCATCACACATGTGCTCTGAGTGATGCCGGCAAAGTCCGGTGCTTCGGTTGGGGTTTTCATGGCCGTCTTGGAACAGGTAGTACACAAACACATGGAGATACACCTGCAGAAATGGGTGATGGCCTCATAGATGTCGATCTTGGCAGTGGCTTCATTTCAGCAGGAATTTCGACTTCGGATTTTGGTTCCTGTGCGTGGTCAACCACTGGTGACGTGAAGTGCTGGGGGTATGGTGGTAGCGGAATGCTCGGACAAGGCGCTTCAGAGAATATAGGAGATGCACCTTCTGAAATGGGCGATAATCTCCCCCCAATCGATCTTGGCATAGGTGTGAGTGTAGAGAAGGTAAGTATGGGGTATAACCACGTATGTGCTCTTTTGAGGACGGGGGCCGTGAAATGTTGGGGCACTAACACAGAAGGACAATTAGGTCTTGGTGACAAGATTGCGCGTGGAATGACATCTGGTCAAATGGGGGACTCCCTTCCTATAGTGGACCTTTCAGGTCAAGTTGCGATTGATGTAGCTGCAGGTTACAAGACGACTTGTGCAGCACTTGTGAATGGAGATAGTGTATGCTGGGGGCATGGCGTCAAGAACGCTCTTGGTAACTCCCTTTCTACAAATATAGGTGATCAAAGTGGGGAGATGGGCAGCGCCCTCATTCCTGTTGCAGTTCCAGAAGGGACCAAATCCAGCACTCTTGATCTCGGACACACGTTTGGCTGCATGGTAACCTCTGCATCGCACGCTCGATGTTGGGGCGCTAACACAGAGGGACAATTAGGACTTGGCGATCGCTTTGGACGAGACAGCATAGATGATTTATCCAATGCTGAATCCATCATTGTCGGAGATCTTCTCGCCGTTCGACTCCCGCGTTGGTCTTCTGAAACCTATGAATTCTCTTCAGTTGGAGGGGATGGAACAAACTTCGCTTTAGCCCTGTCAGGTGGCTCTCTTCCAGATGGTTGGTCGATCTCAGGTACGAATCTTAGCGGTCGTAGCGATGAGGAAACGACAACAATGGTCACCCTCAGCTTAATCGATGGCCATCATACAACTGAACAACGCCTTGCAGTCTTAGTTTTCCCAAATCCCCTCGCAGACATTGATTATGGTACTCTTCTCATCGAAGCTCTACGCTCAACTCCCCTTGCCATTGACCCTCCCGTGATTACTGGTGGCAATACTTCCGCCCTCTTCTTCACAATCTCGCCTCAACTTCCAGCAGGCTTGGAATTCAATTCAGATGATGGCTCAATCAGTGGAACGATATTGANCTATTCTCCTGATATTGAATACACAGTTACTGCAATCGACCCAACAGACATTGTTGACGGTTCAGCGCATTCGATTCAGACTTCATTCCATCTTGTTGGTCTCAATGATACCGATTCAGATGGTGTTCCAGACCTGCGTGATTCAGATGATGATAACGATGGAGTTACTGACAGCGTCGAGATAGGATGTGGCTCGGATCCGCTCGACCAATCAGACGTCACCCCTGACACAGATGGTGACGGACAATGCAATCCCCTCGATGAAGACGATGATAATGATGGGGTGATTGATGCTGAGGATTCCTTCCCTCTCGATCGTAATGAAACTGTGGATTTCGATAATGATGGTCAAGGTGACAATGCAGATGTTGATGATGACGGCGATGGTTGGAATGATACTGATGAGATATATTGTCAGACCAATCCTCTGAACACGTCATCATACCCCCCAGATCTTGATGGTGATCACACATGTGATTCATTGGATGACGATGATGATGGGGACAATGTTTCAGACTCCCAAGATCTATTTCCTCGAGATTCGACTGAGTGGGAAGATTCAGATCTTGATGGCACTGGCGATAATGCAGATCCAGATGATGATAATGACGGATGGAATGATACCGATGAATACGGTTGTTCTTCAAACCCGTATGATTCACAATCTTTGCCTCCAGACCTTGATGGTGATCACCTTTGTGATGGGATAGATCCTGACGAGGATAACGATGGATATGATGCTGAGAATGAGACATTCTGTGGCTCGGATTTGAGAGATAACACCTCTACACCACCTGATCTTGACGGTGATAAGGTCTGTGATGATCTTGATTCAGATCGAGATGGAGATGGATGGAATAATTCGGCTGAGGTTGATTGCTTGACTGATGGAAACGATAGTAGTTCAATTCCAATGGACCTTGATGAAGATGGGATTTGCCGTGCTCTTGAAGAAGATACAGATGGTGACGGAATCATAGATCAGGATGAGTTTCTCTGTGGCACAGATGCAAATGATTCGAGCTTCCGACCCGTTGACGCGGACAATGATGGAATAGCTGATTGTGTTGATGATGAAACGGTTACGAAGAAATCCAGTTCTAGTGGTGGGGGCGATTCAGGAAGCTCCCGTTCATCTCGTTCAACAACTGAAGAGAGCGGGGGATTCTTACCAGCGCCTTCGATTCTCTTCACCCTCATTTCAGCCCTCGCCATTGCTCTCACGAGGAGGGGTGTCTCAACACAGAGAATCACGGCGCCCTATGCTCAATTTCAGGAATCCCAGATAGATGTCGAATGACTCTTTCCACAGTTTCGTCGATGGAATCAGTGATTGTGAAGAGGTCTAGATCATTCTTTGAGATAGTTCCACGTTCGATCAACACGTCAAAATCAACGAAGCGAGTCCAAAAGTCCCNATCATAGAGAATGATTGGNAACGCCCGATCGATCTTCTTTGTNTGAATCAGTGTGAGAACTTCGAATACTTCGTCTAATGTCCCAAAACCCCCTGGAAATGCAATGATGAATTTAGCTGGATAGACGAACCAGAATTTCCGCATGGCAAAGTATCGGAATTCAACAGATAATTCAGGATCGGCAAATTCGTTGATCTTCTGTTCAAATGGCAAGGTGATTCCAAGAGCAACAGATCTCCCTCCAGCTCTACGTGCCCCCTCATTTGTGGCACGCATGATACCTGGTCCCCCCCCTGAGCAGATGTGGAAACGCTGACTCCCATCAGACCGCGCCCCTCCTTTATCCGAGGCATCGATAGCCCACGAAGTGATTTTTTCTGAGATGTCACGCGCAGCTAAGTAACTTGGATCATCCTTACTTGTCCTGGCAGATCCAAAACAAACAACGAAATCATGGACCCCCTCTTCAGCGAAGCGCTGTTGAGGGCCTAGATATTCTCCTGTCAGGCGCACAGCACGCCCTCCTCTACCTTCCGTCCAACTGTTCAATGTCCACATTTCCTCTCCACTCATGCTCAATGAACTCCCAGTAACCTATTTTCAACCATTGGTCAAGGGTTTACACCCTTTCTTTATGATTCGATGATTCGCTTGATGAGGACGGCCTTTGTCCCCATCGTATCAAGCCCTCGTTCCTCAGCAAGATCGATTAGCTCCTGTTTGTTCATAGATTTCAATTTACTTTCGCTGGGTAATGGGTCCTCTTCAAAATCATCGTCCATGAATGGTTCAAGGTCGAAATCCTTGCCGATTGGAATCACTTCTTCTGGTTCGGGTGGCAATCCAACATGCAAGCCATCTGGGCCCATCAGTAGTGTCCACCCTTCTGGATAGGCGCACGTAGGTTGTGAAGGTGTAGAGAGATCTTCACTTGAGAAGACATAATCAGACATACGCAGCATGAGCACGAATTCGTCCAACACCCTCTTCATCTTTCGTTGAATCGATCGCTTGATGAAAAAGCGGAACGGTACGGCGAATTTCTTCAACACGTACTCGTAGCGCAGATTGATCTTCGTCCAATCTCCTGCTGCAGTCAATTCCCATCTGTTGAAACCCCACACACTCAACCTCAGCCCTCTGATGACAGTGGCAAGAATCCTTTTCTCGATGTTGTACTCAACAACAGCCTCTCTCAATTTCAATTCTCTACGAAGAGGTCTACCAGATACGACAATTTCCCTTACTCGAGGGGACTCATCATCATCTTCGGGTTCAGCACTCTTTGAACGATGGATGAAGTCAGACCAATCACCAATGGTGGTGAATCTTTTATCGAGATGTCCGAATACAATTTGACTCTCTGCCGGAACATTCGCATTCATTGTCAACGAGATGCGCCGACTGGGCTTGATTTCGATTTCCACTACCTTCCACGAAAAGGCATCGCCTCATCAATTCCGCGATGCTCATTCCTCTTCAACGGGTGATTCCCCCACTCCTCTCTTCATGCGTTCTCCAGATTGCACAGCCCACAATTCACGATATAATCCCCCTTTGTTCAGTAGGTCGGAATGCGTTCCCGATTCACATATTCTCCCTTGTTCCATGACAATGATCATGTCTGCATGTACAACAGTGGAGAGGCGATGAGCAATAATCATCGTTGTTCGTTGCTCAGATATGCGAGACAACGACCGCTGAAGCGCAGCTTCAGTCTCGTTATCGACAGATGATGTGGCCTCGTCTAAGATGAGAATTGGTGCATCCTTCAGCACGGCACGTGCGATGGCAAGTCGTTGTGCCTGTCCTCCTGAGAGCCGTTGTCCTCCTTCTCCAACCTCAGTTTCCCATCCCTCAGGTAATCGTTCAATGAATTCGATTGCTTCAGCGATAACAGCAGCATCTCTAACTTCTTCATCCGTTGCCTCCGGCCGCCCATATCGTATATTCTCGCGAATAGTTGTTGGAAATAGTGTTACTCGCTGAGCAACGAGCGAGATGGAACGGCGAAGAGACGTTAGTGTCAGATTGCGAACATCATGTTCCCCTATTCTGATTATCCCAGATGTCCGGTCGAAGAAGCGAAGCAAGAGATGTGCTACTGTTGTTTTTCCAGATCCTGTTGAACCCACTAATCCGAGTGTTTTGCCAGACGTCATGGTCAGGGACAGTCCATGGAGGACTTGTTCACGTTCTGGATATGTTAAATCAACTTTTTCGAACACGATATCATTGCTGACGACTTCCTCTCTTGAGATGTCTAAATCACCCTCATCAATATCAACTGGGGTATCAATGAGGTCGAGGATTCTTGTTGTTGATGCCATAGCTCTCTGATACAAGTCCACAGTTTCCCCTAGGCGAGTCAGTGGCCAGAGAAGGCGTTGTGTCAGGAAGACGAGGACTGAGAATTCCCCAACAGTCAGTTCACTCTTCAACGTGAACCATCCACCTAGGAGCAAAGTTGCTGTGAATCCAAGAAGAATTGCCATGCGAATGAGGGGTACAAAGGCGGCTGACAATCGAATAGCATTTTGATTTGCTTCACGATATCGTTCAGATGCTTGATTCAGTCGTTCAGCAGCGTATTCTTCCGCGGAGAATGCCTTGATTGCAGCAATCCCACTCAGGGCTTGTTCTAATTCGGCATTGAGTCTCCCAACTTCTCCCCGCATACGAGCATATCGCGGTTCAATCGATTTTTGGAATCTGAATGACCCCCAGAGGATGATGGGAATTGGAATGAAAGCTAGAAGTGCGACTTCCCATGAGATGAATAAGAAAATGGCCCCAATGACCACAACTGTGGTGATGACTTGAAGCAATTCATTTGCTCCAACATCCAGAAAACGTTCAAGCTGATTCACATCATCATTAATGATCGACATGACTTCTCCTTTCGGTTGTATGCTGAACCAAGTCATTTCCAATTTCTGTACATGCTCCCACGCTTCAAGTCTGAGGCGGTGCTCAACCGATTGGGCAATCGTGCGCCACTGCAACTGATACAGATATTGAAAGAACGATTCACCGACCCAGATGATGATTGTAGCAGCGGCCAGAAAGAGCAGTTGTTGAAATGGTTCATCGATTCCTGTCCGGGAAATGAGGGAATCTTCTCGAACAACCACGTCGACAGCAGCACCAATCAGTAGTGGTGGCGCCAAATCGAACATTTTGTTCAGTACAGATGACAAGCTTGCACGCCTAATCTCCCAACGTTCGGAAGACATGCTTTGGCGAAGTCTTGACAGAGGCCTGACCTCACCCACTGTTTCATCCACATGTGAGCGATGGTGGTCACAGCCATCAATCATCCTCCCTGTGTTCTATTTTTACCGAAAGAACCGAGACCACATGATACGCCCCATACACATGCGCAGGGTATTGGTGATGGTCATCGCCTCGACGTTTATTCTTCCAGGTTGTTTAGGAAGTAATGATGACGCTGCCTCCCCTCCTACTAACACCGATGGTATCTATCCATATCGAGTTGGTGAGAATACGTTCTATGCACCTGATATTGATCCGAAGGTTGGAGCAATCCTCAATCTCACGTGGACTGATACTGGTGGTACGAATCATACTGGCACACTCCAACTAGATCTCCTTGTAGAAGTAGCTCCAATGCACGTCACGTCCTTCGTTGAACATTCCGAAGCAGGAAGATACGATGGAACATCTTTCCATCGAATCATCGATGGATTTGTTGTCCAGGGTGGCGACATCGAACATTTGGAAGGAATGGGCGGACACGCATCACGTTTTTTTGGGCGATGTTCTGGTGATTTCGAGATCGATGAAAGTGCATGTAATATGGAAAATTGGACTATACCTCTTGAGACAGACCCAACCGTGCTTCATCAGCCCGGTGCCGTAGGCGCTGCAAGATCTCAGAAAGAAGATTCTGCAGGGTCACAATTCTATTTCGTAGACCGGAATTCCAGTGCATCCTATCTCGATGGTGCGTACACGATATTCGCTCAAGTTGTCAAAGGAAGTGTCGATGATCACAAAGATATCGATGGCACCTTTGTGATTGATGAATTGAGTAAGGTGCCGGCGAACAACAGCGCTCCAACTCATCCAGTATTGGTAACGGGCGTGACAATCATCTATCGTGGAGGTATCTAACGGTCCTCGTAGCGGGTCCACCTTCCTGTTTGTTTGTTGAAAACAAGACCTGCCCGCCGCAACCATTTGTTGAATTTCGTTGCTCCAGCTCCAGTTCGAATGATGAACTCCTCTCTATCTTCCTGAGATTGGATGTATCCCTTCGCTTCTAATGCTTGATCGATCCAATCATCAACACTCATCAATCCTCCAGCTTGGTCATCAGCCAACGCTTCTTCTGTCAATTTATCTGCAGAAGCCTTCGTTCGTTGTGATTCTTCAAGCACCATATCTTCTACCGAACTTACTGGTGCTGCTGGTCGGAGTGGAATCTGTTCTCGAGGTTTTGAATCAGGTTCGATGACGATAACTTGGTCATTTTCCAATCTCTCTTCTACTAATTTAGACATCGTCGAATCAATGATTGTACCGCATTCCCAACAGATGAGGCTCCACCCACTAGTATCATCTGGATTCAAAGATTGAGATGGGATGATTTCATCTCCACATTCAGGACAAGCATGAAAACATCTGATAGGTGCAAGGCGGCGCCTGAAGTCTGCAATCTCTTGTGGAGTTCCAGGAAGCGCCAAAGCCTCATGGTCTCTGGCTGCTTCAAGACCCCTTGTCTCCAATTGATCTCTGATCTTTGATCTCTGATCATCTTTCACTTCATCATCAAAATTATTCTCTAGTTTGACAATCAATTCAATTGTCTTCCCAAGTCGTGAAAGAACGACCTTTGCAGCGCGAAATTTCTCTATACGTGCTTGCTTGAGTCTCTCTCTTTCTTCCTGTAGCTTATTCAGTATATTCTTCTGTTCTCTTTTGAGTCGAACCTCTTTGACCTTGTCTTGTGGTCTCTGCTCTGAGAGAACAGTTGAGAGATAACGCTGCTTCGATGAAGATGTAGGTCCCTTTGCAACCGCCTCGATAACGCTCGCAGCAATCTTTGGCTTGAGGCCATAATTCTGAACAAGTTGGTCCTTACTGATTTTTTTCAGGTCACCAACTTTCAAACCGCTTTCAGCGAGATGGGTTGACGTCGTCTCATCAATACCCCTTCGCACGAGCGCCAGAAAGGTGTCTTTCTTTGCCATTCACTTCCCCCCCGAGCGGCCGTAGAGGCCCTGCTTCTTGAACACTCTGAATCAATTTGGCCTACTCTCTAATGCAGTTCTAGCCCGGTTGAATCGTTCTGCAAGTTCTATCCAATCAATTACTTCTAGCTCTTCAGCACGCTTCTCTAGCGTCACGCGTGCTGAGCTATCTAGCATAACTCTCATCACTCTGTTCCATTGTTTCTTATTCCATCCATCAATTCTCTCGATCTTATTCGGAGTCCTCTCGAAAACGTTCGACAATTTCCGCCGCCTATGTGCGAACCCTGCTCGAATCAACCTTCGAGACAAACGGAGATTGTTCACCTCACCCTTAGGTGGGGAAGGGCGCAATACCAATATCCGTCCATCAACGGCAGGTCGTGGTTTGAATCTCTCAGCTGTAATTACGCGTCCAAGCTCAATATCCCATGTCAGTCCAAGCACCATTCCCAATGATGACCGACTTCGTCCAGCAGCGCTTGGTGAAAGACGATCTGCTACCTCACGCTGAATGAGGATGGAGGCGCAAGGTCGATATTCCTTTGAATGAGCATACATTTCATCTATGCGAGCAAGCAATGGTGAAGTTATTCCATAATTGATATTCCCCACAATCCAATTGATATTCTTTGGTGGAACATATCGTAACGCATCTCCTTCAATCACGCAGAGCAATCCTCCTTCGATATCATCATTGAATTCAGATTCAAGGTGCCGAACAGCCCGTGGGTCTTTTTCGATTACAGTGACGCCATATCCTCGTGCCAGTGCCATGGCTGTCAATCCCCCGGGTCCACCTCCTATTTCCAAGAGGTGCCCATCTTCATCATGAATGGGTTCGAGTACTGCTGATACGTCTGATGAATGACTCAGAAAATGCTGCCCAAGCCCCTTTTCTGGAACATGATTCTGGAGAAATCGCTCGACCAAAGTACTTGGATTCGGCCGCATATCTGCAACCCCACAACCATTCACATCAGTTCATCGGTCACTCGCGTCTCACACTGGTGCTCGTAGAAGTAATTCAACGAGCCTTGGCTTTAGTATTTCATCAGTAAGTTCCTCGACATATCGAACCGCAAGTGAGTGGGCGGGATCGAATCCTACATCTTTCTCAATGCTCTCAAAAGTAGACCAATCACCAATGTCGCGTGCATTTTTCATTTCATTCGCAGTCCTTTTTCCCACTCCNGGGAGAAGTTGGAATGCATGAATTTTCAAATTCAATGGGCCCGCACGTCGATAGAACCCGATATGTGGTTCTGGTGACTCTTTGATTAGCGACGTTAAGACGTCAGTGAGTTGTTCCTGGGCGAGTTCATCCAATCTCTCTCCTTTACAGGTTCCAACCACATGATCAACTTGGTTGAGGTCATCAAGCGCTATAGTTACGCCAGGACCTCGCTCGACCATGGCGACTGCTGGCCGNAAGCGTACCAAACGAAACTGTTCTCGGGTCACCGCAAGATGGATGTTTGAATCAGTCTCTTGGGCGAAGATGACCGCGTCAACCTCTTCTTTTTCTTCGTCATCGTCCATTAAAGGACCCCTTATTGTGTACTNTTCATTCAAACCCAATCTGTTGCTTGACAAGATCGATGATGGCATCCATTTCATCAGTGTCAAGAGCAACTCTACGGGTTGCTAAGATTGCCCGCAATGCATCATTATCCAAAGGTAGGATTTCAGCGATCTTTCCTGCAAGCTCAGGATATTTTGCAATCTTCTCATTAGCGATACAATGATNGAAGATGGACGCGTATGATTCTGTGGTTGTTTTGTATCCCATTCGCATCTCACTCGAGAACCATTCTGCGTGCTGAAGTGCTAAGACTTGTGCATATTCCAGTTTACCTCTCCGCTGCTGAGCATCNTGCAGNCGATCTCGAACATGGGACATATCGACGTAATTGATATTGATCTCTTCACTCATGAATTCACCTTCTTAATTCAACTTCCACCTTCTGGTCGAAGGTGCTCTGGACGACTCACAACTGTTTTTATTGCATTACCAATCTTTACTCTCACAGCAAGAGCCCTTCCTCTCTTCTCAATNATCGTGCCCGTAAGTCCNTGGAATCTTCGATGTGGCATTCCACCTTGTTGAGCTCCATCGAGGACGATTGCAACTCTGTCTCCTGGTTTATATGGGTGCATGATTCTACGTATTGGCAATCGCCCCTTAGAACGGAAGCGTTTGCGCAGGATGCTACGTGTGCCCTGACGTTGACCATGACTCCGTCTCATAATAAGGCCTCGCGTTTGGGCCAACCGCACGTCGTTTAAGAAATCAACGACGTCTCTTCAGTCAGAATGAACCTCGATAACGTCAAGCTCGACAACATCACATGCTCGCCCAAGTGATGCGGCCACGGAAGGTTGTGTTCGTCCTTTGTCTCCATGCACGAATTCTTTGACGTACGTGCCCGATTGCGTACGAAGAACGAGTACAACTTCATCGGCTTCGATTTGTTTGATATCTATGTTGACAACCTTCCGTTTCCGTATTCTATCAGCACGGCGATGCTGTACCCTTTCAGGGGTGCGTTGTTCGATGTCAACTCCACTTAATGNAGCCAATGTTTCCGTTAAATCAGGTAGGTCGGGTAATGGTTCCTTTTCCTCCTCCTCATCCAGATTCATCTTCTCTTCCTTCGCTTCAACATCTTTCTGTACGTGTTTTTGATGTCGTCCCCTCCTTCTTTTCCCTTTTTTATTGTCTGGTATTACGAGTGCATTTTCCTGAATGGTTGGCTTCTTATTGGATATTTTAAATCGGATCTCATAGGATTTTTCAGCATCTGATTCTTTCACTCTAACGACTTCCTTTCGGGTTGATGACCTACATCTGAGCACTTCAACACTCCCTTCCGCAGCATTATTGACAACCTCCTCCATCTTTTCGAAATCTACAGTTCTACTGACCGGCTCCCTCACTTCGATCACAAAGGGTCTACCCGAACCTAGGCATCTCACATCGATATCTTCCCGCCCCATGCCATGGAACACAACATCCTTCCCTCCGATGAGTTCCTGCACTGGCTTACCGATAAGATCCTGCACAGAATCNGGATAGCGCAATCCTGTGTGCTCACATGCTTCACATCCTCCTTCTCTACCCTTGCATATGCGGCAAGGCCACCTAGTCTGTGGTAGGTCTCTGACTAATTTCCTATATCTTCCATAGATATACAATGGTCTAAGTTCGATATCTGCCCGTAAGAGAACCAGATCGAGAACGGTCACAGCGTCAGGGGAATCAGCAGTCAACTTGACATCTGGATTTTTTTCAAGAAAAATCTCCCCCATCGACTTCACAATAGCAGCTTTCAATCGATCAGAGCGTGGGGCACCTACTTGGTCACGTATCCCTTCATCTTCTTCAGCGAGATCCTGAGGTAACATCGCTCCAATCTGTAATGAGTTGAATTCAAACCCTTCNAGCTCTTCAGTAAGGGCTTGTGCAAGTGTATCGATTGTATTCATCATCCCCTCACATGCAGGGCAAGAGAATGGGTCTGTCTCAACTGAAGCAGTTTCAGGATCGCGTTCTATGATTTCTGCACGGACTCTTGCGCCCCCATCAAGATATGATTCATCGAACCTCATCATTCCACTGAGACGCCCAAGGCACGGGTCACACAATCCTAGTCGGACAAGATGTGCGACTCCCGCCGAAGCGGGTGCCCGTGGTATCTCGAAGAGATGTGGCTCCAGATCTGATTCAATATCATGTTCTAACTCCTCTGAATCTGGCCCTACTTCGACAAGGTCATCCCAAAGGTCGATGTCACCAGAGATGCCAGAGGTTGAGTGATCATACCACTCTTCATCCTCTTTACTCATGTCAATCACATCTTTGCATGCAGCCAATGCGCTGTTAAGTCCACCACGGCCCGCGTCCATTGCATCGGGTGCTGGTTGCGTACCACGGCTTGTGAGAAATGCGTTTGATGCTTTCGTTTATCACCATGGCCCGTGTACGTATGGCTGCCCCTGATCCGGATCACCATCATCTCCAAGCAGCCAAAGACGTTCATACGTCCACATCCCTGTCGTGCAGGCCGCTTGCCAATTGAATTTGAGCCCATAGCGTCCAACAAGTTCAATCTCTGGTTTCCCTATTGCTTTCATATTGATTCTTTTTCTTCTTTCTGCTGATTGATTATCATCGTCGCGTTGAGGGGAACACGAAGCGCACGGGCACCAGTATTGTAAGTCAGCATATGAGATTCGATGATCAGTTCCATCAGACCATGCAAGGCGGAGAGTCGAATTGAGTCGCTCGACGACATCAAGAGTTGGTATATGTTCCATCTATAATCACAATCCCCGCCTAATCATCCCATTATGTGGAAAGTAGTCACGTATTCCTTGCACCAGTTGCATAGGCNTGCAATTCAGTCTTCAGACCTTTGCCATTTGCGACATTTCCAATAATCGATGTTTCAATTCGAACATTGTGTAGTTGTGTCCATCCTGATTGCTTTGCTTGTTCTTTCAANCGNACAATGACTTCCTTNCTNCCCCANTCAAGCGGCTTTCTGNAGTATTGGNACNCTTCCNCCAATNATCCGCCTGAAANNTGAACGGAACAACTGCCAATGCGAGGCTGCCACAACGATACTTGCCATCACAAGACCACTGTCAACCGCACTCATGGTGGGAGTTTTCAGATTCGTCATGATGATGTCATCAACGTATTCACTTCGTGCCATAGTGTCTTTCTGATTTTCAGAATCAATCGCATGACCAACAGTAGCACTGAAACTAAGCCATCCTATGAAAGGATAGACTGATGTCATGAATACGACCCACCATACGGCAAATCCAGATTTCCACCCAGGCCACAAGAACAGGATGGCTCCCATCACAAAAGCCAAGTTGAGAGAGAGGATTATCGTGGCTGAAATCAGAACCTTCAAACTGATTCCGGAGTGTTGCTGATGGATATTTTCACTCATCAATACACGTCCTATACTACAGTAACTGCAGTGCCGTATGCAAATAGTTCTGCAGCACCACCTGCAACAGAACTAGTGGCAAATCTGGTATTGATAACCGCATTGGCACCCATTTGTAGGGCTTGATGCATCATCCGTTGCATCGCCTCATTTCGGGCTTCGTTCAATAATTCAGTATACCCTGCTAGCTCACCACCAACGATATTTTTGAGACCGGCTAGAATATCCTTGCCGATGTGCTTAGCACGAACAGTCGAACCAGTGACAACACCATGCATGGCCTGAATCGTCTTTCCAGGGACCGATTCGGTGTTGGTCACAATTATCGCAGCTGCGGGGGCAGCATCAGAGGTCATTTCAGCTTGTTCCATGTGTTCACATGGCTCGCCTCAGTCTATTTGTCAATCGGTGAAGAAGTGCCCACAGTCGTTACACTCTTTTGCATCGATATCATTGTGAGCATCACAAATCGGGCACGCCTTGTGTTCTTCGTCTTTCTTTTCAGCAGCTAGGTCTTCGGCGGCTGCTTTGAGTTCCTTACGATTGAGATACCCGTTATTGTCGAAGTCAAAATCAATAGCATGGATGAGCAAGACATCAGGATCAAGGGCGTGCTCTTCAGCAACTTCATTCAAGACATGACGGCTGTGACGTGGGATGGGTCTATCCTCCTTCTCAACAACTTCTTCGGTAGTCTCCTCACCTTCTTCGACCACATCTTCGGTTTCGTCATCTTCGACTACCTCCTCAGTTTCGTCATCATCTTCGACTACCTCCTCAGTTTCGTCATCATCTTCGACTACCTCTTCGGTTTCGTCATCATCTTCGACCACACCCTCAGTTTCGTCATCATCTTCGACTACCTCTTCGGCCTCTTCTTCTTCTGAACTCTTGAATTCAGTCATTTGGCCATCCATAGCTGAGGCAACGGCATCTTGGGAAAGTGTTGTGAAATCAGGTAGCTCATCCTCCAATGATTCAGAACCCCATTCTTTATTCTCGACTTGATCTCGAACTGCCTCGAGTGCCACATCCATCTCTGGATCACCAGTATCGATCACAATCTCTTCAACAGAATGTTCAACAAAATCCTCGTCTCCATCGAGGACTTCGACACCTCCTGTAACTGCACTCATCTTCCGAGCATCACTGATCTTGAATTCAACTTCGTCAGGAACATCAATAATGAACTTGACAACAACAGTCTCTTCCATTTCGATACGAGGGACATTCCACGTAAGGTGCTGAACTCCACCCTCGCCTAATTCAGTTTCAGGGTCATTTCCAACCTCAGAAATACTCTTGACATCAGGGCTTGTGACAACAACACCTTCAGGCAGTGTATCGTGAATATGTAGATTCTCAAGAGGACAGTCTGAACGATTTGTGATATTGATTTCGACTTCGAAATGGTGGTCGTCCATCACTGGCATGACCTCTTTAGTTGAGCGCAGTCGTCGTCGCTTGTGCATGCAACGGATGGTTGTATCTTTGTCGAGATACCGTTCAGCGACAGGCCCACCCTTCACTGCTCTAAGTGAAGCGGTTGCGGGAGCTTCAATGACATTGTTCGCACGATCAGGGTCCGGCGCATGTAGACTGACTTCGATTACTAGTGATGAACCGGGTCCCAGTCCAAGGGGCATATCGCTTCCAAGATCCAAGGTGACGATATTTCCCGGGCCTTCTGTATCTCCTTTCCCCACCCATGGTCCTTCAGTGGGTGCGGGCCGGCTTACTATGGTGGCTGAGGGGGCGCAAGGTTCACCATCCATCGTATATGACCAAAGTGTGATCTCCGGTAGATCGAAGACCCCCGGGATTGTATCTTCTATCACAAGATGATCGATTGTTGCAGTTCCATTGTTTTCAACCGTGATGGTTTGGATGATGTCTTGTGGTTGAAATGTTCTCAATATTTCGTTTGAGTAGGTTTTTGAGATACGACCTTCGATCGCAGTGAGAACCGGCCGATGGAGATTTACCTTCCCTTCAGATACATAACTAGCTCTTGGCAGAGCCGTGTATGTGACTTCGTAATCAGTCATGGGTTGACCTTCTGATTCAATAGTGACAATCTCTGTAGACCATGTTTCTCCAGGTAAGATGTCTTTATCCAGGTCTTCAATATTGAACATAGGTTCATCTTCACCTTCTACGGCAACGTGAACGCGTACAACATCAACAACAAACGATGACCTGTTATCGAATGCAACACTGCATTCCCAAACATTCGGTCTCAGGCCTTCATCAACATCTACGGCACTGCGAATCCTACATTGTGCATCAAGAACATCAAAACGTGCACCTGATACTGCGGCATCACTCGCCCAACGCGCAATAAGATTTCCCTGAGGGATTGATTCAGCTTCTTCAAGTCTCAATGTTCCTTCAAATTCGATGTTATGGGAATCTCCTGGTGCGAAACCCGCTTCGGAGGTCCAAGAGAGCACCCCTCCCTCAATTTCACACCCTTCGGATGATGTGATTTCCATTCCACCGGGTATGGGCCGCTCAAGAATCACATGCTTGATTGAATGTTCTGAAACATTTGTTACTGAAATGTGGACCGTGAAGGGCACATCTCCGACAGAGACAGGAATCGACATGGACTCTGGAGGTGCATCAGTCCCAACAACGAGCCGTTCATTGATGTCTAACACCTTGGAGAGATCTGCTTCGTATGCTACATCGTGAACATCTCCCGGTTCCATTGTTCGCATGTAAGCGATATGTTCACCTTCTGTGAACTGCTGCAGATTCGTTCGCTCAGCGTTGACAAGATTTGCATCAACATCCCATATCAAATCCGTTGTAGAAGGGTTGGTCAATCTTAGAATACCATCTAATCCACTATAGGCAACAACCCCATCTTCGGCAATGATGAGTGTGTGCTCTTCGATGAGCTCTCCAATGAATTTGTCCCCTTCGATAGCATCGATTTCTTCCAAAGTTCGCAGCGAAGCACCCGCAATGACTCTCTCAAAGCTCTCTTCATCATTTGCTGTGTTTCTCTCATCAAAATCAGAGTCCAACCCCAATCCTTCTATTTCTGGTAGATCAAGGTCTAGATTCATTCCATCATCATCTTCCCCATCATCTTCGACTTCCATCACAGAGGTAGATTCTGGAATTTCAGGAATGTCAAATTCAAATGCATCGATTTCAACACCCCCGTCATCGTTGACTGGACTTATTTCATGAACATCATCGACTGAAGGTGGTTCTACCTCTGATGGAGCAAACATTCCTGGGGGTGGTGCAGGCACGCCTTCTGGCATCTCAGGTGCCATGCCTGGAGGCATTTGGATTCCATCAAGTGATTGTGGTGCATCCCCTGGTGGCGCGGTGCTGTCTTCAGGTGGCATTGGAATAACATCTGTTGCTGGCGCCAAGTCACTAGGTGGTGCAGGGATCTCAGGTACAGGAGGTGCGAAATCAGGCGGCATTGGAATGTCGTCGAGAGTAGGTGGTGAATCTCCAAGAAGCGCAGACGTCTCTTCTGGAGGATCTGGTGTCATATCAGGTGGCATTTCGGGTGGTGCAGCCATGTCCGGTGGTGGCGGTGGCATTCCGTCAGGTGCTGGTGGCCCTCCGTCCATTTCAGGTGGCATCGGTGGCATTTCGGGTGGTGCAGCCATGTCCGGTGGTGGCGGTGGCA
>PAZI01000029.1 GCA_002715545.1 Methanobacteriota archaeon
GACCCCGTCGCACGGAATTTCCTTGGGAAAGATGTGCTCTTTGGGGCCGAGGCTCTGGTGAACAAGTTGGCGTGCACTTTGTACCGCCCCTTGCAATCTGGAGTTCCACAGGATGATGAGACAAATCGTGCGGCTGCACGATCTTTTGTTCAACATCTTATTGAGAAGTCCGATTCTGATGAGTTTGATGAAGTCTACGGGGTTATTTGCAGCCCTTCAACCATCTCTTTCACCGATAAATCGAATCTCATGTCCTTCCTGAAAGGATCTGTCAATGCAATCATGGTTGTCTCGGAACCATTTGCAGTGGCATTCAGCCTCGATGAAGTGGGTGGTTCGATCATTGTCGATATCGGTTCGGGGTCAACAGACATTGCTCGGATCTACGGCACCTTCCCAAATGAAAATGATCAGATTACGATTGAAGGGGCAGGAGACTCAATCGATGAAGTACTCGCAGAACTCATCCGTGGAAAATATACGGGTGCTCAAGTCACACTTGACATGGTTCGTGCTTGGAAGGAGGAGAATTCCTACGTCCAAGACGAGGATCGTAAAGTCATGGTTGACCTTCCTGTCGAAGGAAAGACACAGAACGTTGACATCGGCGATTTGATTAAAGAAGCCTGTGAGACGATCATGACGCCTATTGTGAATGGGTTGAAAGAAATCGTCGCAGGGGCCGACCCTGAGTATCAGCCACTTCTTAGAAACAACATCATTCTCGCTGGTGGCGGATCTCTCATCGATAATATCGAAGTGCGAATCGCTGATGAGCTCTCAGAAATCGGGGACATCACCATCAACAAGGTCGATGACCCATTCCAGCGTGTTGCTGATGGCGCACTCAAACTGGGCATGATCATGCCAGATGAGCAGTTCGTTGAAGTGCCTGACAAATGACCTTGGTCATTCATCTTCAGTTCCAGATGTTGGAGGGAACTATGATGATTGGGAGGTTACTATCCGGTTTCCGTTCCTTATTGGGTCGAGCGGTCAAGAAATTAGGATATAGGATTACAAGGATTGAATCTTCAGATACCTACCTCTACGATGGATTTTCATCCGATTCCATCTCAGAAAGACGATTTATGAATGTAGGAGCCGGTGATTTCAATCATCCATTTTGGACCAATGTCGACTTTGAGAGTGATTGGTATAGTGAAGCTCAAAAAGTTGGCTTCGTAAATTACAACCTCACGGAATGCAAACCCCTCCCTTTTGAGGATGGGAGTTTCGAAGCAATTTACACAAGTCACACCATAGAACATGTTCCTGACGATGCCGTAGAGAACTTCATCTCAGAGTCTTATCGAACCCTCAAGCTAGGGGGAGTCCTCCGCATCACTTGTCCTGATGCCAAGCTCCTCGTCAGGAGTGTGAGATTGGGGCGGTTAGAATACTGGAAAGAACGTGAGGAGTGGTTCTCTGGGCCATATAGTACAAATCCTGAAATTCATGAAATTGCCCTTGCAGACTACCTTGTTCGTGAGATTGCGACTGAACGCTGTCGATTTTATCTAGGTTCACAGAACCCAATTGAACCAGAAGAAGTGATGAAACGGCTAGGGGATCTAAGTGACGAAGAGCTTCTAGATTGGATGACTAGTGGACTGAAATTCAGCCCTGAAAGTCCTGGGAATCATATCAATTGGTGGACGCATGAGAAAATAGAGAAGCTTGCGAAGAAAGTGGGGTTCCAAACTACATATTTTTCTGGGCGGGGGCAATCACTATGCAGACCCATGACCAATCTCGGTTTTTTTGATTCTAAAGTCCCCCATAACTCGTTGTACTTTGAAGCGATTCGATAATCTCTGCATGATGGGAAAACACCGTCGTGATTGATCTGAACGGTTGTGAATAATGGGTCCTCAGCGAATGCATCTGTGACGATTGTCATCCATCCATTCCTTGGTTACCACCCATGGTCATTCATCTTCAGTTCCTGTTGGCGAAGGCGGCTTCAATGTGTAAAGAAGGAGGCTTACGGCAATTGTCGTGAGTATAATCGAAAATATTTCGAATTGATTCAACCAAAGGCGCCAAGGAAATGGACGCCAAGCAAATTGAGCATTGAGGACCCATTCAGGCGTGGCAGTAAGATTGCGTATGCTTTCCAATGAAAAGATTGCATCTTTGTACTTCGCAGCTTCCCAGCTGAAAGGTTGGCGTCGACCTGCAAAGAGAAGACGGGGGATGAGATTCAATATGCCGACAAAGGTGAGGAGGGCGAGCCCTATTGGAAACGAGCGCTTGGAAGGCTGAGGGTGAACTGACAATGCCCCAGACATCATCAAAGCGCCCGCTGGAACAAAGGGGAGAAGATAGCGCACGTCATCATTCCAGTGAGTGAAATAGAATGGAGAACCTTGGATGACAAGAAGGAAAAGATGGGTGGCAGCGAGGATGATTCCGGCCGAGGCTGCTCGCCCAGCAGGGGTATGAAGCGAGGGCCTGGATTGAATGACAAGGGCTGTGCCGAGCAATACGATTGGTGTCCACGCCATCGACATGAACATGACAATGAAGAATCGAGCTAGGTAATCGGACCCATCTGATTCTTCAATGAGATATGTGCGGGTTTCCATGTTCATTGTCTGGAATGTATCTGATCTTTGGGTGGGGAATCCTTCGGTGGTTGCTGAGACAATGGAAAGGTGGGGAGAGGAGGATGGTTGTTCGATTCGATCAAGCGCATTGTATGCAAAAATTGAGCCATGATGAGTATGATTGTACGCAAGAACTGGTGTCAAACTGAGCAGAAATAGAGGTATGATGACTGCTGCAAGGGTGACTCGCTCGATCAGATGATCCTTATTCCATTCAAATCGTGAACTGAGCAGCCAGACTGCACCGATGGACCAGGGGATCAGTGAAAGGGTGATGAAGCGCATGCTGACAGCTAAAGAAAGCAACAGAATACCTGCAAGAAGATGCGGGGTTTCTTCGATATCCTTGTGCTCTGAGAATCTATCAGCACCATGGATGAGTAAAGCAGTTCCAGCCAGCCAAAGAGCGAGGGAATGAAGATCGCTCATCAAGTCAGCGTGAGCCAAAAGAATGAGAGAGGCAGAGGCAGAGGTTGTAATCGCTGTTGACCAATGAACCCAATGAGGTGCTTCAACTCGAGTAACGAACCAGCGACTTGTATAGAGAAAGAGACCGAGACTCATCAGACCGGTTATTGGAAGCAGGCCGATTCTTGAGAAGGCAGAGAGAACCATGGAATTTCCAACTGAGAATCGCGTTACCCAGACTGGCTCACCATCTGCTTGAGCATATACGCCAGTGTAGGGCTTAGAGAGAGTTGAGTTGGGTGTTAGGGCCACCACTTCATGAGAACCGGCTGCAAGAATCCCTGACCAAATGGTCGATCCATTCTGATCAAGGTGACCAAGATCCGTCAAGGGACTGACATAACGAGCGTCTGGTTGCAGTGCCAATGCAACTCCAGACCATGGATTACCTAGGCGGTCATCTGATTTGATGGAAAGAAAAACATCGGAGAATTCTGGGAAATAAGCGCGGCCGGAATCAGATGTGATGGTGTAGGTCACCCCATCAACTTCCATGCGAAGAAGGGGGCTTTCTGTGAAAACTGAGGTATTCAGCGATAAATCACTGCCCAGAAGGGTGGCTACCCCAGTAGCATCAGTTTCTGCTGGACCTGAGGGGGCATCAATGAGGAGGCCAGCTATCGGCATTCCTTGGGCATCTGAGAACGTCACGGTGAACGATGTGTTGGGCGGTGGTGATTCAACAATCTGGAGTTCGAGATCGAGATCGATCGGGGCATGGACTTCATCGTGAATGGTCCAAGATGTTGTTCGATTACACGTTGTCGTGTTCATCGTTGCGCAATGATGGATCAGATCGATTCGGACGGGAGGAACTAATGATTCACCAATGGTCGTGCAAGCATTACCTGAAAGGGGGGAGGTGTATCCTATTCCTGTGAAAGAACCTGTGAGGGTTACGACTGCATGATCGAAGGCGGTTTCTGAAGGGTGAGAGAAACACATGGTGTACAGAGGATAGAGGAAGCTCTGATCATCAATCTCAAGATCCAATGCTACGCCTGATGCATTCGCATCAGTTCCCTGAACGACAAATGGACGTGAATCGAGGTGGGAAGAAACCGTCGAGTGTACTGGAACTGTGATTCTTCCTGATTCGTGAATCTTTATCCAATCTTCAATAATCTCTTCATCGTGAAAGTGAACACCACTGACCTCGTTCATATCATGAGGAAATATCGCAACAATAAGGGTGGTGATGAGCATGCAAGTGAGCCAGGGGTGGCGTGAGATGCTGTTCCACGCTTCTGAGTGAAACGAAGGGGCATCCTGCATGATTCTGGCATGACATCTGATATGTTGATATATTGCTATCATGGATGNAAGAGCATGCGTGACCCTGTCAAGACGGTGTATGCCGTTACTTTGTTCGCAATGATGTTGCTTGCTGGATGCTTCGGTTCGGGAGTNGTNGATACACCNGAGGTTGAGGCACANGCTGCAGGTAGTGAAGTGACACTCGCTCAATTCACAACTCTCGAAGGGGCTGTNACNGCTGCNGAAAATGCAATCACNACCGTTCAGACAAGTCTGGCCGATCATGAANCTNGAATNGCTGCNCTTGANACAAANNTNGCTGCNGCTGAAGCNGCCNTACANGGCCTGAANAANCAAGCNACTGGNGGNACAAATGCTGCACCCATCGTAGAGATCGAAGGTGCGGGATTCATGCCAGGAGGATTAANNGATGATGTCAATGCNTACAGCGNTGCGGGATATCAATATGAAATGGGGATTGATAGAGGCTGCGAGACAATTCTTGATTCCCAGATCACAGCCATGGCCTCACAGCAGTACCTTAACTCAAATCACTGGCACCAACCATGTTCTACGGATGATAATCTAATGCTAGGCATGAGTCTGAGGGCGATTGACATTGATGGAAGCATCGCCTCTGTGGACATTGATTTCGATGCTGATGGGGTGTTGGATTCTGAAATCACTTCCGTCGGAAGTGGTTATCTTGTTGATCTTCCCGCTACATTTTGGAGTGATTTCGATGACGTTTGTGGCTCTTTAGGTGAAGGACACGGAGAGGAAGAGTGTGATTATGTCTTCTTCATTGCGGTAACTGATGACCTCGGTGCTCNAACATGGGCGGTTGGGGGATTCTGGGTCAACTATGTTGACTTCCACCCAGTCATGAGAGCGTCTTTCAGCGTCAATGATGCCGCAGATAATATTGTGNGATACGAACGAGATGATGTTCTGCTGATTACTCCGAATGCACACTGGCCAAGCACCTATGCATGTGATGGTCTTGCCTTGTGGGGTGGGAATTGCTATGATGTGCAGGTCGAATATGTCTGGATGTCAAATGGATATAGCGGATACTATTACCAATTGGAACACAATATCGGGGCCAATCAGCAGTGGCAAGCCCAGCAAACCATGACACTACAGGAAGGCCTCAACCCCCATAGTGAATATGCAGATAATCCATACGATATCTGTGAGCCTTACTATTATTGGCAGTCGGGCCCATATGCCTGGGACCCGTGCCACATTACTTTGAATATACAGTATATGGACACTGATGGTCACTGGCATCTGTGGCGATTCGACAGAATCGAGATCTGGTGATTGTTCCGATAAGAGAATCTGAGCGATTGATTCAATTCAATGAAAGNGGCGTGCCCTTTTCGGGAAGGGAATGAAGGGGGATTTGAAGCCAAAGTTGTTCGCTTGGGTCCCCTCGAATTTGTCCTTCAGTAGCTATGAGAAATGGTTCTCATATCCTTTTGTTGGTATTGCGGTCCTTGGACCTCTCCTGTTTGCTCTTTCTTTCACAATGATGGATGTCCCCCCCACAGAAGATATTCCTTGGACAACTGAACTGCCAGGCAATGGTGGGGAATCTGAAGAGAATGCTGGAGTTCATTGGTTCAAGATGGAGGTTGAAGTCACAGAGGGATTACTTGGAACTGCTGAATGTACCTCGAACACGTATGAAGATGAATATGGGAACAAGAAGACAACCTATAGATTCAGGGATCGCCCCNTCGAGGAATCTGATTTCAAATTGAAGAGTGTGGGGCATTCGACATTTGTTCAATCAGCTGAGTTCTCTGCTGTATGGGATGAGGGNGGTTATGCACAATTCAGNCAGCCAGGGCTATGTACATCTGATTCTGTTGGAAAAATCTGGGATATTGGAGAAGGATATGANGGGGNGGTGCTTGCCTATGAGGATTCGNAAGGGAGAGTCCTTCTGAAGNCTACAACGTATGGCCAATCTGAATTTCCACAGTTCTTGATTCGAGAAACTGTGCAAAGAATTGGAGCCTNCCTCATTGCTACTTCATTGGCAATCTGGGCAGGAATGATTCCAACTGAACTTAGTAGAATGATTGAGAGGGAAACTGGAGGGAAGGGGAGGCCTCACAATTTCATCAAGATGGAAAAGAGAGACGAGAATTCTTACAGAGCATATTCGAAGATGTTGAAGAAGGAACTCGTCTTACTTGCAAAAGAACGCGGACTCGATGATAGCGGGTTGAAAAAAGAACTCATTCAACGGCTCGTCACTCATGAGGAAAAAATGGGGACGGAAGAACAAATCAATCTCTGGGAAGACTCGGGTACAAAACGGGAAATTCCTGCATGGAACTATCCATACAAAAAAATCGATGTATGGGATTCAAGGAATCGATATGGTCCAGACCTCGATGAAGGAGAATTGATGCAAGAACACCCGGTTGTTCTTGGTTCTCATCGGCCTCCAATATTGACAAATTACTCATTGGCTGCTTTTGCTAGCATCATCACGTGGACTTGGTTGTCAAGTGATCTGATTGCTCGGCATCATGGCACGCTTTCTTATGGGATTGGAATCTTCATTCGTTATGCAACATTAGNCATCGTATCAATGTGGATGATCTGGTCCATCAGGAAATGGTTCGTCTACCATCTTGTCATNGATACACCGACACAAACGATTCAATCAATTGCTGTTGGAGATGCTGAATTGTGTGGACAGATACGTCCAGGGGTCAAGGGAACGATCTCTGCTGATATCGGACCATGGCGTTTGGATGGATTGATTGCATACTCTTGGACACAGGAGGTATGGGTAGAACATCAAGATTCGAAAGGNAGAACAAGGGGGAGTTGGCAACGCGTTGATGGGGACAAGAAATTTGTCGATTCATTCATTCTACATGATGGGAGTGCGGGAATCAAGGTCAATGGAAAAGAATGGTTCGACAAGGAAGTGGGCGTTCAACCAAAGCTTTCGGAAGGGGATTCTTTCTTCGCGAATAAAGGAAAGGTTGCACTCACTGGAGCTTGTTTGTTACTTGGCGGACTGCTCGTAATATTTGTAGCACAATTTGTAGACAATAAAGGCAGCCTTCCAAAATTGTACCTAGGGGTAATGATATGGAGTGGAATGTTGCTCATCCTCTCTGCAATCATGATGTCCACCTACTACTTGATTCGCTTCACACACTATGTTCGAGAGCCGGCCATCAATATTTTTCGTAAATTAAGAAATCCATTCCTATTAATCGATTACGGGACCCACATGAAGAGAGAGAATAATGCCACTAGATGGGAATTGAATTGTATTGGTGGGGGTGATCCGCTCTATATCATCGGGAAAGTCAGTCCTCGAACATCAAAGGACCTTGAGAGAGAGGGGTTGTCTGGGGCCCAGCAAACTGAGTTGCTCGAGGTTGGTCCCCGAGAGGCTTTGGAGACATCCATCATGCAAAGAGGTACGGAATTACAATTGATGAGGTGGGCGAGATCTACTGCTGAAACTGCCATTATTCCCATACTAGCACTCATCAGTTCAATCATTCCCTTCATCTGGATGTAGGTGGCATTCNATCACAGGGTCTGTGATCCGCCAATTGGCATGGGTGTGAGCGAAGTGATGTTACCACGAAGTGTTGGGCCTTCGCTGATNGTTGCAAAGATGCCTATGTCACCNGCGATNTTGTGNGAGAGNCCGAACCAAGGNCTNCCATATTGATCGACNGCCATGTCAAGGAAATCACCAAGCCCACCACATCGATTGTACCCACACGCTTCAGTCTGNTCAAGTGGNTCCTCTGGAAGATTGATCTGAACNGTNGTGAANAATGGNTCCTCAGCGAACGCATCTGTGACGATTGTCATGTATCCATTCCATTGGTCACCGCCGGTATCTCCAACATATCCGAATGCCACTTTTCCTGAAGATCCGGCAGTGACAACTGGAAACCCAGTACCTACCAATTCGGTTGGGGGAGCGATCATCATTGCTTCACTCCAAGTGTCTCCCTCATCCCTGGAATATGCATAGTAAGGCATGTTGTCAGCTCCCATCCACATCGCGTGTACGTTGTTGTCATCATCAATCGCAACTTGAGCTTCCTCAGCGTTCCAAGTATCAGCGGTTCCAGACACTTCNGTTGGAAGGGGATGTTCTGTCCATAGCANGCCNCCATTGGTGCTACGATAAATCGAGTATCCCGAACCGGTACAACCGATATTGCCGCGATAGAAATTGCCGTTCTCAGCACCTTCAATGTGTGCGGTCAGACCACCACTCTGACAATCAATCGGTGCGCCTGATACCTCGGGTGTCCAAGTCTGACCTCCATCCCAGCTCGTTGAGCATAATGGGTGAGGGGCATTCCCATTGATGCAGAACACCCAGGTGGTTGGATAGAATGGAGCTTCATATGGTGCTGATCCAATGGTTTGGTGGTCTTGGACTGAGCGAATATCAGTTGCAACTGTTGGAAGTGACCAAGATGCACCTTCGTCATCCGACCACTCGACGGTCATTCCCAATAGAGCATGCATATCGAATTTCATGATCCTATCTGTCCATTTATCGACGTAAACGTAAGGATCATTGCTGTTGGGAACAGGTACGAGAGCATCGTATGTATCTTGACAGGAATAATCAGAGAGATCAGTCATCTCGATCAAGCCAGAGCACTGCACAATTGCAGTGGAACCAAGGGCACCATTTCCCCAACTTGTAATGTAGAGATGATCAGATGATGTGATGCCGATTGTTGGCTCGAACGTTGACATGCCAATACCATAGTAGGTGCCTTGAGTCCAGAATGGTAGGTTCTCACCGGTAAGATTGACTGTGATGTTGCTCATGGATATCGCAGAGAGATTGAGGGCGTCGATTCCACCAGCATAGTGATACCACGTTGTTGGGGGGATATCTCGATCAAAGTCGAACAACGATGGTTCGATGATGATTGTAGCTTCTTCATCACCAAAACATCCCATCATCGTTGAAGATATCATCAATAGAGAGAGAAGGACTGCGGATTGAATCCGAGGAATGAGACACTTGCCCTCCATCTGGGATTTGGAGAAAGGCATGCTCTTATCGCTGATTTGGCTGTTCATCTCTTCGCGAAAGAGCTGTGCACATGAGAGCGCCTACTGTGATCAGAACAACATCTCCTAGAGGGAGGAATCCTTTGTTCTCAATAGTAGCAGTTACTGAATCGCCCATCATGATATTCACCGTAACAAGTGGACTTGAAGATTCATCAGCATTTTGTAGGGCCCGGATAGATAGGGTGTGATTCTGAACTACCACCTTATCGACAAGGTGCTCAATCTCGTGGGCAATGTCATGGTAGCTAATCGTTGCGAAGGTAGAACCAGGTGAATATGAATGAAGATTTGACCATTCATCACGAAGATGGTTGGAGCGCCATTGAATGGTATCTGCACCTTCTGTGAGGGTGACTTGGAGTGAATCACCGGGATTCAGATGATGGTGATTATCCATCTGATGCATCGAATTCACATTCAATCGTAGATTCTCATTGAATTCATAATCTCGTGTTGCTGCTGACATCAATGCTTGATCTGAATTGACGTGCCCATGCCCATAGACATTGTTCTGACGATTCTTGGGCACGGTATCCTCGAGACATGGTTCATTGGCAAACATGTAGTGACATTGTCGATAAGTGGCAGTCTCTTGCATTATGTTACGAATATCAAAGGCGGATATCTCAGGATCTGCTTGTAGTAGCAATGCTCCAACACCTGCTGCACCGGGGGTAGCCATACTGGTTCCAGACATCGCCACGTAACCATTGCCGGAATTTGCTTCCACTGACATGACGCTCGAACCAACGAATGCAATGTTCGGTTTGATGCGTCCTTCTTCTGTTGGACCTTGAGAGGAATACACAGCAATACTGGTATCTTTGTCTAGAGCGCCTACAGTAATGACGTCCTCGGCTGAACCAGGGGTTCCGATTTGGGTTGAGACGGCATTATTTCCCGCGGCAATGAACAGAGCGATTGATTCATTCATCATTCGATTTCCCATTCGGTTCACGCTGTCTTCCTCAGATGAGGTCCATTCAATCGCACCTGGGCCTCCAAGGCTCATCGATGCGGCTCGAATGTTGTACACGTATCGCTTCTCGACTGTCCACTCCATACCTGCCATAACAGTTCCAAATGAGCCTGAACCGCCACTGTCAAGGACTTTCACGCCAACAAGAGAAGCTCCTGGGGCCATACCTGCATATAATTCGGGATTAGGAGCCCCCGTACCCGCCGTAGTTCCCGCACAATGGCTACCATGGCCTTGATCATCATAAGGGAAGACTTCGGTACCATTCGTCTTATCTGGGGCATTCACGGCATCATAGAATGCGATTACCTTTGGATCATATGTGCCATTGATGTCATCTTGATCATCGAGGCTCACGTGATTACCATCAATTCCTGTGTCAATGATTGCTACTGTTGTTCCCGAACCATCGTATCCAGTCTGTTCACGGGCAATATCGACGGAATGAACCTCAGCGGCCTCTACATTAGCAATTTCAAGAATGCCATCTAACTCAATCATCACTACTCCGTCAAGACCAACAATATCCCAGATACGATCTGCAGGAACTCNGCCTACAACGGCATCAATCAATTTGAGGGTCCATTGATGCTCNAAATCAACNGCTTGTTCGAGCATTCTGATATCATTCTCATCTGGAGTATGATCAAAATCAATGATGAGAGGGAGAGTTCCTCGTTCATCCAGGAATATTGGGTCTGATTGGAATCGTTCAACCATATCGCCCATGCCGTTACGGTTTCTATCAACGGTGGTATCAACCCACCAACCTTCTTCAATGTCGATTGAAGAATTTGCAGGGGGGAGTGCTGCGGTTGGAATCAGGGGAGAGATAGACACCAAAAATAGTGTGAAGGCCCCTGCTAAGGCGAGGATGCGCCTCAATGACAAGAATCTCATATTGGATGCGTTTCTCTGGATGCATATCAAACCGGCGTCTTTGTGGTCGATGAGAAATAGGCTTTACCTCTGAACACAAGGGGGAGGATTGAAGTCGAGAAGATGACCGATGTGCGGCGATATGGCAGCGTCAGCAGAGTCGACCGATGGGGCGCCCGATGGAAGTCTCTCAGATGACGAGGNCACCGCACTGTCAGGAATGCTGGCGGGTTACAGCAAAGAACAACTCGTTGAAGAAGTATTGAATGCATGGCGGGATCTTGATGTTGCAAATACCAAATCTGCTGAGAATGCACAACGAGTACGCTTGCTTGAACTCGATTTACAAGAGAGAGTTGAACAAGGTGCACCAGAGAAAGCGATGCTGGATCGAGCAGAAGAGGATCGNAAGAATCTCGAAACAAAAGTCATTCATCTTGAGCGATTATTAGAAGATTCAAGATCTGAACATGAAAATCTCAAAGGTTCTCTCACCCAACAAAGAATGATTCAGCTCGAAGAAGACAGAGATCAATTGCAGGTGATCACCGAGGAACAAAANCAAGTTATCGGTGATATGGAGGGACAACTCGATGAGTTGGTTGAAGCGGTCAAGAATGCCGCTGAGGCAGGATTGACATCGATGTCAGCGGAACAAGTAAGGTTCCTTGAAGCGGGTCTTTCTGATGCTAATGAACGAATATCNGTCCTTGAAGAAGAACAACGAGCGGTTCTATCAGAACGTGACCGACTACGCGACATCACCGAACGGCTCAGAAAACTCGTTGAAATGCGCGATGANCGAATCATNGAACTTGAGGGAGTAGTCGAAGAAATTCGACATGGACCTAAATCGGTGAGTGCTGAACATGACTATCTCGTTGAACAGATTGAGGAATTGAAGCGCAGATTGCTCGAACGGAATCGGGAGTATGAATCAATGCGACGTCGTGAGAGAAAATTGCACAAGGATGTCTTTGAGCGTGATGAGCGTATTGCTCAATTACAATTGACAGTCGCAGATATTGAGGCCGCATTGAGTGATCGAATGGCTGAGATGGCTGCCCTAGAAAAGCGCCATGATGAAGCAATTGATGAACTCAAGCGGCTCAAAGAAGATGCGAGGACAAAGGATGTTGTCAACAAGGCGTTCGTTGATTCATTGATTGTACGAAGAAGCGCTGAAAATAATCCGCCGAAAGAAGAAGGGTGGAGTCCGTCAAAGATGCCAGCACACGAACCAGGTGGTTCGGCAGCACCTGCCGATCTAGATGAGGCAGATGAGGTGGACGATCAAGACGATGAAGATTGAAGNACTTGGACCAGTTCCTGAATCTGTTCAGTGACTTCTTCCAATGTAGCACACGATTCAATCAGGGTTCCAATGACAATCCAATCGGGACCTGCNGCAGCAACTTCTCGAATTACTTCTGGGGTCCTGATTCCTCCACCAACAATGAGAGTCTGATTGTCTCGTTTTGCCGCACGAATAAGATCTGGAGAGACTGGTTCTGAGGAACCAGAACCAGCTTCAATGTACAAAAAACGCATTCCAAAACCTGCTGCTAATGAAGCATATGATGACATTTTTTCTATTTCATCACGAGCCAATAATGCTGCTTGACCGACCTCGCCAACCCGACCCCCCGGTTCAGTTACGACATATCCAGTCGGCAGGCGTTCAAGATTCAACTCCTCGAGAGTAAGAGTTGCTTGAAGTTGTTCTTCAATGATAAAACGGCGATTTGTACTATTGAGAAGTGACATGAAAAGAATTGCATCTGCATCCCCTGAAATTGCTTCAGAAGCCGATGGAAAAAGGATGATTGGGGGGCGTTGTGATTCTATTTCATTCAAATCCTGAGAAGCACCCCATTCAAGTAATTCAAATGCTTCGAGGATTGCCGTTACTGTTGCATTGACAATGCTNCGCTGAATTGCTGTTGAGCCGCCAATAAAAATTGCTTCAGCACCACCATGAACTGCAGCAAGTGCAAGATCTGCAGATTCCTCTTGTGTTTGAGAGTCAGGGTCAATCAACGCAATCAATCGTGGTCGCCCAATCTGTTGGCTGAGAAACGTTTCCACCCAACCNGACGGAACAANTGCCATGTACTGCGCACATGCTTACAGGTCATGAGACTCTCGATGCTGAATGAGAATTCTTTCAACATGAGATGAAATCTCAAGATCATTCATTTGTGGTGAACGATATGTTTCAAGCAATTCTAGCCATCCATTTGAGGTGGGTCGTTCATTCTGTTTGAACCAAACTTCTAGACTCATATCCGCTCGTTCAAGAATCAAAGAAGGGGATTTGATTTCTTTTGTTTCAAAAATCTGTGAAGATACGACTCCACCTTCCCATCGATAATCTGAGAGGGAATTGAAGGGTATACCATCNGCNCCTGGAGTCGATGGTTGNTGTCCNGTGGCATTNTGNATCGTGGTCCAATCTGTTGACATGAACATTGATGATGTACCCTCAATGATGATTTTTTTATTGGAGTAAGAAGCAAAGGCACGACTTAGAATCTGACCTCCTAACGATAAAAATCGAATTGCCAAGAGCTTTTCGAGCCATTCAATACGTAAGCCTGAGCGATATTTACTAGGATTTACAACATGCTGAGCTGAATTAAGATCAATATGAGACTTAAGCCATTCATATCCTTCACCTGTTGATTCTAACCATCCAACACGACGTGAGGGTGTACCAATCTCTTGTCGGTCATCAATCAATGACACTTGATTTCCTTCTTCAAGCCAAGCAATGCCCCATACCAAACCCCGTAAGCCACCACCAATAATGCAGCGACGATCGTTTTCATCTTGAGATTTGATACGATGATGAAGAAATGATGATGTTTCAACGGAAAATGAATATTTCATAATATCATTCATCCAAAGAAATTGTGAATATCGCTTCTACTGGGCACATAGGGACGCAAAAATCACATCCTGTACAATCATTGAGTTCAACTTCAGCTAACCGATCAATAAGACTGATTGCGTGTGCTGGACAACTCATGATACAAGCACCACATCCGAAACAAACTTTGGGAAGAATCTCAATGCCTGTTGTGCTCACTGACCCCAACCCCCTCATTTCTATTGCAAAGACCTACAATTTGCTTGATATTATTATTGCATGTGTTCATAACATCATTCAAGTGTTGATTTTAACAGACGGTACAAGAAGTCATCTATCTAAGATTGAAATCCGAGTTTCACATGTATATTCTCCATTGGAAACAAAGGGGTAGGACCATCTTCAAAGCCCATCTAGTATTGGTGATATCGTGCCATCTGAAGGAATCAAGGTGATGTTCCATGGGGGAGGTGAAGAAGTTGGCAATGTGGCTCTTTATCTTGAAGATCATACAGGAACAAATGTCATTATTGATTACGGAATGGTTCCCTCAGACCCACCAAGATATCCTTCAATGATCAAAAATATTCAGAATGCAATTCTTACTCATGTACATCTTGATCATGTAGCTCTAGCACCTTGGTTGGCATCAACNTGGGGCACTCAATTACATTGCACTCCATTCACAGCTTCAACATGTGAATTAATNTGGAGAGATACACACAANATNGCTCGCATTGAGAAGCATCCATTGATTTGGGATTTACATGATCTTGATGAGGGTCTACGCATGCTTCGTCCAACNCCATTATTGGAATGGCAAGANCTTGGAGAATGGAGATGGCGATTCCATGACGCNGGCCATATTGTTGGTGCGGCAATGNTTGAGATTGATATGAAACATACAAGAATTCTCATTACAGGTGATTATGATACTAGAGCAACTCCTACCACGAATGCTGCAATACCCATTGAGGCAGACATTGTTTTCACAGAAGGAACATATGGTGGGCGTAATCATCCTCTTCGAAGNGAAACAGAAGANCGCTTCNTTGCAGCAGTTGAGCGTGTNATNGATCGGGGAGGACANGTTCTTGTTCCTGCATTNGCTATTGGGCGAAGNCANGACNTCTTNCGNCTNCTCGAGCGNTCCAACAAGAATCTTGAGATTCACTTTGATGGNATGGGACGNAAAGTAACNGAATTGATGNTACANCATCCCGATGAAGTNGTCGATCCAAATGGNCTTCAAGNCATGTATCANCGNTCACGNCGTGTTACTTCNAAGACGGANCGAAANAAAGCGATTGANCGCGCTGATGTTATTCTTACNACAAGTGGAATGCTCAATGGAGGCCCAGCACTTTGGTATCTGAATCGATTACAAGATGATNCACGTTCTGCAGTTTTNCTTACNGGATTTCAGGTACCNGGTTCNGGAGGCCACTCATTACTTGAGAAAGGCTCNATTNCNATATGGGGAAAGGATGTTTCAATNGCNTGTGAAGTNGATTTGTTTCCNCTTTCTACACATGCTGGGCATNANGAGATTGTTGAATTTGTTNAAGCAACAGGAGCTAGAGATGTTGTGATNTATCATTCAGATGCTCAACANTCTCAACCGGCCCTTGTANAGGCATTAGCTACNTCNGAACGNCGAGTTCANACNCAGAANAATGACGTACAGTTCACTCTTCCANTCACAAANNCTTCGTCCGAATCTTGAAAGCGATGAACATGTGGTGATAATCATGGCGCGCAAACCTNGGCCGGGAAGTGGTCGCGGTCCGAAAGGCGGGAAAGGAGGGCAAAAGAAGCGCCGCCGGCGCCGTGTCAAACTCAATCTCAAATCCTCTTCAATCAAAGAAGCGGACGGATATGTCGATCGTATTGGGTGGACAACAAGTGACACTAGTAATCGATTGGAGGAGCCACCAAAACCGAAAGAACCAGAATTCCTCAAACACCAATGTTCTGGGTGTGGTTATGTGATGAAAGTGCCTCGTCCTCGGCGTGAAAAATACACGATTGTCTGTCCTCATTGTGACACACAAGATAAATTTGGCATGAATTGATGATCGCTCATGGAACGATGGGTTGATCTTGCACGGGCCCGTGAATTAACNACTTCTCTTGTTCTAGAGCGCGAGGAGCAGACCATACAGCTAACATCAGCACATGGTTATGTTCTAGCCCAGGATATCATTGCAGATCGAGACGATCCCCACGCGGATTTGAGTGCAATGGATGGATTTGCCGTCATTGCTTCCTCAACACTTTCTGCCACCCCAGAAACACCAATCCTTCTTTCCATTCAAGATACCATATTCGCAGGAACTGCNGGTCCCCTCCCAGAATTATCAGAAGATCATGCGATTCGAATAATGACGGGTGGAAGAGTACCCATTGGCGCAACTGGAATAGTTCTGATTGAACACACCGAACTTACCAAAGACGGTAAATTGCAGGTGTATCATCCAGGTGCTGACCATATACGTCGACAAGGTGAGCATCATCGTTCAGGTGAGACAATCCTTCACAGAGGCCATCGAATCAACGCAGCAACGATTGCTACGTTAGCCACGGTTGGCTTGACTGAGGTCCGAGTTCTCACTCCTCTACGGATTGCAGTATTACCAACCGGCGATGAACTCGTTGAACCAGACCAACCAGTTGTTTCCGGCCAGATACGAGAATCAAACAGTTGGGCACTCACAGCCCGTCTTTGTGCACTTGGCCATAATGCCGAACGCCTTCGACCCCAACCAGATCGACTTGATGATTTGCGTTTACGCCTCGATGAACTCGCNCAGACATATGACCTAATCATTACGAGCGGTGGTGTCTCAATGGGAGATGCAGATTTTGTGCGCAAGCTAATGTTGGAAGAAGGTCAGACCTTGTTCTGGCGAATCAAAATGAAACCAGGCTCTCCCCCACTTGCAGGTCGGTGGAAAGGAACCCCGCTATTCGGATTACCAGGCAATCCTGTATCGAGTCTTGTTGTCCTTCGTGTTCTTGTTGAGCCATGGTTGGAAAGATGTGATCTTGCTGTTCCCCAGGATCATCTCATCCAAGTTTGCCTTGGTAATGATCTTCCCCTTGCAAAAGATCGAATGGTGCTTACACGATTACAGATTGATTGGAGTCAATCTCCCATCGTCGCTCATGCACATTCTCACCAAGGGTCAGGTCACACATCATCACTTCCTCATGCAGATGCACTGGCCTGGATTGAACCGGGAGTTGAGACAAAAGCTGGGTCAACCATTCCGGCATTATTGTTGTAAAATTCCACGAAGCGCATTCAAGAAGGAGACCCATCACCACGGTTCATGGCGCGTGCTCCAAGCCCTCATCGCGCATCTCCGAATGGTTCGGTGATTGCAGTTCGGGGAGCACGAAAACACAATCTGAAAGATGTTGACATTGACATTCCAAAGGGTTGCTTTGTTGTTCTCAGCGGCGTTTCAGGCTCCGGTAAATCGACTCTTGCATTCGATACATTGTATGCAGAAGGTCAACGCCGATATGTCGAATCCCTTTCGTCCTATGCACGCCAATTTCTTGGGATGACCAAGAAAGCAGAATGCGATTCAATCGAAGGCCTGTCTCCAGCCATCAGCATCGATCAAAAACAGAGGAGTCACAATCCTCGTTCAACCGTTGCTACAGTGACAGAAATCATGGATCATCTCAGACTTCTATGGGCTCGTATTGGTATACCACATTGCCCAGAATGTGGGCGAGAGGTTGCCCGCCGCACGGTTCAGGAAATAGTCGATGACATCCTCTGGCAGATGGATGGGGTCAGTATCAGCATTTGGGCCCCGGTCATTACGAATCGCAAAGGCACACATGCAGACTTGTTGCGACAACTTCACGAATCAGGATATGTGACAGCGAAAATCAATGGTCGACCTTCAGATCTTGAACATCCTCCAATATTAGAGAAGAATCTTCGTCATGATATTGAAGTCCGTATGGACCGATTCCGAATTCAGAAGTCGGAGCGCCAACGCCTGACTGAAGCTGTTGAAGATGGCCTTCGTCTTGGCAATAGCCTCATCACAGTCGAAGAAGATGAAAGTGGACAGGAATTCCCATTCTCAGAGGAATTTGCTTGTCCGGAACACGGGGCTTTCATTACAGAGATGTCTCCCCGAGTTTTTTCTTTCAATAGCCCAATAGGAGCTTGCCCGCAATGCCAAGGTCTTGGAGTGATGCGTGAATTCTCAGAAGACCTCCTCATCAATTCGGAACGTTCTATCGAAGAGGGGGCAGTTGTCCCATTCGCATCATCAATGATGTCAGGTTGGTATCGTAGTATTCTGATTGCAGTTGCAGAACACTATGGATTTGCAACAGACACCCCCTTCTCCGAACTCGATGATGATGCGAAGGATCTTGTTTTGCATGGAACGGGCTCGACCCCCATCCGAGTAGAGATGACATCTGAATCAGGCAGTCAGTATGTGACAAATCGGCCATGGGAAGGTGTTGTTCCTCGAGTTAGAAGAATGCTTACAGACACCTCTTCAAATCGAACCCAATCACGATTGGTTTCGTATATGATTGAGCAACCTTGCTCTGAATGTGATGGCAATAGGCTCAACAAAGCGTCTTCCGCAGTTATTGTTGGCACCACTACCCTACCACAAATCAATGCCATGACCATTGAACAAGCAACTACAACAGTTCATGGCTGGATGGAAGGTGACAAACGTCTTGATGAACGAAGTCTGTACATCGGACGAGACATCCTCCGAGAAGTGCGAAACAGGCTCGGTTTCTTAGATGCTGTAGGTCTTGGATATCTTACTCTTGACCGCCGAGCCAATACTCTTTCAGGCGGTGAGAGCCAACGTATCCGACTTGCAACACAGATTGGATCACGCCTCACGGGCGTCATGTATGTCCTTGATGAACCATCGATAGGCCTCCACCCTCATGATAACGCACGATTACTCTCCACTTTGCGTGAATTAACAGAGCTTGGAAACACCCTGATTGTTGTTGAACACGATGAAGCCACTCTACGCCAAGCAGACTGGATCATTGATATCGGACCAAAAGCCGGACGTGATGGAGGACACATTGTTGCTGCAGGACCCCCCAATCATATCATTCAAGCCAAAGCCTCAATCACGGGTGCTTTCCTTTCAGGCCGAGAAGAGATTCCAATTCCTTCAGAAAGAAAGGTCATTGATGATGGACGCAAACTGATTATTCGAGGGGCAAGTCAGAATAATCTGAAATCAGTTACGGCCTCCTTCCCACTAGGCGCAATGATTGCAGTGACTGGAGTTTCAGGCAGCGGTAAATCGAGCCTTTTGACCAATACGTTAGCCCCTGCTCTACAACGCCATCTTCATGGCGCAGATGTTGTTCCTGGCCCTTATTCCTCAATAGAAGGTATTGAATTCGTGGATAAGACCATTGTCATCGACCAATCCCCCATTGGCCGAACACCTCGTTCAAATCCAGCAACATATACTGGTGTTTTCGATGAAATCCGTAAATTGTATTCATCGACTAAATTATCCAAAGAACGAGGATACCTCCAAGGCCGTTTCTCATTCAATGTGCGTGGAGGGCGTTGTGAGGCGTGTCAAGGTGGCGGACAGATTCGTCTTGAGATGAATTTCCTTCCAGACGTATGGATCACGTGCGAGCAATGCAAAGGCATGCGCTATAATCGCGAGACACTTGAAGTTCGATGGCGTGGAAAAAACATCCACGACATTCTCCAAATGACGGTGTCTGAAGCCGCGGACTTCTTCCAGAACCATCCAAAAATTTCTCGAATTCTCCACACACTCGTTGATGTCGGACTTGGATACATCACTCTAGGTCAACCGGCCACCACTCTTTCTGGAGGTGAAGCTCAGCGTGTCAAACTCTCGAGCGAATTGAAACGAAGAGCCAAGAAACATACGGTATACATTCTTGACGAACCGACCACGGGTCTTTCTTTGTTTGATGTCCGTCAATTGATTGAAGTTCTGCATAGAATTCGCGATAAAGGACACACGATCATCATTATTGAACATCATCTTGACGTCATTAAAAGTGCAGATTGGATTGTCGATCTTGGTCCCGGTGGTGGAGATTCAGGTGGCCGAATTGTTGCAATTGGGACTCCTGAGGAAGTAAGTGTAATTGAATCAAGTCGCACCGGTTCAGCCCTCAATCCAATGCTTGACGGCGATAAGACGGTTAAGCAAATTGCTTAATCACTCGATTTTCTCAAGTCGAAATACAACATCGTTCCTGAATTGGGTTTTTATAGAACATTAACTCCGCCTCGTCACGTTGTACGGTGAGTGAAGCAGATGACGATTGGAATCGAACCATTAGGAAACATGGTCTTACTCGAAATCGAGAAGGCTGCAGAGAAGACCGCATCCGGACTACTTCTGTCCGAAGGCGCACGTGAACAGTTGAATGTCGGCCGCGTGGTTGCTGTTGGTCCGGGTACGACCCGCGAAGACGGCACCATCACTCAAATGCACGTCACAATCGGCGATCGAGTCATCTATCGCAAATACGGTGGAACAGAACTTGAATGGAATGGTGGCGATTATCTTCTGATCAAAGAAGATGATCTACAAGCAAAGGTACTCTGAGGTGTGAAAAATGGCAAAACAGATGATCAATGGAGAAGAAGCCCGGCGCAAGTTGATGGCAGGAATAGATGCAGTGACAGACGCAGTCAAAGTTACACTTGGACCAGCAGCCCGAACAGTTGTTCTCGAGAAGAGTTGGGGTTCTCCAACCATCATTAATGATGGTGTGACAATTGCTCGAGATATCGATCTTCCAGATCCATATGAGAACATGGGAGCTCGCCTCATCCGTGAAGTGGCAAATAAAACGCAGGACAATGCAGGGGATGGAACAACTACAGCTTCAGTTCTCACCCAATCATTAGCGCATCATGGTTTGAGAAATGTAGCAGCCGGCGCTTCCCCCACCGATTTGAAGAATGGTTTTGACACGGCAATCAGCACCGTGGTTGATCACATCAAAGAGACATCAGTCCCTGTTGATTCAGAATCAATGGTTGAACAGGTTGCAACTATAGCTGCAAACAACGACCCAGAGATTGGAACGTTGATTTCTCATGCTGTTGACAAAGTCGGTCAGAATGGCGTGATTACTGTTGAAGAGAATAAAACCGCAGAAACAGAACTCAGATTGGTTGAGGGAATGGAATTCGACAAGGGCTATGTCAGCCCATATTTCGTTACCGACCGTGAAAAGAGAGAAGCGATTCTTGAGAATCCTCTCATTCTTCTGACGGATATGACCATCAATAGTGCACAGGATCTTCTCCCGTGCCTTGAGATGTCCGTTCAACAGAAACGCCCCTTGCTTGTGATTTGCAAGGATTTGGAAGGCGAAGCACTTGCCACTACAATTCTCAATGTGGCCAGCAAAGTTGTTCGTGCATGTGCAGTCAAAGCACCCGGATTCGGCGATGAACAAAGTGAATTGCTCGAAGACCTCGCAGTTCTCACAGGTGGAAAAGTCCTCGTCAAAGACCAGTCAGCGGATCTCAAGGAGCAAGGACCGACCTCATTGGGTGAAGCAGAACGAATCATTGTTTCCAAGAATAAGACGACTCTTGTCGGCGGTGCAGGAGACAGTGACACGGTGAAATCCCGCGTCGAGATTCTCCAGGGTCAAGCCAAATTGGCTACCAGTGACTGGGACCGCGAGAAGATTGAGAAGCGTGTAGGAAAACTCACTGGCGGAGTAGCTGTGCTGAAAATTGGTGCTGCTACAGAGACTGAGATGAAAGAGAAGAAAGCTCGCGTGGATGATGCTCTCAATGCTACGCGTGCTGCTATGGAAGAGGGAGTTGTAGCCGGTGGCGGCATCTCTCTTCTCCGTGCCAAAGAAGTGGTCGATTCTCTCATCACTGAACTTGAAGGAGACACGGCTCTTGGTGCCCGAATTGTGCGAGATGCTCTGTCCTCCCCCGCTCGCCAGATTGCTGAGAATGCCGGCCTAGAGGGGGCGGTTGTTGTTTCTCGATTGGAGAACGAATCCGATAGAACAGGATACAACGCACGTGATGGATCATACGTCGATATGTTTGATGCCGGAGTCATCGACCCAGCCAAGGTGACGCGCAATGCACTTCAGAGTGCTGGCTCCATTGCTGGGCTTGTCCTGACCACTGAGACTCTCATTGCCGACCTTCCTGAAAAGGAAGAAGATGATGGCATGGGCGGCATGGGCGGCATGGGCGGCATGGGCGGCATGGGCGGCATGGGTGGCATGGGTGGCATGGGCGGCTTCTAGGCACCCACCATTCCATTGGTTTTGGCGCATCTCTAAGGACGTCCCGCACCAGCCTCCATGCGGTGACGCGGCGCATTGAGG
>PAZI01000030.1 GCA_002715545.1 Methanobacteriota archaeon
TCCACCGCCGTCTCCACCGCCGTCTCCACCGCCGTCTCCACCGCCGTCTCCACCGCCGTCTCCACCATCCTCTGGTTCCGGCGGAGCTGCACTCAAACGGACATGGATCATGGCATAATCCGCCGACTCCGGTATGTCTGAACTGGTGAGAGTGAACTCCACTTCAGGCAGGTTCTGTTCGTCGTTCTCCGGAATAACCGCACGAGCATGAACTTGATCACCAACGCTGTAACCTTCGCCAGGCAGCACTTTGAGGACGATATCCTCCGCAACCTCGTTGACCGGATCATCAATAGCCTGCACTTCGATGTTTACAGAACTGGTTCCCTTTGGCATGCGCACTCGGTTAGCAATGCTGACATAGTCAGACTGGTTGTTTGCCGTGCCACTAATAGAAATGTTGACTTCAATTTCTTGGCTGGTGTCGTTCCGTCTCAACGTCATCTGTGTCGCGCTACCTCCCTCGGGAACTTCCGACTCGCCGCTCAAAGTTAGTTCAACGATTGGCATTGAGTCTTTAATCAAGATTGAAGCGCTGTTCTTTGGATGACTATTATATAAAGTACTATCAGAAATGTGCACCACTACATACTCATTCCCTTCGGGATCTGAATCCTCCTTGGCATCAACACGAATAACCGCTGATATGTCGCCAGCCGGAATAACCACTGAACCACTCAGCGGCTCATAGTCCAGCCCCTTGGTCGCTGAACCGGAAACCAAATAGTTTACCATCAAATCTTTGGAATGATCACCCGTGCGAAAAACTAGGAGACGAGCCCGATTGTCCCCAGGATTATCTTCCTCCTCCATCGCCACAGCATCCACTGCAGCAATGCTGATGACAGGGAGTTCGTTGTCGATGATGAGAATCTCCGCCTCGATAGGTGCTGCCATCTGAAATGTCTCGCCAGGTGAGACGGAGAGAATGATGTTCTCGATTCCCTCAATATACTGGTCTTCATTTGGGCGGATTACAATTAAGCCCTTGGCCTGCCCGGCCTCGAAGGTGAACAGATCCGGAATCTCAGCATAGTCGAGGTTATTTTCTGCAGTGCCAGAAATAAGATAAGGAATCTCAAGCACCTCGCTGATATCGCCAACGCGAGACACCTCAACAATGGCCACATCTCGGCCGTTCTCACTGGCCAAACTATCGAGAAGTGTGACATTGACCATCGGCAAAACGGAAGGATCGTTATCTTCAATATCCAGCATCAATTTCCCCGAACGGCCGGGTATCCAGTCGTAGGTGGACTGGTAATAATTGGTTTGCATATTGATCGAACCAGCAAACCACCCCGGGGGGGTAATTTTCCCCATGCCTGTGATGATTCCAGGATTGACTCGGAGCATGATTTGCTCGGTGCCTTCAAAAACATCATCCTCCTCAACTGCCAACTCGATCTGAACCTGATTAAGACCTACCGGAAAATAAAACTTCCCATCAGCAATGTTGGTCTGGGCATATCCATCCAGCGTATAGTCCGCCTCATACTCCGCAGCACCTTGAATCATGAAACTCACTTCAAGTGGTTCCACCAAGCTACCTGTACGCGTTACCGTAAGGAATGTCGGCAGAGTTGCCCCCTCTGTAACCGTGCTCACAGATGAAAGGATATCGATCTTGGGAATTTCCGCTGCAAGAAACAATAATTCGTTGGCATCCATATCGTTAACCTCGAGTGGATTTTCAAAACCAACCGGAGTAGCATTATAGCCAAACAAATTAGCGTTAAGTGCATAAGACTTATCACGTTCCACACCGACCAGCACGAAGTTGCCTTCTGCATCCGTGAAGGCACGCAAGATCGGCCCAACCAGATCGGCTTCAGGATCACCGGGCACCGCCTCCTGAGCGGCTACCTCGACATTTTCCAACGGTATTCCAATATCCGAAATGACTTTCCCGGTAACTCGAAGTGTCCCCGGGCTACCGACCGTTACAACCACATATCGGCTTGCGTGGCCACCTTTCATGTCGGTGACTTCGCAGCGCACCAAGTATTCTCCTTCAAGAAGAAAAGCATGGCTGACCTCTGGCTCGTTGTAAGCATAGTTGCCATCCCCAAAGTCCCAGTAAATAGACAAAGCGTCATCATTAGGATCAAATGCTCCAGCCATGAATGTGATTTCATCTTCCTCATCCACCACCGTAGTTGAAGCGGCCATCTCAACAACCGGTGATTTGTTATCCTTGAACGCACCAATATTGACCACTACATCGATCCAAGGCACCTCCTCGCCTTCCTCGCTCTGTGCCACTGGCGTCACATGCAGACCAATGCTCTGCTCAACAAACGTCCGCCCAATCATGAGTGGCGAATCAAGAACGCCACCCGCACTGCCGGGTGAAGCATCAAGCAATTTGGAAAGAGAGCCCGAATCCTTCATTAACAATTGAAGCCCATTGCGACTCCAATGATCGAGAAGAGGTGAAACTTCTTTTTCCTCTCCCATCATGTCGATAAACGTGTCACCGCCGGGCGACCATTGATTCCGCTGGTTAGATACCCGGTATTGAAGCCAGTAGGTCCGATCTTCATCTCGAGTGATGCGCAGTGCATGAATACCATCCTCAGTCAACCTCGGGACGTCGTAAGCATACAGCCTCAAGGACATGCTGGAATCCAACTCCGCAACAGAAGACTCCGGCAGCCATCCGAGACTATGTTTTGCAGGCGCATTAAACTGGCGATTACCACCACCCATAATACTCCATAGATCCCCGTCATAAACCCATGTCCCTGGTCCATAAACACTGTCACGACCAAGTAGATCGGAGAGAGAATGAGGGATCGGAGGATCAGGAGACATTGGATCTGGTGGTACTTTTTCTGGTGCAACCGTGTCCCAGTAGTCCGCCGACTGACTAGAGCCAAACAGCCCGGAAGCCAAATTTCTAATAATCGCCTCAACGTGGTATCCCTTTATGAACATCCCACCAGCAAATCCAGAAACGATCCAGTCATCATAGACCGGTCCTGTAAGATCACTAACAGCAATCAAAATCCAATCATAAATGGCCGGATCATAGCCCTTGACTTCGGCTAGTTCTATGGCCGAATCCTTTATCAAACCCTGCCCATTCTGCTCATACCACAACTTGCTGCTAGGAAGGGTAAGCGTCGGTGTAATGCTGGGGGTAAATGAGAGTGTCCCGTAGGATGATTCCACGAAAAAGTCGTTAACCTCCTTCATTGTTTGCTCAAGCAACGCCGCACTTGGCGGCTCGGCAAGATCATCAGCAAAGTTGAGACGAATAATCAGCACATCCTTGTCGCCTTGGGCCGCAACAGCGTCCCAAGCCGAAAGGTGCGACTCATCACCTGGGCTGGGGCTGGCACCCGCCTCTGCGCCAAGCAGTTTGAAGCCAAGCTTGCGGGCATGTTCGCCACGCGACAGGACATAGGTATTCCCACCCGCCGAGGCAAGCACTCCACCTCTGGCCAAGCTGGCGGCCTCCCCGGTAACTGGATCGACGCCTTCTACTGATTGACCCGCCGCAACTGCGGTAGTCGTTGAAGTTTCACCCATCAGACGTACAGGCGACTCGTCAAGCGCGGCGTGACCATCAAGCGCAATCCCGTTAACAGGAAGGTTCGCGTACGAACCTAAACCGGAAAGACGACCATAAGTATGAGCTGTGTAAGTTTCACCATTGTGTGTCAAGGTGACTATCGAAGTGTGATCCAGACCAGAAAATCCTGAACCTTGCGAAACGTGCTTGGCCAAACGGGGATCCAAGCCATAAAACTTATCCAAGTTGGAAGCAAACGGATTACGCCCATTGGCTGAGCGGTAGTACTCGTTTACATTAAAATTTCCGGTTCCATGAATTGTTTGCTCTAACTCGGAACGAATGGACTCCGGTAAAGCCTCACGGGTATCATCGTCGACACGCTGAGCCATGGTATGCGCCGGGTTATCCCGGATCAGACGAGCCATTTCAGTGCGGCGAACCTTCGCCAAGCGCAGCCCCTCCTCAACTCCTGCAGTCCCATCCATGAACTCCTTGGCCCATCTTTGGAACGATCCAATTGGATCAGATACAGTTCTTTCGTCGCTCTGACTGCCCCCCCTGTTTTCCACAGCCTTAATGGATCTCAAGCCATTCTTAGGATTATTCAACCCTTTCTGTTCTACGGAAACCGAATCAATTGTCTTCTTAATTTGAGCTGAGGAAAAACCTTTCGCACCCTTTTCAAAAAGCGATAAATTATTTCGTGTGCTTGCAATTTTGAGGCCTAACAGCACAACCAATGCTGTGATAAAAGCGCTATAAAAAAAATTTTTCATTCCCTATTGATCTACAATTGGGCTTAAACGGATCAAAATGACTATCGTTCAAATTCGAGCCCTAGTTACATTGATGCTTGATTTAACTAAAAGACCACTGTTTCCCAATACCTTCTTATTGCTCACTCATGATCGCCCTGAAGTACTGGGACTTAAATCTCATTACATCAATATCAAATTCAACTGAACCCTTTGAGTCTGATTTCTCGTCAGCCAACTTGGACCAGTTCACCAAATCTAAACTGGATTGAATTTGATAGCGTCTAAATGATTCACCTAAGATAAGCACCTGACCATTCTCAATATCATAGTTAATAAACAACTCAGGTGGCAGTGGGCTTGTTAAAGCCTCAACAACGCCCAGGGCAGTATATGGTGAATCCTTCTGCTCCTCAAAAGCACCACCAAACGCAAACAGCTTCCCAGGAACCTCACTTGTGGTATAAATTGTTCCATTCAAGTTAAGCTGATTGTAGCGGTCCGATACCAGAGCCCCCTCAGGTGAAAGGAGAACAATTCTGTTTGCCGATTGCCCACTCCATTTTGTGAAACCACCTGAAACTACCATTTTTTTGTCGGCACGCAGGACTATGTCTCTAACCACGTTATTGAAGCCCGTCCCAACATTGAATGTCTCGTCGATCGACCCATCTCTGTTAAGGGCGGCAATCCTTCGGCTAGATATACCGTTTACTGTCACAAACGCGCCACCAATCAATACCGAGTCATCCCTAGCTAAAACTGAATAAACCGGTGCATCAGGATATGCAGATAAATCGAAAGAATGATCAACAGCACCATCATGAGTGATTCTGGCAATATTCTTAAGCCCATCATTTGCCCCCCCTTGAAAATCACCTGCCAAATAAACTCCCTCATCGGTAACATCTAAGGAATAAACCGCGCCATTGATCGCATCAGGCTTAAAGCTTTCATCCAACCCTCCATCAAGCAACAGCTTCGCAACACCAAAAGCACCGCCCACAAAAAGGTGACTCCCCCATTTTTGGATGTCATAGACTGTCGAATTTAGCTTGTTAGATGCCTTAAATGAAGAATCCAGATGACCGGCAAAATCAAATTTAGCTAAATGATTTACAGGCGTATCTCCTGAAAAATTGAAAAGACCGCCCGCAAATATACCATTGTAACCATACTCAATCGCGTACACCGCATTATTCAGCCCAAAATCTTCCGAGAGAAATCCAGAAACAACCCCGTTATCCTGAAAATATGACAACCGACCTGTTTGTACTCCATTTATCTCGGTGTAATCTCCCCCAACAAGGAAACCATTATTGTCTGACTGAATGCTATAAACCGGTCCATTCGCACCCTTTCCGCTGATAGCTGAAATAAAGTCTTCCGACTCATCATCGACAATAATCACATTGGCAAAATTCGGGGGAGTGATCTTTGCATCACCGGTAGCTTTGATTAAGCGCACCTTGAATGCCTCGGCTCCTTCATCAATTTTGTCATCCAAGATAGGAATGTCCATATATTGAACAAAATCACCATCTGAAAATACAATCTTGCCGCTTTCCGTTGAATAATCCTTACCCAAAACTGCAGTTAAATCGCTCAATTCATATTCAATCTCGACAATACCCGTAAACCCATTGGTCCTGACAACCCCGAGTGTTGCGAAATTAGCATTCTCCATGGCCTTGAAGGTGGGATATTCAAATGAGAATTCACCAGTGGCAAAATCGTTATCTATGATATTCAATTTCGACTCGTCAGATTGAATGAACGCATTCCCGACCAAATTTGTTATCAGTAAAACAACACTCTCTATGGGCTCTATCTTATCATCATCCAAAATCGGGACAGTTACGAATTTGCTCGTTTCAAAGTCAGCAAAATGTACCTTGTTACTTACTGTGATAAAATCAGCGCTGGCTTGAGCGGTGCCGTTTGTGGCTGTCAAAAAGGACATCTCTAATTCGCCAAGCAATGAACCAATTCTCTGAATTTCTATTCTTGCCAAGGAACCATCCTGACCTTCGGTAATCGAATACAATGGCTGGCCAAAACCAATGGAACTATCATTGCTTGTAATGATCAGCTCTGCCTTTGACTGAAGGCCCTCAGTATTTTCTTGAAAATCGTCGAGTTGAAGCTCCACAACCTCATCTGGTTCAATTTCGATGTCATCCAGAATTTCTATAGTTAAATTTTGAATGGCCTCCCCCTCTGGAAAATCGACGCGCGTTAATAGAGGTTGATAATCTAAACCACTAATCGCGCTGTTAATAGCATCTCCTTCAACGGTCGAGAAGTTAGCCGAAATTTCTCCGATCAAGCCTCCCGTTCTTACTACCCGAACCGTGGCATTAGTCCCCTTTTCATTGACGGCATACTCGGGAAAATCAAACTGCAATCTTCCAGGCGTGCGAATGATACCGCCATGTACCTGTACAATATGTTCCTTCGGCTCCGAATTGAACATTGTAAATCCGCCACCCAAGATCATCTTATAATCGGTTCGAAGGGCAATGGCCAATACCGAACCATTTGCACCAGTACCAAAATTTATGGTTGGATCAACTGAACCATCGGTATTTAAGCGCACAATCGCATTCTTGTTGAGTCCATTGAAGATACTAAAATCACCGCCCAAAAGAATTTTCCCATCAGGCTGCAAAACCACCTCGTAAATACCGGCATTGGCCCCAGATCCAATATCGAAACCCTCATCAAGAGACCCATCAATCTTTACCCGGGTAACCCGATTAATGCTTTGATCTTGGTAACTGGTAAATAAACCAGCTGCAATTATGCTTAAATCAGGTTGGGCAACAACTTTCTTAACGGATCCATCAAAACCTTCACCAACAACAAAGTCCTCGATCAATTTTCCACTCGAATCAAGAAGCGCTATACCTTCGCGGGGCTTTAAATCAAAAAGATTAAAATCCCCACCTACAACTAATTGTCCATTCGCCAAAATATCAACCGAATTGACAGTAAAATCCGGCCCGATGCCTGGATCAAAGCTCTTATCCAAATCACCATTTGGAAAGAGCCTAGCTACCCGGACCATATTTAAACCATTATAAGTTGTAAAATCCCCCACAATGATGATCCGTCCATCAGGGTAAAGCGCCAAATCAGTGACAGGGTTGTCCGGTCCACCACCTGGATTGAAAGTTTCATCAAGCACACCATCTGCATTTAATCGAGCAATTCCATTTCGTGAAACACCGTTAAAATTATTGAAATAACCCGCAACCAATGCTTTTCCGTCGTCGTCAATTTTAACAACTCTCACCGGCCCATCGAAACCGTTTCCAAGATTATAGGATCCGTCAATCTGACCATCTTGATTCAATCTTGCGATTCTGCTTCGATTCAAACCGTTTACATTAGTAAACTCGCCTCCAATAATAAATTTACCGTCATCCTGAATCACCACAGTATCCACGAAATCATCTGTTGCAGCTCCTTGATTGAATGAAGTATCCCCGGTTCCTGGTGGAACATTGTTCAACTCATCATCAATGATATTCAGTACTGCAACATTGGGTGTGCCAAGCAATGTCCTTCGCTTAAAATCATGCAGAGGTTTGGGATCGGTTAATTTCAATATCACAGTCTCATTTTGATCCTTGAGCTCGGTTCCGTTAAGTATCGCTACATTGAAGGTGGCACTAGGCTGGCCCGGTTCAAAGTGAAGTGTACCAGATACTGGAACAAAGTCTTGACCAGCCTTCGCAGATCCCTCGACCACCTCATAATCTACCGTTACAGATTCAGCCAAACCTTCACGCCTTAAAACAGATACTACAAACTCCCCACCGTTTTCAGTCACAAAGTAATCCGGACTGGCAAAAGCTAATTCTCCGAACTTATCATCATCTAAGATCAGCAAATCGGCGCTTTTCACTCCGAGCCTTGGCTGCTTTTGCTCGGTGCCCTGAGGATTTTGGAGAGTTAACTCAAAGGTTTTGTCAGGCTGGACCAATTCATCATCAGGAACTTCAAACAGAATGCTCTTGTTTTCGGAATCCTGATTTGCCCACACCAGCGTTCCCTTCATCGACTTAGCAACTGGATCATCGCCATCGGAAACTAGCTGAATGATGTAGTCAAGTTGCACCCGTCCCTGTGTGCCGCCAACCCTTCGGACAGGCATTTCATAAACCCCAGCACCTTCGTTAATTGTAAAATGGTCGGAGGTCAGGCTAAGTACACCCGCCTCGTAATCGTCATCAACAATAATAACCAACGCGCTGCTGTTGGAAAAAGGACCGTCAATTACCGCACCGCCCTTTGGCCTATCCAATTCAACAATGAAAGCCTCATCGCCCTCCTTTACTGTATCATTGTTTATTGTGATAGGCACCGACTTGAAATCCTCCTCAGGCTCAAAAGTAACATCAATCACACGAGGCAAATAATCCGAAAGAATGCTAGAACCATTAGCCTTAGAAAACTTCAAATTATTTACTTCCTGATCCGTGAGGTCACGTGCATGCAACTGCACACTAACTTGACCATTAGAACCGGCAACCCTTTCCAAATCCACCCTCACCTGCCGCCTACCCTCATCGGTGAAATATTCGGATTGGACCATCCTAATGGTGCCATGGTTGAAATCATCATCGATTGCAGTCAAATAAGCAGTTCGTCGGCCCAAAGCAAAACCAGAAGCCATATTTGCACCACCCAGCGTCAGCCTCGACTTTGGCCGGTACAGCGAAAGTTCAATACGTTCATTCCCTTCGATAAGAGCATCATCATTGATGTGAACAAACCACTCGTTTAGATCTGTAAAATATCTGGATCCTGTAAATTTTGTAGCTAACGAACCGTCAGGAAGTCTCTCCATAACATCGTCTTGCTTGTGTCCCAAATTATTGACACCACTAAAGGCATCACTGACCTGCCAACCGCCCTTGTACATTGATGTGAAGGATGATGAAGGCCATAAAGTAGGATAGATAATTTCCTGAATATCCTTGTCGTAATCCACATTTTCAGATGCCGCTCCCGATAAATCACTAGGATTGATCATGCCAGCCATTACCGAAGCCGCCCCCAGATTGCCTCCCTCACGTTTTAGCTTAATGAAATGCGATTTGATAAATTCATCTGCGCCATAAAACTCAGATTCAAACCCAATGCTGCCTGGGCCACGAGTGAGGCCGCTATCGACGAAGAAACCACCTCCAACAGGATAATGACCGTAACGATTCCCAACTATTCTTGTCACATTGTTCTGCGGGCTTTTTTGGAAATTATTATATCCTCCACCCACCTGTTTAAAAGATCCGCTGATGTACAAATCCTTATCACCTGTCAGACTCATGCCTTGAATGAAGCTTCTCGGATCCTGCGCTGCACTTCTCGGGATTCCAGCAAACTGGTTGAATGAATTGTCCATGAAGGAGGTGTCTAGCATGCCATTGGGCTTTAGCCTGGCCAATCCATACCGACGAACCTCGTCAAACTCATGGAACAGGCCGCCTGCATAAATCTTCATATAATCTGGGTTCTTAATCGGGGCACCACCTCCGGGGTTCCCGTCTGCATCATAAACCCTTCGCGAAGTATCGGTGTCCAGCAGAATGGTGTATACCGTCGAATCAAAACCTTCACCTGGGTTAAAACTCCGGTCTACCGTGCCGTTCGGGTTCAGTCTCGCAATCCGGTTTCTTTCAACGAAATTAATGCGGGTAAAATCACCCGCGATAATAATTTTGCCGTCAGGTTGAACGATAACATCATGTATGATTCCGTTGGCACCCTCAACACTTTCAAAATCGGGATCAACACGGCCATCTGACTTGTATTTAACAATAAAATTTCGCGTTAGGTCACCCACCATGTTGAATTCACCAACGGCCACCACAGAACCGTCCTCATCATAATCCAAAGCATTAACCGCCCCGTTTGGCACCTTCTTTGGAGCAAACAAATGATCGATCTTTCCATCCGAATGAAGTCTCGCCATATAAACGGCATTGGTATTGTTATATGAGGTGAAATCGCCTCCAATCAGCAGTTTGTCATCCTCCATAACCCTGATGTTTCGCACAGTTCCGTTGAAACCAGCCCCCACATCAAATTCGGTATTTATTGAACCGTCATTATTCAGTTCTGCGAGTCCATAACTAACAAAGCCATTGTAAGACCTGAAGCCCCCTCCAATCAGGATCCTTCCATCCCTCCTGACTTCTATCGATGTCACCGTATCATCAGCACCTGTGCCAGTCTCAAACTGTCTATCCACACTACCATCAACGTACAATCTACCGATACGGTTTAAAGGAAAACTGTTGAAGGAGGTGAAATCACCACCGATCAAAACCTTGCCGTCAGCCTGAGCTGCAACAGCATGAACTTGATTGTTGGCGCCGGGATCAAAGTTGTAGGGCGGTTCAGTGTCAAACTGGGAGTGTGGGTTAAAATTGCGGTCATATGCCCCAGCCGCGGTTTCACCCCGTTTCGGGTCATTAATAATACTAACCTTTTTGACCCCATCGTCATCCACCGTAATATTTTTAGACTTTAAATCACCGTCCGCAACAATCGTGACTTGGGCAACCTGAGGATAATCAAGAGGCCATCTGCCTATTTCGGCGCAAAGGTCCTTCGGGTAGAGATAAACAAAAAAGTCCTGATTGAAATCAATCTCGTCGTTATTAATCAAAGGAATCCGAATTATCGAAAGGCCTGCTGATAGTGTCCCGCCGAGGGGAACAAAGTCACCATCTGGAAACGGATCTATATTGGCACTCTCGGGTGTTTCATTTGTAGGCCAAATAACCCCATTCCACTTCCAATACCAAGGTTTCGCATAATCAGAACCAGCCACAAGATCCCTGTCAAAACTGGTCATATAAGGAGTCTGAATAAAACCAGGGTTTACCATGTTTTCTGCTGGGCCAGGGCCATCTGGGAAAGGCGGCCCAGCGCCTGTTTCATTATTTCCGCTCCAGTCATGTGTCCCTACAGCCCAATCAAGTGTTCTTCTAGGGAGAGCCATCCAATAAGCATCGCAATCTGATAGACCACTACTAACATAAACCAAGGCTTCACCCTGCGATTCCCGGACCCGATGATATTTGCGGAGGAAGTGGTAGCCATCATAATCTGTCTCATCGTAATCTGTGACATTAGTCTGGTAGGTGTTATAGAAAGGCTGTCTTTCAACGATGATTGTTGCCGTGATTTCACCAGACGGTTGCCAGTTTTCATTCTTGAACTGGGGCTTGATGTAATCCGGCTCACCCTCATCCTTCCTTATGTTGAACAAGTTTAGAGTAAATGGCGCCTCATTAAATGTAGTAATACTCGACTCAAATTCGTTAAAATCAAAATTGGTCCACACTCCAAAAGGCAGAATTGGAATCACAATATAAGCGTAGGTTTGCCCCTCCTCCATGACCAGTGTGCCCGACTGCGAAATGTAATGCTCTCCTGCCCTTCCCAAGCCATCTTGTGTTGCGTAATCCATCTTGATCCGACCATGAGATCCCTCCATCCTGGTAATCGTGACCCGGATCCCGGGGTCATCTCCCATGATCAAGCCATCCTGTGGATTTTCCTCGTCCACTGCGATCGAGTTACCCGAATACCAGCGATTGAGGTAAAATCCCTCCGACTCGGTAACGTAGTATTTATTATCCCTTCGATTAGTGCCTGAAATTAAGCCATCATCATCCAGTTCGTTCCACCGAGTGAACATAACGGTCCCGGCTTCTCGATCCAGAATACTTATGACTGCTTCTGATTGATCCCCCAGCTTTGCCCCTTTCGATTCATAAAGTTCGATACCAAATCGCTCAGTACTTTCCTGATCAAAGTCATCAATTATCTTCAATGTGACAGTTTTTTCGTCCTCACCTGGCTTAAATAACAACTCTCCCTCCATTGATTCGTAATCAGGAGAATCTCCTTCACTGACAGCGTTTAAGTCAATGGTCCTATATTTTACGGATGTGCTGTCTTCCAAACCTCCGATCCTTCTCACCTTTAGCTCCAATTGCTTCTCTGTTTCATCAAGATGATAACGATTGTACTCGAACGCAATCCGGGTCCTTGCCAGATCCTTGTCGCTATCATCAATAAGCAACTCCACAGATTTTGAACCCAATAAAAGCGCTGAGCCTTCGGGTTTTGCATCCTTGAGGTGAACCAAGATGCTCTCTACACCCTCATGTTTGAAATCGTCTATGATCGGAATCGAAACTGTCTTTTGTATTTCACCGGCATTAAATGAAATTGTCCCGAACACATCCTCGTAGTCCTGTCCCGGCGGTTCAGAACGAGCTGTACCAGGTTCTGTATAGTAATCGACTCTTACAACCCTGTTGGTAGCACCTGTCCTGAATAAACTGAAATTGGCCACTTTTTCCTGATTCGATTCATCAACCATATAATCGAATTTGAGACCGGTTTCATAAACCCTGTCGAAACGTATCGCACTGTCATTGTTTTCGATGATTAAATCGGCAATCGATTGAGGCCCTGCTCCCAGCTCCTCAAAATCATCAAGAACCATTGTCAATAATTCGTCTGGCTCATCTGCAAAAAGATCGTCAATTATGTAAATAATTAAATCATCACCATCTGCACTTCTGCTTAGTTTCTCAAGATCATCGATTTCTGAAATATCAGAAATTGAAATAATCCTGATATCCTTGAAAACCTCACCAACACCAAACTCAATCGACATAAAATCACTTTCCTCTTGCGATGAAAAACCGACGTAATCGTATACCAAATAAGGATTCCCACCCGGAATCCACTTGGTGGCACTGTTGGTTTGGATTCTCAATCTGCACCTACCATTGGTTGTTAGCCCCAATTGGCGCTTGAGTGTGATCTTTAGACCGTTTTCATTCTCTGCAAACAAAACTTTTGGAGATACGAACGATACTAGTCCCCCTCCATAATTGATCCCCCCATATACCTTCGCTAAATATGGACTGACCAGATTATTGTAGGATGAGAAATCACCTCCGATTATTATTCTATAATCATCCTGAATGGCCAGAGTGCGGATGACATTGTCAGCCCCTAGTTCAAAATTAATAGTGGGATCCAAGACTCCATCGACGGTCAATCGGGCTATTCGGTTCCTACTCCTTCCATTTATCTGGGTAAAATCACCCACCAAAACCAATTTTCCATCTGGTTGCAGCTCGGCATCAAGAACCTGCCCATTCATGAATTGAGAACCGGAACTTTCATTCGAGTTATAAGCTAGATAATCTTTCGCCCCTGCTTTTCCATCTGCTATTGCTACCGCTGCTTTAAGCTCCTTCAATTTTTCGACTGCTCCCTTGAGCTCAATATCAGCATTGGCTGCAACTGCAGAGGCGTTGGCTTCATTACTTAAAGCATTATCAAGCCCAACCTTAAGCAAATCAAACTCACTGGCCGCACTTTCCGCAACGGTCTTGGCCTCCGCTGCCGCTGCGATATCCTCTGGAGTAGCACCCTCAGCCAATGCCTTGGCATCCGCCAACGCCAAAGCTTGATTCGCCTGATCCAGAGCAACCCTACCTGCTTCCAATTTCTCGTTGGCAACACCTACGGCATCCAACGCTTCATCAAACTTCAAATTTGCCGAATCTAGCTCTGCCTGAAGTATTGCCAATTGACCTTCAGCGACCTGCATGGCTTCCCTTGCCTCATCAGCAGCCAATACATCCTCAACAGAGGCTCCGGTTATCAGCTCGCCTGTAGGACTAATTTTGATGATATTCTTATAAGAACGCCCATTTCCGGTATTGATAGTAAAATCGCCCACAAGAATTAGATTTCCATCGGGATGCAATAACACTTCTGTAACATGCCCGTCATTGAATTTCTCCTTCTGATAAATGGAAGAGAAATTATCTGTAAACAGTTGGTTAACTTTTCCATCGGTATCAATCCTCGCCACTTTCTGTGCGAATTCGTTATTAGCAAATTGCTCAAAATCTCCCCCGATAATCAGCGAACCATCATCCAACTCAGCCGCACTAAAAACAGCTCCTGCACTTCCAATCTGCTCACTCCAAGAAGTCACATCCTGTGCATCAGAACCCAAGACAACAAGACCTCTCCTGGCTTTGCCCTTGTAACTCTGAAATTCCCCAGCAACGAGAAGTCCTCCACCAGCTAGAGGTACAATAGAATGGGCAACACCATCGAAACCAGAACCAGGATCAAACGAATCATTCAAATAACCATCACTATTTATTTTAGCAATTCGGTTTCTGACTGTCCCTCCCACTTCGGTAAAATCACCCACAACTATTATTGAACCATCTAACATTGGGAAAATATCCTTTATGAGACCATTGGTTCCGCCCTCCACATTAAACTCACTATCTAATTCCCCCTTGTCACTAAGCTTGGCAATTCCCTTTCGGAGTATCCCATTAATCACTGTAAATTCACCCGAGAGCAACAGATTGTTATCAACGTCTCGTTTAATCACCTCAATCGGACCGTTCACCTTGATTCCAATTCCGGTATCAAAAAATGTATCTATACTTCCAGCTGGAACATTTACAGTTTCATCATCAACTATGTTGATCTTGGCCTGTGAAGGGGAACCGATAACCGCTCCCAAGGTTGGGTTACTAAGTGTAAGATTGAAAAACTCAGTATTTTCAGTAGCAAAATCATCCAGAATTTTAACGGTTAAAGATTGTCCGTTTTGCCCATCCTCAAAATAGAGTGTCCCGCTTGAAATAACATAGTCAGGAAAATCGCCTACGGAAGAAGCAGTTCCGTCACTCAGCGAATAATCAACCTGTATATTTCCCTTTGCGCCGCCCAACCTCTCAACATAAACCGTCAACTGAGCACCGTTCTCATTCAAATAGTAATTAGACTCGCCAAGGACAACCTCTCCCGCATCGTCATCGTCTTCTACTGAAACGATTATCTCGCTCCTTTCGCCAAGTATTACATTCGTAGGATTGGCCAAGACAACCTTAAATGACTCCAACCCCTCCACATCATTATTATCAATAATTGGAATTCGTATCTGCTTTTCCTCAACANCCTGATGCGCCCAACTTAAAATACCCTGAACNGGTTGATAGTCCTCACCAGAATTAGCGTCTATTGAAGCTGTGGTGTAAGCAACGCTGGCCTGACCGCGGCTTCCACCCAAACGCCTTACCGCAACTGTAACTTGTTCATCAATTTCACTAACCAGAGCAGAATCAGCGGTAAACTCAGCCTTGCCACCCTTAAGGTCGTTATCGACAAGAAAAATCCTCTGCGTCAAAACTTGGGCCCCATCGAATAAACTGGCTCCACCTGTCACATTGAAAATATCCACATCAAAATATTCATCCACCTCCTGTGTTTCATCATCAACAATGCTAAAAGTAATAGAACGTGTGGTTTGACCACTGGCAAAACGGAGGCTTCCCTGCTTNGACTTGAAATCAAAAGGACTAGTTGCCGTTCCTGGTCTTGTCTTGTACTGTACTGAAATGCTTCCGTTGGCACCATTGACCCGCTCAACAGTCAAGGTGGCAGTTCTTTCACCCTCATCTACATAAAAATCAATTGACGAGAATCGTAGTTCACCCTGTGTAAAATCATCATCCATTATAATCATCCTGGCCTCCGTGCTTCCCAACGCAACCCCAGTTGGAATATGTGAACCACCAAGATCGATAAAACCTCTAGGAACAGATAACTTGAACTTTGCAGTCTCGTTCCCCTCAATCAACGAATCCTTAACAGCCTCAAATTGAAAAGTCTTTAATCCATCTTCACCATCCTGCAACTGCCAACCCAAGCCTTCAAAGCCAAAAGCAGGACTCAATTTGTCTTGCTGATTATAATCGGAAATCCAGTCTCCGTCCTCGTCGTAGAGCGATCCNACAGGTAAACGATCGTAGACATTCAGACCAGCCGCACCTTCTGGTGGTTCAAATGCGTGCGGTAGAAGAGCCCGGTAAGTGTCAGACAAATCAGTATAATAGGCTGCATCAACAAAAGGAGTGATTAAACTGACATAAATAGTCGNATTATAAAGGGGCAGATCAACAGCAGCTCCGGAGTAATGCCCGAACAAAACCGGTTCCTGTAAAGATACAAAATCCGCCTCCTCGTCTGAGACAATATTACTTCCAGTGGCTGCCCCGGCTCCTTGTTTGAGATTCTGAGTCTCAATGATAGCACTGGCATACCCTCTCCTCCCATTCTTCCTTCTAATTGCAATCTGACCCATTACCTTGTCCTCATCCACGCGATACTCCTCCTCCTCAAATTCCAATTCACCCGGCCCGGATGTATTACCCGAACCCAACTTGGCTACGTTCGCAACCGGTAAAGTACTTGAACGGGATATGCCACCTCCAACCCGCTGAAAATTGCCCGCAATATAAATACTTGGATCCTGCGGATCTGCACCAATGGTAATGGCGTTAATCAATCCAGTGGGCTGTGTGCTGGTTCCGGATGTTACTCCTGCAAACTGATTGAATGCGGTATCAAGGAACGAAGTATCAACCGATCCATCCGGATTAAGTCGAGTTAACCCCATGCGCCTAGTCTCATTGAAGGAACGAAAATCACCCGCAATCAAGATNCGATACATCGGAGGAAACTTTGACCTGACATACTCCTGTAAATAGGCAGGAATATAACCTGCAAACTCCTCATATTGAGCCAAATAATCCAAAAGNTCTGCATCCTCATCAACTGTCAGTGACGGNGGATTACTGTCAAAAATAGACTTCATGAGATCATCCTGACCCTGCAAGTGAAAAGTACTAGTGGCTACTATATTTTGACTATCATCAATCTTTACTGAATAGACCGGACCATCTGCGCCTTCTCCAATATCAAAAAACTCATCGATTGAGCCGTCCGTCTTGAGAATACCCAAATTATTCATTTTATGGCCCTTAACCTCTGAAAATGAGCCGCCAATTACAATACGGGCACCTGCTCCCTGAGTTACTACGTCAACATCGTAGACCTCTCCCAGAACACCCTTGCCAATTTGAAAACTAGGATCCAGCTTACCGTTTGCGTTCAGCACAGCCAATGCACTGCTAGGGGTATCNCCGATTGACGAGAAACTTCCCCCAATCACAATACGTCCATCTGGCATTTGAGTTACGGTATAAATTGGACCATCAGGACCTGCGCCTATATCAAAACTTTCGTCCACTTCACCATTTTCAAGCAACCTAACAATGCTGTTCCTTTTGATTCCATCCACGGAACTAAACTCGCCAACAACCAGAACCTGATTGCCCTGTTGAACAAAAACTGAAAAGACACTACCATCCTCTATTCCTCTTCCCGGATTAAAGTCTTGATCCAGAGATCCGTCGGCATTAATCCGAGCAACACCATTTCTTGGTTGGCCATTGTATGAACTGAAACCTCCGCCAATAACATACTTTGTATCAACCAACTGTTCCTGTGGGGTATCTCCTTCTTTTGTAAATAGCGACAACGCAATTGAATTAACATAGTTGTCAGCGCCAGTACCTGGGTTGAAGGAATCATCGATAGAACCATCTGCAGCATATATTCTCCCAATACGGTTCATCGGCGTCGCACTAATGGATGTGAAATCACCCACCATCATTACTTTATCTTCCTTTGCACCCTGCACATCGGTCGATGAATCCAAACCCTTCCGAACCAATACCATATCATAAATGTCGTTATTAATATCCGGAGAAAAGTCCGCATCCGCACTGCCTGCATTTTTCCCGGTTTCACCCAAGATGGTCACAGTCGTCCAGTATTGAACACCAAGAGATACACCAGGCTTAATAAGACTAATTTCTGGTTCATCTCCATCTCCATCTCCATCTCCATCTCCATCTCCATCTCCATCTCCATCTCCATCATCAATCCCATCCTCCTCATTATCCGCCTCGTCCCGGCCCGCTTCCAGCCTTTCATAATCTGCTTCGTATAGAACCACTATCAGGTCTTCATTAAACTCAAGATAATCATCTTCTATAATCTCAATCCTAATGACCTGTTCATCCTCACTCTCTGAAGACCACTCCAGTGTTCCAGTGATCACATGAAAGTCTCTTTTTACATCCAATGTCGATAAGGGCATATTGAACGATGGACTAGATTCCCGAACGCCAGCAGGAGTGGCAATGTCCGAACCCGGATTGAGAAGAGGAATATCCAATTCTCGGTTATGCATCAGCTGGAAAAAATCCCCAAAATACATCCTGCCCATGCCACCATATAATGCTGTCGGCATGATCCTCGGTTCGTCACCGGGCTGATTTTGATAGTTGTCCTCACCAGTACCAGTATTGTCCTCACCAGATCCTAAATAGTCCTGATCTCCAGATTCAGTATGCGCCCCAGCATTACGGTTCCCGGTGCCGGCACGATCAAAATTTTCCATACTGTCGACATATGGATTTTCCTTTATCTCTTCATTTTCCCAATTCTCCCTCGGGTCGTCGACCATAAAGCCTCGGTTCGGGCCCACCATATAACGGACAGTAACATCCTCGTCGAAAGGCGCAGATCGAAAAACAGGAATTTCAATTATCTCACCCTCTGAAGCATAATGTCTAGCCCTCCCAAAACGAAAACCAATTCGGGGCTGAGAGTCTGGCGCAACCTCCTCCTCCCATATCTTATTCACCGACGGGCCCGAAATATCATTAATTCTTAGTGAAGCAAGACGTCTTTGCTCGTCAACAATGGGTGCTAACCCCACATCCTCTGGAACAAAGTTCTCGGGGTTAGAAATCATCTCACTCAAATAAGAAATAGTTGCAATGTCTGAATCATGAGCCGTGACTCCTTCCAATTGCTCAATTTCGGTCAACGGCCTGGCGTTTGATAATACCAATTCCACAACAGTATGCGGATAAGCATCACCATCGAAATTTGGCAAAATACCTACACCAATCGTTGCATTGCTCTGATAGTCCAGAAACAAGAGCGTACCACTTTGCGGAACGAAATCCTCGAGAGCCTTTGCCTTAACACCAGGCATAATCTTTTGCTCTGTAAAAAATGAATTGGCACCGGCCCCTTCCGGAAGCCGCCGATAATGCGTCACCTGACCTAAATGCTCCCCCTCATCCAGCTCAGACCAAGGCCGAACCAAATAATCAACTAGAACAGCCCCTGATAACCCATTTCTCCGGTTGACAAGAATCCTTGCTTCACCATCAAATTCACTAGTGATAAATTTCTGCATGGCGAATCCAATTTCCCCACTTTCCTTACCAGAAATTATTATCCGGGCAACATCAGCCCCACCCACATAGCTCCCATCACTGGGATTGAACAATTGAATTACAATCTCTTCATCAGTCTCCTCAAAATAATCATCCAAAATAGACAGGGTTATTCCCTTCAAAGACTCGTCGCCTTCACTCCAATTAAGCGTCCCTTGGGTCGCCATTGCATAATCAGCATCAAGGGTCGCCGAGGAACGAGTAACCCGATAGTCAACTGAAGAAGCCAGAAGATTGCTCTTCTTTCGCGCCACTAAAACAGATACATCCCCGACGCTCTCTTCAACCCGAATATCAGGCTGAACAAACTCCACCGTCCCAGAGCCTTGCCCAAAAACCCCTAACCCAGAGAAAATAAAAACCAGACTGAAATGAAAAAGTTTCATTTTATTATTTTGTCTTTATTTTATAAAAATGATATTCAGTCTTCGTTGGCAGAAGAAGACTTCCCTCACCGTTGTTATTGATTGTCACGTCTTTCAGTTTCCCCCAAGCNCTCAAGTCCGGGCTGCTCCAAATTTCATAACTATGAAAAGGTTCTCCACGAACCAACAACTCAAAACCATCCTCTTGCAGAATACCTTTAAGCGTAGCCGCTATGCTCAGCGGCAATGACAGNTCGTCTATCCAAGNCGAATCGAGATTAGCGGAATTTGCAAAATCCTTTTTGTAAACCCATGTCAAGGTATGCGCTCCGGCACTGACCGGAAAACTCACAGTTTTCCAATCTATCACCCCAGACCAATCCTCAACAATTTCATTATCTATTTGGAATTCTAATTTATCCCAATCGGTCTCAGACGAAATTTTCACAGCAAAACTGATTTCTCCATCATTGAAATTNCCCCTGAATGAAATTGATGAGGATTGCATGTCTTCAATTGATCCCGCACGCATCGAATAACGACCTCGGAATGGATTTTCCTTATCAGGAAGCCAAGGTGCATTGCCACCCGTGCTCCACCGAAAATCCTCACCTGCCCAATTCTCAAAACCATTTACACCTCTATTCTCAACAAAATTTGCGCGGATATTATACTGGTCTGAAATCGTTAGATTGAATTTTTTTTCTGTGACATTCACATCGCCAGACCAACCAAAGAATTGGCCATCATCGGCCGGAACCGCTTCGACAGGAACAGTTTCATTTTGCCTGTGAACAGAAAAGGAGGCACCCGACTCATCTATAAATGGTCGGTATGGGGAAGCTATGGCGCCTATACCATTAATTTCTAACCTTAGTCGATGAACAGTATCCTTCTCAAATTGACTACGAACCGCAACATTGCCGGTTTCGCCACCATAACCATCAACTGCAATATAGACACTCATCCCCTTCTCCAACGGCTGTCTCAATTGGCTGACACCAGGGTCGAATTCCAGATCCTCATCTGTAAAAGCATCATCGCTGCTGGTTATTCTAACCAAACTCTGAACACTGTCGCCCATATACATCCCCATAAGGGTATCAAAAGCAGACTCAAAAATGTCTACGGTAAGGACTCCGTCATACGGAGCTTTAAAATGATACCAAACGGATGAACCTCCTTCATTACCTGCATGGTTTGGCTCTTGATGCTCCTTGGTTGCCTTCAAGGTGCTAACCGTCGTAGTTGTCCAGTACGGGTTAAACACCTCAATAAGAGAGTCCCGCTGAAGTGGCTCGGAGAGTTCAATGGTCCCGTTATCTTCAGGATCAAGGCGATATTCGCCAGGCTTCATAATGAATCCATCACGCTTAACAACCACCAAATCCAAATCTCCAATCCCTCTGGTAAGAGGGACCCGGGTCTGATCTGCCTTTAGAAAGACAACATCACTGTTCAGCTTAACGGCATTAACAAAATGATCGTTGGTCAAGTCGGGTGGAAAATAATCGTATTGAAGCCTAACAGATTCAGAAACATTGTCGCTATAGTCTACAGCAACAATTTCAATTATATTTTCCCCTTCAAGTAACGCTACCGGCGTAAACCACTCTTCAGAACCTACGACAACTGAAAAAATACCACCATTAACCCGAGCCCGNACTTCCTTAATTCCTGATGCATTGGGTTCTGGATCAAATGCCACCCCCCTGATCTCCACCTTATTAGTATTAGTAATGAAACCGTTAAATGGTTGAATACCAGAAAGGAACGGTTTGTTTATATCAGGCTTCCCTTCCGGAGCAACCCTGAGCCGGACGTAGCCCAGATCCTGTTGAGTCGCACTTGAGACAGAAAATTTATAGGTCTTTCCTGCAATTGCATCGAAATAAATACCCTTGTCTCTCTCTTCAAAGGTGAAATTCTGATTTCTTCCAGTTAATAGCAGATTTCCTAAATCATTACCCCGATAAACCGCAATATTAGCATCTATATCGCTTCCTGATGTATCAACAAAAACAGTCCCACTGCTTTCAGCAGTCCATTTCCACCAAANTGATGAAAATTGCATAGACAAACCAGAATGCCTCGGCTCGTTTTTTTCTACAGTCGCGTAATTGTTAAATGCCTCAACTATGGCAAATTGTGCTGGAATTTTTTCGGCAAACGAAAAGTTATCATTCTCAGGAACCGCTGCAATATTATACTGAATGACTCTAATCGCATCATCCTTACCTTCACAAGACACAAAAAGAGTTGTCTTTAGTTTACCTTGCTTCTCCGGGACCTTGAAATATGAGGTATAAAGATTGTCTCCCTCTATAAGATCAGGAAACTCGCCGTCATTGGAAAAGAAAGCAGTATTTCCATCCTCCATCAGCATGGTTACTACTGCGTTTTCAACTTTATCACCATCAATCACCTCTACCTCAATCGAAATCTTGTCATCTGTCATCAACATTGAGCCTGATGGTGGTTTGATGGAAATTTCCATGATTCCATCAGGAGCACCAAAAGAACCCATGTTTGCCACTGCCTTGGCTGCATTTAATCGCCCGCCTGTAAGTGTTTTACCTTCNAGTGAATTGATAGAATCAACACTATTAAGCAGTTTCTCCCTGATCTGAAGTACTGTCCAATCAGGACGTAGGCTTCTCATTAAAGCAACCACGCCGCTAACATGGGGCGCAGCCATGCTCGTACCTGCCCAACTTTCGTAGCTTTGATCATTGCTTGAAGTAGAAGAGAAAATTTCCNGTCCCGGTGCTCCCAAATCTANCGATGTTTCCCCGTAATTGGAAAATCCAGTGATGTCNTCGTTGCGATCTGTGGCAGCAACCGAGACGATGCATTCAAGATCATAGCTACATGGATAAGCTGCCAATGCATCATTGTCATTAGCATCATTTCCCGCGGCTGCTAGGAATATCATCCCTTGGCTTCCTGCCTCAGCATAGGCATCATAAGATGCTTGGGATGGAAAATAACCCCCGTAACTGCAATTTGCTATCTTCACACCTTCTTTGGCGCAAAACTGAACTGCCGCAATAATTGCCGAGTGAGGCATCCCGAAATCACCCACCTTGCACGGCAAAATTGTTGAATTAAACGCTACACCAGCGTGCGGAAACTCNTCATTAGCAGAAGCTGCAATCGTCCCGCTACAGTGAGTCCCATGACCATGAACATCTTCAGGAAATCCATCATCATTATAAAAATCAACACCCTTATGGTTATCTATGTAACCNTCCTTATCGTCGTCTACACCATTGTTTGGAATTTCATCTTCATTAGTCCATATACGGCTGAGCAAATCATTGTGAGTCACCCTTACGCCAGTATCTATGACGGCTACTATTGTCTTTGGATCACCTGAGGTTATGTCCCATGCCTCTTCAATATCTATATCTGCATCAGCCGTACCGTTATCCTGACCATAATTTTCAAGACCCCACAGTGTTCCATCAACAAAGGCTGAATCGGTTACTGTTCCTAGTGGTTTATTAACATAGTCCAGTTCTACATATTCGAAGATCCCAGAGTTCTCCAAGCCTCTTTTTATCGCCANAATTTTATCCAGCCTTTGCTGATTCACCTGAACCTTCGAAGGTGTACCAGGCATGGCCAAAAGCGTTAGTCCTGGGACAATCGTAAATTCACGAATGATCCTTAAATCGTTCTTTTGAATTTCAATGTCCAGTCGATCCTGCGCTATGTTTTGCTTCACCCTAGCGAGCAGAAAGTCGGTATTAACATGGCCTTTTCCATATTCAATGAACGCAGGATTATGAAATTTGTCCGACTGGGCTGCATATACTGCATTTGAGCAAATTACACCTACCAAGAGGACAACAAAAATAATCCAAATATCTAATTGCCTGTTCATCTCTATTTATATGATACGCGAATGTAAACGGTCTCGATTCCTTGATCAGAAGCAATAAAAGACTTTGGCAAACGATAACTTATATAATCAAAAACCGTCTTTTCATTTTTAATCAGGCCTAGAATGTTCCATTTCGATTGATCACCTAGTTTTTGAGTGTATTCAATTTTGTATGACCTGTTAGGTATACCCAGCCAATGAATCAACCTTCCGTCAACCGACAACTTAGGTAAACCATCACCATATGGAGTCGGATCAAAACCATTGGCAACTCCATCGTTGTCAGTATCGAAAATTTTGCTTCTTCTGTGGGCCCTGTTAACCATAACGCTTTGACCTGAACCGGGTAAATAAATGGGCATCGAACTGTATTGTCCTGCGAAATCCTTCACCCATTTTAATTTTCCATCCCTCATCCCATCGAGTTTCTCCTCAGGCAAATTGGATGCCGCAAAATAAACCGTCATCCCATCCTTTATGTTTAACTGATCCAACTTGTTGGTCAAAAGAGCGTCCTCAGTCAAACCCTCAAAAACCAACTTATCAATGTATATAGCTTTCTTCGATTTTGATGTTTTGTGGAAATCAAAGACACCAAGATATGCATTCGTCAGTGAGAGCAAACCAATAGCACGATTATCAACGAATCCGCCATGCACTGGGCCCATGTCCTCGGATGAATTCCAAAGAACAGGAACCGACTTATAAGAATCCGCCTTAATAAAAATTTGTGAGCTCAATAGTTTTCCACTGTTCGACTCAGACTCAGACAGAATTCCATTACCTACATAAAAGAAATTAGTACTGGCACTTCCCCCATCAACCAACAAGTTAGACAATTCAAGATTGAGAATACCTCCAATCATATTGGTACTGTTCCTCAACTTGAAAGAATCACCACTAATTCGCACGTTATCACTTACATCCAATACTGAATCACTTACATTGATATACTTTGACATCAAGGCCATAGATCCGTTAATGCGCATCCCTCCCAAATTATTAAATTTTTCCGAATGAATCGTCAGATTTTGGGTGGTATTAGTCCCTGTATTAGTAAAAATTTCATAAGGCTTTTCAGGGGTTCCCATAATAACATCTCCAGGTATAGTAAAAGCTGCATTGTTTGTAATAGAAATAACACCATCAGCGATACTATTGTCCCATTTGAATGTTTTATTTGGATTTTGAATAACCTCAAAATCATCATCGAATGTGATACTACTTGAACGAATAGCAATCTCACCAGCTAAACGAATTTTGTCCCTTATAATGACATCATCACCGCGCAACCTTAATGATTGTACAAGAACCTGATTTGTCATGCTGGAATCTAGATCCACATACAATGTCTTATAGTGATAGGGTATCGTGACCTCCTCAGGTTCACCCTCATTATTAAATCTAATTTCTTTCCATGTTTCATCCCACGCAGCCTCATATATTTCCACGTGGCCACCAAAACGATAAACCTCATCTTCCACAAGGTCCTCAATCACAAGCAAACGGCCCGTCGAACCAATATCCAGTGAAATATTTTGACAATCTAAAATAGCGTTTTTACTGGATATTAAATTATCTGCCTTGATTTTCAAATTCCCCTCAGCCCTGATCTTTGCTGCTTCCAGATTTAAATCACGCGCTTCTATAACAACAGACCCTGGCTGAGTTTGCTGAATTTCCTTACCAAAAGGATCCCTGTTTCCCCCAATATCAACCGTTGTTTCAGTTGTCAACTCAGCCCGTGAAAGAACATTGGTGAACTGAAAACCGTATGTAGTCCAGTTGACCGATACATTTTCATTAAATCCGTAACCGAATGAGCCATTAAAAGGGTATGACTCAATTGAACTATTTACAGTCAAGCCACTATCAAACTCACCGTTATTATTCCTTGATATAACCAAAGTAGAAGGAATCCAAGTCGGCCTTGCAACAGTCTGCTGCATGTTGGTCAGCAACGTCGCTGTGCGGTAGACATTACCTAGTTCCGACAATACATAAATTGTGGATGTTTCATTGATTTCTTCAATTCTATTGGTAACGCTTGTCTTAATTTCCAAAATGCTACTATCAAGCGGACCATATATACCTAGATACACAGCGTCATTCATTGCTACCCTAGGCGTAACGATTACGGAATCATTTCGATTATAAATAAACATACCCTGAGCATACCAATGCTCTTCTGGATTATCACCACTACCAAAAAAAGCCCTAGAAAAGTTAACATGAGGCTTAAAAACAGTCCCTTGCCTATCAACTCTCCTTGAAAAACCAGCAGCACCAACAATACCCCATTGATAATATGACCCAAAATAATCTAATGGGTACTTTATCCTCATGGGCTCTTCATAAAGGTGATAATTATTATAAATCAAATTCTTTGGCGTCACTAATTCGACAGCCGTGAAGGTAGGCGACACCAATTCAACCCCCAAATCAGTTCCAGAAGTATAGGTACCAGAGCCGCCTACCATAGACACAGTTCCGTTCCCCCAATATACATCCTGCAAGCCCCATTGGGTAGAAACAGAGCCACCTTGTCTCTTCTCCAAGTAATTCCCAACGTTGCCCACATATCTGGGCTCACCAACCGTGTTCACCCCGGCTTCAAAATCACTTCCCGTTCTAATATTCAATACACCTCGAGAAAGATCTATGTTTTCGCCTTTTAATATTATCGAGTTAGAATTGGTGGCAACAATTGTTCCTTGGTTCTTAATTTGCCTTGCTGATATCGCAACATATCCGAAATCAGTCTCCTCCCTATCCGCAACAAT